>CADCEE010000008.1:1083-43664 GCA_902800355.1 uncultured Erysipelotrichaceae bacterium | reverse complement strand
AAATTACATAATCGCTAGATGTTTTAAATGTATTCAATTCGCTACTAGAACAATTATTAAGATAACTAATTGCAGTAGTTAATTTACTAACACATTGATTATTAGTGTCTTCATACATAATGAAGTTAGAAACGTTATTAGCGGTTTCCACTCCCTTAATAGTGACAGTAATATTAGTGATATTAACATAGTTAGATTGTCCAGTAGTCTTATAGAAAATCTTTAAATAGAAATAGTTAACACTACCAGTAGTGGCACTACTTAAATCAACCCAACTACTTCCATCAGTAGAAAGTTGAATATCTGGAGATGCTCCACTAACAGCAACTGAAGTAATTCCGCCTGGATAAGGAGTAGTATTTAAAACTTTTCCAGGTGCAGATGATTTAGACGCACTTAATGATAAATATGTGTTGTTATAAACATAACCATCGACATCAAAAGTAATTCCATCCACTGTTGCAGTTTGTCCAGTAGCATAATTAGTTCCAATACCAGCAGTTTTAAATTCTGCACCAGTATGTTCTAGAGAAGAACTGGTTGGAGCAGAATATGCTTTTCTTTGTACTTGAACAGTTAAAGAACAAGATAATGATTCATAACTAATAGAATTAGTAAATGTTTTACTGGTAGAAGCTCCTCCACTAGAGGCATCGCTATAAGTAAATTGATATCCATCATTAGCGAATGTAAATCCAGTAACAGTTTTATTGTTATTATCTTTAACTGTGATATCAGAGATATTAATAGTCTCACCAACATTATATGTCTTACTAACTGAGGCAGTAATAGAAGTTACTGGATCTACTGAACCAGACGACTCAGTTTCATAATTAACAACAATATAATTAATTCTTGATTGAGCGCTATTAGTAAATCCTACTGCACTATCACCATTAGTTGGTGTTAAAGTAACAGTCGAGCTACTAACATCTTTTGTACAGTTAGTTAAAGAAGAACCACCAACAGCACTTGCATAAGAACTGCTGTTTGCAGTAATCACCACGCTGGTAATCGTATAATTTTCTTTTGGAGTGATGGTAAATGAATGGCTAGCATAAACGCGGATTTCTGCATACGTATAGGCAATGCTATTACTACCACCATTTTTAAGCCAGCTTACATCAAACGCGTCACATGTAGCTGTTGCAGAGGATGTAGATCCTGTTGGGCAAATGTCTCCAGATTGATAATAAGTAGAAGTTGTACTAGCAGAAATTCTTTGTGAACCTTCTTCGGTTCCTCCACTACCTCCACCACTACTAGCTACAGTAATACTGTAAGTTGCGGTTTTAGTGGTGCCACCATAGGTATAACTAACAGTAACGGTGTAATTACCCGCTACAGACATATTATAACCAGAGAATATTGCACTCGTTGTAACATTGCTAGAAGTTGAATCGGAGAAGTTCGCGGTTACTGTTCCACCAAAGCTAAAATCTTCATCAATAGTGAATGATGTTTTGCCACCACTAACAGAAATTGAAGATAAAGTCTTAGCAGCAGCATTAACAGTTATGGCTTGTGAAGTTGATTTACCACCATAGGTGATAGTGACACTTGCGTTACTCGTCGTTAATGCAGTTGACGTAGATGGACTAAATGTAAATTCAGAGGTATGTCCACTATATGTGTATGTATCATATGTTGAATCAGAATAATTTCTTCTAATTACAAGTCCAGTAGGATCAAAAGTCTCTCCTGCTGTATATGTTATTTTAGTAGGCGCTGTACTCACCGAAATAGAAGATAAGGTCTTAGCAGCATTTACAGTAATAGCTTGACTACATGACTTACCGCCATAAGTGATAGTGATACTTGCGTTACTTGTGGTTAACGCAGTAGATGTGCTTGGGTTAAATGTAAAGTCTGATGTGTGATTAGCGTATGTATATGTATCTGATGTACTATCAGAATATGTTCGTGTAATGACTAAACCAGTAGGATCGAAATATTCGCCTGCTGTATAAGTTGTTTTAGTTGGTGCCGTAGATACTGAAATAGAAGACAGAGTCTTTTGTTGAGCAGCTAAGCCAACACTAATACTATTACAAGTTGCGACAGAACCACTGCTATTAATTATTTTAAAATAATTATATCCTGTTAAATTATAAACTCCATTTGATCCAGATATTGTTGTGGACGATGGATTCTTTGTTGTTCCTGCGTACACAGTTAAAGAGCCGGAAACACCAGATAGAGTTAAGGTGCCTAAATTAAGTGAATTGTTGTTATAAAGATAACCCTGACTACTTTTAAATTGAATTTTACTGCTATAGTTAGCGGTGTAATATGCTGTAAATGAAATGCCAGATTCCGCGGTATATGATTTTTCACTTTTTGGATAACTAGTATCCAAATCACCGGTTGTAATAGAATAATTCTCTGGTTCCGCTGCTGCATTAACTGTTATACCTGTAATAGTGACTGTTTTGCCACCAAAGGTACCTGTAACTGATGTTGTGCCCGCGGTTAATGGATTTGGTGTCCAAACTACAGAGCTAGTAACATTGCTACTAGTGGAATCAGTGTATGTAGCGGTAATTGTTAATCCAGTTGGATCAAAAGACTCTCCAGCGGTATATGTAGTTTTAGTTGGAGAAGTAGAACCTTTAGAAAGAGAACTAACTACTTTAGTAACAGTAACTGTACAAGTTTTAGAATATTGAGTTCCGTTAATTGTCGCTTTAGCAGTAATAGTCGCTGTGCCAGCAGCTACACCAGTAACAGTGATATTTGCTCCACTATTAGATGAAGATGAACTTATACTAGCAACAGAACTATTTGATGTGGTCCAAGAGATTGTTCCGCTATTAGAGGCAGTTGCAGATAAAGTTGTGGAACTACCAACTGAAATACTAGCAGAAGAACTACTAATAGTAACTCCATCATTATTTACTGGAGTAGTTTCACCATAATTGCAGTAATTACCTGGTTGCCAACTAGAATATTTACTTGAATTATTAGTACATAAAGTACTAACAGTAGAATTAAAGCTTGACCAAATGCGGGCAACATATTCAGGATGATCCACGAACGGGTTTCTATTTCCTTGAAGATATTCCGCACCATTATTTCTATTTATTTCATAGACATTAGGTGGATAGTCAAAATGCCACTTAATTAAAGTGTTCATGTTGCCCATCATATTATCTTTATTATTATTAGAGGTAGAATGCGAATCAGCATCACTTAAAGTAAAACTTGGGTATGCAACAACACAATATAAAATTACGCGAGCGCATTCTCCGCGCACTTCAGCATCATATCCAGCAGTAAATGGATCCCAACCTGCTGAACTACTATTTTTACCTTCGACGTAGAAAGAATTACCACGGCTAGAGTTTTCTGAACTAATTGTAGGTCTAGTATGTAAAATATCGGCCTCGACGTTATTTCCACCATGGCTATTAGGCCACATGTGTTCTCTATTCCAGCTAGTAGCACTTGTCTTTGTATAGAAGGAAGCAACCTTAGTTCCATATGTTTGGCCATTGCTATCTTTAGCGGTGTTATTTAAATCATAATCTGTATAAATAACCGCTCCACCAGTATCAGTACCAATGCCACTATAACCAATAGTCTTTTTACGTTTACTAGAGTTTAAAGATTGAAGTTTACTTAAAAGTGATGTTCCACTATCGCTATCAGAAATAGAGCTATAATAAGATGCTAATTCTGATGCAGTATCAGAAACTTCATAGTGAGTACTAGGTGAATAATAAGCAGCAGCAACTCTATTATCTTTATCTGAATTGCCCGCAATTAAAATAGTGCCTAAAGAAAGGGCCAAGGTGCCCAAAACGAGTCCGATAATTCTTTTTTTCACAATTATATATTTCGATTCTCTTTCTTATTAGGAAAGAATATATATTACACAATTATAATTTTTTATGTAAGCATTATTTTTGACCAAATATTAAAACATCGTTCCTAGGCTCTGGAACGACGTTTTTTTATGAAAATTTATTTATGATATCTACGTTTTTTTAAAATCAACACACCAAGCAATAAGCAAGATGATACAGCAGAAACAGTAATGATTATAATCAAAGAAATATTATCAGTTTCACCGCCATTTATAATAGAAGCACTATTAGCGTTAATAACATAATCATTATTAGAAGATTCTATTTCCATTCCTTGATTTTTTAACCATGCTAATAATCTTTCTCTGCCTTTAGAAATAACATATTCGCTTGATTCCATGAATAAAGTTCTTTCTTCTTTGCTAAGCTGTTCAAAATATCCTTTAGCAATAGTGGTTTTGGTTTTACATTGGTTAGCAGTATCTTCGTACATAATATAATTAGCGACATTTTCTGCTGTATCTTCGCTGCCATATGTAAATTCAACACTAGATAAATATAAAGCACCACTAGCAGATCTAATTCCTACATATGCATATTCACCAGTTATATTAATTGTAGATGTAGATGAGCAAGAACCTATTTGAGTTCCTTGTTTTGTGGAATCATATAAGTCACTTGCACTGCTATATGCAGTGTTTTTTCCATAGATTTGAACAGTATTACTACCACTGCCTACAACAATTCTGACACTAGTAAGATTACCTCCACTAGTTGTTGATACAATACCAGAGTTGCTATTTTTAGATTTTAGTTGAATATTTCCTGCAGTATTTTTAGCAGAATTGCCTGCGTATCGAGCACTACTAGTTAAGGAAACATTGGAGAACGGAGTATATGAGGTATCGGTAGCAGTTAAATCATTAGCGGTCATAACATCAGTAACTGATTCTGAGCTTCCGCGCTCTTTTCTTTTAACTTTAGCGGTTAATGATCCTACTCCTCCACTAGCAGAAATCGCATTTTCAAACACTTTGTTTGTGATAGCTCCTCCACTAGCAGCGTCTTCATAAGTAAATTGATATGAATAATTATTACTTCCGTTAAATAAGAATGAGGTTGTTTTTACATTGTCAACGTATACATCGATATCGGAATTAGAAATATATTCACCAACATAGAAAGTTTTATCACCCTTAACAGAAGCTTCAACAACAACTTGTCCTTGAGGAGCAACAGTTATGTCGTACGATGTAGTTTTGGTAATAGTTTCTTCTTTATAACTAACATTTACCGTGTAATTACCTTCGGTATTTAAATCATAATTAGAAAAAGTTGCAGAATTAGTAACATCCTTTGAAGAACTATCGCTATAAGTAGCAGTTACCGTTGGTTTAACAAAACTATCACCAACAACATAAGATGTTTTTTGTCCGCTAACAGAAATAGAAGATAATACAGCTGGTTCGGTAACAGTAATTGTGGCACTAGCACTACCAACAGTACTACTTGTCGCAGTAATTTGTGCTGTACCACTATTAACACCAGTAACAACACCAGATGAACTAACTGTCGCGATCGAAGAATTAGAAGTAGTCCAAGTTATAGCACTGCTATCACTAGCGACTGCGGTTAAAGTAACCGTTTTTCCTTTTTCAATCGAGGCAGATGAAGGAGTAATTGTTACGCCTTCGTCACTAAGAGGATCTGTTCCTTGATAAGCTGGTCCATCATAAATCTTTTGAGCGTAGCTAGGATGATCAATAAATGGATTTCTATTTCCTTGTAACGTATAAACGACGTTATTTCTATAAATTTCTCTAGCGGTAACTGGATACATTGCGTTCCACTTTAAAGCTATATTTTTATCAACAAAAATTTGGCTTAAGTCATAACCATAATAGATTGTGCAATATAAGCAGGCTCTAGCAATTTCGCCTTTAGCCTCATCGCATGGTTCAAACGAAGTGCCAGATATATAATAACAATCTGTTGTGTGACCGAATTCACTAATCCTGCTAGCTCCGCTTTTGCCTTGAACTTCATCATACGGCAAATTACCACGTGTGTTATTAATTTGACCTTCGCAAGCAAAAATATTGTGATTGTCTTTATCACTCGCAGGAAATGAGGATTGAGTATAAACGTGCTCTCTATTCCATTTATCCCAAGAGTAACCACTACCAACATGCGCATTTTTTGGAATGTTATGTCTAGTATAGACACAATAAATAGCGCTGCTATCGTCTTGAGCTTCGTCAGCAGCCTCATATCTAGACCAATCATAGGATGGAGAGGTTGGTTTATTAAAATCTGCTAACGCATTTCTAAGTTGTGATCCTGTTTTGCCATCAGCAGCAGAATAATAACTAGCAGCAACGCTTGGCTTAACATCAGTACTCCATGCTTCAATAACAGCTGGTTCTTTAACACTACTATCATTAATAATAGTAGCAAAAGAAAATGCCCCTAAAGCAAGGGTTAAAAAAGATAATGATGTAAATAGTTTTTTAGTTTTCATAATATTATTAAAGTGTAGCTAAAACACTTACACATTAATCTTAGACTTAATGCCACCTATTTACAACTTATATAAAAATTATTTTTATATTTCTTAATTACGTTTTATAGGAAACCGCCTAAACAAAAAAACCATCCGAAGATGGTCTATTTGAGTTTTTCTTTGTATTTTTCTAACTCAGCAGAGTTCGCTAAGACCCAGTGTCCCGGAGTGATTTCAGTGAGTTTTGGAGCTTCTTTAGAATAATCATGCTCATTAGCAGGAACATATAAATATCTAGTTCTATTTTTCTCACTTAATGGATCTGGTTTAGGAATAGCGGATAAAAGTGCATGGGTATATGGATGAAGTGGGTGTTTAAATAACTCATCACTACTAGCGAGTTCCACGATTTCTCCATAATACATAACCGCGATTCGATCGCAGAAATATTTAACAACTGATAAGTCGTGAGCAATAAACATAATGGTTAAACCCATTTCTTCTTTTAAATCATTTAATAAGTTAATGATTTGCGCTCTAATAGAAACATCAAGAGCGGAGATTGGTTCATCACAAATCAAGAATCTTGGTTGCATGATTAAAGCACGAGCAATACCAATACGTTGTCTTTGTCCTCCTGAGAATTCATGAGGATATCTAGAAGCGTATTCTGGAAGTAAACCAACTTTAACAAGAACATCTTTCACTTTTTGAGAGTTCTTAAATCTGTTATATTGACCTTGAATATGTAAACCTTCTTGAATGATATCTTCAACAGTCATTCTAGGGTCTAAAGAATCAACAGGATCTTGGAAGATCATCTGCATCTTGGACATTAATTTCTTATCGACGTGTTTATTGTCATATTTAATTTGGGCAATTTGCTCAATTTGTTCTTTTTCGACTTCGTCGATATGATCTTTAACTGCTTGAATCTTTTCTTTATATTGCGCTTTTAATTCATCCGCGGTTTTTTGAGTAGATTCATCCACTACTTTCTTTTTTGCCGCTCTAACAGTAGCCTTATATTCTTTAAGCTTTTCACTTAAAGCTTCCATCTTCACTCTTCTAACTTCAATTTCGGAAGAATGTTCTTTATTAATCTCTTCAATTTTAAGAGCTTTAGCCTCTTCATCTTCAATGTTTGCGGCTTGTTCCATTCTTTCTTTATAAGTAGATTTAATTTCTTTAATCTCGGCTTCTAATTTCGATAATTCATCATTAATCTTTTCAATTTCAGGAATTAATCCAGTAGTGTCTAAAACCTTCTCTAATTCAGAGGCTAATTCTTTCTTTAATTCTTTGATTTTTCTTCTACCTCTAATTTTGGTCCATTTAATTTCTTTTTCATTCCATCTAGATCCAGCTGAAGTTCTTCTACCTTCAAAATAAACAGAACCAGAAGTAATGTTATAAAGTCTAATTAAAGAACGACCTGTTGTGGTTTTACC
This sequence comes from uncultured Erysipelotrichaceae bacterium, assembly GCA_902800355.1. GTDB lineage: Bacteria > Bacillota_I > Bacilli_A > RFN20 > CAG-826 > UBA2450. Next base: position 35,901 of record CADCEE010000008.1, on the reverse strand, counting down.
ACAACCAGATTCACCAACAACACCAAAACATTCACCTTTTTTAATATCAAAGGAGACGTCATGAACGGCCTTAGTTTTAAAAGCACTACGACCATGACCAAATTTAAAGAATTGTTTTAAATGACGAACAGAAAGTTCAATACCTTGCTCATTGAGTTCAGGTCTATATGTTGGCTTTCTTGGTTTATATTTCGCCTTAATACGATAAATGGAGCTATTAATAAAATTCATAATTATTTACTTGCTCCTTTCTTCGCATTTCTTAAAGAGTTTTCAATACGAGTTTTCACAATCTTTGGCATTTCCACTTTTGGAGCACGTGGATCAAGTAACCAAGTAGCAGCGTAGTGAGTGTCACTAACTTTAAACATTGGTGGCTCCTTTTTAAAGTCGATAGCCATTGCATATTTACTACGTAAGGCGAAAGCGTCACCTTTAGGTGGATAAATCATATTTGGAGGTGTACCTGGAATCGCTTCAAGTTTTTCTTTACTATCGATATCAGGAATAGAAGATAATAAGGCCCAAGTATATGGATGACGTGGATCATAGAAGATATCATCTTCAGTACCATATTCCACAATCTTACCAGCATACATAACCGCCACTCTATCAGCCATATTAGCCACAACACCAAGGTCATGAGTAATAAAGATAACAGAGATATTTCTCTCTTCTTTTAATCTATTGATTAACTCTAAGATTTGCGCTTGGATTGTAACGTCTAAAGCAGTAGTAGGTTCATCACAAATTAAGATATCTGGATTCGCGGTTAAGGCAATCGCGATAACGATACGTTGTCTCATACCGCCAGAGAATTCAAATGGATATTGTCTAAATCTCTTTTCTGGATTAGAGATACCTACTTCTTTCATAATCTTTAAGGCTCTAGCTTTAGCCTGAGATCTTGTGATTTTAATAGAAGAAATATAATCTTGTTTAGCCTTTTTACAAGCCTCTTTAATTTCGTTTTTATCACTTAAATAAGACTTCGCATAGTTAACTTTATTTTGATATCTTTCTTTAAGTTCTTGTTTGTATTCTTTGACCTCTTTTTTAGCGGTCTTACATCTTGCTTTATATTTCGCTTTATTTTGTTTAATCAAAGGAACATATTTTGATTTTAAAGAAGATTTAGATTCACTTGTTGCTTCCTTAATTTTGCCATATTCTTTTTGAGTATTATCTTTAACTTCTTTAATTTTAGAAGGAACTTCCGCTTTTAAAGCCTTAACTTCTTCTTTAATCTTTAAAGATTCAGCTTCAAACCAAGCTTTAGCAGCGGCAATCTTTTCATCTCTTTTCGCTTTTAAAGTGGCTTCTTGAGCAGCTAATTCTTCTTTAGATAATTCTTTAACCTTATTCTTATAAGTTTCATTAGCCTCAGATTTTTTGCCGTTATATTCAATCTTTAAAGAATAGAATTTACCACTTTTTAATAAGCCAGGTTCATTTTTAATCTTAGCTTTTTCTTTTTTAGCTTCGCCTTTAGTGAATTTAATCTTTTCTTTTCTGGCGGCTAATAAAGATTTATATTCAGTTTCCGCATTCTTATAGGCCACTAATTCATTAGCGACTTTATCATCAAACATCTTCTTAAGTTTTGAGTTATTAAGAAGCATAGCTTCAGTGATTTGCTTACCAATACGAACAATTGGGTTTAAAGAGGATAATGGGTCTTGGAAAATCATACCAATCTTATGACCTCTAATACGATGGAATTCATCTTCACTAACTTTAGTTAAGTCTTCTCCCTCGTACATAATAGATCCGCCCATAATACGACCATTCGCACTTAAAATGCCCATGATCGCTTTATTAGTAACTGATTTACCTGAACCAGATTCTCCAACAATACATAAGGTTTCACCTTTATATAAGTCAAAAGAGACACCTCTTACAGCTTGAACATACCCATGGTCTGTAGAGAAGTTAATCTTAAGATCTTTAACGGAAAGCACTACTTCTTTTTCTTCCATTATTCTCCTTCTCCTTTCAAACTTGGGTTAATCGCATCACGCAAACCATTTCCAAATAAGTTAAACGAAATCATTAACAAGGAAATAATTACAGACGGGAATATCAATTGATATGGGTGATTAAATAATTGAGCCTGGTTAGCACTTAAAATAACACCTAAAGATGAATGATCTTGGAAGCCTAAACCTAAATAGGCTAATGTCGCTTCTGAGAAGATAACACTAGGAATCATTAAAACAGCACCAGTAATAATTGTACCCATGGCGTTAGGTAAGATGTGCTTTGCAATTAATCTTGCATCACTTGCGCCTAAAGTACGAGAGGCTAAAACGTATTCACGTCCTCTAAATCTATAGAACTGGGTTCTAGTAGTACTTGCAGTACCAATCCAACCAGTTAAACATAACGCGATAGCAAAGGCAGTAAAGTTACGGCCCATGTGCATAACTATAATTGTCATAACGACAATCCAAGGCATGCCACTTAAAATATCAGTGAGTCGTTCCATAGCGAGGTCGACATTACCACCAAAATATCCAGAAATAGCACCCCAAATTAAACCAAATAAGAAGCAAACAACGAATGTTAACAGACCTAATAATAATGAGTTTCTTAAGCCTTCAAAGACATAAGTAAACATCGCTCTACCAGCTCTATCAGTACCCATAAGGAATTTAGGCATAGAGTCAAATTCAAGGAATTTCCACATTGTGACTTTTGCTCTAACTTCAATAGTTGGTTTGCCACCAATAACATTGATGCCAATAACATCATCTAAATCTAAGTCTTCTACTAATGGACATTTCTCTCTATTTTTAATATGGACTTCAAATTCAGTGACATAAGGTCTGTCATAAATATCTAAATCCCAGTCATAGTTTAATGAAATCCAACCAGAATTCTTATAGTTAGCAAGTTGAGCAAGGTAAATTGTTTTTTCTACATTACCTAAAGTAGCTGCATAGCTATCAAATGTAAAAGAAGCAAATCGACATTTTCCCAAGAAGATTTCTTTAGCAAAATCTCTAGAAGAACTAATGGACCAATAGCCTCTATTTTGTTTGACATTAGCACCATAACCAATGGTGAGTCTTCGAGCAATAAAGGTCATTGCATTATCAAAGCAGATTCCATGTAAGTCACTAGTTAAATTAGTAGAGAAATATTCTATTTCTGGTAAATGAGGATTAACAGGATCTAACTCAGTAGGAGTAAATGGCTCATCTACTCTAGAGTTATAAATCATCATGTTTTTCACTAATCCACACACGTTAGCGTCACTAGCAGTGCCTTCTACTGGAGTAACAGAGATTGTGAAATAGAACTTATCAAAAGAAGTTAAGCCTGTTTCAGCAACAATAATACTTTCAATATCTACAGTGTGATATTCATCAATATCATGGGTTAAAGCAGGTTCCACTAAAGTGACAGGAACATATTTCTTTTCAGTGACATCGTAATAGTTAAATTCCAAAGATGTTAAACCTAAAGTATAACCACGTGGTAATTCAATAGTGTCATCGTCTTCATAATATCTAATCTTATCTAAATCACAGACATCAAAATTAGTTAAAACTAAAGAAACTTCATCTAAATTTAAGGTAAATTTTTTGCTCGCTAAATCAGCGTCAAATTCAAATGGGTTAGTGGATCTTAAAGAGACTTTATTAACACCCATGGAGCCATAAAATCCCACCAAAGCATATCCATCAAAACCGAACTTATCAGCAACGCTAGTATATTCAGGAGCAGTAACCACCATCGCATCTTTACCACCCACAATACCATTTAAAGGATATGTATCTGGATCAGGTAAACCAGTGAATTCATCAATAGAAACATGTTCTACTTTTTTTGTTCCGTCCCAGAATCCAGTACCACTGTTAAATAATTTTGGTTCAAGGTTAACTAATGCGGCATCTTGAGCCCCATCAATACGATCACGATAAGGTGAAGCAAGAGGGACAATGATAGATAAGACAACTAAAATACCTAAAATAACAGCAGCAACAACACTACTCTTATTTTTGGCAAATCTTCTCATCGAGTCTTTAAAGAAGGTGGTAGGCTTAGTTTGGAATCTTTGTTCATGAGATGATTCACTAGCGTCTTTAAGAACAAAGTCTTCTTCTTTAATCTCTGGATCTTGAGCCTCGCTTGGAAGATCAACTAATTTAAAATCGTCATCGACTTTTTTCATTAACGTTTTTCTCCCATTCTAATACGAGGGTCAATAAACCCATAAGACAAGTCTAAAACAATACCTGCCAATAAGCCGACTGTAGTAAAGATTGTCATATCTAACATAAGCACGTTATAGTCTTTTTGTTCAATTGCGGTAATGTATAAGCTACCAATACCGTTAATGCCGTACAATTGTTCAAGAATCATTGAGCCACCGAAAATACCAATAAATTCAGCAAGAATGCTTGGTAAGATTGGCACGAATGCATTCTTTAAGGCGTGACGAGTAATAGCTTGGTTTTTAGTTAAGCCCTTAGTTCTAGCAAGTAAAAGATATTCACTAGACATAACTTCACATAATTCGGCTCTGACGAATCTGGTGTAACCACAAACAGAACCAAATGATAAAGATATAACTGGAATAATGAAGGCTAAAACTTTTTGGCTTGTTGGTTCAGTAGGTGCGGGCCACTTAGTCGGCAGCCATGAATTAAGGAAGGCAAACCAATATATAAGTAAGGAAATAACAACGAAGCTAGGAACAGAGATAAAGATCATAACAAGAGTGGAAATTAAATGATCGACCCATGTATTTTTCTTTAAACCTGCTAAAATTCCTAAACCAATACCTAAAGGAACAGAAACGACAACCGCGATAATATTTAAAATAACGGTCGTTGGTAAACGATCCGCAATTATCGATATTGCCGACCGGTCGGGAACGATATATAAGGAATTACCCCATTCCCATTTGGTAAAGACGTTTCTTAACCAAACACCGTATTGTTCAATAATTGGCTTTTGATAAAAATATTCAGGAGCACCATAGTCATGGAATTCAGCGAGTAATTCACCATATCCGCTGACTGGGTGATCAAAGCATACCACGTATTCAAGTCTTAATTGCTCTAAAAAGAATGCGTGTCTGACACTTTGCTTTTGTCCAAGTGAAGTATCTTTAATACCAAGAGATTTCACTAAAAAGAAAGTAATCGAAATAATAATAAACGCTGTTATTAAGGCTAGGATGACTCTTTTAATGGAATACTTTAACATTTTTCTCAGTTCTACAATTTAATTTAATAAATTGTTTGTTTATTATATATCAAACTGTCTTTATAGACAACCTTATAAGTAATTTTGTTTTCAAATTTTAAAATAGAGGCCTTCTCCTGCTGGTTTTTGATAAAAATAAAAAGGACACTATTGCTAGTGCCCTAATTTTGACATTAATAGAATTATAAGTCGAAGATTGCTGCGACTAATTGATAGCTATCTCTATCAGGGTAGACAATATCAACTTCTTCTTCAATCAATACTCTAGTATAAGAAGTAAAAGTATTAACATAGTGATGTCCGTCTAAATCATATTCCATAGTTTGGCTAGAATAAGAAGCATCGATTCTTCCGTTAGACCAGTGATAACCAGAATCAGATTTAAATGTTAACACAGTGCCTGTTGGAATATTTAAATCATCTTCTTCTTCAGCTGTAACTTTTTGAGTTGCAGGAGAGCCAAATTTAAAGTAGCCACCTGAAGTTAATCCATCACCACTATAACCACCTTTATTAGCGGCACTACCACCACTAATGGCGCTACTTTCTAAAGCGTTAGTTGGTTGATTGGTGAATACTTTTCTACCGCTAGTGAAGAATTGATCAAGCATTAAGCACACGACTTCAGTACGATCAACTTTTCCAATATAGTCTTGAGCATTGACTTTGCATCTTCTCTTAGCAGAATCGGAATGTTTATAGACGTGAGCGTCAAAGTCTTCGTTACAGAAGAAGTAATAGCCAAAGGCATCAAGAGAAGCGTCTCCACCAGGAGAACGAGTATCCTTATCTAAGATATTAAAATGGAAGAAACCATTTGATCTACTGATAGTGAAATCTTGTCTAACGGATTCGCTAGCAAAATGTTCGCCATCTCTAGTTGTGTAATCAACATAACCATTATAGATTTGTACTTTATCTAGATCATCACTTGTTCCATATTTTTCTCTTTGGACAGTTCTTTGCTTCACTAAATGATCATTTAAATCTTTTCTTTGTGCTTTGATAGCATCGGTATCTTTTGGATCGGCAGTAATAATATTAGTTTCAACGCCAACAGTGACCGTTTCAAAAACTGAAGGATCTTCTTTAGCGGAAATTGTAATATCGGCACTTCCTCCTCCAACTGCGGTAATTAAACCGGTATCAGAGACAGTGGCAACTTTTTTATCGCTGCTTTCATAAACAAGTGTAGCGTCAGAGGCCACTAAAGGTCTGATATTCATATGGATTTGAGCGGTTTCGCCAGTGAATAAGACGAAACCAGGCTCATCAGCATATATCATTGTTGGGGTGAGATGTTCTTCAACCACGACTGGTTTATAAGTAATAGTTTCACCACATCCTGCTAAAGCAAGGATTCCTGCTAAAGATAAGACAGATAGACCTAATTTTTTCATATTTAGATCCTCCTTACTTTACAAGCGCAAAACTTCTTTCGACGTCACTTTCGCTAGATGCGACATAGTAGACGTTTTCAACAGGCATTGCACCACTAATTTCTAAGTCGAAGTAAACTTCAACTGACCAATATAAGTCATATTTTGTGGTTTTGAATGGAGTAGCAATATCCTTTTTCTTTTCAGGATCTGTTTCTCTATCATATTCTTCTTGAAGTTCATTAGCTTCAAATAATCTAGCGTTAATATCAAGAGCAATTGCTTCAGGAATTGTTACTTTAATACCAGTAACATTACCATCATCGTCTTTTTCAATTACTAATCTAGCATCTTCAGCAGTAATGACTAAGTTTTCAGTACCTGGGAGATAGATTTGAACTTTGGTAATTGTAAAATCAACGCCTTCAAGTTTACTTCCATCTGGAGCAGAAACAAATTCAAATGGAATATCTAAGATACAACCATGTGATAAGTCTCCACCTTCAACAGGTAGTTCTGGATGATCGATTTGTTTTGGAGAAGCCATATAACCAGTTTCAACTGGTTTAACTTCTTTACCGTTACTAGCGATGACGCCGTGATCTCCAGCAGCCCATAATGAGTCATATGTCCATTCTTGTCCATCGAAGATGATTGGATAGATGTCAGACTTTTTGGAAGTATCAGTACCCCAGTTAAGGGTGAATTGAGAAGAGTTATCACTTCTTAAAACTTCTAAGAAGTTAAGTGGGTTTAAGGTGTTACCACTAATAGCACCAAAACCTAAGTCGAAATCACCAGTCATAAGGTGTTTCTTATAAACATCTTCCCAGTTAGTAACGTATAAGTTATTAACGGTTAATTTGACTTGTCCGTTACAGACTTCGTTATCGTTAAATGCATCTTCGAAATAGTTTTTAATATCGTTACCATATTCTTCGATATCGGATTGATACATCCACCAAACATCAATAGAAATTGGGGTAGGTGATTCTTTAGTTCCAAGAACGAGCTTAGTTTGTTTAACTAATTCAGAGACTGCGATTTGGAAGTGGGTGACGGCATTGTCATGGCTATAGCCATATTTAGCAGCGTCAGATTCACTCGTAGTTGGATCAAATCCTAAGAAGCTAGTTAATGCTGCTTTATGTTCGTCAGTAGAGTTATAAGCAACTGATTTGTATTTATCTTCAATTGGGTCCACTTCTGGATCATAATCTTCATTTAAAATATCTGTTAAATAAGCATCGGCAAAATATTCGTAAGATGGGTTCACACCACGGTTAGCAGCGAATTCTTTTCTCTTAATGGACCAGAATAATCCTCTTAAGAAGTCATTGTTTGCCATCCAAGGTTTAACAGTTCTTGGAGTTTCATGTTTTTCAATAACACCGTTAGTACCAAATAAGTAATCACTATATTCTTGATTACAAGAGTTAACATTTAACTTAAAGGTAGAATCACCTCTAGTTTGATAATCTCTTTTACCAGTTTCTGGGATAGAGTGATTTTCAATATAGGATTTTGGAATGCCAGCGCTATCGAGCTTACCTTTAACAAATAAGTTCCAAATATGATCTGGTTTAGTTTGAGCAGCGGTTTCAATAGAAATATGAACACCATCGATGTGATATCTATTGTAAGGGGCTTTATGTTCAAACCAATCTTCATTTAACTTGAAGATAACTTGAGAGGTTGTATCCCATCTTTCTAAGAAGTATGGTCCAACGCAAAGCATATTTCTTCTAAACCAGTGTGTATCATCTTCAGCATCTGGTTTATTGGAATATTTACCGTAAATCTTACCAGCGCTAATCCAACCATTATTACCAGTGTTTTCTGGGAGGTTGACTAAGAAAGATTCTGGAAGAGGTGAATATAAATTACTACTTAAGGTATACATTGCGGTGAAATCATCAACTGGGTTGATTAATTCAAATTCAATATAGCTACCATTTCCGAGTTCATCACTCTTACCAGTAACAATACCTAAAGAGCCACCTTTTCTAGTATCAGTAGCTTCATCATAGCCAGTAGCTTCATTAAATAAAGTATCGGCTTTGGTGTACGCTAATTCTTTTGTATTACGGAAATATGAATATCCACCTTTAATACCGTAAGAGGTATCAGAGGCTAATTCAGATCCACGGAATAAGTTAGAATTTTGAGTTAATAATAATTTGAATGGGAAGACATAGTCTTCTAATTCGATAGATCTATTGTTATAACCATTATCCGCCATAGTGCGGTATTTAATTTCACTAGTTTTAACATAGACTCTCCAACGACGGTATAAACCTTTTTCGTTTTTGGTTTCTTTAGTAACTAAGTTACCATTGTTATCAACTGGAACTGGTCTATTGTTAGCAACTTCAGCAGAGCCACCGTTTTGTAAGTCATACTTTGTAATGGTGTCGCTAGCTAAAACTGGATACCAAGTATAACCTTTACCAGATTCATCAATTTTAGTTCCCCAATAGCCTTGGGTAATATAGCTATTTAAATCACTAATTTGGCTGCCTTCTGCATCCCATGCGTTAATACCATAGGTTTCAGAAGAAGAAGCAGTTCTTAAGTAAGTTGGCCAACTATCAGTAATACCAGATAATGGTTTAGTTGGGTCTAAAGAACCTTCAGATAATAAACCAAATCCAAATCCTGGAATATAGGTTGAACTGCCTAAGATGGCACGATCAGAATATCTAATCCAACCACCATTTTCGAATAAGGTAATACCAGTTAAGAAATTATTCATAGCGAATGATTCTAATTGACCAAGAATGGTGTTCTTATCTTCTTTAGAAGAAGAGTAGTTAGCACCTTTATTGGCTTCTGGGCTCTTATTTGTAATTGTGAAAATGCAGTTACGAGCAATTTCAGAATTTTGTTCAAGAACTCTAACCTTAATAGAAGAAACTGTTGTATCAGTTAATTTTAAAGGAGTGATATATCCTGAACTATCAACTGTGGCATAACTTCTTTGAGCAGCAGTTCTAATTTCATAGGTATAGTTTGTGACTTGTCCTGGCTTTTTGTTAATTTCACGAACCACGATGTGATCGTCGAAATGTTTAGGATCTTCTTGATATTGGTTTAAATACACCTTTGTTCTTTTAGTAGATAATTCAACTGTAAAGTCAAAGTCTGCTTGTGGTGAGACTGGGTCACTACCACAACCTGCCACGCCAAACATCACTGATAAGGCTGAGGCTGTTAAGAATAAATAATGAATCTTTTTCATATTATTTACCTCCTAGTTTTTTCTTTTTTCTAGCAATAACGATTAAGACAATCGCGCTAATTGATAATGTTGATAAGATGATGCTAGTTGCAGCGACATTTCCACCACAACCGCCAGTAACTACTGGGACATATTCGACGTGTTCGATCACTACGTTATTTCTACTACAAAGTGCGAATTTCACAATGTCCTCATCGGTTACTTCTTTATATTGACCACCATTCACTTCGATAATGCTGAGATAAGTACCTCTATCGATTAAATCGTGAGCAATAGTTAATTGATTATGTTGCGCCATGATTTGATTATCGAAGTCATAGGCGTCTTTCTTGAAGTCATATCTGAATCTAACGACAACACCAGTAGATCCAAAGGCTTTATTGACTAGGGAGAGATATAATCTTCCAGTATCATCAGTCGCCTCATTTGGATTTTCGTCTAAGAGTTCAGTAAGTTTTTCTTCACTGACTTCAACGTATTGTCCGTCTTCATCTTCTTGAACTTCCCATAATCCACCAGACATACCGCCAAATGCAGCGTAGGCGAGATTACCTTCTTCGATGTAGAGTCTCACACTTTCGTCGACTGAGTCATGGACAACTTTGCTTACTTCTGGAGCAGAACTATCAATTGTGAACTTGTATTGATATTTATCGCCAGTCCACTCATTCGTGCCCGCGAGTAAGTAATTAAAGGTTATAGCATATTCACCATCTTCGAACGCTACACCAGTCTCGACATCATATAAAGGAATAATGGCAACGGCTTTATCAGCAATATAGCTACCTAATCTATCACCATTAACGTGTGATTTATAAAGTGGCCATCTCTTCATATAACCGTATGGTCTAGCGATATCTTGTAAGTTGGACTTATAGACTTGTTCGCCAGTTTCGGTATTCACAATCGTGAAGTAATTATCCACAACTGATCTCATCACAAATTGTTGAATAATCATCGTATTTGTGGCGCGTGGGTCACCAACATAGATATTATCTTTTGGATTATCCACCATTTCGCCAGTGAATGGATCTTCACCAACGAAGTGCCAGTTGGATGATGTTTTGGCTAAGTTAGAGAAGGAATTGGTGTTTTCTTCATAGGCAGTAGTATCAAATGATTTACCACTTTCAAGATAACCAGCAATCCAAGTACTTCCGAAGTCAGCAACATCTTTACCAGCTAAGACTTTAGCGATGTCATTAACTAAATCACTTGGATAAACCTTCTTTTCATCTTTTTCGAAGTTGAATGGTTCCACAACTGGAGCGTCATGATATGTATTTTCTCCTCCAGCGAAGAATCCGGCATAGACAAGATTAAGGTTTTCTTTATTTTGTCTACTTTCTAAGGTTAAGAATCCTTCAATGTAACAACCATATTCGAAGAATTTTAAGATATCTTCTTTAACTTCGTTACTTAATTGATAAGTAGCTAATTCATGGAGTTCTTCACCAGGAACGAATGTTAATTCGCCTAATGGTAATCTTTCTTCAATGAAGACGTCTTGAGTGGATTGATAATCATATCCAGGTAAGACTTCCCATGAACGGGTTTCTTCGTTATAAACATATTTTTCAGGAGCGATTCTAGTGTAGAAGTCTTCTGTGTAATGTTCTTTATCGTGTAAACAGTTAGGGCAGTGTTCTTCGCCACCTGCAATGTGTAATTCACCACAGTTGCTACAAGACCAAGTGTGATTTTGTTCATCATATGTAGCATTTCTACATGCCTCTTCAGTTGCATAATAAGTAATTTCTCTAGAGACTTTGAAGTAGTCTTTATTTTCAACTTTACCAGCAACAGTTCTTTCCACATAGATATCTGCACCTGTTTCAGGATCAGCAGATAATTCCCAATAGCTTCTACTTGGCCATGCAGTAATAGAATCAATTTCTCCACGGTAGTTATAGTCTTTAGTGACAACACCGTTATCGTTTTTAATCGCTGGTCTCATCACTGTGAGATAAGCGTCATAACTACGATTTTCATCACTTTCATTATGGGAATAGAATTTTAATTTAATACGTCCGTTATTGATGTCTTCATAATTTCTTAAAGAGACTTTTGCTTTTCCGGTATGGTTACCTAATACATCCGCACCTTCAAGATAGACATCAGTGTTATATGCGCCGCCTAAGTCAACTAAGCCTGCTCCTTGAATACGTGGGGAAGTTAAGGTTTTAACTCCAGTTTCAGGAGAAACTTCTAAGTCATACATTGGATCAGCGGTTGATAACATACGCATATCAATAGTGTTTTTATATGCTGCAAATTGATCAGCAGTCATTGCGCCAGCAGCTTTAGAATAGTAAGCCTTAGCTTGTTTAGATAATAAGACGGATTGGGCTCCAGCGTAGTTTGGAGAAGCCATAGATGTACCACTTAAGAATGCGTATGAAGTAAGTGGACGAGAATCTTTATCATCTTTATTTTGTGGTGGGACTGCACCTCTAATTAAATCTCCAGGAGAGGAGATGTCTGGTTTAATTTCAAGATCGAATGATAAACCGTCACTAGTGAATGTAGAAGCAGTCTTGGCCTTTTCATTAACTTGTAATTCGTTTTGAGCAAGATGTAAAACACCAGATTTTTCACCTAATGTTCCATCGAATACTTGCTTATCTTTGAATAACACTAAGATAATTGGGAATTCAGGTTGAGTTTCTCCAAATGAACAATGGAAGTTAAAATCGTTAGCGGTTGGGTCGTTATTAATAATGACCATCGCTTTTGCGCCTTGGTTTTTGGCAACAGTATATTTATCAGAGAATGCGGTACTACCACGATTAACAATCGCTAATTTGCCTCTTACATCGATTCCGACATAATCAGCAGCGGTACCAAATCCTGGAACATATTGCCAAGCTAATGATTCGGTTCCAGTTGGAAATAAATCTTTGAATGGTCTTTCAACTTTATAATCTTTTGGGAAGCCTTCTCTATTGGTTACTTGATCTTCAAATGCAACAAATGAAGAACCAATTTTTAAAGCTTGTGTATAGAAGATTTTATTTGGTTGAGCAGAGGCAATAATGGTTGCCGACTTATGATTGGCGTATCCACCCAATGTACCAGTTTCCACCATATCGCTAGTCCAGTTACCATATCCACCTAAAGAAGCGAATGAGGTTTTACCAGCATTACCAGCAGAAATAGCACTTAAGATACCAGCATCAGATAATCTAGTAATGGTCTTCATGGTAATGGAATCACCATCAAAGTCATCAAGGTTAGTACCTAAGGACATGTTAATGCCATCAACGCCTAAGCTAATTGCGTCTTCTAAAGCATTTAAAATAGCAGTATCAAACATACCAGAATATGAAGATAAGCCCATTTGTTCAGCGATAACTGGTGCACGGAAGTCAGTAGAGACTTTCATTAACACGAGTTGTGCTTTTGGAGCGATACCTTTATAGAATTCTGAATGGCCTGCGGCAATAGAAGCAACGTGGCTACCATGATAATCAATTAAGCTAGTGACATCACAGTCAGGAGTTCCATCAACACCGTATTTATCAGCGCTTCCACCATAGTCGTAATAGAATGGGACTTTGGAGTTGAAGAATAAGGATCCTTCAGTGCCTACTTCAGTGTTTGCAACAATAGATGACTTGGCGTGTGAGGCTTGTTGATATAAGTCTGGAGTAATATAAATTGTTTTTCCTTGAATTACTTTTCTTTTTGGTTGGAATCTTTGAGTAACGGATTCACTTAATTCTTCAAAGGATGTGAAGGTTTCATGATGCCAAGCATCAATAGTAACATCTTCTCCAGCTTCGTTTTTCTCAGTGTGTTTGCCGCGTAAATAGAATTCATTATCGATAATAGCAATAACAGTACCTTCACCATCATTAGTGTTGTCAGGCTTTTTCATTGTGTCAGCGGAAATGTTATCACTTCCACCGTAATCGGTTTCTGGATCAACAGGAATGATGTCTCTAGAAGTACTAGTGATTTCATGTAATTCATTTCTAGTTACACTTTTAACACCACTTAAATTGGTAATTTGACTAACATATTGACTATTAACAGCAATCGCAACAGCGTTATTTAAGACTGTATAATTAGACAATACTTTAACATTGCTTGTCACTTCACTACGAACGCGATTAAGGAATGCATTTTGGACGTTTCGAATACCTTCGTCAGTTAATGAACTTAAGGATCTTTCAAGTTCAACGATGATTCCAGTATCAAGTGGAGCTTTACTAGCTTGAGGAATGCTTCCTGCAGTGTTAGCGCCCATGAATAGTCCGGCTGTGACAGTAGCAAGCATCGCTAATTTTTTAATCATAATTTTACCTCCTTTTCTCGTACATATAAGCACGTGTATTTTTTATTTGCGTATTAGTATATATTAATGTGCATACATATTGCAAACAAAAAAACGGCCTAAAGCCGCTAATTAACCTATTTTTACTAGCCAATCAACTAATGAATGTGATAGACAATTTCTAAAGCAATAATTGCTAAAACAAAGACGATAGCGGCAAAAAGCATCGCAAAATAAATGCGAGGAGAATTTTCTCTTTTTTCAGCCTTTATTTGCTTATAAGAATACATGTCATTATATTTATTCGCATTCTTAGAAAAGAAGGAACTAAACATTTGTTTAAATCCATATGCAAATGTATCAAATGCACCTTGAGAATGGACCCAAACTAAGCCCGCCATACCCACAATTGCAACAGCGGCAATACTGACTCCATTTAAAGCAGATAAAACAAAATATCCGTTTAAGAAAAAATATAAGCAAAAAATAGCGATACCCATTAAAAGGGAAATCGCAAAAGTAAAAATATAGGTTTTACGATATTTACGGAAATTGTCTGTAAATTTACTCATCTTTTTTGCTCAATACACTCTTTCAAATATTCTAAATCATCATCTGTGGTAACTTTAAAGTTAAATTTGTCACCATGATAATATTTTACCATAGACTCGTCCACTAAAGATATATCATCACTAACAGCGATGTCTTTATTAATAATATGCTTATTTTTGATTAATCCAAACTTAAACGCTTGAGGAGTTTGAATATGTATTTCTTCTCCGTTTAAAATATGTCTTCTTCCTAAATTAGATATTTGAGGGATTTGTTCTTTAACGTAAATAAAAGGACAAGCAGCCTCAAATTCGTCTAGATAATCGATGGCTTGATTAATAAGAGCATCACTAACTAAAGGACGATCTCCATCATGAATTAATATCTTATCATTTTCTTGTAAGATAAGAGCCTCTAACCCTAGTCTAACTGAGGCTTGTCTAGAGTCTCCTCCTGCAATTACTTTATTAATTTTTTCTAGATGATATTTCTCTTTAAAACACTCAACATAAGGAATATATTCCTTAGAAGTCACTAAATCAATCTCATCAATAAGCGGATTTTCATTAAATTTTTTAATAGAATAAATGACCATTTCTCGGTCATTAATTTTAATAAATTGTTTAGGAATATCAGAGTGAATTCTTGACCCAGATCCCGCAAAGACAATAAGCGCTACATTCATGCGTTAATAATAATCTCTTTAATAATAATTAGCAAAATAAAATAGGCAATAGTATAATAAACAAATAAAACCCAGGAGGTAAATATCAATGGCGAAAAAGAAAGTCAGAATCGATCAAAGCTTATGCATTGGTTGTGGATGTTGCGCAGGTACATACCCAGATGACTTCGCAATCGGCGATAGCGGATTAGCAGAAGTTGTTTCTGGAGAAGGCGAAGAAGAAGCCGTTAGTGTCTGCCCAGTTGGTGCAATCTCTGTAGAAGAGTAATGATATAGAAAAACCAGATCCTCAAAAAATCTGGTTTTTTTATGCTTTGCATAATGAAGTTTTTGAGTCAATCTCAGAAACTTTTTTTACAAATTTTCGAAAAAACCCACTCTGTATATAGTGTAGGGCTAATTAAAGCCAGGTGTATAAATAGAGGTAAATTATATCAAAAAGCGAATTCAGATATAACAAGAAAAGAAAACACTATTCCTATATATTTAAGCAAAAAGGTATTTTAAGAAAAAACCTATTATTGCACAGTGACCCTTTGTTAAAAAATAACTTATCTAAAGATAAACTGGTGTCATTTTTTAAAAATAATACGCCATTATATAGACACCCAAATCCAAATATCCCTCTAGATAAAAATTTTTATATAGAAAACAGAATATATGTTGATCATTACAAATCGTTTGATAAAAGAATATATAAATGGATTTGGGACAAAAATGACAAAAGGAAAATAAAAAGAATTAAAAAAGGACGCAGAACTCGCTAATTAAAGCCGTATATGCATCCAGTAACATTATTGATTCGCCAGACTTAATCCAGTCTCACCTGCGAACCATTACTTGTATTAAATCAAAATAATAACTTTTTGTAAACAAAAATGTAAAAAGCGTTCATTTTTAATTGTCGTCCGATAGTGTCACTTCTTCTTCAGATGTTTCTTTTGTGAAAATATTACCGACAAAGTATTTACTGAAAAATTCAGACTTACGCATAAAAACAAAGATCAAGCGGTTGAACAATAATTCATATAAAACGCAACACGCTACAGTCTTTATAAGGTTAAAAGGTAAATAAATAGTTGAAATCGTTCCAACATAAGTCCAAGCATTATGAGTAGAGGTACTATCTTTAGTAAGGTAGGCGGTTACATTTTGAATCATCCCTTCTTCAAAGCAAGTTGCAAAGCGAGGACTGCTACCAAAAACAGTTAAATAAGAAGGAGTAATCACTATTGCATTAGCAATAGTTAAGATGGTAGAAACAAATACCGCTAAGAAAGTATAGGCTAGGATTCTAAACCCTAAGCCTTTTTTAAACCATTTAAAGACATGGCTAGTTAAGAATAACGCTAAGATAAACATTCCAGAAGTGAATAAAGCAGTTAGATCTCCAATACCTAATCCAGATAATCCGTGATATGCAAGATTTAAAGCAGTTTTAACAATCGCAACAATAATACCACCAGGGAAGCCATATAATGCGTATGCCAAAATAGTGACTATTTCACTAATCTCAATCTTTAGCCAAGGTGCCATAGGATATGGGAACTGCGCAAACGCCATTAAGACAAATCCTAAAGCTGATAGCGTAGCTAAAGTTGCCATTCTAGTTATTACTTCTTTAACATTTCTTCTTTCTTTTTTCATAAAAAATAGCCCTCTACTCCAGGGGCTACATATAGAAAATACATTCTATTTACTTCTCTCATCCAGACTTTACTGTCGCCACTAGAATTTCACTAGTTCATGCATATAGCTTGCGGGGTATACCGCCGGTCGCGTTAATTCGCTGCCCTGAAGTGATTATATTGTAATTAATTATTAATTAGTTATCAATTAAATTTACTTAATTATCTTTGAGTATTCTCTTGGATACTTTTTAGGTGTTTCCTTTATCTTTTTAATAATAATATTCACGCGCTTCTCGCGAGACTCAGGAAGTTCATATTCATCAATTTGATATAATTCTCCGCCTAATTTATCTAACATTTTATTAGACGCTTTTAGTTCATCTTGTCCCTTTGAGCCTTTTAAAGCAATAAAGTATCCTCCAACTTTGAGCATAGGAAGAATTAGTTCAATTAAAACAGGAAGTTCTGCTACTGCTCTAGCAACCGCAAAATCATATTCTTCTCTATGCTTTCGAGCAAAGTTTTCAGCGCGCTCACAAACGAAATTTACGTTAAAAAATCCGGTTTTTGAGGCAAAATTACGTAAAAACTCCACTTTTTTATTTGTTGAGTCTAATAATGTAAACTCACCTTTTGAAAGAGCTGCCATAACTAATCCAGGATAACCAGCGCCGGTCCCAATATCGATAATTTTCTTATTCTCAAAGTCAAAATATTTTAGAGGATATGCACTATCTAAAATCATTAATTCACGAAATTTTGCTTCATCTTTTATCGCTGTTAAATTAAAAGATTCATTAGCCTTCAATGTCGCTTTCATATGCTCTTCTAATAAATCAACTTTTGAAGTATCTAAATGAAGTTTTTCTAACTCTAAAATTAGCGATTCTTTATTCATGATTTAAAATCTTCTTTATATTTAATATTAGCATAGATACATCACTAGGGTTGACTCCACTAATTCTGCTGGCCTGACCAACAGTTAATGGTCTAACTTTATTGAGTTTTTCTCTAGCCTCTAATCTAATTCCTGACATATTTAAATAATCGATGTCACTAGGAATCTTCAATTCTTCTAATTTTTGATGATTCTCAGCGTCTCGCTTTTGCTTAATGATATATCCTTCATATTTTTCAATGATTTCTATTTCTTCAATGGTTTGTTCATCTAATTCATATTTATCTAATTCAGGAATAAACTTAGCGAGTTCACTATAAGTGACGCCAGGTCTTTTTAATAATTCAGAAGCCAATATTCCACCTTTAAGTTCGTTAAAACCTAAAGACATAATGTACTTTTCAACATCTTTTCTTTTTCCTAGATAAGTAGATTCTAAAATCTCACAGACTTCCTTGATATTTTGTTTTTTCTTTAAGAAATAGTTATATCTATCTTCACTGATTAAACCAATTTTATGACCAATATCAGTTAATCTTAAATCCGCATTATCGTGTCTAAGAAGTAAACGAAATTCCGCTCTAGAAGAAAGTAACCTATAAGGTTCTTCTGTTCCTTTAGTGACTAAATCATCAATCATCACTCCAATATATGATTGATCTCTTCTTAATATTAATGGTTCCTTACCTTGAATTTTTAAAGAAGCATTAATACCCGCTAGTAAACCTAAACCAGCGGCTTCTTCATAACCAGATGTACCACATATTTGACCAGCGATATATAATCCTGGCCACTTCTTAAGTTCTAAAGTTGGTCCATATTCTGTAGTTTTAATCGCATCATATTCAATCGCATAAGCATATTTTAAAAATTCGGCGTGCTCAAATCCTGGTAATGACCTCACCATTAACTCTTGAACTTCTTCACTCATTGAAGTGGAAAACCCTTGAAGATAAATAGAATCAGTATATCTAGATTCAGGTTCTAAGAATAATTGATGTCTTTCTTTATCTTTAAAGGTCATGATTTTAGATTCAATAGAAGGACAATATCTAGGACCTACTCCAACAATATTCCCACTATATAATGCAGTCTCATCTAAATGTTCTTTAATAATGTTATGAGTATTTTGATTTGTATATATTAAATAACAAACTTCTTGTTCCTCTAAAGGAATAAATTCCTTAGTGGTATAGCTAAACGCTAAATGTCCTTTAGTTCCTGGTTCTATTTTAGCTTTAGAAAAATCAATGGAATCTTTTTTAATTCTTGGAGGAGTACCAGTTTTAAGCCTATAGGTCTCTATACCCATGCTCCTTAAATAAGGTGATAGACCTAAAGAAGGCTTTTCTCCATCAGGACCTTGTTGAATCTTTTTATGGCCTCTAAAGATATAAGATTCCATATATGTTCCTGTAGATAAAATCACTGCCTCAGAAGTAAAAGATCTTCCATCAGTGAGCTTAACTCCAAAAACACGACTATCATCATGAATTAATTCATTAACGATACCTTCCACCACAGTTAAGTCTTTAGTATTTAACGCTAAATCTTGTAAGTATTTTGGATATTCTAATTTATCTTGTTGGGCTCTTAGACACTGCACTCCTGGACCTTTACCAGTATTTAACATTTTCATTTGTAAATAGTGATGGTCTGCCGCTATACCCATCATTCCACCTAAAGCATCTATTTCTCTGACCACTATTCCTTTAGCAGATCCACCAATAGAAGGATTACATGGCATATTCCCCATCATCTTGATATTGATAGACACTAAAAGTGTCTTCATACCCATATGGGCACTAGAAAAAGCAGCCTCTAAGCCAGCATGTCCACCACCAACAACAATCACTTGATAGTCCATATTAGCCAACGCTACCCTCCATATCCATCTTAATTAATTGATTAAGCTCAACAGCGTATTCCATAGGAAGTTCTCTGGAGAATGGTTCAATAAATCCCATAATAATCATTTGAGTAGCGTCTTTTTCTGAAATGCCTCTACTCATTAAATAGAATAATTGGTCTTCATTAATCTTACTAACAGTAGCCTCATGCTCAATATAAGAAGTATTGTTATGTACCTCATTAGTAGGAATAGTATCACTCTTAGATAGATGATCTAAAATCAGCGTGTCACATTCTACGTGACTACGGCAGTTTTTAGCATTTTCTTTATGTCTTACCGTTCCACGGTAATTAGCCACTCCACCGTTTTTAACAATAGATTTTGAGATGATTGTACTAGTTGTATCTTCGGCCTCATGAATCATTCTAGCTCCCGCATCTTGATATTGACCTTCTCCAGCAACTGCTATAGAAATACAAGTTCCTTTAGCGCCCCTACCTTTTAATATACAAGCAGGATATTTCATATTCACTTGGCTACCGATATTCCCGTCAATCCACTCCATAGAGGCATCTTCATAGCAGACCGCTCTTTTGGTGACTAAATTTACAATGTTTGTAGACCAGTTTTGAACTGTTGAATATCGACATTTTCCACCTTTAAGGACAATGATTTCCACTACAGCAGCATGTAAAGATTCTTTAGAATAAGTAGGAGCAGTACAACCTTCCACATAGTGGACATCCGCTCCTTCATCAACAATAATTAAGGTTCTTTCAAATTGTCCGGACTTTTCATTATTAATTCTAAAATAGGATTGAAGTGGTTTATCTAAATGTACACCTTTAGGAACATAGATAAAGCTACCTCCAGACCACACTGCTCCATTAAGAGCAGAGAATTTATTATCCGCAACGGGAATAACTGTAGAAAAATATTTTTTAAATAAATCTGGATATAACTTTAATGCCATATCAGTGGATAAGAAGATGACTCCTTTATCTTCAATTTCTTTAAGCATATTGTGATACACCACTTCTGATTCATACTGAGTAGAAACACCGGCTAAATATTTTTGTTCAGCTTCAGGAATTCCTAATTTATCAAAAGTGTTTTTAATCGTATCAGGAACTTCATCCCAATTTTTCACTTCTTTTTCACTTGGTCTAATAAAGTAAGTAAAAGAATCAAAATCTAAACCTTTTAAATCTGGTCCATAATTAGGAAGTGGCATGGCTTTAAAGCTTTTTAAAGCTTTTAAGCGAAATTCCAACATCCATTCTGGTTCATTTTTATATTTAGATATCTTTCTTACGATATCTTCATTTAAACCTTTTTCCGTCTTTAAAATAGAGACATCTTTGTCTTTAAAACCAAACTTATAATCATTTTGAAATTTGATATCTTTCGGCATTATTTTTTTTCCTCTAATAATTGACTGGCCGCATTCCAGCCAATAGTCGCACATCTAATTCTAGCAGCTTGTTTAGAAGTATTAATAAAAACAATCGCATCTTCTAAAACGTCCGCATCAAAATCTTCTTCATGCATCATATGTTGATATTGAGCAATCATATATTCCGCTTCGCTTTTAGACTTTCCTTTAATTAAATCGCACATTATATCTGTGCTACTTAAAGAAATAGTACAGGCTACACCTTCAAAACAAGCATCGACAATCTTATCGCCTTCAACTTTAAAATAAATATCTAAATCATCTATGCAGTTATCTGAATGCATATGAACCTTATCATACCCTTCTCCTTTTGGGAGATGTTTATTAATAGGATTAGAGGAATGATCCATAATAATGGATCTCATCATATCGTTACTTAGAGAAATAGGCATCTAAAATATCTCCTCCATTAATTAAATTATCCACAAATATATCAACTTCTACTTTAGAAGTATATAAATAGAAACTCGCTCTTACAGTAGCAATAGTGTCAATCACTTCATCAATCATCTTGGCGCAGTGTTGTCCGCTTCTAACCGCAATACCTTTAGAGTTAAGTAAAGTCGCTTCATCTTGCGCGAATACTCCAGCTCTATTAAAAGCGATAATTCCAGAATTAGAATCTTTGTTATAGACAACAATATCTTTACAGCTTTCTAATTTGGACAGAGCATATTTCGCTAAATCTTCTTCATGCTTTCTTATAGCGTCTAATCCAATTGAGTTAATAAAATCAATTGCTGCACCAAAACCAACAATACCGGCGATATTTAAAGTACCAGCTTCAAATTTATATGGCGCATCTAAAGGAATGACTTCCATTTTTTTATTAAACTTAACATTCATGCCTCCACCGGTTTTAAATAATGACATCTTTTGGAGTAATTCATATTTACCAATAAGAGCGCCAATACCAGTAGGGCCGCACATTTTATGTGCGGAGAATGTAATAAAATCAGCATCTAAATCTTTAAAGTTGACTTTGATATGTGGTACAGATTGAGCACCATCTAACACAAATATTGCCCCATTTTCATGTACTACCTTAGCAATACTTTTAGCGTCTATCTCATATCCTAAAACATTACCAACATGAGCAAATGAAACAATCTTAATATTTTTATATTTTGTAAAAGCTTCTTTAACTTTGTTAACAGTAATTCTTTTATCTTCTAATTCAACAAATTCAATTTTTGCTCCTGTTAATTCACAAATACGATACCAAGGTAATGTGTTAGAGGCATGTTCTTCTAAACTAATTAAAATAACATCATCTTTCTTTAAATTATCTAAGGCATAGCCATAAGCTATTAAATTAAGAGATTCAGTATCTCCAGAAGTAAACACCACTTCGTTTGTCTCTGAATTTATAAACTTAGCAACATTTTCTCTAACTTCTTGAACTTTCATATCCACTTTATAGCAAAGATCATAATCACCACGATGATGATTAGCGGTGTAATCGCTATAATATTCTTCAATTGCCTTAATTACTGAATAAGGTTTTAAAGATGTTGAGGCGCTATCAAGAAAAACTAATGGATGCCCTTGCATAGTCTTTTTGCCATCAAGCATAGGAAACTGCTTTCTAATTTCGTCGATCTTATACATTAGATAGTCTCCTTTCAATCAATGAATCAATCTCGTTTTGAATAGATTCATTAAATCCTTTTAAAATTGGTTTTAAATATCCAAGAGTAATCAGCATTTTTGCTTCTTCTAAATTTAAACCTCTAGAGGTTAAATAGAAGATGTGTTCATCACTAACTTTTCCTACACTAGCCGCATGACTTGCTTCAATATCATTTTCATCAATTTTTAATATTGGTTTAGCCTTTGCTACACAGTTATTATCAAAGACGACAATTTTCGCATTTTGATGAGACTTAGATTGATGACATCCCTTTAAAATATAAGAGATTCCAGAAAACTGTAATTTTCCTTCATCTTTACAGACTCCATAATTATCAATTCGACAAAAAGTAGATGGATGATTATGATAAATATTTACAACTATATCCTTATTATCTTTATTGGAAGAAAGAGAAGCCAAATGCCATTCACAAGTTGCGCCCTCATCATTAAGATTAATAGTCGCTTCTAATTTATTCTTCTGAACACTAAAATCAGCAAAATAGACGACAATTTTCGAATTTTTTCCAAGATTTGCGTTAATTTTCACATTTTCAAGAGTAGAGTCCACAAAGAAAGATAAATATAAAACTGCGTTCTCCAATAACTCAAAATTAAGATTACTTTCACTTTTTAAATTATGTAGATATAAGGATGTATCTACTGAAGCAAATTCAAAAGATAATTCACTCTCATAAGTGGATAGGTTTAAATTACTTATTCTATCTACAATAATCTTCTTCATATTTATTTTTTAATTGACTCTCTAACAGCACAACTACCGATAGAAACTTCATTCATCTTGTTCTCTTCTTTTTCAATATTAATTCCTAGTTCTGCTTTAATAAATTCATAACCAGTTTGATCGATTCGTTTAATTAGACTTGGATCTCCATCTAAAACGATTTTTCCATTAACCATTACTATCGCTCTTGTAGGTTTAATTAAATCAAATAATCTAGCATAGTGAGAAATAACTAAAAAACCTTTTCCTTCACCTTCTAATTTATTGATCACATCAGCAACAGTTTGAATAGCGTCCACATCTAAACCTGAATCAATTTCATCAAGCATCGCAATTTTTGGATTTAATAACATGAGTTGAAGTATTTCGTTTCTTTTCTTTTCTCCACCAGAAAATCCTTCATTTAAACTTCTAGTGGCTAAATCAAATGGCATCTTTAATTCTTTAGTAGCGCTATCAAGTAACTTATAAAATTTATAAGTTGAAACTCTTTCTTCGCTAGTCGCATTTACCGCAGCTCTTAAGAAATCACTATTAATAACACCAGGAACTTCAGCAGGATTTTGTAATCCTAAAAATAGACCTGCTCTTGCTCTTTCATCAGTGGTCATATGCGTTAAGTCGACATCATCTAGATAAATACTACCTTTTGTAATCTTATATCTAGGGTGGCCCATAATCGCATTAAATAAAGTTGACTTACCATGTCCGTTCGGCCCTAATAAGGCTACTGTTTCTCCTTCAGACATACTAAAAGAGACACCTTTAAGGATTTCTTTTCCTTCAACTTGAACATGTAGGTCATTAATTTTTAAAGTTGCCATACTTCTACCTCAATGCTGAATTATTGTAATTTTCTCAAAAATAATATGCAAACGATATAGTAAGAAAAATATAAAAAACAAGGCTTTCGCACTAGCACATACACGAAAATAATTAAAATTATTATTGCGCGCAAAAACGAAGATATATAAAATATACTCGCTATGTATTTGAAAAGGAGAAACAATTAGATGAAAAAAAGTAAGCTATCTATCGGTTTAGTTACTAGTTTCATCGGCGCACTTGCGTTAACAAGCTGTGGTAGCACAGCCACTGTTACACCAAGCGACAAATCTGTTGTTGATTTTATCGGTTACAATAGTGAGACCGATCGTTTAGAAATCAACGTGGATCAATTGTATCGTGAATTCGGAGAAAGCAAAGATGGCACTACAAAATACTATAATGCTGTCCTTGAATCTTTAATCAGATACGAATATCCAAAACTTGCCGCAGATGAAAATCCAAAAGAACCTGATCTCAAGAAGTTCAGTAGAATTAAGTCTGAAGCCCTTGATAAAGTTAAAGCTGCTAAACAAACCGCTAATGATAATGCCAAAAACAATGGCACTGAACCAGAAGAAGAATGGGAAAAAATCTTAAAGAACAACGATGTTGAAACTGAAGAAGATTTAAGATTAAAATTCGTTTACGAATTAGAAAAAGAAGCCATTAATGACTGGTACTTCAAGAAACACTATGAATCCTACGAAGAAGGCGAAAAGACTGTCGTCGGATTAAAACAAGAATATGTTGGTGTTTCTGCAACACAAGGTGAAAAAGAAACTTCAAACTGGACACAAATTGAACCAACGACTAAAGATGTTGAACCAGTATTCCCATATCACGTTATTCATATTCTTGTGAAGTTGAGTGCGGATGCAAGCGATTATAACCGCGCAACCATCACACAAGCAGAAGCGGAAAAATTATGGGATATCATGAGACATTTAGTCGATGGACAATACACTTTCGAAGAAGTCGCTAAATTATCTGATGATACTTCAAGTAGTGAATATGGTGACGTTGAATTAATGAGCACAAGAACCTCTTTCTATAATGAATTCAAATTAGGTACTTATGCTTACGATGCTATCTTAAGTGAAAATAACAAAGAAACCAGTGATGTTAACAATAAACTTTATAAAGCTTTTGGCTTAGATAAAGATGCTAAAATCGTTACAAACACTGTTTCTAAAGTTAATCCAGAAACAGGCGTCGAAGAAATTGACGAAACAGAAGAAAACGTTGTTGATGTTATTAAAGAAACAATGTTAACTGAAGTTAACGTTCACTTAGATGAAGAACAAAAATTATTACCTGCTATTCCATTTGATGTATTTAGACAAATTGGTTTAGCCGCTAAAGAAGATAAAATTGGTACCTTCACACCAGAAGGAAGCCAAGCCTCTTTACCAAGAAACGTTTTATTCAACGCTTTCTTAAATTTCCGTTCTCCATTTGTTATTACAAATGAATTATTAAAAGAAAGCACTGTGTATGATGTTGATTATAACAGTGATGAATTTGTAACATTTACCGAATCTACTTATCCAACCGAAGCAGATTTTGTTGCTAACTTCATCGAAAATCAAGGAGTCGCTAAAGACAAGTCTAAACTCTATATGTATTCTGATAAGGAACCTGTAGGAGAAGAGCCAAGAGAGTATAAATATTGGGCTTATGTTGATGGTGCTTGGACATTATCCGGTTCGACAACAGACCTTAAAGGCGAAATTAGAGTCAGAAAAGACAGTGTGGGCGTTAAAAAATACGAATTTGACGACGAAGAAATTTTAAAGTTAAAGAAGCACAACTTCAAAGGTGGCAAATTAGCTACTATCAGTGACACTGCTTTTGATAAAGAAGTATTATGCGACACCAACGAGAACGTTGTTATCGGCGTTAGAAGTACAGCCGGAATTCACTTCATGGTGATGAGAAAATCTGTCTTTGAAAACACCAATAAACTCGCATATGAAAAAATCGTTTACAAGGAAGTTGAAGATCCAGATGATCCAAGCAAAACAATCGAAGTTATTGATGAAGCTAATTCCGATAAGAAAACACACACTTCTCTAGAAGATTATTACTACACTGAAAAAGTCCCAACCGATAAAGACTATAACTGGGATCACGAAACATACGTTAACATTAAAAATGTTAATGATAGCTCCTACTATACAAATCGTGTTAACACTATCAAGAACGATGTCAAATCCAGCAACTTTGATGCTGCTTATGACTATCGTATTTACGAAGCCTTACTCAATTATGATTTTGGAAGCGGCAAAATTGCTGGCAAAATTCACTTCTCTGATGAAGATAAAGATGGAAATTCTGTAATTAGAACAAACATCGCAAAAACCATTGAACAATTAAGAGAAAGTTCCAAACTCTCTCAAGAAGAGTCTATCAATAAGGCTTGGAATGAATATCTCATCCAATTAATCAATCAAAACGAAGTAAGAAGTGAAGAAGGTATGTATAAAGATGCATTCGTCCCAACAACATGTGCTTTCTCATTCAATAAAGTAAACGAAAAAGAATGGAAAGAAGGAGGAAAATGCTATGTTAAATAAGAAATTCTCTAAATTAGCAGTTTTATCCTTATTAGGTATCTTAGGTTTAACAAGCTGTGGCGCTAGTAGTGATGAAGTTAAATCTCATCCAAGTAACTACAATGAACCAGTTATCAAAATTGATGGTGAAACCGAAGAAATCCACAATAACATTATCAAGATTATTGCTGATCAATATCATGATGGTGATCTTCCAAGCAAGACTTTAGATAAAGTCTTATACCGTTACGCTCAAAGTGTTTATGGTGCTTATAACAAAGTCACTCTTTCTGATGGTGATGCAAGCACAACTTTAAAAGAAGCGGCTAGAATAGCCGAAGAGGTCAATGAAAATAGCGCTTCTGAAGAAGAAAAAGAAAAACTATATGCTTTTATAAGATCTCATAAAGTTTATTGGGCTTATAACAACAAAGGTGAACACGTCAACGATAATGACCCTGATCCAGAAAAATGGACCCCAGTTACCGATGATAAAACTTTCGTTCCATGTAAGTCTGAAATCACTAGAGTTAGTTCTAGATATGAAGACATCGAAAAAAGAATTGCAGAAAATATGTATTCCAAGATTAGCTCTGGAACATATACCTCAAAACATTTCTTCAAAGAAAAAGATTTCGTTAAGTCATTATACGAAGCTGGTCAAAGTGTTATTAAATATAACCATGAATCAGTTGAAAGTGTTAAATCTTTAATTATTGACTACACCGTTGAAGATGATGAAGTCTTTGAAAAAGAAGTCAAAGTTGGAGAAGAAACTAAAGTCATCAACATTCTTCATAGAGAGTTCTATCAAACAAACTATGGATTAGGTCAAGAAGAAGACAAAGGTGCAATTCAATATCACTACATTGAAAAAGAAGTTGTCCCACAAATCTATGGTGATTTATTAATCGAACAATATTTATTAGACGAAGAAAGTAATTCTGTTAAACAATCTAGAGCGAGATTAATTAACGTAATCAAGATTGAAAAATACAGTTCCTTCCATATTAACGCTGACTTACTAGTCAAACAATTAGTGAAGGAAATCTATTCTCACGCACCAACAGGTGATTATTACGCCTATGTTGATGAAAACCACAAAAATAACCCATACTTTGAAATCTTTGAAAAATACGAAGAAATTTCTAAAG
The DNA here is from genome assembly GCA_902800355.1 of uncultured Erysipelotrichaceae bacterium. Lineage (GTDB taxonomy): Bacteria > Bacillota_I > Bacilli_A > RFN20 > CAG-826 > UBA2450. The sequence continues at coordinate 7,794 of CADCEE010000008.1, read as the reverse complement.
GATTAAAAGTTTATGATCCAAGTACTGTTACAATTGTAACAGATGAATCTAGCGCAGATTATTGGAAACCAGAACAAATTATCGCTAGAATCCATGAATCTCGTTCTGACGCCTTCAAGTATGGCGAATTACGTGGTAAAGCCTACTATGAAAACACCACTTATGGTGATCTAGTCGAAGACTATGATGAATTCTTAAGTGCTGAAAGCTTTGATGAAATTGATTCTTCCTTAAGAAACAAATTCACATCAAATGGCACTGTCTCTCCTGAAGAAGGATTTGATCAAGAAAGAATTTCTTTAAGCCAAGTTGAAGCTATCACTAAAGGTTGGTATGTTCAAAAGAATGGTCCATCTTTAGATAGTAGCGGCACTATTAAATCTAATTTATTCCAACTCGGTGTTGCTAATAATAAATTAGAAGCTAAAGATGCAACTGACCCAATCCTTGAATGGAAACCAGCTAACGAAAATAAAGGCTTATTAGCTGCTACTGACCGTTATACTAAAGAAAGCGGCACTTGGGAAATTAGAAAAGAAAAAGCCGCAGAAGAAAACAAATATCTCTGCTCCATCAATGGTGCTTACTTCCTCAAATTTGAAGGAAACTATGCTGGTAGTGAATATATCAACGATATCGTCTATGACGATGGAAGTGCATATTACATCTGCCAAGTCATCGAAGCTGCTAAAGATGTGAAATTAAGAAATTCTGAATCCACTGGTAGCTATGCTACAAGTCGTGGACAAGCATTCTTAAATGCTGTTACTTCTGAAATCACCACCAAGGTCGCTGAAACCGGTAGCTATTCTTCTTTAAGCAAAGAATATTGGTTAAAGAAAATGGATATCAAATATCACGATCAAAGTGTTTATGATTACTTCAAGAGTAATTATCCAGACTTATTCGAATAATCTATCAAACTAAAATTTACCAGGTACATTCGATTGTATCTGGTTTTTTTATTTGAGATAAAATCAATGTTACAAAATATATAAATATTTATATATAATGAATACAATCTGGGGGTCTAAATATGAATAATGTAATCATTTTAGGAGAGAAAGTCTCTAAGAAATATATTAATGGCAATATTGAAGTCACCGCAGTTAATGAAATAGATTTTTCAATATCTAAAGGTGAACTAGTCGTCATATTAGGCCAATCGGGAGCAGGCAAATCCACATTATTAAATTTATTAGGTGGTATGGATACTCCCACAAGTGGATCATTAATAATTGATGGGGAAGATGTCTCTAAATATACAAAAAAGGAATTAATTAATTTCCGTAGAAATAAAATCGGATTTATTTTTCAATTTTATAATTTAATGCCTAACTTAACCGCTAAAGAAAATGTGGAACTCGCTACTGAACTTAAAAGTGATGCTATGGAGCCAGTAGAAATATTAACTTCCGTGGGACTAAGCGATAAATTAGATAATTTCCCAGCTCAACTCTCTGGAGGAGAGCAACAACGTGTATCTATCGCAAGAGCCGTTGCTAAAAATTGTGACATCATTCTTTGTGATGAACCAACTGGTGCGTTAGATTATGAAACCGGAAAAGAAATATTAGCAATATTATCTAAGGAAGCTCGTGAATTTGGTAAAACTGTCATTATCGTAACTCACAACTCCGCTTTAGCGGATATGGGAGACCATGTTTATAGGATGAAAAACGGCCAATTCATACAAGATGAATATAATAATAATCCAACTCCAATTGAGGATATTGAATGGTAAATAATAAGAAAAGTAGAATCTATTTAAAAACAACTTTTAAACTGATTAAAGAAAGATATATTAGATTTATTTTAAATATCTTAATTGTTTTAATATCCGTTTCTTTAACAGCAGGAATTGGTTCTTTAGAAGATTCATATTCTCCAGCTTACGCTTCTAATTTTGAAAAAGGTCACGCTCCTGATGTGATTTTAAAATATATACCCGAAGGAGAAGAAACTACTTTATGGAGTGACGAAAGAATAAAACAGCTTCAAGAAAAGATTCCTGGAATCAAAAAGATTACATCTTTATTAAGTATGGATAAAAAAGATGAAGCTAGTGAAAACTATAGAGTGCAATTCTTTAAAGATCTAAAAGAAGAAAATGGAGTGGGTTTACCTACTAAAGTAGATGGTGAATATCCAATTAATCCAGCCACAACGATGAAAATCGATAATGAAGATTATTTTGTTCTTGAATCACTTCTATTAGAAGGAATTGATAAATCAAGAAATCATAATATTGGCGATATTATAAAGATGAACGCCGTATCCCCAGTACCTGGAATAAAAGTCGCTACTAAAATTGTAGGCTACGCTAGTAGCGTTTTAACGACATCAAAACAAAAAGAGCGAGCAATGTCAGAAGAAGAATTTTATTTAGATAATATCTATTTCTCTTCTTTTAAAGCTTTAGATGTTTATGCCTCTATATTAACTCCTAGTGACCTATATGTCTCTTTAGAGCATACTGGCAACTATTTAACTGATACCTATAAAAACGAAATAAACGCTTATAAAACCAAAATAGAAGAAGTTTTTGGTTCCAAAGTAAAAGTATTAACCTTAGAAGAAAATACGTCTTATGCGCTTTATAAAAGCTATACAAAGAAGATAAATATTATTTCTATTGTCTTCCCAGTTTTCTTTGTTGCAGTTTGTGCTTTGGTGGTCATGATTATTATGTCTAGATTAATCGCTGATGATCGTAGTGCGATTGCTTGTAGTTTCTCTTTAGGTGTACCAACTAGAAAGATATATTCTAAATATCTATTCTATAGCATGTTATCTTCCTTTATTGGAGCGGTTGTTGGTTATATATTAGGCTGTTTAATTTTACCAACTTTAATATTCAGCGCTTATAATTCAACATTCATCGTTCCTTTTATTACTTATGACTTATATTCTTTAATCGGAATTATTACAGTTGCTTTAGTGTTATTATCCACTTTTGTTGTTACTTATCACTCTACTCATAAATCTTTAAAAGAAACTCCTGCAGAACTACTTAAACCTAAAGCTCCTAAAGCTGGTAAAAAGATTCTTTTAGAAAAAATACTATTTATTTGGAATAAATTATCATTCTCACTAAAAAACAGTGTTCGTAATATCTTTAGACATAAAAAGAATTTATTCTTAACTAGTTTATCGGTTATTGGTAGTACGGTACTAATATTCTTAGGCTTAGGATTAAGAGATAACGCCAATAGTCTTACTAATGACCATTTATTTAAAAATGTTGCTGGATCAATTGGATTTATCTCTTTAATTATTGTTTTATATGGCATGGTTTTATCCGCTTTAATTATTTACGCTCTTAGTAGTATGAATATTGACCAAAGAGAAAGAGAAATTGCAGTACTTAAAGTACTGGGTTATAAAGACTGGGAATGTTCTTTATTTATCTCTAGAGAATTAATCTTAATCACAGTACTAGCCGGGGCAATAGGCATTCCAGTTAGTATGCTTGCAGCCTATGGAGCGTTCTCTTTCCTAGATTTTGGCTCTATTTGGAATGTTCATTGGTATACATATATATTTACTTATTCGATTATAATAGTCACTTCTTTAATATCTTCTCTTATATTACATAAGAAAATATGTAAAATAGACTTTAATATTTCCTTAAAGAGCCTAGAATAATATTGAAAGGATATATAAATATATGGAAAAAGATATCTTTTGTAAAATAATTGAAGGAGAAATTCCTTGTCACAAAGTCTATGAAGACGATGATGTACTTGCCTTCTTAGATATTTCTCAAGTCACTAAAGGACACACTTTAGTGGTCTGTAAAAAACATTACGACAACTTCTTAACTATTCCTCAAAGTGAAATGCATAAAGTGATGGATGTCGCTCAAAGAATTGGCCAAGTGGAAGTAAAGTTACTTGGCGCTAGAGGAGTGAATATACTCACTAACTGCTATCCTGCTGCTGGACAAACTGTCATGCACTTCCATGTTCACGTTATTCCTCGATATAACTCTGAAGAAGGATTTATCTTAGAGATGAAGAATAACTCTGAAGGCCTTAATCTTCCTGCAATCGCTAAAGAAATTAAAAAGGAATTATAAGAAAAGAAACAAACCAAAAAGCAAGGCTTATTCCTTGCTTTTTTTTACAATATAGACATTAATCTATAATTAATTTTTTGGTTTATAGAACATTCTCCCGTCTAAAGCGAATACTTTTTGAGAGAATTCTCCAGGAGCGACATCTATAAATGCTTTATCAAGCACTAACATTTTGCTATCTAAATTATCAATCATAGATAGAAGTAAAGCTTCTTTAGTAAGTGGAAGAACTGGAGAGCCAAATTCTAGTTGTCCGTGATGAGATAGCACCATATGTTCTAATAATAGAGGTACTTCACTAGTTAAGCCTAATTCTTTAGTGGCGATTCTAAGTTCTCCACACATAATAGAAATATGACCAAGTAACTTACCTTCTAAAGAATAGTGATAAACCGCTGGTCCTTCTAATTCAATTAATTTACCAAAGTCATGTAGTAAAGCGCCTGTTACTAATAAGTCTCTATTAATATCAGGATAATATTTAGCGAAATAATCTGCGTGTTCTCCTAAAGAGACTGAATGCATTAATAAGCCACTAGAGAACTCGTGATGAACACTAGCGGCAGCAGGAGCAAGATAAATCTTTTCTCCAAACTTCTTAATGAAATAATCTAATAAGGCTTTACAGTCTTTATCTTTAATAGAAGATACAAGTTTATTGAATCTCTCTATTAATTCACTTTTAGGAATTGGGGGAGCTTTAATAAATCTAGTGACATCAATATTATCTAAATCTAATAATTTTGCTCCTAAGATTTTACCTTGAAGGGAATCGTTATATTTAATAACTTCAATCATTACTTCCACGATATTGCCCACTACAAAGATGTCTTTATCGCTTCCGTCTATCTCCCACTTTTTAGCGGCTAAAGATCCACTATTATCGCGAAGTTCGACATTTAAATAAGGAGAGCCACTTTTATTCGTACCGTTAGATACAGATCCCACTAAAGTTTGAATACTAGTTCGATCTCCCTCTAATAAGTCTTTAAGTAACACCATTTATCTATCCTCCTATATCACCTTTAAGATATCGTTTAGTTTATAACCTTTGGTTAATAAAGAAGACAATATCTTTTGTTTTAATTCCTTACCTTTATATTTATTTTCTAATCTAGTTTTAGCTTTTTGATAATCTAATTTTAATTTCGCTAATTCATCTTTTTGATTAGGTGATTTTATTTTATTAGTCATCTCACTAGCGATATCTCTACTATATCCTTCAGCTAGATAAGCATTATAGATATGAGGCTTCTTACTAGAAGCGTTATATTTATCATATTTCTTTTCTAGTTTAGGTAGTATATTATTCGCTTTTCTTTTTTCTACAGAAACTAGGAATTTAATTTTATCAATTTGTTCTTTAAATATTCCTTTATCCGCTAATTTAGTTTTAATCTTATTTTCCCCATAATTTAAGGAATTATAATATTCCACTAACTCTTCAGAGTAAGCTTTATCATCAATAAGGTCGTAACCTTTTAATATTTTAATAATCTTATCTACTTCTTTTTTACTGGCTTCTTTTTTATATAGCTTTTCTCTTAATTTAAATTCACTATATAAAGATTTGCTTCTAAGTTTTAAAGCATATTGAAGTAATTTAGAGGAATTATTAAGATCTTTGATCTTTTTTAATTCTTCTTTACTAATTTCTTTTCCTTCATATAAATAGAAGTTAGTGAAAGTATCTTTATCTATAGATAATTTAGACCCATTATCTAAAGATATATTAACCTTGGACTTCAATATCTTGATTTTGGTTATCTTCATCTTTAAATGGTCTCTTTCTTGGACGATAAATAATTGTATAAGTCATCGCGATAATTAAAGGTATCACAAACATCAAAGTTCTCCATAATAGTAATGAGGCTCTTGTGATTTCTTCACTACTATAGAAATTAGATTTATAAAATAAGTTATAGAACACAAGTTCCGAGACACCTGCACTTCCAGGAATAGGAATCACACAAGTCGCCATTTGATGGACATTAGATAATAAAACACTATCCCAATAATTCGCGGTACTAGAAGTATTCCCCACCGCTAAACCACAAATATAAGGAACACTATAAGAAATAGTGATATAGATAAAGAAAGTAAGAGCGACCAATAATAAGGTTTTCACGTGTTTTAAGAGGTTTTTTAAATTATTGCGGAAATTTAACTTAGAAGAATCTAAACGGGCTCTAGAAGCCTCTAAATCATGCATTAAATGGACTTTATGTAATAAAGAATAGATTGGACCTTTTATAAATTTATAAAAAGGTTCCCAATATGATAATAAGAACACAAAGCCAATGGTAATAATATTAAAGCCAAAACCAATACCAATAAGTAACCAAATAGATATCGCTCCACTACCAAAAGAAATATAACCAATATCGGATATCATTTGATGTTTGATAATAATGCTTAATAAGCCATATATAATTAAAACAATCTGATACACAATCGTATACATCGCTAAAATGCTTAAAGCATTAGACATACGAATACCTTGTTTACGGTAAATATAAGTCTCCATTAATTGGCTTCCTAATCCAGCAGGGGTGACCATACGATATAAAGAACCAACTTGATCAATAGCGATTGCTCTATGGAATCGATAATTTTTATCAAAGATACGA
>CADCEE010000008.1:0-1054 GCA_902800355.1 uncultured Erysipelotrichaceae bacterium | reverse complement strand
ATATAACCCCAGTTAGCCCCTCTTAAGTCATCCATAACTTCACTAGTTTTACCTCGTAAAGTGAAATAGAATGCTAAAGCGGTTAAACCTAAAATAATTGCTATATAGATAGTATTAAATATTATTTGTCTTTTGATATCTTTGTTAACTTGTTCCATTTAATGTTTTGATATTTTTTTGTTAACTATTCTATAAACCGCTATCTATTATAACCCATTTAAATAATTATTAATAATAATCATTATTCATAGATTTAAAAAAGAAAAAGAGGCGTTATTTCTCCTCTTTCTTTGGTTTGTTCTTTCTTAAGTGTAATGTTTGTAAACAGGTAATGATGAATATCCTAATATCAAGCCAGAGCGAGAAATGTTTATAATAATATCCATCTAATTCTGCTTTTTCTTCTGGAGAAATATCCACCCTTCCATTAATTTGAGCGTAACCAGATATCCCGGGAGTTAATCTAATTGCTCCATTTTGTTTTCTTAATTCAACAGTGATATGGTCTTCATCTTTATCAATTAATGGTCTAGGACCAATAAAGGCCATTTTACAAGTTAATACATTAATTAATTGTAATGTTTCATCTAAAGATGTCTTTCTTAAGAATTTACCAAATCCAGTATATGGGTTTTCAACTTCTTTAATTTCTTCACTAGTTAAATCTGGATCAACATCTTTTCTCATACTTCTAAATTTAATGAGTCTAAATTGTTTCCCGTTTTTACCAGTTCTAATATGACAAAACACCGGATTTCCTTTAGTAACAATTAAGTTAATAATGAATATCCACCACCAAAATAAAGAAAAACAAAATAGTATCCCTATAAATGAACCTAATATATCAATCAATCTTTTAATTACTAAATAGGATTTCTGGCTTTTTTTCATAACCAAGTATAAAGTCTAACACAATACTATTGTATTGTATACCAAATTAATAAAATACTTTAAATATTAATATGAAACAAAATAGCGAAAACGTACTATTTCTTTTGCTTATATCTACTCTATTTAATAACTTCTTTTAATCAGTTAATTAGATAATTATTAT
>CADCEE010000007.1 GCA_902800355.1 uncultured Erysipelotrichaceae bacterium | reverse complement strand
GTTTCTACTAAAACTGGATACTCTGTTAACTTCTTACAAATCGGAACTACTGTTCTTCCAAATGCCCCATATTCTACGATTATGGGAGATAGCGATATCGTTGTCGAAATCTATGTGAAGGATGAACATGGTGGAGAGGATGTTTTTGGTGGTGAATATAGTACCACTGTTAATATGTCTACCCCAGGTTATTATTTCAAATATACCTTAATCTTTAATTCCGATGGTACTGGATCTTATGTTAGAGAAAGATACACTCCAACTTTAGTTCCTGGTGACACTAAAACTTTAACGTTTACATGGTCTAGTAGTGGGTCTTCCTTAATATTAACATTTAAGGAAGGAGAAAATACTGACTTCACTAATAATTATCGTTTATTCCCAAGGAATAAAGATAAATCAAATCCATCTGATGTTGTTACTAACACTACCGGTGTGATTGTTGATAATAATAACGTCACCATATCTCTTTATAGCTCTAATGGAACAATCGCTAATACCTTAACATTCACGAAGGCTTAATTGATACTAGATCCATTTAAATCAATATAGAGGAGTGATTATTTCACTCCTTTTAATATGCATACAATAGTTTTATAATATCTTTACATGAAATCTAAGAAAATTATTACTGCTTCATTACTATTTTCTTTTCTAGCCGGTGGATTGGTTTCTGCTTTTTCTATTAAACAATCTGTTAAAGAAGCAAAAGCTATCGATATTAATGAGATATTAATGATTACACTCAATGTGATAACGAATATAACGAAAAAGATAACGCTGGATTATTTAGTGCGCTTAAATCAATTGTATCTCCTGGTACAAGCGGCAGTTATGATGCATTATATACAACTTATAAATCTGCTTATTTAAAAGATAACGGAAAAATATTTGATTATTATTCCGCATTTACTAACTATGATCCTGATAAAGATCGAGCAGGCTCTTATAAAAAAGAAGGGGACTGCTTTAACCGTGAACATTCCATTCCTCAATCTTGGTGGGGAGGAGGAACAAATAAAGGCACTCAAGGTGCTGATCCTTTTATTGTTGTTCCTACTGATGGCTACGTAAATAACGCTAGAAGTAACAACCCTTTCGGATTTGTTAAAAATGCTTCTAAAACATTTTCAAATTCTAAATCTGGAACAGGGGATAGTTTATGGGGTTATACTGGGACTGTATTTGAACCAGATGATTCTGTAAAAGGTGATTTTGCTAGAATTTATTTTTATAGCACGATTAAATATAAAGCCTACAACTGGACTAGTGAAGGTAATGCGAGAGTTTGCTTTACTGGTAGTGAAAGTACTAATCACGGATTAACAGAATATTCTGTTAAATTATTCTCTTATTGGTCTCATTTAGATCCTGTAAGCGATTGGGAAAGACATGTTAATGATGCTATTGCACCTATTCAAAAGAATAGGAATCCATTTATTGATCACCCTGAATACGCTGATGTATTATGGGGTAATGTTTCTGGATATACAAAATATGTAGAAGAAGCAGGTGTTGAACTTTCTAAATCATCAGTAAGCTTATATGAAGAAGAAACAACAACTTTAACTGCTAACTCATCGGACAAATCTAATATTACTTGGACAAATTCTAATCCTGATGTTGTTAGTTTGAGTTCTTCTACTTCTAGTTCTGGTTCCCCAATTACTTTAACCGCTTTATCAAGTGGAAGTGCAACTATAACTGCATCAGTCACTATTGATGGAGAATTATATAATGCTAGCTGTAATGTAACGATTAATGAAAAACCAGTAAGAGAATTATCTTCTTTGTCTTTAAGTGGAAATTATAAAACAACTTTTGAATTAGGAGATTCCTTCAGTAGTGAAGGATTAGTGGTTACTGCTAAATATACTTTTGGAGAAGATAAAGTTTTATCAGCGGATGAATATACTTTAACCGCTCCTGATATGAGTTCTACTGGTAATAAAAATGTTAATATCTCCTATACAGAAGGTGGCATTACTAAAACCGCTTCCTATAATATAAATATTATAGAATCAGTAGTTCACGTTGAATCGGTTTCTTTAAATAAGACAAGTTTAGAATTACAAGTTGGTGAACTAGTTAGATTAGAAGCCACTGTGTTACCTACTAACGCTATTAATAAAGAAGTAGTTTGGTCTAGTAGCGACGAAAGCATTGCTACAGTGACTTTTATGGGTTTAGTATCTGCTAAAAGTGTTGGCGAAGTAACAATCACAGTTACTACTGTTGATGGCGGTTTAAAGGCAACATGCGCTATTAAAGTTAGTGAAACAAAGCCATCTAGTCAAGGGTGTGGAGGAAACATTGTTGCCACTAGTGTTATTTTAAGTACTTTAAGTGTGCTAGGAATTGGATTATTATTAATTAAACGAAAGTTTAGTAAATAAATTCATTAAGGAGAAAACTATTATGGGATTATTTAGTAAAAAAGCTAAACCAGAAAAGAAACCAGTTGTGAAAAAGGCGGTTCCTGACAAGAAACAAGTGGCAGCTAAAAAGAAAGAAGAATCTAAAAAAGTTGTCAAACCAGAACCACCAAAAAAAGAAGCAACCAGAACCTACCACGTTGTTAAAAGAGCTGAAGACGGCAAATGGGAAGTGAAGTTCGCTGGTGGACAAAAGGCTATCAAATTATTTGACACTCAAAAGGAAGCTCTTGAATACTCCAAAGTTATGGCGAAAAACCAAGGTGGAAGTATGTTAGTGCATAACTCTAAAGGTGCCAATAAAGGCCGTATCAAAAGCAAAAAATAATTAGGCATTATTATCAAAAGAGACGCAATTTGCGTCTCTTTTTTAGTTTTTATTCGTTTTCTTGTGCTCTTTTTACGTGAGCCTCATACTTCTTTCTTTCTGCGGTATTTAAGATTTTTTTACGCATGCGGAATGTAGTAGGAGTGATCTCTACTAGTTCATCACTGTTGATATAATCTAAGCAAGCTTCTAGCGACATCTTTCTAGGTGATTTTAAAACCACTGTATTGTCTTTATTAGAACTTCTAACGTTGGTAAGATTTTTCTTTTGAGTGACGTTAACTGCTAAATCAAAATCGTAGCGGTGTTCACCCACAATCATCCCTTCATATACTTCGGTTCCTGGAAGAATAAACATTGTTCCTCTTTCTTCGGTATGTTCGATTGCATAAGGAGTGGCTTGTCCTGCTTCTACTGAAACTAAAACTCCAATATTTCTTTCTCCAATAGAGGAAGATTGTACTGGGCGATATTCTTTATAAGTATGAGATAAAATGCCGTATCCCTTTGTTAAGGTCATGAAATTAGTCATATAGCCTAATAGTCCACGTGATGGGATGACATATTTAAGAATAGTGACTGTTTCTTTAGCGTCCATAGAGACTAATTCGCCACTTCTTTCTCCGATCGTGGTCATGATATCGCCAACATATTCGTTAGGGACATCAATTAATAAGTCTTCATATGGCTCACACTTCACTCCATCAATTTCTTTGATGATAACTTGAGGTTTACTGACTTCGAGTTCAAATCCTTCTCTTCTCATATTTTCTATTAAAATAGAAAGATGGAGTTCGCCTCTTCCAGACACGATCCAAGATTCCGTATTAGGAATTCTTTCAACTCTTAAGGCAACATCTCTTTGAGTTTCTCGATATAATCTTTCTTCAATTTTTCTAGCGGTTAATAATTTCCCGTCTTTTCCAGAAAATGGAGATGAGTTAGTGCCAAATGTCATTTGAAGAGTTGGTTCATCTAATCTAATTAGTGGGAGTGGATCAACTTGGTTAAATGCACAGATAGTTTCTCCAACGTTAATATCTGCTAGTCCGGCAACCGCGACAATATCTCCAGCGCTGGCTTCGTTTACTTCTAATCTTTTTAATCCTTGGAAACCAAATAGTTTTAAGACTCTAAAGTTAGTGGTGCTACCATCTAATCTAGAGACAGTGCAGTTATCATTAACGTGAATTGTACCTCTTTTAATAGTGCCGATACCAATTCTTCCAACAAAGTCATTATAGTCAAGTAATGCAACTTGCATTTGAAGTGGTCCATTAGCGTCGGTTTTTGGAGCAGGAATTTCATCAATAATAGTTTGTAGGACTGCATCCATTCCTTCTACTTGACTTGCTGGGTCGCTATCTAAGGAACTAGTTCCTTTTAAAGCAGAAGCATAGACAGTTTTAAATTCTAAGAATTCATCAGGAGCCCCTAATTCAATAAATAAAGTTAATACTTCATCTAAAGTTTGTTCGATATTAATATTTGCTCTATCAATTTTATTGATAACCACAATTGGTTTTACGTGGGCCTCAAGCGCTTTTTTAAGAACGAATCTAGTTTGAGGCATGGTGCCTTCAAAGGCATCCACTAAAAGTAAACAACCATCCACCATATTCATGATACGTTCAACTTCACCACCAAAATCAGCGTGACCTGGAGTGTCTAAGATATTAATCTTAGTGCCTTTATAAACAATTGAGGTAGTTTTCGCTAAGATGGTGATACCTCTTTCTCGCTCAATATCATTAGAGTCCATAGCTCTATCGGATAATTCTTCATTACTTCTAAATGTTTCGGAGGATTTTAAAAGTTGGTCGACTAAGGTGGTTTTCCCGTGGTCAACGTGAGCGATGATTGCGATGTTCCTTAATTCCATAATTATTCCTCCTAATTACAAAAAATCTTTTCAATAATAGAAAAGACTTTCGCTAATTTCAAGAATAATTATTATTTAATAATATCTTTTATGTGATTTTTTCTTATTTCGAAGGTTTCAGAAATAAAATCTATTGCGTCTTTTTTACTTAGCCCTTTATTGATTAAGGAGTTCACTAATTCGATTATTTTCTCATCATTTATAGAACTAGATTCTTTCTTATTTCCTTCAATAACAATAACCATTTCACCTTTTAAGGTGGATTCATCTAGATTTACTAATTCAGAAAGAGTACCAATGATATTCTCTTCATTTATTTTAGTGAGCTCTCTTTGTAATGATGCTTTTCTATCTCCTAATACTTCCAAAAGAAGTTTTAAAGTCTTCATTATTCTATGAGGAGATTCATAAAAAATAAGAGTTTCTTTTTTATCTATTAAAGCTTCTAATTCTTCTATAGCTTCGTTTTCTTTAGCGGATAAAAAGCCGTGAAAATAGAAATGTGATGTCTCTAGTCCTGATCTCACTAAAGCATTTATAAACGCAGAGCTACCTGAAATAGTAGAGACCGCGATATCATTTTCTAAACATAGTTTAGTTAAGATATATCCTGGATCAGAAATTCCTGGATATCCAGCGTCAGACATATAGCAAACTTTCTTTCCAGATTTAATTTGACTAATAAGATTTAAACTAGCTTCTACTTCATTATGTTCTCTTAAAGAGACTAGTGGTTTTTTAATATTAAGCTTATGAAGTAAGTCGCCAGTATTTCTTGTATCTTCAGCAGACACTATATCCATTTCATTAATTACTTCAATAGCACGAGAAGAAAATTCACCTAAGTTTCCTATTGGAGTGGCAATTAGATATAAAACTTTATGAGAGTTATCAAAAGACTTAATTCTATTCATTTCTATTTTCGTTTCTTCTTAAGCGATAGTGAGTCTGTTCAAAGAATTCTTTTAAGGATAAAACTTTAGTGTCTTCTTCATTATCAATTCTTACAGTTTTAGAGATGACATTAATATTTGTGACTTCATATTGAACTTTATCAATGAAGACTTTTGTTCCGACCTCAGGGAATTCCTTCTTTAAATCAGTATAGGCATCATCTTCATATTTTAAACAGCACATGAGTTTGCCGCATTGTCCAGATAATTTTGGGATGTTAATCGCGAGCATTTGGTTCTTCGCTCTATTGATGGAGATGCCATCAAATTCAGAAGCAAAAGAAGCACAACAAAGAGGTAAGCCGCATAAGCCAATTCCGCCGATCATTTTAGCTTTATCTCTAGAGCCAATTTGACGTAGTTCAATACGGGTATGAAGCTTACTTGCAAGAGCCTTTAAAAGTTCACGGAAATCCACTCTTTCATCAGCGACATAAGTGAAGATAACTTTACTCTTATCTAAGGTGTATTGACATGAGAGTGGATTCATATCTAAATTAGCCTTTTTTACCTCATTTCTACAAATTTCTAGGGCAATTTCGGCATCTTTTAGATTAATTTCGTGTAATTTTAAATCCACATCAGTGGCCTTTCTAAGTACTGGTTTAAGTTCTAATTGAGAGTGATATTCTTCAATTGAAATTGGCTTAACTTGTACTTCACCTAGCTCTGGTCCATGAGTGGTTTCAACTACGACTTTATCACCTATTTTTAAGTCTATATTTTTTGCTCCAAAAAAGTAGCAATGTTTCGCATAAACGAACTTAATTCCGACATAACAATCAAATGTATTTTCCATAATGTTTATTCCTTTACGATATATAAGATAATGTGGTCGATTTGTAACGAGATATTTAGATTCATGTTTACCAAATTTCTCTGTTTAAGAATTTCCGTTAGTGATTTCTCAATATGCGGAAGTTTATCAATTAAACTAGTCAATATTGTAGCATAACTTTTTAAATAGATATCTCTATTACATTTGAGATTTAATAAATCCTCAAATACTTCAGTTAATAGATCTACAAAGAATCTCATTTCTTCTTTAGTTTTAATTAGTGGGATTATTTCTTTTTGGACATAATAAGTAGCGTCTTTTTCATTGCCGCTTTGAAATGTATCTAATAAACCTTTAATCGCATTTTTAGAAATGAAATAATTATCACTTTCTTCCTTATTTTTTAAGAAATCAAAAATTAGTTCACTGTCGTTATAAAAATACGAAAGAAGTTCTGCATCTTCTTTTTCAATTGATAAATCAATTGCCTCATCAATTATTGTTTGTCTATCAATACTTTTTAGATTTAATACCTGACATCTAGAAATAATAGTTGGTAAGACATTGTTTAAATTGTTAGTGGTTAAGAAAGCGTAAACCTCACCTTCTGGTTCTTCTAAGAACTTAAGAATAGAGTTAACAGCCTCTAAAGTCATATTTTCCACTAAGTGGACTACATATATCATGATGCCTTTGGTCTCAAAAGCTGTTTTTTCAAATCTAGATTCAATATTTAAAACATCTTCTTTTTTAATTGTGGCTTTGCTACCATCTAGAATTACAACATCTGGATAATTATCGCTTTCGATTCTTAAACAGGTAATACAGTTAGAGCAGGCTAGTGGACTAGGATCATCACACAATATTGATTTTGCTAAAAATGTTGCAGTCTCTAATAAAGGTGTCCCTGGATTACCCACTAATAAATAAGCATGAGAAAGACTCTTATTCTTAAGTGAATTAGTAAATGTTTGATAAATAATTGGTTGTCTATTTTTTAGATAATTATCTATTTGCATAATCTACTTAAGATAGCTTCTAAAGTAGCTTTAGCTACTTCTACTCTACTTTTAGAAGCATCTATAATGACATATCTTTCTGGATACTTTTTGGCTAGTTCCAAGAAAGTGTTTCTGACTTTGTGGTGGAATTCTAATTTTTCTAAATCTAAGCGGTTAACTTCTCTAGAAGCATTCGCAGCGATTCTTTTTAAGCCTTCTTCTGGAGTTATATCAAATAACAAAGTTAAATCTGGGAAAGTATTTTCAGTAGCAAACATATTCACATTTAAAATGTTATCGACTCCTAAACCTCTAGCCCCGCCTTGATAGGCTAAAGAGGAATCTAAATAACGATCACATATAACAATTTTGCCTTCTTTTAAAGCTGGCCAAACTTTTTCCACTAAATGTTGTCTTCTACTAGCAGCGTAAAGTAATGCCTCAGTACGAGGGTCCATTTTAATGTTTTCTTTATCTAAGATCACATTTCTAATTTGTTCTGCAATTGGAGTACCACCTGGTTCTCTAGTTCTAACAATTTGATAGCCTCTAGCTTCAAGTTCTTTAACAGCAGCTTCAACAGCGGTGGTTTTTCCGCTACCTTCAGGTCCTTCTAAAGTAATAAACATATAATGTTCCTCCTAGATTTTGTGTCTTCCCTCTAAGGCCTTAGATAATGTAAGAGGGTCGACATAATCAAGATTTCCTCCCATTTGTAAGCCATAGGCAAGACGAGTAATTTTTATTTCGTATTTTTCTAATACTTTATTTAAATAACCAGATGTGGTTTCTCCATCTATCGTTGGGTTAGTGGCTAAGATTATTTCTTTAATATTCCCTTCATCTAATCTTTTGAATAAAGTTTCAAGATTTAAATTAGAAATATCTAATCCTTTGGATAAGGAGATTTCTCCGTTTAACACATGATATAAGCCGTTATAGGCACCAGATTTTTCTAATGACATTACATCTTTAGGAAAAGAAACAATCATTAAGGTTGATTGATCTCTAGTAGAGTCATCACATATATAGCAACCATCAATATCAGAAATCATTCCGCATATTGGACAGAAATGGATTTTCTCTTTTAAAGAACTAATTGCCTTAGCGATATCTTTTAATTCATCATCAGGGAAATCCAAAAGTGCGTACGCCATACGCTCAGCGCTCTTTTTTCCAACTCCAGGAAGTTTAGAAAGTTGTTCTTGCAAAGCTTCTAATGATTTTAAATTTTCCATTAGAAACCTAGTCCTCCAGATTTACCAGCAATCTTTTCATCTATTTGAGCGGCTAATTCATCAATTTGAGCAAATAATTCATTTAAGCCGTCTCTAATTAACTCTTCGACCATCTCTTTGTTATCGAGTTCATAGCCATCTTCTTCAATATCAATAGAGACAATTTCTTTAGAACCAAGGACAGTAATATTAACTAGCCCCGCTTTATTCACTTTAAATTCTTTAGCTTCAAGTTCAGCGTGCGCTTTTTGAAGTTCTCTCTGGGCTTTTTGCATTTGCATGACCATTTGTTGCATTGGGTTCATATCACTATTCTCCTATAAATTCCAAATTTACATCTTTTGCTTTTGGTAATTTACCAATTTGTAAAAGATTCATATATAACGCTTGTAAGTCAATTGATTGGGCTCTACTTACAGCGTAGATAAACATATGTTTATTAAAGACATAATTAATCACGGTTTGTAATTCTGACTGTATATCTTTCGCGTTAACTTTTTCTGCTAATTTAGCTAAAGGATATTCCAAAATTAAAACTTTATTAGATGCCACTAAAGGACGTCCATCAATTAATAATGTTGCTGCTTTGCCGTATACATCGTGAGTGGATAATTTTTTAATATTTTTCCAGCCATCAACAAGTTCAGATTTAATTTCTTTCTTGGAGATAGCCATAACTTGAACCATTAATTCATCACTAATAGCAAAACTATCTTCTTGTTCTGCCTCTTTAAGATAAATTACGCTTTCAATCGGAGTGATATTACTAGTAAATGCAGGTTCTTCAACTTGCTTAATAATTTCTTCTTTTTCAGTTTTTACTTCAACTTTTGGTTCTATTACCTCAATAGGTTTTTCAATGACTGGATTAACTATTTCTTTAACAATCACTTTTTCTACTACTTTTGGTGATTCAAATACTTTAGTTTGAGATGCTCCATCTAGAGATGTGAGTTTTATTAAGGTGATCTCAAATAAAGGATTAATAGAGGTGACATTCTTATAATCTTTTATTGCTGATAAGAGAATATCAATCATCTTTAAAGCTTGTTCATTAGAAATGTATTTTGCTAAATCAGATGCTTCCTCTTCTTTTAAAGATTCAAGGTAGTTACCGATATTAGAGGAGTTATAAATAACAATATCTTTCAAGATAGATAACAAATCTTCTGTTAAACGTTTGATGTCTGTTCCTTTAGTAACATAGTTATTTAGTCTAGATAAGACATCACTCATATCGTGACTAACAATAGATTTTAAAAGCTTAATTTTTTCTTCTTTAGATTCAAGAGCAAAGATATTTAAAACATCTTCGACCACTAAACGATTATTTGAGTACGCCAATACTTTTTCTAAGATACTTAAAGCGTCCCTCATTCCTCCATCTGCTAAAGAGACAATTAGTTCGACTGCATCTTCTACATACTCAACATCTTCATTAAGTAAAATAGCCTTAAGTCTTTCTTTAATATCGACTTCACTTACTTTAGTAAAATCATATCTTTGACATCTAGATAAAATAGTAGGAAGAATCTTATGCGGCTCAGTAGTTGCTAAAATAAAGATGACGTGTTCTGGTGGTTCTTCTAAAGTTTTAAGCAAAGCATTAAACGCTCCAGCGGATAGCATATGAACTTCATCGATAATATATACTTTGTATCTACCTAGAATCGTGCCATATTTGACTTTATCAATTAATTCTCTAATTTCATCAACACCGTTATTACTAGCCGCGTCAAGTTCTAAAACATCCGGATGATTTCCTTCAATAATAGAAACACAGTTTTTGCAGCTATTACATTGATGGCCAATTCCTTCTTCACAGTTAAGTGCTTTAGCAAATAGTTTCGCCATCGTTGTTTTTCCTGTTCCCCTAGGACCAGCAAATAAATATGCATGAGCAATCTTTCCTGTCGCTAATGCATTTTTTAAAGTTTTAACGATATGTTCTTGTCCTGCAACTTCATCAAATGTTTGAGGACGATATGTTCTATATAATGCTTTATATGCCATAATATAAATTACCTTTTTCTAGTATAACTTAATAATCTTTGAGTTTGAAGGATTAATATAAATATTAAGTATCTTTGTGTTTTTCAAATAGTGTGCTACAATAACTCGCGGTAAAGAAAATTATGGAAGAAAGCATGTTTCAAAGACTAAACGTTGCATGCAAACGTTTAGAAGAAATTGATCAAGAATTATTAGATGAAAATACGATGAAAGACATTCGTCATTTTCGAGATATTTCTAAAGAAAGAGCAAATCTAGAACCTCAAGTCGAAGCTTTTAATAAATATAAAAAGAATCTTGAAGAACTAGAAGGTGCATATGAGATGTCTAATGACTCTGACCCAGAACTATCAGAAATGGGAAAAGAAGAAGTTAAAAGGCTCACCAAGGAAAACGAACAAATTGAAGAAGAATTAAAGCTATTGCTTATTCCTAAAGATCCTAATGATGATAAAAATATTATCGTTGAAATTAGAGGGGCTGCTGGAGGAGACGAAGCAAATATTTTTGCTGGAGATTTATTTAGAATGTATACCAGATACGCTGAAGCCCAAGGTTGGAAGATACAAATGTTAGATGAATATCCTTCTGAAGCTGGTGGCTTTTCTCAAGTGTCTTTTATGATTAAAGGTAAAATGGTGTACTCCAAACTAAAGTTTGAAAGTGGTGCGCATCGTGTTCAAAGGGTTCCTAGAACCGAGGCTAGTGGACGTATTCATACTTCTACCGCTACTGTTTTAGTTATGCCTGAGGCAGAAGAAATTGATGTTGAGATTAATCCTAATGATTTACAAGTAGATACATATCATTCTCAAGGTGCAGGTGGTCAAAACGTTAATAAAACTGAATCTGCAGTTCGTATTACCCATATTCCTACTGGTATAGTGGTGGCGTGCCAAACTGAAAAATCACAAATCCAAAATAGAGAAATTGCAATGCAAATGTTAAGAGCTAAGATGTATTCCACAATGTTAGAGAAACAACAAGAAGAAATTGGCAATGAACGTAGACTTAAAATTGGTACTGGTGAAAGAAGTGAAAAGATTAGAACTTATAACTATCCTCAAAACCGTGTTACCGATCATAGAATTGGGTTTACTATCCAACAATTAGATAGAGTTATGGAAGGTGAATTAGATTCTATCGTTGAAGCATTGATACATTATGATCAATCTTTAAAATTGGCTGGTGAGAATTAATGACTTACCGCGAAAAGTTTTTTGAACTTAAAAAAATAGATAATCAATATCTCAACCAAACATCTATTAAATCCCTATTAATTGATAATGGTGGATTTGTAGATTTTTTTGATTTATTAAAGCATTTTGATGAGCAGATAAAAGATGAAAATAAGCTAAAGAATCAACTAGAGAGATTAACCTCTGGAGAGCCACTTCAATATATTCTAGGTTATGCTTATTTTGTTAACAGCAATTATAAAGTTAGTCCTGATGTATTAATCCCCCGACAAGAAACAGAACAACTCGCTGTTTCCACGATGACAAAGATTGTTAAATTATTTGGTAGAGATCCTAAAATTAAGATTGTGGATATTGGAACTGGCTCTGGAATTTTAGGTATCTATTTAAAAGAATATTTTCCAAAAAGCACCGTAATTTGCACTGATATTTCCTCAAAAGCTCTAGAAATCGCTAAGATTAATGCAAAGGATCATCATGTTGAAATTGAATTTAAGGAAGGTGATATGTTAGAGCCGATTTCAAATGAATCTAATATATCCGTAATCGTGTCTAATCCACCTTATATTAGAAGTAAAGAATCGGTTGCTGAACAGACATTAAAATATGAGCCTCACCTTGCTTTATTCGCAGAACCTGCTATTGAATTTTATAAAGATATATTAACCTCTATTGATAAACAATTATTAAATGATAATAAGTTTTTAATTGCCTTTGAAATCGGGGAAGACATGGAAGAAGAATTAACTGATTTATTAGAGAAGAATTATAGTGGCCTACTATATAGTTTTGATAAAGATATGTATGGGAAGACTAGATTCTTATATATTATTAATAACAAGGAATTAACCGATGCACTTAACTAAGAAATTTGAACTCGCTAAAAAGGCTCTTGATGAATCTAAAGTCATCGCCTTTCCTACTGAAACAGTAATGGGTTTAGGTGTTTACTATAACGACTTTAGAGCCTATAAACTTTTAAATGAGATTAAAGGTCGTCCTGAAGATAAACCTTATACTTTAATGTTAGGCTCGGTGAACGATATCGAAGAATATGCTTATGTGTCTGAAAGAGACTTAAAAGTTATTAAAGCTTTTATGCCTGGAGCAATTACTATTTTACTTAAAAGTAGAGTTAACGTTCCTACTTATGTCACTCACGATACAGGGGTTATAGGAATTAGAGTTCCTGATATTAAACTAGTTCAAGACTTAATTCAATTTGTAGGTTCTCCTTTATTGGTTCCTTCCGCAAATAAAAGTGGATGTAAACCTGCGCTTACTTCTAATGAAGTAAAAAAGATATTTAAAGATGAACTAGGCTATATACTTGAAGGATCTGCTTTAGGTGGAGTTCCTTCAACAATAGTTGACCTTACTGAAGAACAAGTTAAAATTGTTAGAGAGGGACCTATATCTTTAAAAGATATTGAGAAAGTCTTATAGGAGGTATCAATATGAAAATTGCAGTTGGTAGTGATCATGGCGGATTAGAATATAAAAACGCGATCGCAGAACATTTAAAAGAATTAGGACACGAAGTTATTGATGTTGGTACTTATTCTTTAGATAGCTGCCATTATCCTTTATATGGTGCGGAAGTAGCTAGAAAAGTAGCTTCTAAAGAATGCCAATTTGGTGTTGTTGTCTGCACTAGTGGAGAAGGTATTTCTATGGCGGCTAATAAAATAAAAGGTGTTAGATGTGGCATTGCCTATAACGATGAAGTTGCTAGATTAATGAGACAACATAATGACGCAAACGTTATCTCCTTTGGTCAAAAATTTATGTCCTTAGAAGATGTTCTTAGAAGAGTGGATATCTTCCTTAACACTGAATTTGAAGGTGGCAGACACTTAACTCGTGTTGAGATGATTAACGACTTAGAAAAATAATCTTAAAAATTATTTAAAGCATAAAGGCCTTTAGGCCTTTTTTTATTACCTATTAAAATTTGTAAACTTTTTTTCACAAAAAAATGAAAAAATCCACTCTTTATATAATGTAGGGAGTTTTACTTATTCAATTTTAAAAAGGAGATTAAATATGGTTAATGAAATCAAAGAAATCATTAATTTAATAGAAACACATAAGCATAAGGCTTATCGAAAAATCAACGAAGAGTTGGTAGGGATGTATTTTGAAATTGGTAAGTATTTATCTACAAAAATTAAAACAGAAAAATGGGGTTCAAAAATAGTTGAAAATATTTCTAGAAAAATTATGAAATTATACCCTAATTTAAGGGGTTTCGATAAAAGAGGACTATACCGGATGGTACAGTTTTATGAAACATATGGACACAATGTAATTGTGTCATCACTGCTGACACAAATTAGTTGGACTAATAATGTTGTCATATTATCCAGCACAAAAACAATTGAAGAAAAAGAATTTTATTTAAGACTTTGTATTAAACACAATTATTCATCAAGAGAATTAAATAGACAAATATCTAGTGGCTATTATGAAAGATATTTGTTGTCAGATGGCAAAGCTTTAGAAAGCATAACACCCGCTGTAGATGAGGATGACATTCCAAAATCGAAAATCTTAGATAATTATTCATTGGAGTTTTTAGATTTACCAAAAACATATTCTGAAAAAGATTTAAGAAAGTCCATAGTCTCAAATTTAAAGGACTTCATTTTAGAAATTGGCAGTGATTTTTCCTTTATTGGAGAGGAATACAGAATCCAAGTTGGAATGCATGATTTTTATATTGATTTGTTGTTCTACAACAGAACATATTCTTGCCTCGTTGCGTTTGAATTAAAAATAGGTGAATTTAAACCTGAATATATTTCAAAGATGAGCTTTTATTTAGAGGCATTAAATAGGCAAGAAAAGAAGAATAACGAAAATCAAAGCGTAGGAATTATTCTATGCACTTCAAAAGATAAAACAGTCGTTGAGTATTCAGTGGCACAGAACAATTCAAAGATAGCAATCAGTACATACGAGACAAAATTAATAAATAAGAAATTACTAGAAAACAAAATCAAAGAAATAAGGGAGATTCTTAATGTCGATAAATAGTTTCGTTTGTCCAATATGTGGTAATAACGACATTCATTCAATTGGTTACCTAAACGGCAAACCATACTGTCGTCGTTGCATATCTTTTTGTGGTGAAGAAGTAGAACACAAACCATCTTATCCTAAAAAAGCACCTATCTATTTAGAATATGAGTTATCGCCAGAACAAAAAGAATTATCAAATAAGTTAGTAGAGAACTATAAGAAGGAAATTGATAGCTTAGTTTTTGCGGTATGTGGATCAGGAAAGACTGAAATTTGCCTCAACATTATTAAATATGCAATTAATTGTGGTGATAAAGTTGCGTTTGCACTCCCTAGAAGAGATGTTGCAATAGAATTACATAATAGGTTAAGAGAAATATTTAAATATAATAAGGTAGTTTGCCTATATGGAGGGCACACAAAAGATAAAGAAGGTGATATAGTGGTCCTAACTACTCATCAACTATATAGATATAAGAATTATTTCTCTTTAATTATCCTAGATGAGATAGACGCTTTTCCGTTTAAAGATGATCCAACATTACATAGCATGTTCTATCAATCGTTATGTGGAAATTATGTGATGATGTCTGCCACTCCATCTAAAGAAGTAATAGATCATTTCCATGGTGATAACAAAGATATATTAAGATTAGAAGTTCGTTTCCATCGTCATCCTCTTCCAATACCCAAAATAGTTAAACGAAATAAGCTATTTCAATACTTATATTTAATTAGAAAAATAAAGGACTATAAGAAAAATAACAAACCTGTATTTGTCTTTGCTCCCACCATTAATTTATGCGAAAAAATCTATAGAGTAATTTCCTTATTTGTTAAAGGTGGAAATTATGTTCATTCTAAGAGGAATTGTAGATCTGAAATCATCGAAGAATTTCGTAATCACTTATATTCATATTTAGTAACTACTTCAGTACTAGAAAGAGGGGTAACTGTAAAGAATTTGCAAGTAATTATCTGTCAAACTGACCATAAAATATATGAAAAAGGCACATTAATTCAAATCGCAGGACGAGTTGGAAGAAAGGCGGATGCGCCAGGAGGAGAAGTAATTTACCTATGCGAAAAAGTGACTCTCGATATTAAAGAATCAATAGCAGAAATAAAAAAGAATAATGAGGCATTAGATAATGGATGATTTCTGTAAAATTTGCTTTAAAAGTATAACGGATAATTCTTTATTTAATCTAATAAAAAGAAAGAATATTTTATGTGAGAAATGTTTTTCTAAAATGAACACTAAATTCATACCATTTAAAATTGGTAATGTTAAAGGCATATCTATATACGAATATACTGATTTTATTAAGGAATTAATTTATAAATTTAAGGGCTGCTATGATTATGAACTAAAGGATATATTTCTATTTAGATATCTAATGTATTTTAGACTTAAATATCATGGTTTTTATATAGTTTATGTTCCTTCATATCACATTGAAGACGAAAGAAGAGGATTTAATCATGTAAAAGCAATTTTTGAGAGTTTAAAGTTAAAAGAATTATCAATATTAAAGAAGAAAATAGCGCATAAACAATCAGATCAGTCTTCTTTTGGTAGACATAAAATAAATGATGTAATTGAAATAGATGAAAATATATCGTTGAAGGGTAAAAAGATATTACTTGTTGATGACATTATGACTACAGGAAGCACACTTTTAACTTCAATTGATTTATTAAGAAGCAAAGGAGCAAAAACTATCGAAATATTAGTAATAGCGAAAACCAAAAAGAAAAAGAAAGAAGAATATTAAACAATTTGTATTAGCCAAGACTAATACATAAATGATATATTAATTAGCGAATGTTTAATCCATTCTTTATTAATTAAAGAAAACAAGGAGGTATTATAATGGGATTATTTGATAAGATGGCTCTTAAAAAATATTCAAAGATCGCTGATAAGGTTATTGCCTTAGAAGAGTCAATGAAAGCTTTAAGCGATGACGAATTAAGAGCGAAGACCCCATATTTTAAAGAGTTACTTGCTAATGGAAAGACCTTAGATGATATTAAAATCGAAGCGTTTGCCGTTGCTAGAGAAGCCGCTAGACGTACTCTTGCGGAATTTCCATATAAAGTGCAAATTATTGGTTCATTAGTTTTACATGCAGGCGATGTAGCCGAAATGAAAACTGGTGAAGGTAAAACCTTAACAGCCACAATGGCCGTTTATTTAAACGCCCTTGCTGGAAATGGTGTTCACGTTGTTACAGTTAACGAATACTTATCTGAACGTGACGCTAACTGGATGGGCCAAATCTATAGATTCTTAGGTTTAACTGTTGGTGTTAACCTTAGAACTAAGACTACATCAGAGAAAAAAGAAGCTTATTTATGTGACATCACATATACCACTAACTCTGAGTTAGGTTTTGACTACTTAAGAGACAATATGGCGACATCAATGCAGAATAGAGTTTTAAGAGGACTCAACTTCTGTATTGTTGATGAAGCCGATTCCATTTTAATCGATGAATCTAGAACCCCACTTATTATTTCTGGTGGTGCTAGAGCAAGCGCTTCTCAATATACTGTTGCAGATAGATTTGTTAAAGCCTTAAAGAAAGATGTCGATTATGTTGTTGACGTCAAAGATAAGACCGTTAATTTAACTGATGAAGGTAACGCTAAAGCAGATAGAATGTTTGGAATTAAAAATTTATATGATCCAGAATTCGCTGATTTAGTTCATAGAATCCATAACGCTCTCAGAGCAAATTATATTATGTTTAGAGATGTCGACTATTTAGTCGATGCTGAAGGACAAGTACAAATTATTGACCAATTTACAGGTCGTGTTCTTCCTGGAAGAGAATGGAGTGATGGTTTACATCAAGCTGTTCAGGCTAAAGAAAATGTGGAGATTAAACAAGAGACCACAACTTTAGCGACTATTACTTATCAAAACTTCTTCCGTCTTTATAAAAAGATGGCCGGTATGACCGGCACTGCTAAAACCGAAGAAGAAGAATTTAGAAAAATCTACAACATGCGAGTTGTTTGCGTTCCACCAAATAGACCAATCGCTCGTATTGATGCTTTAGATTATATCTATGCTCATAAAGGACCAAAACTAAAAGCTTTAGTTGAAGAAGTTAAAGTTAGACATGAGATTGGTCAACCAATCTTAATTGGTACCGTTTCTGTTGAATCTTCAGAAGAAATTTCTGCTTTATTAACTGCAGCGGGTTTACAACATGAAATGTTAAACGCTAAAAACCATGCTCGTGAAGCGGAAATCATCAAGGATGCTGGTCGTAAAGGCTCTATTACCCTCGCTACTAACATGGCAGGTCGTGGTACCGACATTAAAATTGATGACGAAGTCAGAAATTTAGAATCTACTGTCCCAGAAGAAAAGAAAAAAGAATTATCGAAAAAGGGCTATTACAATTTCTCAGGTTTATGTGTTTTAGGTACTGAAAGACACGAATCAAGACGTATTGATAACCAATTACGTGGCCGTAGTGGACGTCAAGGTGACCCAGGATTTTCTAGATTCTACGTTTCCTTTGATGACGAATTATTAATTCGTTTCGCTGCCGATAATATGCGTAACTATATCGAAAAGAATTTCGGAGAAGAAGCTTTAGAGGCTAGATTAGTTTCAGGAGTTATTACCTCCGCTCAAAAAAGAATCGAAGGACAAAACTTTGATACTCGTAAATCACTTCTTGAATATGATGATGTTTTAGCCAAACAAAGACAAATTGTTTATGATAAACGTGACCGTATTATTGAAGGTAAAAACATTCAAGATATTATTGATGAAGTCTTTAAGACTACTGGTGAATTCTTATCACAAAAAGCCGTTCCAGTTGGCTCTAATTCTAACCTTGTTAGTGGTGAACTTCTATTAAAAGAAGTCGAACCTCGTTTCTTACCAGCAGGCTCTTTAAACGCTGCTGCTTTTGATGAATCCTATCCAGAAGAATGTGGACCAGATTTAGGCGAAGCTATTCAAGATTATTATCTTGAAAGAAGAGCGGAATGGCCAGAAGACCTCGCTCAAAATATCGAAAGAAACTTCATCTTAAGATGTATTGACCAAAACTGGACCAAACATATCGATGCGATGGCGAGATTAAGAGAAGGAATTCACTTAAGAAGCTATGCTAACGTCAATCCACTTCAAGATTACGTTAATGAAGGCTATAAAATGTTTAGAGAGTGTTTAAACATCGCCTCTGTTGACGCTGTTTTAAATCTTGTAAATGTTAAGGTTGAAAAGAAACCTGCTGAAGAAGCACCTATTGAAAATAAAGGCGAAGTAATCGATGCTGAAGTCGAGGAGAAAAAAGAATAATGAAAGACCTAGTTTCTTTTAAACAAGAACTTGGTGCTGTTGGCGAGAAAATCCGTCAACTCGGGTCTTCTCTTTGACCTCGCTAAATTAGAAAACGAAATCACAGATTTAACTAATAAAAGCGAAAGCCCTGATTTTTGGAATGACAGGACCAGTGCTTTAGAAATTATTAATCGACTTAATTCAAGTCGTGCTACTTTTGAAACTTATAAATCAATTTCTTCAACTTATAAAGACATTGAAGAACTTTTAGACTTAGAAGATGATTCATTATATGAATCAATATGTGAATCTTTTGAAGAACTCAAAAAGGAAGTTGCCGAATTTGAAGTTGATCGCTTGTTTAATGGTGAATTCGATAACTTAAATGCGATATTAGAAATTCATCCTGGTGCTGGCGGAACGGAAGCTCAAGACTGGGCGGATATGCTTTACCGCATGTATGTGCTATATGCAGAAACACACAAGTTTAAGATGCAACTTATCTCTTATGAACCTGGAGAAGAAGCTGGTCTAAAAAGTGTCACTATTAAAATTAATGGTAAACACGCTTATGGCTTATTAAAAGGAGAAAAAGGTGTTCATAGATTAGTAAGAATTTCTCCTTTTGATGCGAACAAAAGAAGACATACTAGCTTTGCTAGCGTTAACGTTATCCCTGAATTCCAAAATGACTCAATTAATATTGAAATTAATGAATCGGATTTAAAAATTGATACATATCGATCTGGTGGTGCTGGTGGACAAAACGTTAATAAAGTTGAAACCGCAGTTAGAATTACTCACTTACCTACTGGTATTGTTGTTTCTTGCCAAATTGAAAGAAGTCAGTTGTCTAATAAAGAAACAGCAATGGCGATGTTGAAGAGCAAATTATATTTACTAGAAGTTGAAAAAAGAAATAATGAATTAAATTCCATTGTTGGAGAAAAGAAAAATATCGAATGGGGAAGTCAAATCCGCTCTTATGTTTTCTGTCCATACACATTAGTGAAAGATAATCGAACAAATTATGAAGAAGTTGATGTTGAAGCTGTTATGAATGGAGCGATTGATAACTTCTTATATGCATATTTACAGATGGAGGCAAAGAAAAATGGATAAAAAATTAGTTTTGAAACAAGTATCCAACTATGTGGCAGTTATTCTTGGGACTTTCTTATTAGCGTTTGGATCTGTTATTTTCTTAACCAAGGCTGAACTTGTTGCAGGTGGTATAAGTGGTATCGCTATTATCATTCAGCACTTTGTGGATCTTGCAATCTATGATTATTTAGTAGCAGGCCTAACTGTATTTTTCTGGTTACTTGGTCTTATATTCTTAGGAAAAGATTTTGCTTTAAAAACCGCTCTATCATCCGCTTTATATATTGGGTTTACCTTTTTATTTAAAAGAGTTGTTTTCTTTGATGAACTAGCCACGACATTTGCAGGTGAACAACTTGCAGGGAACCTTATTTTATGTGGTATTTTTGGTGGTGTGTTTATTGGAGGAGGCGTCGCTTTAACATTCTTGGGCGGCGGATCCAGTGGCGGAGTTGATGTAGTACAAATTTTATTATCAAAATATACAGGAATTAAAGAATCTTTATCCGGCTTTTTGATCGATGGAGTAATTATTCTTATTGGTATGGTCGCAATGCGATTATGGATTCCATCATTATGTGGTATTTTGTCTAGCTTTATGACGGCAGTATTAATAGAAATTGTCTATATTAAAAATCAAACTGCATATCAAGTTGATATCATTTCTGATAAGTGGCAAGAGATTTCTAGATACGCTCAAGATGAGCTTGAAAGAGGTGCTACAATTATTCGTGCTGAAGGCGGATATAAAGGTGAAGAAAGAGTTATTCTTCGAGTAGTATTTGATAAATTACAATACGAAAAAATTAAACGATATATTGCTTCAGTTGATCCTAAAGCTTTTGTAACATATACACAGACAAACGCTGTCTTTGGAGAAGGGTTCAAGAAGCACTCTAAAAAGATTAATAAATCGAAAAAATAGGGGTTTTGCGTGAAAAATATCGACAATTCACACAAATTTGAGATAGTTTCTAACTTTAAGCCGACTGGTGATCAGCCTGCCGCAATTGCCCAGTTAGTAAAGGGTTTAAATGAAGAAAAGAAGCTACAAGTATTACTAGGTGCAACTGGTACCGGTAAGACCTTTACTATGGCTAATATTATCCAGTCTGTTCAGCGCCCTGCTTTAGTACTTGTTCATAATAAAACTTTAGCCGGACAACTATATTCAGAATTTAAAGAATTATTTCCACATAATAGAGTTGAATATTTCGTTTCTAATTTCGATTTTTATCAACCAGAAGCTTACATTCCTAAAAGTGATACTTATATCGATAAGAATGCGGTGATGAATGATGAAATTGAAATGCTTAGAACAAGCGCGATTAACTCGATTTTAGAAAGAAGAGACACAATTGTAGTGGCCTCAGTTGCCTCGATATATGGATTGACTGATCCAGATGAATATCGTAGGTTGGTTTTTGAAATTAGAGTTGGTGAAGAAATCAATAGAAATGAGTTTTATAAATCCTTAGTGGACGCGCAATATAAAAGAAATAATTTAGATACACCTCCGGGATCATTTAGAGTGAGAGGAGATGTCATTGAAATTGTTCCTGCTAATGCTGAAGATCATACAGTAATTCGTATTGATACTTTTGGCGATGAGATTGAAAAGATTTATGAAGTTGATTTATTAAGTGGAGAAATTAAACATTCTTATCACACTTATCCAATTTTCCCTGCTTATGATCACGCTTCCACTAGAGAAAGAATCAAAGAAGCTTGTAAAACCATTAAGGAAGAACTTAAAGATAGACTTTCATATTTTAAAGAAAACGGAAAACTACTTGAGGCTGAAAGATTAGAAATGAGAACTAATCAAGATGTTGAAAATATGGAAGAATTTGGTATGTGCCCTGGTATTGAAAATTACTCAAGACATATCGATAAAAGAAGTCCAGGACAAAGACCATTTTGTTTATTAGATTATTTTCCAGAAGACTTTGTCTTATTTGTGGATGAATCACACGTTTCCCTTCCTCAAATTAGGGGAATGTATAACGGAGATAGAAGCCGTAAAGAGACTCTTGTGGAATATGGATTTAGACTTCCAAGTGCTTTAGATAATAGACCATTAAATTTTGAAGAATTTGAAAAGCTCATTCCTCAAGTGATTTGTACTAGCGCCACTCCTGGTGATTATGAATTAAATAAAACTGACGCCCCTATAGCTGAACAAATTATTAGACCTACTGGTTTACTTGATCCTCATATTGAAGTTAGACCAACTAGAGGCCAAATTGATGATATTCTTTTTGAGATTAAGAAGAGAACTGAGCGTAATGAACGTGTAATGTTAGTTACTTTAACAGTGAAAATGGCGGAAGACCTCACTCAATATTTAAAAGAAAGAGGTATTAAAGTCGTTTATTTACATCACGAAACTAAAACGCTTGAAAGAAGTGAGATTATTTATCAACTCCGTAAAGGAAAATATGATGTTTTAGTAGGTATTAATCTTCTTAGAGAAGGTCTAGATATTCCTGAAGTATCTTTAATTTCTATTTTAGACGCCGACAAAGAAGGTTTCTTAAGAAGTACAAGAAGCTTAATTCAAGTTATTGGTAGAGCATCACGTAACCAAAACGGCTTAGTCATTATGTATGCGGATAATATGACTGATTCTATGAAAGCAGCGATAGATGAAACCAATCGTAGACGAGCTATTCAAGAAGCTTATAATGAAGAAAATGGCATTATTCCTAGAACCATTGTTAAAGAGATTAGACCACCAATCCATAATAGTGATGATGAAATCTCTGAAATGATTAAAGTTTCGAAAAAAGGTAGTAGAAAAGAAATTGAACTACGTATTAAAGAACTTGAAAAACAAATGCGCGAAGCTGCTAAAAACTATGATTTTGAACGTGCAGCAGAATTGCGTGATGTCATCTTAGAATTTAAATCTTCTATAAATTAGTAAAAAACACTTACACGAGATTATTTATTTATGTAATATATACGCACAAGGATATATTCGTTTCCTTAGGAGGAACACTTATGAAAAAGCGTAAAGGATTTTTGTTTCCAGTTTTGTCTATCCCTCTAATTTTAGGTATGGCAACTTCTTGTGGAGGAAAATCACCAAGTCAAGGTGAACCAACAAGTGAGATAGTAAAAATTGAAATTCAAGGTGATAAGAAAACTACATATCACTATGGAGATAGTTTTGCCCTTCCTACAATTATTGCCACTGATATGGCTGGTGAAACATATGATGTTACTGCCTATTGTAGAGTTACCGGATTTAGTTCATATAAAGTTGGGAAGCAAACAATAGTTATTCAATATTATAGTTTTACAGTTTCATACGAAATTACTTTAGTTAATGAGGTCGCCTCTATTAGCGTTGAAGGACAAAAAACTAGTTTCGAAGTCGGAGAAGAATTTTCTCTTGGTGGTGGTAAAGTTTACGCTATCTATGATGATGGAAGTAAAGTTGAACTAAGTGAAGATGAATACGAAGTTAGCGGGTTCTCTTCTAGTGAAGTAGCTGAAAGCAAACTCGTTACAATTAGTAGCGGAAGCTTTTCTACATCATACTCTTATGAAGTAAAAGAAGCGGCCTCCTATACGATAAATGAAATAAAAGTTGAAGAGGAAGTCACTGAATTTGAAGTTGGTGATTCCTTTATTAGACCTAAAGTTACCGCGGTTGATACAGATGGAAATGAGCATGATATTTCTGATTATGCTAATATTTCTGGATTTGATTCTTCTAGTACTGGAGAAGTTACTATCACAGTTACTTATAAAGATTTTATTGTTACATATAAGGTTACAATTGTTGAAGCTGAATCTGGTGGTACTAGTGGAGTAGATATTCCAGAAGATACAATTTCTGAGGATTTCTCAATTATTAATGACACTAGTGGAGAAGCTATCACTCCAGTTAATGGTGTTTATTTAGTAGACGATACTCAAGAAAAAACTGATAAAGGCGTAATTGCATTAACTTTAAAGGGAAAATTAAGCGAAGGACAAATTCAAGTTAACGCTCCTGAAATAGAAGTAGAATTTACTTTAAATGAAGTGTCTATTTCTAATAGCAAAGTTTCTCCTATTGATGTTATTAGCTGTGACAAAATTGAGATATCTGCTAAAAAGAACAAGGCAAATTACATTTATGATAATCGTTCTACCTCTGTAGTTGATGAAGAAAATGATCAATATGGTGGAGCAATTTATGTTGAAGATGGAGATTTAAAACTTAAAGGTAAAGGTCAATTATATCTTAAATCATTAAGTAATAATGGGGTGCACGCTAAAGATGATGTTACTGTTAAAAATCTTGGCTTAGTGGTTAACGCTGTTAATAACGGAATAAAAGGTAATGATTCTATTACTTTTGAAGAAGCACCAAAAGTTTTAATTGAATGTGGAAACGATGGACTTAAAACATCATCTACTGACATTTCTAGTAAAGGTAATCAAAGAGGATCTATCTCTATTTTAGGTGGAGAGTTAGAAATTCAATCTTATGGCGACGCCATCGACGCTGCTTATGATTTAGTTATTGATAATAGTGTTGATGAGGCTGATCCTACAGTTACATATTCTCCAATTGTTGAAGTGTATACTGGTTCACTATCATCCTTTAAACCTTCTAATTATGGAGTAACTACAAGTTTTTATTCAGGAAACTCTCAAAAAGGTTTAAAGAGCACCCATGACTTAAACATTAATAATGGTGAAGTTTATATTGAAGCTTATGATGATGCGATTCACGGAAATAAATATTCTGATAACACTTTAATCACATACGAAACAGGAGAATCTGCAATAGGCAATGTCACTATTTCCGGAGGCAAATTAGAAGTTTCTTCTGGTGATGATGGAGTTCACGCTGACGAATTAACTAAGATTTCTGGTGGATATGTTAATGTGAAAAAATCTACTGAAGGAGTCGAAGGATTTGATATAGAAATTAGCGGCGGAGAAACTTTTGTCTTTGCTACTGACGACGGCTTAAATGCTAGTGGAACTAGCTCCAACTCAAGCGATGGCAAAATTACTGTTAGTGGTGGTTTACTTGATGTCACTGTTAAAGCGAGTGGAGATGTTGACGGTATCGACTCTAACGGAACATATACTCAAACTGGTGGAACTGTAATTGTTAGAGGTCCTGCTGGTGGAGGAGCGTGGTCATTAGATACCACAACCGACGTCACATTAAATGGTGGAACTCTTGTTGTAGTTGGTGGTATTGAAGCTAGTGGCTCAGGTGGATCTAGCCCTTGGTATGCTCCTGGAGGACATGGTCCAGGTGGTGGAGGCGGAGGCCCTGGAGGAATGGGCGGTGGCTCTTTAATTGTGGGAAGCAATATGAAAAATGCAACCTCATCAACAGGAAAAGCTGTTGGTACATTTAAAGTTACTGTAGGTGAATATTCCTATACATATACAAATATTTACTCTTACTCTGGTAGCGTTATTATGTATAGTGAGTTTGGCACTCCTACAATCAGCAAAATTAATTAGTAAATTAAATCTTGAATAGTTTATTGCTATTCTATAAACTTATATAGGCAAAAGCAAAAAGGAGAAAAACAATATGTTAGCATGGTATGACTGGGTATTAATGGCTACTAGTGTAATCATCATTGTTTTATGCTTACTTCAAGGTGGTAAATCTGAAGGTGCTTCTGGAGCGATTACTGGTGGTGGACTTAACGTCTTTGTTAAGACTAAAGAAAGAGGAGCAGAAAAAGTTATCTCTATTCTCACTCTTATTATTGCTTCAATCTTCTTCTTGGTTGCTGTAATTATTAAAATTATCTACGCATCCTAATATAAGGGTTACATAAAAAAGAATCAGCGGTTTCGCTGATTTTTTTGTTGAATTGTTTATAAACAATACTATACTAATCTTGTTGAAAAAAGGAGTTTAACGATGGACAACTATGTTAAATGGATGGATGGTCATTCCAGATTAGTAAAAATTATTTTATGTATCTGGATCCTTGATATCACTTGGGCTGTTTATAGAATTGGTAGAGCCGCTAGCAAACAAAACTGGCTTCACATGGTTCTCGGTATCCTTTGGGTTATCGCTGCTGGAACAGTCGGTTGGGTCTTAGATCTTGTCTGGATCATCCTTAATAGCCGCATCTTCTGGTTCAAAGAAGATTAAATAAATACAGATTAGACCGAAAGGTCTTTTCTTTTATTGATATATTTTATCAATATAGATAGAATACTATTGTTATGAATCCAATATTTGATACAAGAGTACAAGAACTTAAACACAAAGTCCTTAAAGAGATTGCAAAATCTTATTTTAATGGCACCCTTTTAGAAGATTATAATTCTATTCCAAACAAAATTGTTCCTGGTCCAAAACCAACAATGAGGTGTTGCATTTATAAAGAAAGAGCAATTGTTTTAGAAAGAATGAAATTAGCTTTAGGTGGTTCTAAAGAAATAAATAATATCGTTGAAGTTATTAAAATTGCTTGTGATGAATGTCCTTTAGGGGGATATGAAGTCACTAATAGATGTAGGGGCTGTATCGCTCATAGATGTCAAATGGCATGTCATAAAGATGCGATTAGTTTTGATGAAATTACTCATACCGCTCATATTAATAAAGAAAAGTGTATTAACTGTGGAATGTGCGCTAAAGCATGTCAATATAACGCTATTCAAAACTACTTAAGACCATGTGAACAAGCATGTAAAGTTCATGCTATTAGCATGGGTGAAGATAATGCTGCACAAATCGATGATGAAAAGTGTGTCCAATGTGGCGCTTGTGTCTCTCAATGTCCATTTGGTGCTATTATGGATAAATCATACATTAAAGAAGTAATTGATATCTTTAAAGATAGTGATTTTGGTAAGAAATATCCAACAGTGGCCATTGTCGCTCCTTCTATTTCTACTCAATTTAAATATGCAACCTTAGGTCAAATTGCTTCTGCAATGCATGAATTAGGTTTTTCAGAAATAGTGGAAGCCGCTTTAGGTGCGGATATGGTTGCTTATAGCGAAGCTAAAGAGTTGACTGAAAAAGGATTTTTAACTTCTAGTTGCTGTCCAACATTTGTTTCCTATATCAAAAAGAATTTCCCTACATTAGCGGAACATATATCTTCTAATTTATCTCCAATGGCGAGTATCGCTAAATGGATTAAAGAACATTACCCACAATCTAGGATTGTCTTTATTGGACCATGTATTTCTAAGAAGCAAGAGATAAAATTAGAATCTGTTAAACCTTATGTTGATGTAACTTTAACATTTGAAGAATTACAGGCTTTAATTGACGCTAGAGATATTAATCCTTCTAATCTAGAAGAATCACCATTTGATAATGCATCTTACTTTGGAAGAATCTTCGCTAGAAGCCACGGCATTACTGATGCAGTTAGAGAAGCTTTAAAAGAAAGAGAACTAGACTTTGACTATCGACCTCTTGCAGTGGATGGTTTAGATAATATTCGTCTTGCTTTACTTAAAGTAAAGGCTGGTAATAAAGATAATAACTTTATTGAAGGTATGGCGTGTCCAGGTGGTTGTATTGGCGGACCATGTTCATTAACTCACGAAGTGAGAAATAAAGCGGACGTTGATAAATATGGCATGGAGGCAAAAAGCCAGACTATTGTTGATTCATTAGAGAAATTAAATAAATAGATTATGCAACTAAGAACAATCATTTTGCTAAGCGCAACAGTAGGAATTATCGTCCTAATTATTGTTGGAATAATCATCACTGTTTTAGTTACTGGTAAAGTGGTTGCGGAAAAAAACGAAAAAGAAATGAAAAGACGTTGGCTAATATTTAAAGCCAAAGGTAATAAAGAAGAAAAGAAAGAGGCTGATTAGTCAGCCTCTTTTTCTTCGATTTCTTCCACGTCGCTATTAGTGGATATCGCATCGAATTTATTGGTGATACGATTTACTCTTGTATCTAATCTTTCTCTAGTTTTTGTAGCGGTATCTAATTGTCTAGATAGCTGCGCCCATTCATTGGAGAACATACTGAATTGTTTCCCTAGAACATCGAGTTGTTTAGATATTTCTTTGACGTTTTTTGCTCTCTCAGCTTCAATTCTAACCATATTTATGGTTACTAGGATTGCAGGAAGCGTACTAGGGGAAGTAAGAATTACTCTTTTTTCTCTAGCATAATCCACAACATCTAATAATTCTTGATGGATATAGGCAAACACCCCATCATTAGGAATAAACATCAATGCTTCTGGAGCGGTCTTACCATCAACAATATATTTATCTTTGATAACAGTGATGTGTTTTTTCACTGCCACAGCAAACATTCTTTTATACTCTTCTTTATTCGCTTCATTCTCTTCCTTCATTAATCTTCCATAATCTTGGAATGGGAATTTGGAATCAATACAGATCATTTTATTAGGTTCAGGCATAAAGACAACTGCATCAGCGCGTACATCATCTCCGTCTTTTACTTTCTTAATAGTGTATTGTTCTTGATAACAGCCTACTGTATCGCCAAAAACATTATGGAGAACCATATTGAGTTGATATTCTCCATATGCTCCTCTAGTTTGATTGCCTTCCATGATACTTCTTAAAGAAACAACGTCTTTAGAAAGAGATTCCATATTCTTTTGAGCCTCATCGATAACCTTAAGTCTTTCTCTAACTTGGGCCATTGTTTCGCTAGTTCCTTGGAAGCCTTCTTTCAATTTATCTTCAACCTTTTGATTGATTTCTTTCATCTTTTCACCGAGTTGAAGATTTATTGCTTCAAAGCGTTTTGTCATCTGTTCGATGATGTTAGACTGGAATCTCTCTAATTTTTGATTATTAGCTTCATTAACTTGTAGCATTTCTTTTGCAAGAGAGATTTCAATATCCTTCTTTAAAACATCTTCTAAGGATTTAATTTGTTGAGACAACATTCCTAATTCTTTTTCAGAAATTGTCCCATCTAATTGTGATGGCTTTTTGGATAATTTAATAACGAAAATAGTTAAAACAACCAAAACAATAAAAACTACAATTAATACAGATAATAGTGCATATTCCATGGCAAAATCCCCCTAAATTGCCCAATTTCCGTTTTTAAAGATGGTGGTTTTCTTTCCACTAAATGATGTACCAACAATCTCTAAATCGCTTGTACCAATCATGAAATCAACATGAATCATTGAATCATTTAATCCTCTTCTTTTAGCTTCTTCATTAGAGATAGAAGCACCTTCTGGGAAGAGTTCTTTAAAGCCGTGACCTAACGCTAAATGGCAGGCTGCATTTTCATCAAATAAAGTTTCATAGAATAAAATTTTTGAATTTTGAATTGGAGAATCATATGGGACTAATGCTACTTCTCCTAACATACGCGCACCATCATCAGTAGCGACCATTTGCTCTAATAATTTTTGATTCTTTTTAGCGCCTACTTTACTAACTTTTCCGTTTTTAAACTTAAGCCAGAACTCATCAATAATCTGGCCGTTATAACTTAATGGCTTAGAGGAGTACACAATTCCTTCAATTGATCCAGCTTTAGGAGAAGTAAATACTTCTTCGCTTGGAATATTAGGATTATATGATAACCCTTTATCTGTAAATTCGACTCCGCCTCCCCATAAGACGTTTTTCATTAATTCAACTTTAAAGTCAGTGCCATTAGAGGCTTTATATTCAAGATATTGAAGATCTAAACTAGCGAGTTGTTTTCTATGTTTCATTAATTCTTCATTATGCTTATCCCAGTTATCTACAGCGTGTCCATCCACTCTAGAACAAGATAGAATCGATTCCCAAAGAGCTTCAATTGCTTCCTCTCCTTTTAATTTAGGGAAGACTTTCTCTGCCCATGCTTTAGAAGGAACAGCAGCGATACACCATTTGTATTTGCCATCCATTAAATCTCTATAAGGCTTGACCTTTTTTCTAAAAGAAAACATTACCTTACTTAGTTTAGCAGGAGAGATACTTTTAAAAGCATCTGGGTCATCACTTACTAGATGAAGAATACTTGGATTATGTTTAACTAAATATTTATATTCTGCAATTGTGTAATTAGGTACTTTACTTAAAGTAGATGTTGAAGCATATTTATAGCCAAGCTTAGTAATTTCGTCATCTGATAAATCAACACGGACTTTTTTAGCCCCGGCTTTATATAACTCTTCAACAACTAAACGAACAAAATCCATTTGGTGAGTTTGACAGTTCACCCAAACTTCTTCCCCTTTTTGGACATTGATTCCTCTTTTAGCTAATAATTCTGCATATTCTTTTAATCTTTCTAGTTCCATGATATTTGCCTCGCTTTAATCTTTCTTATTGTAAATCTTTTTAAAAAAAGAAAAAATAATAAGGTAAGAAAAGAGAGAAAATATTTATGAAAACATTCAAAGAACAAAAATGGATGATTATTGTTTATGGCGTTATTTTATTCGCTATTGGTTTAGTTGATCTTATTTTAAGTATTTTAGATTTAGGTTCTGCTATTAAAGTTGTGAGTTACTGTATTGCTGGTGGATTATTTGTTATTGGTTTACTCCACATTGTTGCTAACTTAATTAAAGATACAAAGTCATTTTTTAGAGGAGCTTTAGCTCTTGGTTGTATCGCTATTGCCCTTGGCGTTGTCTTTATCGTTTACCCACTTATGCTTGGAGATTTCTTTATTTATTTCTCTGCAGCGTTTGTTGTTGCTATAAGTGCAATCTTTATTGTAAAGGCAATTATTGGTATCAAATTCAAATATAAAAAGAGTTGGATTTTCTTATATTTCTTATTAGCAACGATCGGTATTACCTTAAGTATCTTAGCCTTTGTCTATGAAGGTAGCGAAACCCTTAAACAAGTTGTTTATATCACCATGGGCGCCCTTGGCGTTGCTGTTGGTGTGGCTGCAATTGTATATGGTATTAAAGCTATTAACAAAAAAGCAGAATAGCAAAAAAAGAAACACAACGAAAAAGACGCGATAATCGCGTCTTTTATATTTTATATAACTTTTATGTCTTTAATAGAAACGTCTCTGCCAGTGATAAGATATGTTTTTCCTGAATGACAATACGGACATTCTTTTCCATATTCTATAGTGGAATAAGTCTTACCACAATTCTCACAATATGTGATTCCTTTAATGGTAACAAAGTTCAGTTTACATTCCTTCATATATTTAGTCTTTTTAATTGACCAATTAAAGGCATCAACAAAATATTCTTTAACTACCCCAGAAACTTCGCCCACTTCTAAAGTGAGTTCAACAACCTTATTAACTTTATTTTCTTCGGCAATTTTTTCAATTTGATTAATAACGTGAACAACGATACCTAACTCATGCATCGATAGCGTTACCTGTATCTGGCATGGTCTTCTTTGCTACTTTATAGTGTTTTTTCCATGCTTTACGTTTCTTTCTCATCATTCTGGCGTCTTTACTACCAGCATTAAACATAATCTTGAACCATCTTGGAACAGCATATTTGAGCAAGCCAGTAACTTTATCTTCCGCAAATCTCATTCTTGAAGCTTTTGGATGGTCTCTTACTAAGTGGATAGCGTCGAATTCGCATTTTGTGGTACAAATACCACAACCAATACATTTGTGTGGATCAACAAATGCTGCACCACAAGATAAACATCTACCAGTTTCAATCTTCACTTGTTCTTCAGTTAATGTCTTATGAGCATCTTTGAAACTGTTCTTATAGTCGATAGATTCATCCATGCCACTTTCTTGTCTTCCGGCATCATCATATCCTGGAAGAGTAATATCTTCTTTATTAAGTGGAGTGAATCCTCTCTTATTAAAGGCAATAGTTGGATGTGCATTTGGTCTAACGTGTCTTGCTAAAGCGTCGGCAACAGCGTGACCAGCAGCGATTGCATCAATAACAAATTTTGGTCCGGTAAAGACATCGCCTCCCACAAAGATATCATCATCATTAGTTTGATATGTAACTTTGTCAGCGAATGGATAATTACCATGCCAGAATTCAACTTTGGTGCCTTTTAATAAGTCACCCCATTCAATGGCTTGGCCGATAGCAAAGATGATCTTATCGGCCATAACACTAATGGTTTCGTTCTCATCATATTGAGGATTGAATTTTCCTTTTTCATCAAGAGTGGAAACACACTTCTTAAAGACAATACCCTTAACTTCACCTTTTTCGTTAACAAGCACTTCTTTAGGACCCCAAGAATTGTTGATAGAAATATCTTCTTCGAGGGTTTCTCTAATTTCTTCATTACTCGCAGGCATATGGTCACGATCTTCTAAGCAATACATCTCAACAGATGAGGCTTTTAATCTATGAGCGGTTCTTGCACAGTCAACAGCGACGTTACCGCCACCAACGACAACAACCTTACCTTTAAACTCTTTTTGTTTATCAAGCGCTTCTCTTAAATAGGAAACAGCGATTTCTGTTCCTTTGGCTGTATCATTAGCAACTCCAGGTCTTCTTCCACCTTGGCAGCCAATAGCGATATAGAAAGCTTTATATCCTTCTTTCTTTAAGGATTCGATAGTGACATCTTTACCAACTTCAACGCCACACTTGATTTCTACACCAAGCTTTTTGATGACTTCGATTTCAGCATCGATGACATCTTTTTCTAATTTATAAGCAGGAATGCCATATCTTAACATTCCGCCAGGTTTTTCATTCTTTTCAAAGACTGTTGGTTTAAAGCCAGCGACTGCTAAATAATAAGCTGCTGATAAACCAGCTGGACCAGCACCGATAATAGCGATTTTTTCGTCAAATCCGCCATAAACTGAGGCGACAATCTTTTCTGGAATATATCTATCTTTAGAAGCGATTTCTAAATCAGCAACAAATTTCTTAACAGCGTCAATAGAGACAGCTTGATCGATTTTTCCTCTAGTACATTCGTCTTCACAACGTTTATTACAAACTCTACCACAGACTGCTGGGAATGGGTTTTGAGTTTTAATTAAGGCTAAAGCTTCTCTATATCTACCTTCATGAGCCATCTTTAAATAACCTTGAACTGGGACATGAGCTGGACAGGCAACTTTACAAGGAGCAGTACCTGTTGGATAGGTATCACTTGCTCTAGCGGTGTCCCTATAATTTTCATCCCAGGCATATTTACCCCAGTGGATTTTATCTGGTAATGGTTGAATTGGATATTGTTGTTCTTTGCCATTTCCTTTGCATAATTTTTGTCCAAGTTTAACAGCACCGGCAGGACAGTTTGCAACACATTGTCCACACGCTACACAATTTGTGGATGTGACTTTAGCGGTATAAGCACTTCTAGATAAGTTAGGAGTGTTAAATAACATTGATGTTCTTAATGCGTTACAGATTTTAACGTCACAGTTACAAATATCAAAGATATGATCTTTACCATCGATATTAGTGATTTGGTGAACGAATCCGTTCTTTTCAGAAAGGGCAATAATTTCTAAGGCTCTTTCTTTAGTAATATAGTGGGCACGTTTGGTTTCAACGGTGTAATCTGCCATATCACCAAGTTGAATACACCAGTCATTGACATCGTCAATACAGCCGTCACCTAATAAGGCTCTACTTGCTCTACAAGAGCAAATACCAGCGGAGATATGTCCTTCGTATTTATTTAACCAGTGAGATATCTTTTCTACAGAAATGGCTTCTTGATTACCCTCGATAGCTTTTTCTACTGGGATAGTATGCATTCCAATACCGTTACCACCTTCAGCAATCATTTCGGTAACACCTGCTAAAGGAATGAAGGTCATTCTTTCAAAGAAGTTAGCAACTGCAGGATTTTTCGCAATTCTATCTAATGAGGAATTCATTAATTCAGCGGAACCAGGAACAAAATAAGATAATCTATATCTTTTAATTTTAGGAGCGTCTTCAATTGGATGTTCGTCCGCATAATTATCTCCATAGTCATATTCAATAAATCCGATATAAGAAAGTTCATCTAATAGTTGTTGCACTCTAGCAGGTTCAAATTTGCCTTTGAATTTCTTAATTAAATCTTCTAAGAGATACCATTTTCTTTGTTTGAGTTTAAGTAAAAAGTTAACTTGGTCTTCACTCAAAACTTCTCTAAGTCCCCAATATTCTGGATCAGTATTTTTTACTCCAAATAATTTGTGTGGGACAACGTCGGTAATCTTCTTACCTAACTTTGCATAGTTCTTATGGAACTCTTTTTCACCATCATACTTTGATGTGACTTCTGGTTTTTTGCATTTCTCTGGCATTAGTTATTCCTCCAATTTGAAACTATTTCTTTGAAATATTTTGCGACTAAATCAATATTTTTGCCTGTTTTAGCACTTATTGGTATTATTGTAGCATCTTTATTACGATATTTAATATTAGAAATACATTTCTCCATATTAAAGTCAAAATATGGGAGTGCATCTATCTTATTAATTAAGACGAGTTTACTCTTTTCAAACACTAAAGGATATTTTATTGGCTTATCATCTCCTTCAGGGACAGATAGAATCATCATATCCATAGAAGCACCTGTATCAAATTCCGCAGGACAGACAAGGTTGCCAACATTTTCTAAAAAGATAAGATCAAAATCATCAAAATTAATACCATCTAACCCTGACTTTGTCATTCCGGCATCGAGATGACACATTCCGTTGGTGTGTAGTTGAATGGAAGTGACTCCAGTATTTTTCGCGACATTAATGGCATCGACATCACTATCAATGTCAGCTTCCATAACTCCAATTTTGAAATCTTTCTTAAGAAGATTAATAAGTTTGATAAGAGTGGTAGTTTTACCTGCTCCTGGAGAAGACATTAAATTCACCACAAAAGTATTATGGTCTTTTAAATATTCTCTCAGAGCGTTTGCTTCTAAATCATTATCTGCATAGGCAGAACGATTCAATAGAATAGTTCTAACGTTTTCCATTCTTTCTCATTATATACGAGTATGCGCATATATGTAAGGAGAAAATCATTTCTAAAAAGAAAAACGGGGATAACCCCGTCTTTAGTCAACTATAACCATTCTAGCGACTTTCCATTTTTGGAATCTCACAGGAAGAGTTAAGGCAAATATTCCGATTGTAATAATCGATAATAATTCCCAAAGAATCCATCTTGGAATTAATGAACTGGCTAGGCCGTTAAATCTCATTTTATGGCCGTCGACAACAGTGTTATTAACTTCCCAACGATAAATCCAACCAAGCGCGACTGGATAGCAGATTCCTAAGGTGAATAAGGTTAAAAAGAATCCAGCGATTCTCCAACCAATATATCCAAGAGTGAAACCTGTAAATTCGGATTTACCTTTTTTCTCAAATTTGGCAGGTACTTCCTTAATGACAGTTTTTTCAATAACTTGAGGTTCTGGCTTTTTTTCAATAACTGGAGCATGAGCAGCCTCTTCTTTTATTTCTTCTTTAACTCCCTCGACTTTTACTTCAGCCTCTTCGACTGGCTTTTCTTCCTCTGCAGGATAAATAAATTTCCTATTACAGGATGGGCATCTATCAATTTTACTTGAAAAGACATAGCCACAAATTGGACAACGATATTTCATATATAAATCCTCTAAATTAAGTATATACGATTAACTATTTTCGATAAAACATTTTTATTGTGATAAAATATGTTCAACATGAGTAATTTAGACTTTCAAATTGTAAAAGTTAAAGAAGATATTTTAATCGAAAATGATAAAAAGGCAGATTCCTTGAGAAAATTTTTAAAAGAAAAAGGAATTTATTTTATTAATGTCATGGCTTCCCCTGGAAGTGGAAAAACTACTTTATTAACTAGAATAATTAATGCGTTAAAGGGCAAATATCGTATTGGTGTTCTTGAGGCGGATATCGATGGAGATGTGGACGCGGAAAGAATTAGCAAAAATACCGGAGTTAAAGTTATCCAGGTTCATACATCTGGAGCGTGCCATTTAACCGCTCAAATGGTGGAAGATGCTTTAAAAGCGTTTGGAGTGGATGATCTAGATTTAATTATTCTAGAAAATGTTGGTAACTTAGTGTGCCCAGCAGAGTTTGACACTGGTAGCAATATCAATATGATGTTACTTTCAACTTCTGAAGGACATGATAAACCACTTAAATACCCACTCATGTTCCAAGTGAGTAAAATAGCAGTTATTTCTAAAATGGATGTTGCTCCTATTTTTGATTTTGATTTAAATAAGGCCAAAGAAAACATTTTATATCGAAATCCTGAGGCAAAAATCTTTGCTCTTTCATCTATTAAAAATGAAGGTGTTGATAGCCTAATTAACTACCTTGATAGTCTTATTCAAAATAGTAAATAATATGAAATATTATAACGAGCAGTCTTTTACTGGAGAAAGAGCGATGTTTATGACTAGTGAGGCCACTTTTCATAAATGTTATTTTCATGATGGAGAGTCCC
This sequence comes from uncultured Erysipelotrichaceae bacterium, assembly GCA_902800355.1. Taxonomy (GTDB): domain Bacteria; phylum Bacillota_I; class Bacilli_A; order RFN20; family CAG-826; genus UBA2450. The sequence goes on along the minus strand of CADCEE010000007.1, from coordinate 25,395 downwards.
CATTAAAAGAAAGTAAAGATATTCAAGTAATTGAATCAACTTTCCAATGGAAATACCCAATTTGGTATTCAGAAAATGTTAAAGTAAGGAACTCTAAATTTTTAGAGACCGCAAGAAGTGGAATTTGGTACACAAAAGATATTGAAATCACGGATTCTATTATTGAAGCTCCTAAAACTTTTAGAAGAAGTGAATCAATCTCATTAGTAAATGTTCAATTACCTCACGCTGATGAAACGTTATGGAAATGTAAGAATGTGAAATTAATTAATGTTGAAGTTAAGGGCGATTATTTTGGCTTTAATTCTGAAGATATCTTAGTGGAAAATTTACATTTAGACGGTAACTATGGCTTTGACGGGGCTAAAAACATCAAAATCAATAATTCAGTCTTAAAGACAAAAGATGCTTTTTGGAATGTTGAAAACGTTGTTGTTACTGATTCAGTAATCATTGGCGAATATTTGGCGTGGAATAGTAAAAATATCACTTTTATTAACTGCAAAATATATTCTCATCAAGGCTTATGCTATATGGATAATGTAAAGATGATTAACTGCGAATTAATTGATTCAGATTTATGTTTTGAATTTTGTTCACGTCTAGACATTAAAGTTAATAACGTTATTGATTCAATAAAAAATCCAATTTCCGGAAGAATAGAATGCAAAGGCGTTAAAGAGTTAATAATGGAAAGTGATAAAATCGATCCAAGTAAAACGGAGATTATTATAAATGGCTAGATATAATTTCGATACTTCTATTAATAGAAGAGAAACCAACAGCGCAAGATGGGACGTTAAAGAAAATGAGCTCCCTTTAAATATCGCGGATACAGATTTTATGGTGATGCCAGAAATCGAAAAGGCAATAAAAAATAGAGCGGCACAATCTTGCTATGGTTATACATATGTACCTGAAAAATATTATGAAGCTTATATCCGTTGGTGGAGAGTTCGTCATAACACAAAATTAGAAAAAGAATGGTTTGTTTTCTCAAAATCAGTTGTCGCTTCAATTGATTCTATTTTTAAACATGTTGGAAAACCTAAAGATAAAGTGGTGATGTTTACCCCTGTTTATAATGTCTTTTTTAACTGTATTACAAATAACCAATTAGTTTTACAAGAATGTGATTTTATCTTTGAAAATGATGATATAAAAATTGACTGGGATAAATTAGAAAAATCAATTAAAGACGCTAAATTCTTCTTATTATGTAATCCACATAACCCTGTTGGACGAAAATTCAGCGTGGATGAACTAAATAAAATTATTAACCTATGTAAAGAGAATAATGTTTACATCATTTCTGACGAGATACACGCGGATCTTGATTATAATAAGGAAAGATATTTATCTATTTTAAGCCCTTCTATAGTCAGATATGAGAAAACCATTTTGCTTATCTCACCTAGTAAGGTATTTAATGTTGCTGGACTTCATTCCTCTGTAGCGGTTATACCTGAAATTAAGTTAAAAGAAGAGATTCAAAACGGATTTTATAGTGACGATATCGGTGAGCCTAATTATTTCGCTATTGATCCTATTGTTACTGCCTTTAATGAAGGCGATGAATATGTAAATCAACTTAATGCTTATCTAAATGAAAATATGGCGTTTTTAAAAGAATTCTTGCTCAAAAACCTGCCAAATATCAAAATTATCGGAAGCAACTATACATATCTTGTGTGGCTTGATATAAGTTGCTATGAATCTGATTCTAATTTGTTTGTTAAACACTTAAAAGAACGTACAGGACTAGTTTTAGCGCCTGGAATTATTTATGGAAAATCTGGAGATGGATTTGTGAGATTAAACATTGCCACTCCTAGAAAAAATCTTGAAGATGCATGTATTAGATTAATGAAATATATAACCGAAAAATAGGAGGAATAATCTATGAAGAAGAAAATGAATATCTGTCCAGCGATATTCCCAATGCCTGTTATATTAATAGCAACCTACAACGATGATGGTTCTGTTGATGTTATGAATGCAGCGTGGGGATGTGCTTATGACACAAAACAAATTGAGTTAAATATTTCTGATTCTCATCGCACAACTGAGAATATTAAAAAAAGAAAAGCCTTTACTGTTTCATTAGCAGACGTTAAAAACATGGTTCCAGCGGATTATGTTGGTATTGTTTCCGCTAAAAACGTTAAAGATAAGTTTGAAAAGACTAAATGGAAAACTCACAAAAGTGAATTAGTGGATGCTCCGATTCTTGATGATCTTCCTTATTCTTTAGAATGTACTTTAGAATGTTTTAAGGAAGACTACGGCATTATTGGAAATATTGTTCAACTTTTAGTGGATGATAAATATCTAGATGAAAATGGAAAAGTGGATTTAGAAAAGATGCAAATTATTTCTTATGATCCGTTTAACCATGGTTACTATGTAATCGGTAAAAAAGTTGGTCAAGCTTTCTTCGAAGGCAAGAAGATTAAATAATGGAAGATAAAATTGCTTTTTTACTTAGTAAATATAAAGAAACGTTTTTTGAAGATGCGCAAAAAGTGATTTCTTGTGGGGGAAGATTTGAAATTTTAGGTAATCACACCGACCATAACCACGGCCTATGTTTAGCTAGTGCTTGTAATTTAGAAATTGTCGCGGCAGTTTCAAAAAAAGAAAGTCAGATAGTTAAATTTCAATCTGAGGGATTTGAATTAGATGAAGTAGATTTATTAGATCTCACACCTAAAGAAAGTGAATATGCGACTTCAAAAGGATTAATCCGTGGGGTTGCTAGTTATTTAAAACAGCATGGCTACAAAATAGGCGGATTTAATGCATATAGTGAATCCACAATATTTAAAGGAGCAGGAGTTTCTAGCTCTGCTGCTTTTGAATTATTAGTGGGCTTTATTTTTAATGAACTATTTAATGAAGGCAAAATTTCAAAATTAGAACTCTGCAAAGCCGGTAAATATGCTGAAAATATCTATTTCGGTAAGAAAAGTGGTCTTTTAGACCAAATTGGTGTTTGTTATGGTGGAGTGGTAAAAATTGATTTTGAAAATATTGATAGTCCAGAAATCAAACAAGTCGAATTTCCTTTTAAGGATTTGCATTTTGTCTTAGTGAATACTGGAGGGGATCATTCTTCGTTAAGTGATTTATATTCTTCTATTCCAAGTGATATGTATGAAGTCGCTCGAGCTTGTGGTAAAAATTATTTAATTGAGTGTACACCTGAGCAAGTAAATAAGCATAAAAAAGAACTCACTGCTAATGCATATTTAAGAGCAGTCCATTTTTTTAGTGAAAATCAAAGAGTGAAAATAGCCTTTACGGCTTTACAAGAAAAAGACCAAGATACATTCCTAAGAATGATTAATGAATCTAGAAAATCTTCCACTAAAAATTTAAAGAATATGATGGTGGAATCTCACTATAAAGGTTCACCATTAGAAGCTTGCGACTTGTTATTAAAATATAGCGATAATGAAGGAGCAGTTAAAATTAATGGTGGTGGATTCGCTGGAAGCGTAATAGCTTTAGTGCCAAGTAATAAATTAGAAAAAGTTTTAACAAAAATGAAAGATGTCTACGGTCAAAATAACGTTTGTGAAATATTTATTAGGGACAGTGGACCAAAAGTTATTTATAATAAGTGAAGGAGAACTTAGCATATGGAATTAAAAGGTAGTCGTACTGAAAAAAATTTAGAAATGGCTTTTGCCGGTGAAAGCCAAGCCAGAAACAAATATACTTATTTTGCTTCTAAGGCCAAAAAGGAAGGATATGAGCAAATCGCTGCTATCTTCCAAGAAACCGCTGATAATGAAAAAGAACACGCTGAACTTTGGTTTAAATATCTTCATGGTGGCGCTGTTCCTTCTACAGAAGAAAATTTAAAAGCTGCTGCAGAAGGCGAAAACTATGAATGGACCGACATGTATAAAGAAATGGCCAGAGTTGCTAGAGAAGAAGGCTTCATTGAGATCGCTTGTAAATTTGAATTAGTTGGTAAGATTGAAAAAGAACACGAAGAAAGATACCTTGCTTTACTTGAAAAAGTGAAATCTGGAAAAGTCTTTATCGCTGAAGATGTCGTGATTTGGAAATGTAGAAATTGTGGACATATCCACGTTGGAAAAGAAGCTCCAGAGCTTTGCCCAACATGTAAACATCCAAAGAGCTATTTCGAAAGACAAGCTAAGAACTATTAACATATTAAACGGCCTTCGGGTCGTTTTTTATTGCCTAAATGACTAATTATTATTAAAATAATTCCATTATGAAAACATTAGACGCTTGGCAAGGTTGGGTTGATTTCTGGAAAAGAGTTGGAGATTTTTTCTGGGTTCCTGACGGTGATGGCCTTAACTATTTAGCGCGAATTGGAATTGCCGTTGCTTTAATTGTTTTCACTTGGTTAATACTTAAACTTGTCACTATTGGTTTAAAGAAAGCTTTTAAAGTTAAAAGAGGACCAGATGTTGACGCCTCCGCAAAGCTTTTAATTATTAGCGTTATCAAATTCCTTATTTGGGTTGGTATAGGTTTTGCTGTTTGTGGCATCTTGAAAATTAACTTAACTGGTTTAGGCGGAGTCGTAGCTTCTATTGGCGTGGCTTTAGGCTTAGCCTTACAAGATCTCATTGGTTCTTTCTTTTCTGGAATCTTGATTTTAAATCAAAAGATTATTAGAACTGGAGATTATATCTCAGTAAAAAACGCTTTTGGAGAATGTGAAGGGACTGTAGAAAGAGTTCATTTCTTCATCACTATTTTAAGAAATGTGAAGGGACAAAGAATTATTATCCCTAATAAGAATATGGCTAGTGCGGTAGTCACTAACTATACAGTAAGTGGCGAAAGAAGAATTGACTTTGATGTACGTGTTAGTATTGACGCGGATGTAAAAGTGGTAAAAGAGGCTTTATGGTCTGTCATTAAAGATGAACCACTTGTGATTAACACTGATAAATCAGATGTCTATGCAGAAAGCTTCGTGGAATACGGAGTTAATTTCCGTCTTAGATGTTGGACAAAGTTTGAAGATTATTGGACCTTATATAATCAATTAACCGAAAGAGTCTTATTAGCGTTTAAAGAAAAAGGCGTTTCTATTGCACTTTCAACAGAAAGAAATATTAAGAAATAACTGGCTTTGCCAGTTTTCTTTTTTATATCAACTTTTTAAATATTTTTTCGCAAGGTTGGCGATTTTTTCACTCTATATAAAATGTAGGGACTTTTATAAGTTTCTATAATCCGAGACTCATTCAAGAGGCGCACTTTGGATGACTCTAGTGATTTTCTTTCTTCTTCAGTTTCTTTTTATCTAGTTCATCTATGCGTTAGATGAGTCGAGGTAGGAGGGAGTTTTATATGAAAGAAATTATTGTTGCTCTCATAGAGATCATCATAATCTTATTGATTATAAAAAAAGACCCAACGGACAAGCGTTAGGGTCGAACCACAACTAAAAGATAACTGAATAACGCTTAAAAGTCAAGTTCTCTAATAGAGTCTTGATTAAATCCTTTGATAGGGTAATAACCTATTAAAAGGAGTTTGTCTCGTGGTCTCTTTGTACTTTTAATCACCTGTTTAGGTGTATCAAAGGTAGGAGTAGGTGGTTATTATGTCGACTGAAAAGAAGACAGTAATTATCTTAATTCTAGAAATAGTGATTTCGATATTTACAGTAATAATAAAAGCCCTTAGGTAGTAACCAGAGGGCAACACACATCTATAATGTAGACCACGCGGTTACTAATGTCAACATTAATAGTAGCCTTAGATTTATCTAGTTCGCCATTATGGGTAAATAAGGCTACTAATTGACGTAGGAAATCTTTCTTTACAAGACTATGAGCGATATGTATAATACATATGCTAAAGTTAGCAAAAACTCTGCTATTAATCATGTTTAATAGCCGTTAGACCAAGGAGGAAAAGAAAATGCGCAAATACGAAATTATGTACATTTTAAGAGCCGACTTAGAAGAAGCACAACGTAAGGAAGTCATGGAAAAGCTTGCCAAAATTATTACCGATAATGGTGGTAAAGTTGAAGAAACAAGTGAAGCTATGGGCTTACGTGAACTTGCTTATCCAATTAAGGAACAATCTAAGGGTTACTATGTTGTACTTAAGGTTTCTATGGATAACAAAGCGATTAATGAATTCAATCGTTTAGTCCGTATTAACCCAAGTGTCCTACGTCATCTTATTGTTGTAGAACACAAATAAGGAGGATCATTTTAATGATTAATCGTGTCGTTTTAGTGGGTCGCTTAACTAGAGACCCAGAATTAAGAAAAACAACATCCGGAAACTCTGTCTGTACATTCACAGTCGCTCTAGACAACCGAATGAAAAATCCTGATGGAAGTAAAGGAACAAGTTATATTCCTTGTACCGCCTTTACAACCACCGCGGAAACAGTTTCAAAATTTGCCCGTAAGGGTTTATTAGTTGGAGTCGAAGGTCGTCTTAATCAAAGAAGCTTCATCCGTCAAGATGGTTCAAAATCCAGCGTCATCGAAGTGTTATGTGACTCTGTTCAATTCTTAGAGCTTAGACAGTATTGAAATTACTGATGACGATCTCCCATTCTAAGAAAGGAAGATAAAATAATGGCGTTTAAGAAAGTTAGACCACACAAGAAGGTCTGTTACTTCAAGAAAAATAACATTACCCACATCGATTATAAAGATGTTGAAACATTAAAGATGTTTATTGCTTCTAATGGAAAAATTTCTCCACGTAGAACAACTGGTACATGTGCAAAACATCAAAGAGAATTAGCTGTCGCAATTAAAAATGCGAGATTCATGGCTCTTCTCCCATATGTTGCTGACTAATTGATGTTGTTCCCAGGCACGGACAAATCACGTCGAGAAGGCAAGGTTTTGTAGCCTGGTGTAATCAAGAGTAGTTAGTCGAAGAAAGACTTATAAGGCGTCTCGAAAGAGGCGTCTTTTATTATATAAAAAAGGCCCTCGAACCCGTATGCTGGTAGTCCTGGGCAGGATAGCCTGGGGTAGTCCTGGATGGAGAATAAGAGTTGTTCCTTCACCAAGAATAATCGAGCCTACTGCAAGTTAGAATGTTGTAGCAGGACAGTCGCGATTTGCCTCAGTTGGCTAAAAATGACTTTCCTCACAAAGCATTAGTCGAAGCATGTGAAGAAGTCCTAAGTCTAGGGCTAAAATCAATGTAAATTAAGTCGTCCAAAAGGGCGACTTTTAAATTGACTTTATTGTCTGTTATTGCAATTGAGCGTTTCCGTCAACAATCCTAAATTTGACTAGACTGTTACCGTTTTCGTCGCTGATAACATAAGAGAATCCATTACTACATGTATAAGATAATAAGTTATCAGAGAAGAGACTTCTTGTATCATCGCTGGAAATAGTTACTCTATATGTCTTGCTATTAATTTCGAAATAGCTTCCAATATATTTATCTTTATTTGTCACGACAAAGGATAAAATACCATCAAGAGAGGATTTGACTTCTCCGCTTGTAGCAGAAGATAATTGTGCAAGGTATTTCACAAGTGAATTGTATTCAATAAATGGGATATTGGTGTATTTTGCTACGTCATCGTAAACAAACACTGATTTCCAGAAAGTATATTTTGAAGCCTGATCAAACATATTTCCGACATTGATGTTGTTATCATCTTCAAATGAGGTGACGAATTTTAGTTCACTAACAATTGGATAGATTTCATCCCATAATTCACAGAATATATTTTCATTGTGGTGATCATCGAATGACCAATCTTCGTATTCGCTTTCATCACAATCTAATCTAGAGACCCAGGTTCTTGCGGCAGAAATATCATTTGTTGTACAGTCAAGACCCAATTTTGCTTTTTGGACATGTTTACTTGAACAAATGAAATCATAGTCACTTGTTAGCTTACCAGCGTTAAAGTCTTCAATTATTTTTTCCTTTGTAGCACTGAACGGACTATCTGGATAACAAGATCTATCATTGCCAGCATTGCCCATATAAATGGCGTAATACATGTTGTCAACGAAATCGAACATTGCGGTAGCGCTGTTGAATGAATATGGGCCATAGAAGTTATAATTAGAAGCAGCTTTAAGTAAATTATTATTGTCATCAAAATAGAATTTTGAAGTTGAAAGAATAGTCATATTCCAATAAGGGACATATTGTTCCATTTGTGGGCTACGATAGTCCCAACTTGAAACGAATGTTAATGTATTATTTTCTTTTTCGATTCTGACTTTAAGTTTTGGGCTTGGCCATCCATAGGCACGTATTGGCGTATTTAAAGAACCAATAGTTTCCATAAATGCTTCACCTTCATAGGTTTTACCATATTCTAAAGAAACACCATACGATCCTTTAGATAATGCTTCATGAATGAAATTATAAATAATCAAAATATATTTGAGCTGTTGTTGGTGATTAAATAGTTCTTCAACAGGACATGTTAAATATTGTTTGAATGGTGGTTCATAATAATGACCATAGTTAATGTAATCAAATGGACTTATTCCGGTGTCTTGGCCATTAACAAGCCAGTGGTTGGTATTATAATCAAACTCCATTGATGGAATTTCATCATCAAAATATGGTACGTGTGTGTTATAACCACCATAATAGAGTTCATCATCTACAATTGTGACATCTGTATTGTAATTTAGTAGTCTAGAGGCATTATTTCTTTTTTCCACTCTAGTTTGTTTGGATGATGTTTCAATAAAGTTGCCAAATGATTTGGTGACATAATTAATCTTGTCATTAATCTCTTTGAACATGGTTTTTTCAGGTTCGATTTCCCCTGATGGGCTACATGAGAATAATAATTCAATAGCGGTGATATTTAAGACACTACTAACCCCACCTAATCTTAAGTATTTGTATGAATTTGAGAAGTCAAATTTATTTCCTGATGTACTGGCTTGAACTGTTTCATAGTTCGAAAAATTGACTCCATCACTTGAATAGTAGGCTTTAATATTCATTGCCTCACTATTAGTCGAAAAAACTTTAATACCAGTTAATGCTTGGAAAGCGAAATCACTATTAACGCTTGCAGTATTTGAGAATGAGACATAGTTTTCACTATCGGATAAACTAGCCACAAAACTAGTAGAAGTGATATTGCTACTATTATGAGAAATAGCATAGTATGTACTTCCTCTATCGGTTTTCCCAGAAACTGAAGTGATATTACTTCCTAAATCTTGAAATATGCCAGAAGATCTATCAAATTTTACAGAACCATTGATTATGTCACTATCGGCACTAAGTTTTAAATTATCTGATAAAAGAGTAAAATTAGCCACTACAGTACCTGTACTTACCGCGGTAACTAATAAAGCAGATAAAAGAACAATTTTCTTTTTCATCATTATTCTCCTTTGTTATACCTTCTATGAGTTTACTATTAATTAAATAATTAAAAAAGAGTAAATATAAAACAAACAATGAATTTTTTTACTTCACTTTGCAGGTAATAAAGATAGAATTTAAATAACGAAACATAAAATCAATTAGAGCACGTGTTTTGAATTAATTACAGCTTTACTAATATAAAATACGAAGAAGTATCTTTGTATAGTGAACGTTTGAATAGAGAGATGCGTATCAAAATATATGGGCATTATGGAGTCCCTGTTATCGCTTTTCCATGCTAAGGAAAACAAAGTGATGATTTTTATTGCAGTACTGATCATTATTTTTCGCTAGAAGCCGGGAGGTTGGAATACATTAAAAGAGATCAAAGTATCTTTTTTGGATACTATTCTCTTCTTCTAATGATTATGAAGACGCCATTGCATCATATTCGGCCCTTTTAAAAGTTAACTGGAACGAAAAACTCAGTGAACAAACCAAGAATCTTTGTTTATGTTATCTAGAAGACACAAAAAGACTTATTCAAACATTGAAATAATTATTTGTTAGCTATCTATAGGGAAAGTTTTTTTATAAATGAATTGTCATCGCTGGCCTTACATTAAAGCTAGCTGTTATATAGTGTTGCAATAAGAAATGAGAAAAGTCACCGTCCCCATCTATTGCCCATGTATTTCCAGAGTACGAGTAAGGGGAGCGAGTCCAGTAGATACCGTAATATTTATTGTCAGTAGTCATTTTTTTCAAAATTGCGCCTTGCGCGATTGAATAATCTCCAGCAGTTTTTTGTCTCTCTACTTTGGTAAGTAGAGTTGAATATTCATAATAACTTAAACAATAGATTTTATCATTGGTGTTTGAACATGCATATTTAGCGGCCGAAGCGGTGGTCTGAGAGGCGCTATTATCGACAAAAGTCTGTTGGATAAATGATGGATTCAAGAATGCTTTATTGATGAAACCTATACCTGAATAATTATCAACATTATATGAAGTACCGTTATATCCATTTAACCACGCTCTAAGATCCGAATACTCGTAGTTATTAGGATAGATTGTGTTAGTACTTCTATTTTTATCTTCATGATAGAAGCAAAACTTTTCTAAAAGACTTTCAGATATTAAAGAATAAGTTCCATTATTGCTATTAAGGATTTTCCATTCTATTGGTTGGCACTTAAACCAATATGTAGTTCCGTTTGTAATAGTTGACCCATCATTAAATGTGTAATTAACATCAGATTTATTAGCAACTACTTTAGTGTAGTACCTATTGTTATATAAATACCATCCGTTAGATGCGATTGCAGATGATGGAAGAGAATTCAATGTGGATATTAAGGCGTTATCTTTAATTCTTTCTTGTGGATATAAGCCATAAGAAATAGAGGAGCCATTTAAAATTGGATAGACACCGTTTTCTGAATCTTTTATTGAAGGAACAAATCTATCGTCACCATAAGATACATTGTTGAAATATATTGTTGTGTTAAATGGATCACCTTCTTGAACAGAGGCTCCAGTTGGTTCTACTAATGAAAAATTATGTGTTGAACAACTAGCCCAAAACTCTTTGCTACCATGTGTGTTTTCAGTTGGTGCAACTGCAGCATAGTGTACCCATATCTCGCTACTATTAGCGAAAGCTTTTTGACTAGCCTCAGTGTCATATGTTGCAACCATAGAAAAAGCAGCAACTGGAATAATAATACTAGAAAACAAGGTGATGTATTTTTTGTTCATAAGTTTTAGTTGGTCTTTTAAAATTTTATATATAAAGTTTATACTTATCAAGTTTGTGATTTAGCTTAGAAAACATAAAGTCATCCATTAAGGATGTCTTTTTGCTATAATAATAAGGAGATTATGAAAAAGTAAATTTATAGATAAGAAGGGATATGTTGATTTATGGCTACATATAACGCAGAAATAACGCAAAAATTTTTAGATGAGTATAAAACTTTTGAATACATCGAAGAAAATGACCCTAATCGGTTTGAGATGATTAAAAGAAAGCATTACGTCGAATTCAATGCTTTAAGACATATCCGTAACTGCTTAACACATACTCCAAAAGTTAATGGTGAATTTCCTTTTCATGTCGCTGATTATGTTTTGGAAACACTAGAAGAAATAATAAATAAATTAGTGGTAAAAGCATATGATGTTGGAGTTAAAAAAGAAAATATTAAAACCTTATCACCTGACACTGATGTCATACACGCTATGCGCTTTATGGATCATCATCACATAACTAATGTTCCAATTTTTGATGAGAAAGGGTGTGTAAGATATGTTGTTTCTTCTAGAACAATATTCTCCATTCTTGCTAACGAAGATTATGATGAAGACAAAGTCTATACTATTGAAGATTTAAAAGATAAATTTGATATTAATAATAGCAAAGATTTATATTACCTTTTCTTAGCAAAAGACACTTTTGCGTTTGATGCTAAACAATATTTTATCGGCTACAACAAAGAGCACAAAAGATGCGCTTTAATATTTATTACTGAACACGGTTTAAGAAATGAACCTGTATTAGGAATCGTTTCTCCTGGAGATGTGTTTAATATCTAATTAAGTAGTTCCTAAAGGTTACTTTTGTTTGTGGCACATCTGTGACAAACTATATGATAAAATATACTAAATTTTAAGGGGATAAATAATGAAAAAAGAATTATTAAAAGGTTTAACTAAAGAACAAATCGCTAAAGTCAAAGCATGTAAAAGCCATGAAGAATTGATGGAGCTTGCTAAAAAAGAAGGTGTTGAACTCACCGAAGAACAATTAGCTGTTGCTAGTGGTGGTGGTGCTTGTAGTGTTATTTCAGATATCGGAGATTACATTAATCCAAACGATTGCCCAAGATGCGGTAGCAACAACTTAAAAGATAAAGGCACCTATTATATCTGCCAAGGCTGTGGCTACAAAATCGAAAATTACGATTAAAAAAATGATTATTACCGAGCGTTGCTCGGTTTTTATATAAAGTCTCCTATCACTGAACACACAAAGTAGTCAAACTTAACGAAAATGAAATAAATTATACTTGCGCTATATAATCTACATCGATTTTTCAATTTTTTTTGATGTATTGAAGAGTTTTTTCTTACCTTTTTAATTTGCCTGTGATATATTTTATTATCCGATAACAAAGTTATCTGGATAATTGTAAGGAGAATAAAATATGAAAAAATATATGCCCTTAGTGCTTGCTTCAGTTTTGACTCTTGCTGGATGTGGATCAACACCTACTCCAGAAGATAAAACTGTTGATAGATTAGTGAATAGAACTATCTATTCTTTTGATAACGATAATGACAAAATTACTTCTGAAACAATGCCAGTCTTCTTTAAGGCCAATAGTGACATTCCATATATCAATATTAGATATGGATTTAGTATTGTTGAAGTTATTAGAAAAACCAATAAAGGTAAATCTAGCACAGTTACTACAGTGATTAATGATAAAAAGGCCACTGTCACTAATGATGCAAATGCATCTTGCGTTTTAGATGTGGAAAAACAAACTATCTATTTCCCTGATTTTGACGCTTTCTTTCATAATGATAAGACCGATACCCCTTTGTCTATGTTTGATACAAGTTCTTTAAAATCAATCGCTCTTAGTAAAGAGCACCCAAAAGAATATAAAAAAGGCAAAGAAGTCACCATTGATTTAAAACAGTATAGTCTTATTGATATATATCAATATGAACATGAATTATATATGCCCGCTCAAGTCTTTTCGAGTTTATTCCTTAGCAATACTAGCAGTATTGATCTCGCATATAATATGCAAGACTTCTTCTTTGTCACTAGTGCATCCCCACTAGAAACTGAACTTGGACCATTTAAGGATCTTAACGATTATGGTGAAAAGTTTTATAGTGGACCAAAATCCACCACAATAAGTGAGACTTATGCGGAATTTAATTATCAGTCAATATTATTCAATTTTGATTATACATACGGGATGAAAAACCCTAAAAATATTACTAATTTTGATCAATACTTCACCACTAAAGGTTATAAAGAAGATATGAAGTCTACTGATGTTCATACTTTAGACAATTCTTTTGCTTATGCATTATCCACTTTAGTGGATTTCCACACTGTTAAAAGTGGAACTACTCCATTATATGGATATGAAGACGGGAATGCCGATCCTAAAAAATTTGATAAAGACTGGGTCGACTTTAATAATGGTAGTAACGAATTACAAAAAGCAAAAAAGAATAAGAAAATATATGATGGTCTTGAAATTGAATCAATCTCAGGTACCGCATTTATCTCATTTAACGAATTCACAGATTTAAATGAAGACTTATTATATATGCCTGAAGATTTAAGACCAGAAGAATATCCAACTCTTGTAAATCAAAATACGCAGCTCTTATTCGCTGATGCTTATAAGAAAATCACTTCCGCGGAAAATAAAGATAAAATCAAATATGTTGTCGTGGATTTAGCCACTAATGATGGAGGGTCAATTTCTTCTGTAGTTTACGCTTTATGTACTTTACTAGGAGAAGTTCATATCTCTCAAACTAACCCTTTAACTGGGGCAGCCTCAACTACATACTTTAAAGCTGATATTAATGCAGATGGAAAGATTGATGCTAACGATAAATCTTTATCTGAACTTGGATATAAAATTGTTTTCCTTGATTCTAAATATTCATTTAGTTCCGCTAATGCGATGCCGGTATTTGCTAAAGATAATAACAAAAACGTCACTATCTTAGGGGAAAAGACTGCAGGTGGACCATGCGCTATTAGGAATACATTTACCGCAGTTGGTTCTAGACATACTCAATCAAGTCTTACTATGTTAGCAACTAAACTTGGTGATGGTAGTTATCATCATATTGATGGTGGAGTTGCTCCTGATGTTGCCGTTAGTGAAGAAAACATGTTTGATAGACTCTATCTTGGTTCACAAATGGCAGCCTGGACTGATAGATAATCAACTTAAAAAAATGAGGTGGCGGAAATTCCGCCATCTTTTTATATGAAATTAAAAGACCCTTACGTTAAACGCTTGGGTCTAATTCTAGCCTAGATAGTTGATTTTAAAGTCCAACTTTTTTAGTTTTTCCATATCAGTATCTGATATTTCAAAATCAAGTTTGGTGTTTTCTATGATGTGTGGTAGAGATTGGGCTTTAGGAATTGAAACTGTACCTAACTGTAAAGTATATTTAATACAAAGTTGAGCAACACTGACATGATATTTCTTTGCCATATTATTAATGATTTCATTATCAAGAATTTTAGCGTGCCCCATTGGGCTATATGATTCAAAGACAATATCATGTTTTTTGCAATAATTGATTAATCCAATTGGAGTGTGACCGATATGGCATAATACTTGATTCACCATTGGCTTAATTTCGGAATTATTAATAATATTTTCTAAATCTTCAACTAAGAAGTTGGATACTCCAATGGCCTTGGTTTTTCCTTCTTTATAAGCTTCTTCTAAGGCTTTCCATACTTCGATGTTTTCTTTGAAGTATCTATTATCACTACCATATTCATCCCATGGTTGAGGGCAGTGGATAAGGATAAGATCAACATAGTCTAGTCCTAATCTTTTCAAAGATTCATCAATAGAGTCTTTAGCTTCTTTATATGACTTATATTCCGCCATAACTTTGGTAGTAACATATAAATCTACTCTATTGATACCTGATTCTTTGATACCTTTTCCTACTCCAACTTCGTTATCATAGGCTTGAGCAGTATCAATATGTCTATAGCCAGATTCTAAAGCGTGTTTAACACATCGATCCGCAATTTTATTATCGATAAGCCAAGTACCATAGGCCAAGGTTGGAATTTTGTTATTATTTAGTAATTTTAATTCTTTTTTCATCATTCTATTATGCTCTTAATGATTAATATGTATAAATTTTAATTTTTCTTTTTTTAGATTACATCAAGGAAAATTTATAAATCAATCTGTATATGGAAGATACAAAATTGAATATATCGGTCTATATAATTATAATATTTATATCAATAAATCTTGGAGGTAAAAAATGAAAGTTTTAAGACTTGTTGAAAAAATTGTTTTCATTGTGGCAGTAGTCGTTGGCGCTATGTCAATCGCACTCTCTCTCATGATGGACGAAGGCGCTGGCGCTGTCGGCATGATGACATTAGGTGCTTTATTCTTCAGCACCGCTAGTGCCGTTTTAGTGTTCCTTTTTGTTGGTGCATTATTAAGATTTGTTCCAAATCAAGTAGCACGCAGAATTGGTGAAGGATTCACACTTGTCGCTTTTGTTAGCGCATTTGCTATTGCTCTTCACGGTATCGTCAATGTCGGTGGAGCCGGAATGACCGTTTATTTAGGTCTCGTCGCTGTGGTCCTTTATGCTGTTTCTAGCATCATCCGTTTCATCGCTTACATTGTTAGTGTTGTCAAACCACAAGCTAGCAAAGATAATCCAGATGAAGATGAAAGAATCCAAAAGATCCTCAAATGGAAAAAGCTTGCTGATGATGGCATCATCACTAAAGAAGAATACGAACAAAAGAGAGTCGCTATTCTTGGCTTAAACGAAGAAAAAGAATAATTATTTTAAATCGTTAACAAACTAGGTCGCCCTCGGGCGATCTTTTTTGTATCTATTTTTTAAAATATGAAAATTATGACATTGAAGAGTAAAGAGGATGTTGCACTTTGACTACTAATCATCAAAAATGATTATAGAGGTTTTAATTATGATGTTTTGGATGAAGAAATGTTATTACCGTGTAAATCAAAAAGTTTTAAAGTTTGCAATGCGCTTTATGGATTGGAGCGAACCAACTTTATTTAAAGGAGAAGGTGCTGTTAAAAAACTCCCGTCTTTTATTAAAAATAAAGGTATCAATAATGTTTTAGTAGTAACTGATAAAGGCTTAATGAGTTTGCATCTATTAGATGATTTATTTAAGGAACTAGAAAAAGAAAACATCTCTTATAGTGTATTTGATGGAGTGAAGCCTAATCCAACGATTCAAAATATCGAAGATTGTAAAGACATCTATATCAAAAATCAATGTGAAGGCATTATCGCTTTTGGTGGAGGTTCGCCAATGGATTGTGCTAAAGCTGCAGGGGCAAGAGTCGCTAATCCTAAAAAGTCAGTTAAACAAATGCGAGGCTATTTAAAGATTAAAAAGAAATTACCTCCATTTTTTGCTGTTCCAACTACAGCAGGAACAGGTTCAGAAACCACTTTAGCAGCGGTAGTTAGCGATCCAAAAACACATGAAAAATACGCTTTAGCGGACGGAAAACTTCGACCTAAATACGCAGTGCTTGATCCTAACTTAACTATAGGTCTACCTCCTCATATTACTTCTACTACTGGTATGGATGCTTTAACTCATGCGGTGGAGGCATATATTGGCAAAAGTAACGTCAAATCAACGATAAAATACGCTGAAAAGGCTACTAAATTGATATTTGAAAATTTAGAAGTTGCCTATTCTAACGGCAAAGATTTAAAGGCTAGAGAGAATATGCTAATGGCCTCGTTTTACGCTGGTAGTGCTTTTACTCGCGCCTTCGTTGGTTATGTCCATGCCATTGCTCATAATTTAGGTGGGATGTATGGAACGCCACATGGACTGGCTAACGCTGTGATACTTCCATATGTATTAGAGTGGTATGGTAAATCCGTTTATAAACCATTAGCTAAACTAGCGGATCTAGTTGGTATATCTAAACCTAGTATGAGTAAGGAAGAAAAAGCTATAGCCTTCATTAATGAGATTAGAAGAATGAATAAGGCAATGAATATCCCTGAAAAATTTGATTTTATTATGGAAAGTGATATCCCAACTATAGTGAAGCGTGCATTAAAAGAAGGTAATCCTGGTTATCCAGTTCCAAAAATCATGAAAGCGAGTGACTGTGAGAAACTTATCCGTTCCCTTATGATGCCTCTATAGGGTCAATATAAAAGTTTTTCGCATTTCCTCTTTATATGAAATTATTAATTTAATATAATGTTTCTACTATGAAAAAGAAAATCAATAGAGTAAGATTATTCGCCTTTCTTGCCATCATTTTAGAAACTCTGGGCATTGGTGTCTTTGTAATTTTTTATTTCTTAGATTTATATAATACGAAGTCTGTTGTTTTACCAGAATATGTGGTTATTGGTGCTTCTTCTTTGGTGGCTCTTAACATTATTTTCATGTGGATTAGTGCGATTCGCATTTCTATGTATAGACATAAAACTGATTTAAAGGCTGCGGAAGTTATTGGTAGCGACGTTCAAGAAGCTTATAACTTTGCAATGATTGGTTTGGTGGTTACTGATGAAAATGACATAGTCATTTGGAATAACGACTTATTTAAAGATAGACATATTGATATCATCGATAGCAATATCTTTGATTGGAAAAATGAATTAAGAGTTTTAAAAGAAAAACCGACTCCTGATAATATCATCAAAGTGGTTATTAATAACCGTAACTATGAAGTTAAATATTTAGCGGATGCGGGATTATATATCTTTAAAGACACTACAGACTACGAAACTATCTACTATTACAACAAGCAACAAGCTCCTGTTGTTGGTGTTCTTTCTATGGATAACTATGACGAAGTCATTAAGGGTGATGATGATTATAATGACACGATTACTAAGGCTAAAGATGTTATCTTTGAATATGCTCAAAAATATGGCATTTTACTTCGTAAATATAAAGATAGTGATTATCTTATGCTTTTTAACTATGATACGTATTGCAAAATCAAAGATGATCATTTCTCCATTATTGATAAAGTCAGAGCCGTTTCTATGGGTGAAGATATCCCGTTAACTCTTTCTATTGGTATTGCTAGAGACTTCCCTGATGTTGTTAAACTTAATGAACTCGCGATTGCCGCTTTAAGTATTGCGATGTCTCGTGGTGGAGACCAAGTTGTTGTCTCTCCATACGGCAAGGAAATGGAATTCTACGGTGGTAAAACCGAAGCTCAAGAAAAACGTAGTAGAGTGAAAATTAGAGTTCTTGCTGACTCTTTAATTAATTTAATTAATAGTGCCTCTAATGTCTTAATTATGGGTCACACTAATATGGATATGGATGCTTTAGGTAGCTGTTTAGGTGTTAAAGCCATCTGTGAAAGATTAGAAAAACCAGCCAAATTAGTTGTAGACCTTAAGGCTACTGAAGCTAAGACCAGAGCGGCGATTACTTCTAGTTTTGATAAAGATGAATTAGAGGAACTAATTGTCTCATCTAAAGATTCTTTAGATTTAATCGGATCAGATACATTAGTGATAGTTTGTGATGTCCATATTCCTAATATGGTTATGGCTCCTGCAGTTTTAGATAAAACTAATAAAGTCGTGGTTATCGACCACCATAGAAGAGCGGAAGAATATATCGAATCTCCTGTTTTCAATCATATTGACCCATCAGCTTCTAGTGCTTCTGAATTAATTACAGAGTTTATTAGATTCTCTTCTATTACTCCTCGTATTGAACTTAATCCAACATATGCAACAATTATGTTATCTGGTATCTTCTTAGATAGCTCATTCTATAAGAGTAAAAATACCGGTATTAGAACTTTTGAAGCTTCCACAATTTTAAAAGAATATGGAGCGGATAACTCGATTGCCGATGATTTACTTAAAGATGACTTTGAAGAATATATGGAGACTACTGATATTGTTAGACATGTCATTACCGCAAGCTATGGAGTAGTATATGCAGTAGCAGATCCTGATAAGATTTATGATACCGCGGCGATTGCTAAAGCCGCTAATGCATGCTTAAGTATGAAAGGAATCCATGCTGCCTTTGTGATTGGTAAAACTAGCGCTAGAGAAACTAAATTATCCGCTAGAAGTGATGGCTTAATTAATGTTTCCTTATTATGTGAAAAACTTGGTGGTGGTGGTCACTTTACTAGTGCTGCTGCAACCTTCCTTAAGAGTGATTTAAAAGATGTGGAAAATATGCTTGTTAATGTTATTAATTTACACTTAGCAGATGCTAGAGCAGACGCTAAAAGAAGAATGGTACAGGAAGACTAGTTATGGAAGTAATCTTATTAGCGGATGTGAAAAAAGTTGGTAAAAAGAATCAAACTGTTAATGTCAGTGATGGTTTTGCTATTAATTTCTTATTTAAGAAAAAATTAGCAGTTCCTGTTACTAAAAAAAGTGTGGAGATTTTAGAAACTCAACAAGAAAACGCTCGCCAAGAAGAGATTAGAAAAAAAGAAGAGGCTACTAAACTTGTGGAAGCTCTTAAGAATATTACCTTAGAGTTTGATGCTAAAGTTGGAAAAGATAGTAAATTATTTGGTTCAATCTCTTTAAAGCAAGTAGAAGAAGAGATGAAAGCGAAGCACAATATTGAAATTGATAAAAGAAAATTCTTAGATAAAGGACCATTAGATTATTTAGGGTATCACCGCTTAAGAATCGAATTATATAAAGGCGTGGTGGGCGTTGTTAACGTTCATATCACAGAAAGGAAATAATATGGCTACTGCTAACAGAAAAACAGTTGTGAAAAAAGTATCTAGCGAACTTCCATATAACGAAGACGCTGAAAGAGTAGTTCTTGGCAGTGCTATGCTTAAAAAAGACTATTGTCTTGATGTTTTAACATCCTTAGAAGAAGAAGATTTCTTCGTTGGTAAACATCAATTAATTTTTAGAGCAATTCATCAGCTTTCTGAAAGAAACGCTACTATTGACGTATTAACAGTTGCTGAAGAATTAGATAATTTAAAAGAATTAGAAAATATTGGTGGCGCTAAATATTTAGCGGAATGTACTAATACTGTTGTGGCAGCCTCTACTTTAACTTTCTATATCGGCATTATTCAAGATAACTCCGTATTAAGAAAAATGCTCACCACCATTAGAAATATTGACTCAGAATATAAAACCCAAGAAATTGAAAATATTAATGATTTTATCTTAGATAGTGAGAATCGCTTTAAAGATAGCATCGCTAAAAGAAAGATCTCGCAGTTTATCACCACTAAAGACATCGCTCCTGAAATTGAAGCAAATTTAGAAAAACTACAAGACGCTGATAATGAATCTGATGTTATCGGTGTCACTACTGGATATGAAAGGCTTAATCAAATCACTCAAGGATTTAAACCTGGAGAATTAATTATTGTCGCGGCTCGTCCTGCTGTTGGAAAAACTGCTTTGTGTTTAAACTTTGCTCATAGAATTGCTACTAGAGCCAAAAAAGCTGTGGCGATCTTCTCTTTAGAGATGTCTAAAGAACAATTATTTAATCGTTTGGTGGCGATGGATTCTACTGTGGATGCGAAAAACATTAACCGTGGAAGAATTAATTCTGCAAACGATAAAATGAAAGTTCTTAATTCTATTAAGATTTTAGCGAACTCTAAAATTTATATTGATGACACTCCATCCATTAAACTTAATGATATTATCACTAAATCCACTAAACTTCAGGCTCATGAACCTGATCTTGGCTTAATTATTGTCGACTACTTAGGTTTGGTGCAAATTGCCACTAAAGGTAAAGCCCCAGATTCTAGACAAGAAGAAGTTAGACGTATTTCCCTTGCTTTAAAAGCATTAGCGAGAGACTTAAAGATTCCTGTAATAGCGGTTTCTCAGTTATCTAGAGCGGTGGAAAAACGTGATTCTCAAAGACCAGTAATGTCTGATTTAAGAGATTCTGGTAACATTGAACAAGATGCGGATATCGTTATTCTTCTTTATAGAGAAGACTATTACGCAGATAAAAAGACCAGCAAGGCTGCTAATAAAAAAGGCGGTCAACTTACTGGCGCGGAAAAATATGAACTCGCTAAAGAACAAAAGGAAAAAGAATTAGGTAGTGAGATTCCTGGTAATGCTTCTTATACCGAAGTAATTGTTGCTAAAAATAGAAGCGGACAAACCGGTACTGCTAGATTATTCTTTTATAAAGACTATGTCAGATTTGACGCTCCAACTCCAGAATGGGAAGCAGCGATGAACGCGATCGCTGAAGAATAATATTTACAATGTTTTTTGATATTATCAATAGTGGTTCTAAAGGTAATGCAACTCTTGTATTTACTAAAGAGACCACTATTTTAATTGATATGGGTATACCGATAAAAGTTATCGAAGAAGAACTTTTGAAATTTAATAAATCTATCAAAGATATTAATGCGGTTTTAATTACTCATAATCACGCTGATCATTACCGTAATATCAAAACTTTTTCTCCTAAAAAAATGTATTCTTTAGAAGGTACTATTCCTGGATCTTTAAGTAATGTTATTGAAGTATATAAACCTTTTAAGGTATTAGATGTAGAGATAATGGCTTTTCCTACTAGTCACGACGCGAGCAATCCTTGTGGATTTCTTCTAAAAGAAGGTAGTGAATCATTAGTCTATATGACTGATACAGGAACATATTTATCTAGTAATACCCCTTATATTAAAAATCCTACTTATTTAGTGATTGAATCTAACCACGATATTCAAATGTTATTACACACCAATAGACCAATGGATTTAATTCAAAGAATTATGTCTGATTATGGTCACCTATGTAATGAAGATAGCGCTTTTGCTGCGATTGAAATCATCGGAGAAGACACTAAAGAAATAGTATTGGCTCATCTTTCTGAAGAAGCTAATACTCCAGAACTCGCTTTAGCGGCCTATCATAAGGTATTTGAATACGCTAGAGTGAACTTAGATAAATATAAATTAAGATGTGCTAATCAACATATCCCTCTAATAGGAGGTAAATATGAAGATTAAGATTTATGCGATAGGAAAAATCAAAGATTTTTATAAGCTTGGTGTTGATGAATATATCAAAAGACTTTCTAGTTACTGCAAGATTGAAATCATCGAACTTAAAGATGAAGCGATAAGTGAAAAACCTAGTGAAAAAGAAGTTAAAAAAGCGATAGAAATAGAAGGTAAAAGAGTACTCGCGTTAGTGAAAGATAACGAATATCTCATTTCTTTAGATTTAAATAAGAAAGAATATACTTCTATCGAATTTGCTTCTTTTATTTCTAAAGAATTAGAATCGCATGGAGCGAATATCTCTTTTGTCATTGGCGGTTCATATGGACTAAGTGATGAACTTAAAGAAAGAGTCAATAACTCCATTTGCTTATCTAAAATGACCTTCCCGCACCAACTCGCTAGATTAATATTACTTGAACAAATTTATCGAGCATTTAAAATACTTAATAACGAAACTTATCACAAATGAAATACGAAGAATTTAAAGATTATCAAATTAAGTTTGAAAAGGAATACCCATTTTCTCCTCATGTTATAGTGGATGAAGAATGTGACTTTTATTTTGAACCAGTCGTGTACACTCAACTTCAAGGTTTTAAAGAAAGACATCCTGATAAATATCATCTCATTATCAAGGCCATGATTGATCGCGTGAAAAAGAATAAACACGTTGTGTTTGTTGGGGACTATGAATCGTATTTTACTGAAGTACCTAATTATATATATTTAGAAATAACGGATATCACTAATCCGCTTCAGATCTTCGTAGAAGATAAAAGTCGTGGTAGTGATTACGGAGATTAAAAAAAGCTGATTTATATCAGCCTTTTTTGATTATTGAATCATTGGTCTTAATTGTTTCATTGATAGCCACATAATTCTAAGTGAGACTAATAAGATGAACGCCATTTGACCAATAGTGTTACCTGCAAAGATTAAGGATAATAATGTTCCAAGAATTGCTGGAGAGGCAGCGCCCCACCAGGAAATCTTTTGACATTCCCAAATATTTAAGAACTTATATGGATTATTCTTTCCTCTAGTGAGGATGAAGACGATTAAGCCTAAGAAGACAATAACACCTGCATATATACCAGCGTAGATACCAGTGTTAGTCCATTTGGTTTTATTCTTTTGATTTAAATATGTTTCATTACAAACTTCTTTAAAAACGCTCATAACATCTTTGTAATATTTGTTAACAAAAGCTTCTTCGCTTAGAGTTTTAGAATCTTCAAAACCTTTACCTAATAATCGTTCAACTAAACCAATATCAGTACGAGTATTGAGCCAGTCAAGTCCTCCATAGGATGCGCCTACACCTGTATTGGTGTCTGCTTTATATAAGGCAACCGCCATTGTGGTTGGAGTGAAGATAATAATATTTGGCAAATAGACTTTGGTATCTTTCATTTCAGGAGTTGGAATTTTTCTGCCATCGCTACCATTATTACCTTTGACAAGGTAAGTTTGTTTAACAATTTTATCAACGTTAGAACTTAAATTGGCATCAGTCCAGAAATAGAATTTAGCGTCATATTGATTTGTTACACTGTTAATGACAGAAAATTCACAGTCTCTATTATTAAAATATGCTTCATTTGGAGTAATGAAATCTTGTTCGACTCCTTCATGCTTATCAAAATCATAACCTTGATAATAGTGAAGTTTTCCACCTTCAACTTTAAATTCGATACCAGCGAGTTTTTCTTCGTATGCGAATTTGGATAATTGAACATCTAATCCAAAGTTATTAACGCTAACAAAAGAGGCTCCATACATTTTGCTTAATTGGCTAAATGTAGGAATTAAAGGAAGAATAACGGAAAACACTAAGAAAATAGCAGCGACCCACCATCTGGATCCTCTAGAGCCATCAATAACTGCTTGGTTAGAAATTAACCCTTTGAATGAATTGAATAAGGTGAACTTAACCTTAGGATTCATTCCCTTTTTTGCTTTCTTAAGTTTCTTTGCCATTTGTAATACTTCCTTTTCGTTAACGAAACGCAAATAAAAGTTTAAAGGTTATTTTTAAATAAGTAAAGATAATATGACTACAAACTCAATTTATTATGTTTTTATCGAATATTTATTTGAAAATATATTTCAAAAAAATAAATAGTGTAATATAATAAAATTTCCCTTTGGGAATATACATATGAAAAAAAGAATTATTAGTTGCCTGTCTTTATCGGCTTTAATGTCGATTGGTTTATCAGTGGCGTTATTTAGTGCTGGAAAAGAAACCGAAAAAACAGAAGGTTATTCGACCTCATCATTGCCAACCACGATTGATTTAAACGACTCAAGTGAATCCACGATTCGTTCTTATTATTCTAGTTTGAACAGTAAATCCACAAGCGAAAGACAAGGGAATAATTTATTAAAGAATTTAAAAACCATTCTTAAGAATGGACAGCAATATTTTTCTTACGATAGTGGTAGTGCTATTTGGCAGATGTATGAAATTACTGATCGAGATTGGGATAAATCCCCAGCATCTGCTATTACTGGCTATAATGCCAGCACTAATAAGATTACTGGATACACATATGGAGTAAGCACATCAAGCAAAGGTTCTAATCCTTATCTTCATGCATTATATATAAACAGAAATGTGACCAATCAAGTTAGAGCATGGGATGATCATCAACAAACTCAATGGGGAATTAACAGAGAACACGTTTGGGCCAAGGCTGAAGGATTTGATTCTGGCGGTAGTGGTGGTGCTCGTGGTGACCCAATGCACTTAATGGCAGGTAACGGACACGCAAATAACATCCATAGTAATAATTTCTATGGATATGTTGACACATCAAAAAGCTATACTAATTGCGGCACTAAATATTCCAACCTATCTGGTAATTTGTCAGGAAAATCTAAAACTTTAGGTGGATCTACAACTGTTTTTGAGCCACAAGATTCAGACAAAGGCGATATCGCTAGAGCCATTTTCTATATGGTTGCTAGATATAATTATTTATCTGGTAGCGATAGTGATGGAATTGACGGAGCTAATCCAAATTTATCTTTATCTCAGTCTTTAAGTGATTGGGCTTCTAGTGGTTATACTAGTTCTACCACTAAAAAAGGTTATATGGGTATCATGACCGATTTATTAGCCTGGCATCATGCTGATCCGGTTGATGAATTTGAAATTCATAGAAACAATATTTTATATACAAATTTTACAAAGAACAGAAATTCGTTTATTGATTTCCCAGAATGGGCAGATTTC
>CADCEE010000006.1 GCA_902800355.1 uncultured Erysipelotrichaceae bacterium | reverse complement strand
CAGGAGAAGTATGAGTTCTTAATAAAACATTTTCGGAAATATAGAAAGTATCTTGCATGTCTCGAGCAGGATGATCTTTAGGAATATTTAAAAGTTCAAAATTAAATAAATCAGTTTCCACTTCTGGTCCATCAGCGACTTCAAATCCCATATTTAAGAAAATATCGGTAATTTCGTCTTTGACGACATAGAAAGGATTAACTCCACCAACATCCATATTTTTGGCAGGTAAAGAAATATCAATTTGCTCACTTTGGAGTTTCTTTTCGAGTTCTTCTTTACGGAGTTCACTTTCTTTTTCTTCAATCAATTTCGTAATATCATTACGAGTTTGATTAAGTTTCTGACCAGCTTCTTTTCTTTCTTCTGGTGGAAGGGCACCAAGCCCCGATAAAAGAGTCATTAAAATGCTCTTTTTGGCGAGGTATTTAACTTTTAATTCTTGAAGTTTATCTAAACCAAGGACACTTTTAATATCCTTCATCGCTTCAGAATATACTTCGCCAATACTTATTTTTTCTTTTTCATTGTCCATAGCTAATATTTCCTACTATTTAAATCGCATAAAGTATAACACTAAAAAAGATACTTTGAAATTATATTTCAGTAATTCTTTTATTTATATATAAAAAAGACCACTTTAGTGGTCTATATTAATGAATTTTATTCATTAAGATGCCGCCTGCTATTGCCACATTAAGGGAATCAATGTTCTTAATTGGAATGACAATTTCTTTCGACGCCAACTTAATAGTTTCTTTACTTACGCCGTGCGATTCGTTGCCTAATACAAGAACAAATTTATCTGCTATTTTGATAGAGTTAAAGTCGATTGCTTTTTTAGATAAGTTAGTTACTAATATCTCATGAGTTCCAACAAAGTCTACAAGCTTTCCAACAACTACAGGAATTTGGAATATTGCGCCTTTAGAAGAATTAATAACTTTTTCATTATAAAAAGAGACAGAGTTTTCACTTGTCACAACTAAGTCATAATCAAAAGCTAAAGCGGTTCTAATTAGTGTCCCCATATTGCCTGGATCAGAAATATCATCTAGATATAAAACTTTAGATGGATTATTAACCTGATATTCCGGCATTTTAGCAATGAAAACTACGCCTTCAGGATTTACATTACTTGATAACTTTTTTAATACATCCTCACTAACTAGATTTTGAGGTATCTCACTAGGAGCGTCAACATATTCTAACGCAAAAATTTCCACGACTAAATTATTTGCTAACGCCATCTGTAAAGACTTAAAAGTCTCCGCTAAAAACATTTTATGAATTTTACGGTTTTTATTTTCTTTTAAAGAGCAAGCAAATTTCACTCTTTCATTGTTTTTAGAAGTGATCACTTTAATCATGGTAAATTCCTTTAATTAACATTTTACGATAGGCATCATAATTTGGACAATATTTATATACTACATCATAGAACTTTTTAGAATGGTCATAAACTAAGATATGGGCGAGTTCATGAACCACAACTGAATCAATAATAGGCATAGAATAATGAATAAGCGAGAAAGCAAAATTCAAATGTTTGGTGTATCTAGAATTACTTCCATATCTAGACTTCATTTTTCTAACTCCTACTTTATAAGATGGAAGATTCATTAATGATTCATAATACTTTACTCTTTCAGTAATAATTTTAGTGAAAATTGGTTTTAATTTCTTTTTAAGCTCATCAAGAGAATTATAAATAATTTCTGGATAATTAGATATCGATATTTTCCCTGGATATGATAAATCATATTTATAGCCAAATAAGTAAATATATTTATCGTTTATTGGAGATTCTTTAACACTAGTTTTAATTAACTTCTCCGCAAATTTATCTAAACCCTTAACTATAAAATGTTTGGTGGTCCATCTATTGCAAGTCACGACAAATTTATTATCTTTAAAACGATAATGGACATTTTTAATCCTTTTATAGATCACTTCCACTTCATATTCGATATCATTTACTTTGTAAAAGAAATTTGTCATGGGCTAATTATACCTTGTAAGTGAATTATAAGAAATATAAAATAATAACCGTTATGGAAAAAATCTTGATTAGTGCTTGTTTAGTTGGTGATAAAACTAGATATGATGGGAAAAGTAACTATCATCCTTTAATCAAAGAATTACTTCAAAAATATGAGCTTGTTCCTTTTTGTAGTGAAGTTGAAGGTGGACTTAAAACTCCTCGTAAACCAAGTGAAATTATCAAGGATAAAGTTATCAATTCTGAAGGAATAGATGTCACAAAAAACTATAAAGCTGGTGCGGAACTTGCTTTAAATATCTGCAAATACTGTAATATCAAAATCGCTATTTTAAAAGACGGCTCTCCTGCCTGTGGAGTTCATCAAATCCACGATGGACATTTTAACGGGAGAAAAATAAAAGGGATGGGTATCACCGCATCCCTATTAACTCAAAACGGAATCAAAGTTATTTCTGAAGACGAAATTGAAACTCTTCTTTAATAATTAGTTTCCTGTCGATGATGATTCTCTTCTAATTTTAAGAAGTAGGCATCATAAGCATCAGACCATGAATATCCTAGCGATGCTAGGATTTTTAAATAACTTTCAAACATTTTCACATATTTCACAAAGCTTCTATCAATATAGAATTCATTGATATAGTGATAACTATTTAAGATAACAGTAGTTAAGTCTGCTTCTACATTATCAACTTCAATAGAATCAACTTCATATTTATAAGCAAGTCCAAGCGATAATAGAAAATGGAGTCCATCTGCGAATTCGTCTAACACTCTTTCTTTAGATTCACTTGGTTTAAATGACCAGAATTTAAAAGTTCTAGTAGCGTTAGCAAATTCACCTAGTTCCACAAGTAAGGCTAAAAGCCTTTTATCTTTAGTTTCTTCGTAAGATATATGGTGATTATTAGCAATTTCGTTATCTAACTCTAATTGCTTTTGATACATTTCTTTAAGTACACAAATCATAAATTGTTCCTTCTATTATTCTAAATATAATGCGCGTAACTTCTCGACATCAACTTTTAATACATCAATTAAATAATTTTCTAATGTGCCATATATTGCTTTAACTGTTTCTAAAGCGTGATCTAGATATTCTTCTTTTGCGGAAAATACTTCCTCTAATGCTTTTTCATAAACTTCATTATAAAAAGGCTCATTTTTTAACATATATTTAAGATTTTTAATCTTGATTTCCATGGCTTCGTTAGTAAGCAAATAATCTTCTCTAGCGTCAGTTTCTGAGACCCCTAAAGCAATCTCAAGTAGATAAGAAGCTAAGCCTGCTCGATCTTTTCCTTGAGAACAGTGATAATAAAACACTCCATTATCTTTACTAACTAAAAGTTCAAAGAACTTTTTTAAAGCATTAATTCCAATATCGTGAGTTAAAAGTTCCGGATATAGATTATACATATGGGCGAAGCCATCTGTGCTATCTCCTAAAAACCATAATAAATTGCTATCTTCTGTTTTGCTGTCCTCTTTTTTGACGTCCGCTTTCATTGATGGGATGTTATGATAAGTCACCCCGTCAAAACGATAATCTGGACGAGAAACAAATTCATCTTCCCCGCGGAAATCAACAATATCAGTGAGATGTAAAGAGTTAATAGTTTCAATATCTTTTTGACTGACTCGACCAAGAAATCCACCGCGATAGATTCGTCCTTCTTTAACCTTCTTTCCGTTAAATCCGACCATACCACCGAGGTCTCTGACATTCTTTTGATACGATAAGTCAATTTTTTTCATATTTAATATCATACCAGTTTTTGAATTATCTTTTTATTCTTTTATTTTCAATTATATTGAACTTATGAGATAATATTTACGAATTTTAAAGGAGTCAATTATGGCAAAAGTATTAACAATTAATTCTGGTAGTTCAAGTTTGAAATTCAAACTTTATGAGATGCCAGAAGAAATAGAGCTTTGCTCTGGAAACTGTGAGAAAATCGGTTTGAGCGAAGGTATTTTTAGAATCAAATATAATGGTAAGAAAGATGAATGCTATCCTGTCTTCCCAAATCACTCTGCAGCCGCAAAGATGGTTGTAGATGCACTCTTAGAAAAGAAGATTATTTCTTCTTATGATGAGATTGCTGCGGCAGGACACCGTATCGTTCAAGGCGGTAAATATTTCTCTAAGTCAGCAATGTTTGATAAGGACACCGAAGAAAAGATTGAATCTCTTATTCCTCTTGCCCCACTTCATAACGCTGCTCACTTAACTTGCTTTAGAGCGTTTAAAGAAGTCTTACCAAATTGTCCAATGATTGCAGTATTTGATACTGCTTTTCATCAATCTATGGAACCACAAGACTATGTCTTCCCTATTCCATATGAATTAACAGAAAAATATGATATTAGACGTTATGGAGCCCATGGCACTTCTCATAACTACCTCGCTATTGAAGGTGAGAAGTATTTAAAAGATACTAAAGGTAAGAGAATCATCTCTTGTCACATCGGTTCTGGTGCTTCTATCACTGCTATCAAAGACGGTAAATGTGTTGCGACCTCAATGGGTTTAACACCATTAGGCGGAATCATGATGGGTACACGTACAGGTGATATGGATCCAAGTGTTTTCAATTATGTTGTTAAAGTCACCGGTAAATCCGCTGAAGAAGTATATCAAATGTTCAATAAGAAAAGCGGCTTTGCGGGTATGTCAACTGTTGGACCAGATTCTAGAGATGTCTTAAAAGCAGTTGAAGAAGGTAATGAACACGCTATATTAGCTAACAAAGTCTTCAATAGAAGAATAGCTGATTTCATCGGTCAATATTATGTGAGATTAGGTGGAGCAGATTTAATTATTTTCTCTGCTGGAATCGGTGAAAACGAACCAAGAACTAGAAGTAAATTAATTAAAGATGCATTAGGTGTGGAAATTGATGAAGAACTCAATAGCACAATCCATGGCAAAGAAGCTTTAATTTCTACCCCAAATAGCAAGATCAAAGTAGCAGTTATCCCAACCAACGAAGAAGTGATGATTGCTCGAGATGCATATAAAATGTGCTGCTAGGAGGATATATGAAATTAGCCCCAGAAATTAAAGCATTAGGCAAAAAATATAAAGCTCAAATTAACGGCATCGAAGCTTCTATTAGAAAATATAACAAGATTGCTATTTTCAGACATATCATGCCTGACTTTGACGCTCTTGGAACCCAGATGGGTTTATATTATTTTCTAAAAGAAAATTTCCCAGAAAAAGATATTAAAGTCTTAGGTGATAATCACGTCACCTTTACTCCACGACTTTTCCCAGAAATGGATAAGATTGGTGATTCCTGGTTTAACGAACCATTTTTAGCGATTATCGTTGATGTCTCTAATAAAAGCAGAATCGCTGATCCTAGATTTGAAAAAGCAGAATGCATCGTCAAGGTTGACCACCATCCAAACGTTGAAGATTTCGCTCATTATAATATCGTTGATACAACTATGGCTGCTGCCAGTGAATTACTTGTTTCAATTATATTGAATTTCAAACATAAATACGTATTAGGTAAAGATAGCGCTTCTAATTTCTATGTTGGTATAGCTGGAGATAGCGGACGCTTCCAATATTCATCTACAAGCGCCCACACATTTGCTATTGCTAGCGAACTCATCCAAAGAAAAATTTCTCTTAATGAGATTTATGCCAAAATGTATGTCAAACAAATCGACGACTTAGCGGTTACTGCTTATATTCTTAATAACTACAAAATTTCCCCTAAAGGTGTGGCCTATTATGTCTTAGATTCTAAAATTCAAAAAGAACTTAAGATTACCACCGAAAGAGGAAAAGAAAATGTTAACCTATTTTCCAACATCACTGGAATTAACATTTGGTGTTCCATCACTCAAGATGACGATCCAAAAGAACCATGTTGGAGAATCTCCATTAGAAGTAGAGATTATGTCATTAACGGAGTCGCTACTGAATTTGGTGGAGGCGGACATGCACAAGCTAGTGGCGCGAAAATCACCACTCTAGCTGAGCTTCCAAAATTCATCGCTGCACTTGACGCTTTAGTGAAATAATTAACTTAAACCAATATCAAGCCCTATTATCCAGGGCTTTTTATTTTATAAATTTCCGTGATAATTAATATAATTTTTAGTAATATATTTGTATGTTTGTACCGTTAAGAGTTATATCCGGATATTCCTTTCTAAAAAGCGGATTAACTATGGATAAAATCTCCCATAGTGTTCTTTCTAGTGGATATATAGGATCAGGACTAGCAGATTTTAACTATTTATACGGGGTTCCTCACTTCATTGAAGAGATGAACAAAATCAAAAAGAAAGCCATTATTGGTATCTCTGTTCTTGTTAACGGTTATTCTTTAGTTCTATATGCCTTAAACGAAGACGGCTATAAGAATTTAATAAAAGTCTCTGCCCTTATTTCTAAAGGTGAACCTGTAGAAGATTATCTTTTAGATAATCATAAAGGTTTATTAGGAGTTTTAGAGTCTTATTATAATGCTTTCCCTGAAGAATTTGAGCAAGCTGATTTTGCTAAAAAAGTCGCAAAATTATCTAACTTAGTAGACGTCTTCTATATTGGTGTTGAAGTAAGTGATAAAGATGATATTAATTACGCGGATAGAGTGAGAAGGTTTGCAACCGAACATACATATCAAACAGTGGCCTTCCCTCGTATTGAATATCAGAAAAAGAATGAGGCAATTACTTTAGACATCTTAAATGCCATTGATAAAGGCGAGAAAATTGAAAGTAAAACTAAATCTGGAGAGAATTATTTTAAACCAATAGAAGCATATAACTCTTTATATGATAAAGAAGAAATCGAATTAACTGAGAAAATACTTAATTCCACTTCTTTTGAATTTAATAAAAAACGAGGTCAACTATATCACTTCCCAGTTAGTGACTCTATTGACGCTCTTAAAAGAAAAGTCCATCAAGGCTTAAAAGATAAAGGCATCTTAGATCAAAAGCATATTGAAAGATGTAAAAAAGAATTAGATGTCATCATTGAAATGGGCTTCCAAGACTATTTCTTAATCGTTTCTGATTATGTTAGCTATGCTAAAAATCATGACATTTTAGTGGGTCCAGGAAGAGGAAGCGCAGCAGGGTCTTTAGTGTCTTATTGCCTTAATATTACTGAAGTTGACCCATTAGATTACGATTTGCAGTTTGAAAGATTCCTAAATAAAGCTAGAAAAACCATGCCTGATATTGATGTCGATTTTATGGACACTAAACGTGAAGATATGGTCGAATATATGAGACAAACATATGGTAATGAAAAAGTTGCTAGTATTGTGGCTATTCAAACTATTCAGGCTAAGCAAGCTCTTAGAGATATTGGAAGAATCTATGACATTCCAACTAGACACATCGATTTATTATCTAAAGCAATTCCCGATAAAGTGAATTTAAGAGAAGCATATAAAACAGTTCCTCAATTCAAGACTCTAGTCGATAGCGATAAATATTTCTTAGAAATAGTGTCCCTAGCCTCTAAAATTGAAGGACTTCCTAGACAAGCTGGCACTCACGCAGCAGGTATTGTTTTAAATCAAGACGAGCTTACCAGTGTTATTCCAGTCACTATTGATTATGAAGACCACTACACTGTGCAATATGAAAAAGACTATCTTGAACCACAAGGTATTTTAAAGATGGACTTTTTAGCAATTCGAACATTATCAATTATTGAATACTGTATTGAACTCGTTAATAAAAACCATAATACAAACCTAGACTTTTATCATCTTCCTTATCTTGATAAGGAATGCTATGAATTATTTAAAAACTTGCAAACTATCGGTATCTTCCAACTTGAAAGCTCTGGTATGAAAAACGCAATGAAAATTTTAAAGCCTGAATGTTTTAATGACATCGTTGCTTTAATCGCTTTATTTAGACCAGGACCAATGGATAACATAAAAGACTATGCAGATAGAAAAGCAGGAAAGATTAAGCCAAAATATTTATCTAAAGATGTCGAAGAAATCCTATCTTCTACTTATGGAGTATTGATTTATCAAGAACAAATATCTTCTCTTGCTATTAAAATGGCGGGATATTCTCCAGAAGACGCAGATTTATTTAGACGTGCTGTTTCTCATAAAGAGAAATCAGTGTTAGAAAGTAGCAAGAAGCAATTTGTTTCTGGCTGTATTAAAAATGGGTATTTAGAAAAAGATGCAGTCGCGATGTTTAATAACATCCTTAAATTCGCAGATTATGGCTTTAATAAATCTCACGCTGTGGTTTACGCCATTATCGCTTGTCGAATGGCCTATATAAAATACCACTACCCGCTCGAATTCTATGCTGCTATATTAACAATCTCTTCCGGAGGAACAGATGCCAAATTTGGAGATTACGTTTCTGAACTTAAGAAAAGAAAATTAAAAGTACTTCTCCCTGACATTAATAAAAGCGAGAAACACTTTGTCATAGATAAAGATGGACTACTTTTCCCTATCAATATGATTAGAGGAGTAAATATCGATGTCACCAATAAAATATTAGATGAAAGACATCTAAACGGAGAATTCACTGACTATTTTAACTTTGTTAGTAGAATGTTTTCTAATAATGTCTCCGAACTAGTAATTTTAAAAATTATTAATTCAGGAGCGTTAGATGTCTTTAATAAAAATAGAGAAACATTAAGAGCAACCCTTCACTATGCATATCAATTAGCAGAGTTATCTTTAGATAATGAAGGACAATTAATCTTAGATGATACCTTAGATCATCAAAAGCAATATTTTGAAGCCAAAGATGACCCGCTAACTAATTTAAATCTCGAATATGAAGAATTAGGAATCATGTTAAGCGATAATCCGCTTCGTTATAAAAAAGACTTACTTGATCGCTATCACGTAATTAGTATCTCAGACATTTCAACCAGCAATGGTTATATTAATATTGCAGGTATTGTCTCCACCATCAAAGTCATCAAATCCAAAAAGAACAACACCTCGATGGCGTTTATGAAAGTATTTGATGAGGATGGAGAAATTGAAGTAGTCGTCTTTGCGAAAACTTATGAAAAAGTATTTTCTCTGTTAGAGAAAAATAACATTTTATTAATAAATGGCCGCTACGACAAAAAAGAAGATAAAGATAGTTTCATCGCAAATGAAATCAAATTATTAGAGGAATAATATATGGCGAAATTAACAATTATTGACGGTAACTCATTATTATTTAGAGCCTACTTTGCTACCGCATATCCAGGAATGGAAATTATGCGTAATCAAGAAGGTATTCCTACTAACGCCATTTTTGCTTTTAGCAATATGATTAATAAAATCGTTTCTTCTTTAAAAGAAAAAGAAGGAATCATTGTTGCTTTTGATGCAGCAAAACATAATTTCCGTCATGATGCTTTAGAAACATATAAGGCTAATAGAAAACCTGCTCCTAAAGAATTAGTAGAGCAATTCCCAATCGCAAGAGACTTCTTAAAGAACTTTGGTATTTTCCAATTTGAAGAAGAAGGCTTTGAAGGTGATGATATTGCTGGAACTATCGCTAAAAAAGCTGAGGAAGCAGGATATGAAGTAACTATCTATACTTCAGATAGAGATTTCCTCCAATTAGTGGATGATAAAATCACCGTTAACATCATTAGAAAAGGTCTATCTGATGTTGTACCTATGACTCCAGAATTAGTTAAAGAAACATATGGCTTTGAGCCACTTCAAATTATTGACTATAAAGGACTTAGAGGTGATAGCAGTGATAATCTTCCTGGTATTCCAGGAATTGGAGAAAAAACCGCGGTTAAGTTAATTGAAGAATATGGATCTTTTGATAACATCATCGCTCATGTAGATGAAATTAAAGGCAAGGTTGGAGAAGCAATTAAAGAGAATAGCGAAATCGGTCGCATCTCTAGAGATCTTGCAATCATTAAAACTGATATCGAGCTTCCTTTCTCAGTAGAAGATACAATCTATGAAGGATACTCCTTCAAATCAATTAACACATTCTGTCAAAAATACGGATTAAAGCAATTCTTAGCCAAAGTATCTCCTAAATGGAAAAAGAGTGAAGAAAGCATCAATATTGAAGTAGAAAAAATCTCCTCTTTTGAAGGAGCAACATTAGAAAAAGAAATTGGTATCGCTTTAGACTATGAAGACTATGACGACTATTATCGTAGTGAAGTCTTTGGCTTAGCTATTAGTGATAAAAAACACCACTACTACATTTCTATTGATGACGCTAAAACTGATAAGAAGTTATTAGAAATATTAGAATCTAGCGAATATAAAAAGTACTGCTTTGACTACAAAGCTATTAAAGTATCTTTATCCAATAATGGCATAGCCATTAACGGATTAGAATTTGATATTTTAATCGCTTCTTATTTATTAGATACATCGATTAAAAACAGTCCTCAAAATGTCTTTAACTTATATGGAGTAGACATTTCTAGTGAGAAAAAAGACGAAGATTTATCTTTATTCACTAGTGAAAATCCTGATTATACCGCTAAAGTTGCTTATCAATCTTTATGCTTGGCAAATAAAGTAAAAGCAGAGTTAGTGAAGATTGCTATCTACGATTTATATGAAACAGTAGAACTTCCATTAATTGACACATTAGCCAACATTGAAATTGAAGGATTCCCATTAGACACTAAAGTGCTTGATGAATTCGGAGATGTCTATAAAACAAAACTCAAAGAAATAGAGCAAGAAATCTATGATTTAGCAGGTGAAAAATTTAATATTTCATCTTCTAAACAAACCGCAGTTATCCTTTATGAGAAATTAGGTTTACCATCCAACAAAAAAGGATCAACGTCGTTTGATAATCTTAAAGAATTAGTAGATAAACACCCAATTGTTAATAAGATTTTAGAGTATCGCAAGTATTCAAAACTTATCTCTACTTATATTGAAGGATTAAAGCCACATGTCTATAAAGACGGCAAAATCCACGCTTGCTTTAATCAAGCTTTAACTCAAACTGGAAGATTATCTTCTTCAAACCCAAATTTACAAAATATATCTATTCGCGATGAAGAAGGAAAAATGATTAGAAAAGCTTTCTATTATCCTAACCACGAATATGAGATTTTAAGTCTAGATTATTCACAAATTGAACTACGTATTTTAGCCCATTTATCAGGTTGCGAATCTCTAAAAAAAGTATTCGAATCAAATGAAGATATTCATAGCGCTACCGCTAAGAAAGTCTTTAACCTAGAAAATGAGCCAAATTCTATTCAAAGAAGAAAAGCAAAAGCCGTGAACTTCGGTATTATATACGGTATCTCTGATTGGGGTTTAAGTGAACAACTTGAAATTCCTTTAGGAGAATCTAGAGCGATTATTAATAATTTCTACGCTGCCTTCCCTGAGGTAAATGATTTCTTTAAAGATCTTGTTTCAAAAGCTATGGAAAATGGTTATGTTTCCACTATGTTAGGAAGGCGTAGATATTTAAGAGAATTACATGATTCAAATTATCAAGTTAGAGAGTTCGCTAAGCGTGCAGCAATGAACGCTCCAATACAAGGAAGTGCTGCAGATTTAATAAAAATAGCCATGATTCGCGTGGAAAAAGCCTTAAAAGAGGCTGGCTTAAAAACTAAAATGGTTTTACAAATTCATGATGAATTGATTTTTAAAGTACCGAAAGAAGAAAAGGAGAAAGCCTACGAAATCGTTAAATCCACTATGACTTCAGCAATGGATCTATCAGTTCCACTTGAAGTTGATGGAGGATACGGAGATTCGTGGTACGACTGCAAATAAAATATGCCAGAATTACCAGAAGTTGAAACAGTTAAAATAGTCTTAATTCCAATCGTTAAAAATAGAAAAATTTTAAAGATTGATGTTTTAAGAGCGGGCCAAATTGAAGGCGATGTTAAGGAATTTATTTCTAACCTTCAAGGACAAACATTTTTAGATGTTTCTCGAATCGGTAAATATCTTATTTTTCATCTCACTAATGAGTTAGTAATGCTCTCTCATTTAAGGATGGAAGGTAAGTATTATGAACTATTAGAAAGCGATAAAGATTCTAAATACGCTAGAGTGGTATTTCATTTAGATAACAGACATAAACTTTGCTATGACGATTCTAGATGTTTTGGCATTCTAAAATTATCTAGTGAAGCAACCTATAAATCTGATGAAATGATTTCTAAACTTGGTCCTGAGCCTTTCTATATTGATGATGTTAAATCACTAATGAAAAAGGTGAAAAACATTAAAAAGCCAATTAAGACTACATTACTCGATCAAACCTTAATGACTGGCTTAGGTAATATTTATGTAGATGAAACTTTATTTGCGTCTAACATTCATCCATTGACTCCTGCAAATAAAATCAAAGAAGGAGAATGGAAAAAGATTGTTAGTAACGCAAAAGAGATTCTCTTACAAGCTATTGAATCGGGTGGCTCCACTATTAAAAGTTACCACCCTGGAAAAGATATCGACGGAAACTTCCAAACTAGATTAAAAGTTTACGGGAAATCTGGAGAAATTTGCCCAACATGTCATAAGCATGAATTACGCTTTATTAAAGTAGGTGGAAGAGGCACAACATTCTGTCCGTGTTGTCAAAGAAAAGTTGGTGAACCACTTAATGTTGCTATTACTGGTAAGATTGCATCAGGAAAATCTACAGCCTCAGAAGTTTTTAAAGAAAAAGGCTATCCAGTTTTATCTTCTGATAAAGTTGTAAGTGAACTATATAAAACTAGTGAATTAACTAACAAAATCGAAAAAGCGTTTGGCTTAAAATTCAAAGATAAACAAGTCGATAAAGATGTTTTAAGAGATTATCTATTAATTCATCCAAAAGATAAAAGAAAACTAGAAAGAATAGTTCATCCTTTAGTGGAAAAAGAAATTAACAATTTCTTATCTACTTCAAAATCTCCAATTAGAGTGGTTGAAGTTCCTCTACTATTTGAATCTAATTTAGATCGATATTTTGATAACATCATCGTTATTGATATATCTAAAGATAAACAAGATGAACTCATTTCTAGTAGAGACAAAGCCAAAGCTTTATATTTAAAAGAAATAAATAAGACCAATAAAATAGACCAAAATATCTTAAAGGCTACTTACGTCATAAAAAATGACGGCACAAAGGCCGCCTTTATAAATAAAATTAATAAGATAATTACTGAGCTAGAAAGCTTGGTAAAGTAATTTCTTCCTTACAAAGTAATTTGAGTAGTTGTTTAATCTGCTCAATTTTTGGCTTGCTCGCTGCGTTTGATTGATACATCGTGCAGAT
Organism: uncultured Erysipelotrichaceae bacterium; assembly: GCA_902800355.1. Taxonomy (GTDB): domain Bacteria; phylum Bacillota_I; class Bacilli_A; order RFN20; family CAG-826; genus UBA2450. The sequence continues at coordinate 35,638 of CADCEE010000006.1, read as the reverse complement.
TTCTTCCATAGAATAATTACTTGTAATTATAGTGAATAATTTATTCTTTGCTCTATAAGATAAGATTGGGAATAGAACATTTTCTCTAACGAAATCACTTTTGAATTCATTACCAAAATCATCAAGGACTAACATTTCGCTATTCTTAATTGTTTCTAATAAGTCATTAAACTTAGGACTCTTTTGGAACGCTAAGTCTGTTAATTCTTTAAATCTTTCTGGAACATCAATAAAGGAAATAGAGTTATAGGCTTGGTTTCTTGCTGCATCAACACAAAGTGTTGCGGCAAAATAAGATTTACCAGTAGACATGTCCCCTTTAATATAGATCCAAGCATTAGATTTTTTATCTAAAGCGGATTCTTTATATTTCTTAAGAATCTCTTTCTTACTTTTACTGGATAAATTAGAAATATCACTCTTAATATGGTTATCAAAGAATTCTTCACCAAAATCAATTACCGCAAATCTCTTTTTAAAATTCACTTGTTCTAAATATTTCTTACAAGGAAGGATGTTTCTATCGACCACTCCTTCTTCATAAGTGATATTGGTTACTAAAAATTTAGGGGATTTATTACAGTACTTTAATCCTTTACAATTTTTGCAGTTTTTCACATCTTCTGAAAAATCATAGATTTTTGGTGCGTTCTCTCTAATTTGCTCATCATTAAGTCCAAGTTTTCTTAAATAACGCATCGCGATTTCGTTTTCAAAAATAGATTCTTCAATCTGTCTTAAAAACTTCTCAGAGATGGTGATGTTTTGTTCAACTTTTAATCTTTCCATATTAACGGTCCTCGAAGAAATTCATTAACTCGTCGTCATCAATAGTAGATTCTTCTACTTGTTTATTAGTAGATCCCTCCTCTACTTTTGGTTGTGATTTCTTAACTCCTTTCTTTTTGTCTTTCGTATAGTTATTTCGTAAATATTCCATTGCATCCACTGCGGTTTCAATACCTTCTCTAGATAAACTGGCAGCAATTTTCTCTGCGCTATATCTTGAGAATACGTTATTGTTCATTGTGAGAACAAAATCAATAACGACATTTATCACGGGATTTGCTAAATTATAATCTTTACTAAGATTATCAATAATATTTAAATCCGCCCTAGCTGGTTTAGTACCATTTTGTAAAACAGATAATACTTCTTTTGGACTAGTAACTTCAAACCAGCGGATCTTAGCGGCTAAGCCATCATCACCAAGAACTTTGTTCTTACTTCTTCTATTAGATTTTCTACTTGCTGTAGAATAACTAACTTCATTTTTAAGGTCTTCATTAACTTGGTGTAAGTCTACTCTTTTCCCTTTTTCTTTTTCTGGGGAATAGCAGTTTGCAACCACATGAGCCGCCACTTCTTCACTGACACCGTAAAGAGTAGATAATCTTTCGATTTCTTTCATCTCTTTCTTAGTGAAGGCAGTCTCCGAAATTTGACTTTCACTCTTTAAAGATTTAAAAAAGTCATCATAGCTAAATTCAGTAGCGATTTTGCTCCTATTTCTTCCAGCGATATTGCTACTTGATTTACTAGCTTGCATAAAGGCGGCATCTTCAAAATTTGGGTGGAACACATCATTAAATGATGTAGAAATATCATCACCCGCTGTTTCTAAATGATGAACTTCATAAACACGCTTCATTTTTTGAGCGTCATTTTCTCCAATTGCTTGAATGAGTAAGCCAAATAACAAGGTATCGCCAAAGAAACCTTGTGGGGTTCTCGGTGCTAATAACTCATAGTGATAGATTTTGACATCTTTAATTCTTTCTAATCTAGTCTTAACTAGTCCTACCGCTTCTAAAAGTTTTCTTCCTTCTAAGAAAGTTCCTGGATTCATCTTCATCCTTGCTAAAAACTGTTCATGAGAAGAATAAGAAAGGACCTTTTGGTTTTTCGATTCACTCCAAAACGAGAAATAAATCGCTAAAGCACTATAACCGATAATAGGCTGATAGAGATTGGTGATTGTTTCGCGGTCATAGTCCGCTAAAAGCGTACTAACTCTGACTTCAAACATGTCTTGTTCTGATAAAACAACCATCTCTATGCCTCCCCTTTTGACAATGATTATGCCAAGCGAAATGAGGGCTTGTAAATATAAAAAATTTATAATTTTTATGTGGAAAAAGTTATCCACATCGACCACTAAAAGATTTATACATAGTATAAATCAAATAAGTTTTTAACCTATAAAGTGCACTTATCCACAATGCATTTTGTGGAAAAAGAAATGCAAAATCATTTTTAATACATTAAAAGTGTTTTATAATAGACGCGTGCTATTTTATTGAAATAGCAATGCGAGGAAAAAATTATGATTAAAAAAATCGCTGTCTTAACAAGTGGAGGTGACGCTCCAGGGATGAATGCTTGTGTTAGAGCAGTCATTCGTGCCGGATTAGCACGTGGTGTTGATATGTACGTGGTCTATGATGGCTTAAAAGGTCTAGTTGAAGGTAGAATTCAACAAGTTACAAAAGACTTTACTCAAGACATCATTAATAGAGGTGGCACAATCATTAGAAGTGCGAGACTTCCAGAATTCAAAGATCCAAAAGTCTCTAAAAGAGCCGCCAATATTCTCCAAGACTTCGAAATCGATGCATTAGTCGGTATCGGTGGAGATGGTACATTTAGAGGATTAAACGATTTAGCAAAAAACGGTATTAAAGTTGTTGGTATTCCAGGCACAATCGATAATGACGTTGGAAGTACAGAACAAACAATTGGATTCTCCACTGCTTTAAACACTATCTGTGAATGTGTCGATAAACTTAAAGACACATCTGGAAGTCATCAACGTTGTTCCTTGATTGAAGTTATGGGACGTCATTGTGGTGACCTTGCCTTATATGCTGGACTAGCTGAAGGTGCTGAAGGTGTAATTTGTGTTGAACACCCATTAAAAGAAGAAGTCTTATTTAGAAAACTTCGTAAGATGAAGGCACAAAATAAGAACCATGCTATTATCTTAGTCAGTGAAAACCTTCTCGATATTCATGAATTAGCGAAGAAAGTTGAAGAAGAGACAGGTTTTGATACAAGAACCGAAGTTCTTGGTAGATTACAAAGAGGTGGCTCCCCTTCTGCTGAAGATAGAGTGTTAGCCGCTAGAATGGGCGCTAAGAGTGTGGATATCGTTATGAGCGAAGATCCAACTAGTAAAGTTATTGGTGTTAAAGGCGGACAAATCATCGACATGCCAATTGCTGAAGCTATAGAGTTGAAGCACGAACACACCCACGGATTAAGAGACTTAATAGATTTATTACAATAATCATTAAAATATTTATGAAAGGTAGCCCGCTATTGTATTGCGGAGGAAATTAATTATGAAAATTCAACAACATGACGGTTCAATCGTCGAAATAGAAAAATCATCAAAAGAAGCCTTTGAGGTATTAAATCACTCCACCAGTCACTTGATGGCAGAAGCCATTAGTGAATTATATCCAACTGCGAAGTTTGGATTTGGTCCAGCGATTGAAGAAGGATTCTACTATGACATCGACTTCGAAGAACAAATCGGAGAAGAAGATTTAAGAAAAATTGAAAAGAAAATGCACGAACTTTCATCTAAAGATGAAAGAATCGTTAGAGAAGTCTTAACTAAGGAACAAGCTTTAGAAAGATTTAAATCTAATCCATATAAAGTGGAATTAATTAAAGATATCGATGAAGATATCACTATTTTCACTCAAGGAAAATTCACTGACTTATGTCGTGGTCCTCATATCTTAAGTACTGGCCAAATCAAATATTTCAAATTATTAAATTTAGCAGGTGCTTATTGGAGAGGCGATTCTAAAAATAAGATGCTTGTGAGAATTTATGGAACTTCCTGGTTCTCTGCTGCTGATTTAGAAAATCATCTTAATGTTTTAGAAGAACGTAAAAAAAGAGACCACCGTATTTTAGGAAGACAACTTGGTTTATTCATGCTTTCTGAATATGGTCCAGGATTCCCATTCTGGCTCCCTAACGGCATGATAATGTTAGAAGAAATTAAGAAATATTGGAGAGAAATCCATACTCGATATGGCTATCAATTCATTAACACTCCAATTATTCTTTCTCGTGAATTATGGGAGACTTCAGGTCACTGGGATCACTATCAAGAAAACATGTACACTACTAAAGTAGATGACAAAGATTTCGCGATTAAACCAATGAACTGTCCAGGAAGTATTCTCGTTTATAAGAATTCATTACACTCCTATAAAGATTTACCAATTAGATTAGCCGAACTCGGTTTAGTTCATAGACATGAAGCTAGCGGCGCTCTTAACGGTTTATTCCGTGTTAGAAGTTTCACTCAAGATGATGCTCATACTTATGTTAGAGAAGACCAAATTGAAGATGAAATTAGTTCCATCATTAAACTCTATGATGAGATCTATAATGTCTTTGGTTTAGACTATAAAATTGAATTATCAACTAGACCAGAAGAAGGTTATATCGGAGATATCAATATTTGGAATAAATCTGAAGCTATTTTAAAAGAAGTTTGTTTAAAAACTGGCAAAGAATTTAAGATCAATCCAGGCGATGGAGCATTCTACGGACCAAAACTCGACTTCAAGCTTAAAGATAGTATGAATAGAGTCTGGCAATGCGGCACCATACAACTCGATATGAATTTACCTGAAAGGTTTGAATTATTCTACATTAATAAAGATGGAGAAAAAGAAAGACCAATCATGATTCATAGAGCGTGTTTAGGTAGTATTGAACGCTTTACCGGCATGATTATTGAAAACTTCGCAGGTGCTTTCCCTTGTTGGTTCGCTCCTGTTCAAGTTAACATCCTTCCAGTTAACAATGAGTTCCATTTAGAGTATGCTCAAAAAGTTAAGGAATGTATGTTAAAACAAGGATTCCGTGTTGAACTAGATGACGCTAACGAAAAACTTGGTTATAGATTAAGAAATAGCCAAGTAAGAAAGATTCCTTACACCATCGTTATTGGCGATAACGAAAGAGATAATGGAACTGTTACTTACCGTAAATACGGACAAAAAGATCAAATCACAGTCTCATTAGAAGAATTCAATAAACTTCTAAAAGAAGAAATCGAAAATAAAAAACGATAAAAAGTACTTTACTATTAGATATATCTAGTAGTAGAATAAACCACGCAAAATAAAGGTAGAAAGCAGAGGCACCCGCTTCTCGCCAGATCGATTCGGTATTGATTGGCTAACAACTACATTCTTGGGGTTAAGATTGTTACGGGTGCAATATGCTTGCATCCGTTTTTTGTGAAAAAGGAGATGATACTTATCTTAGAGCAAGAAAATGGCAGAAAGCCAAACAACCAACCAAAAGATTTAGTTAACGAACTAATTAGATTCCCAAGCGTCAGATTAATCGGACCAGAGGGAGAACAATTAGGAGTTATGTCCGCTAGAGAAGCACAATTAGAGGCTAATAAATTCAATTTAGATCTATTATGTGTTGCTCCAAATGCCACTCCACCAGTGTGCAAAATCCTTAACTACGGCAAATACCGTTACGAACAACAAAAGAAAGCGAAAGAAAATCGTAAGAATCAAGTTCGTATTGAAGTTAAAGAAATTCAACTCACACCACAAATTGGTTTACATGATATGGAAACCAAAGCACGTGCTGCGTCTAAATTCTTAGCCGCCGGCAACAAGATTAAAGTTGGAGTGAGATATCGTGGAAGACAAATGACTCACCTTGAAGTTGGAGAAGAAACTCTAAATAAGTTCATCGAATTATTAGGCGACCAAGCAGCAATCGAAAAACCTGCTGCTATGGAAGGTCGCTGGTTAATCGCAGTATTAGCGCCAAAAAGAAAGTAGGAGGAAATTAACATGCCAAAAATGAAAAGCAAACGTGCTTTAATGAAAAGAATTAAAGTCACTGGCAGCGGAAAAGTCACAAGACATCACGCTTACACATCACATTTAGCCCCACACAAAACCACAAAACAAAAGAGACACTTAATGAAAGGTGCAGCCTTACATAAGACTGACTATAAGAGAGTTAAGTATCTCATTGTGAAGTAAGGAGGATTGAACCATGAGAGTAAAAGGTGGAACAGTCACACACGCACGTCGTAAGAGAATGCTCAAAAGAGCAAAAGGTTACTTCGGTAGCAAACACTTACTTTTCAAAACTGCGAAAGAGCAAGTCATGCACAGCTTACGCTATGCGTACATCTCTCGTAGAACTGTCAAAAGAGATTACAGAAAATTATGGATCAGACGTATCAACGCTGCTTGCCGTATGAATGATATCTCTTATAGCAAATTCATGTATGGATTAAAAGTTGCTAACGTTCAAGTTAACAGAAAAATGTTATCTGAATTAGCTATCAACGATCCACAAGCATTTGCCGATTTAGTTAAGACAGCTAAGAAAAACGTTAAATAATTATTTTAATTATTTATAAAGCCTGGTTTCCCAGGCTTTTTCTTATTCTATAATTTTTACTTCGATATTATTTAAAGCTTCATTAATTAAAGATTCGTAATCAAACTTCTCTTCGTATTCCTTAGCTTCTTCTAATCTAGGAGCGGTCTTAGGAGCTTTTGGAGTAAAGATCGTGCAGCAATCTTCATATGGTCTAATAGAAATATCAAAGGTATCGATCTTTTTAGATAATTTAATTATTTCTAATTTATCCATAGTCGCACATGGTCTAATGACTGGAGTGGAGGTCACTTCATTAATTGTGGCCATGGATTGAAGAGTTTGACTCGCTACTTGGCCTACTGATTCTCCAGTAGAAATAACTGGGCAATTTCTTCTTCTAGCAAGTAAACTTGCTAAACGATACATCATTCTTCGCATTATGGTAATGCAGTAACTTTCAGGCGCATTATCATAGATTGCTTCTTGAATTTTAGTAAATGGAACGATATGAAGTCTTATACGAGGTTGATATCTATTTAACTTAGTTAATAAATCGATAAGTTTATAAATAACTGCTTCTTGAGTATATGGCGGGGAGGCAAAATGAATACATTCAATTGTCACTCCTCTTTTCATCATAAGATAAGCGGCAACTGGAGAATCAATTCCTCCAGAAAGCATATGCATAGATTTACCTGCTACTCCTAAAGGATATCCTCCTGCTCCAGGATATGTTTTTACAAAGATATATGTACCTTCATCTCTAACTTCGATATTTAATAAAATATCGGGATTATGAACATCAACTTTTAAACTTGTGTTTTTTAAAATAACTGGAGCAACGATTCTAGTGATCTCTTCACTATGAAGAGGAAATCTTTTATTGCTTCTTTTGACTTTTACTTTAAAGGTTTTACCTTCTTCTAGTTTGATAAGTTCTAAAGAAGACTCTTTTATCTTTTCAATGTCACTTTCAATGCGGGCCACTAAGGATAAACCTTGAATACCAGATATATCTTGTAGTCTTTCAATAATTGGTTCATATTCATTGCCGTTTAAATGAACATAGATATGATCATGTCGAGATTCCACTTCCACATTAAAATCTTTTAATGAGTGTTTAATATTCAAATATAAAGTATGAATAAAATCTTTCTTATTCTTACCTTTGGTGGATAACTCACCAAATCTCACCATTATATAATCATAACTAACCATATTAACGAATATCCTTTATGATTTTATCTAAAGTAGACACTAAAGTGTCTATTTCTTCCATTGTGTTTAAATAATCTAAAGAAACACGGACTGTATTATTAAAGATGTTTTCGCTCTTTTTAAGAGAAGCTACAACATAACTTCCTTTTTCTTTAGAAGAGTGACAAGCACTTATTGAAGATACCATAATCCCGGCATTACTAAGAGCCTCTACCACTACTGATCCTTTCTTCTTAATAGAAGAGAAATTAATAATATATGGATTAATAGGATTAGAGACATTTAATTCATATAAAGAATGGTTATCTTTAAGATAATTAAGTAAACGTTCCGCTAGACTAGAAACATGTTCATATCTTTCTTTTTGATTAACTATGGCAAGTTCTAAAGTTTTCTTAAAAGCTAAGGCGCTAGCTAAATCATTAGTCCCACTTCTAAAGTTATATTCTTGTCCACCTCCACTAGCTAAAGGAAATAATTCAATTTTCTTTCTTTTGATTAAAACACCGCTAGAAACTAACCCATGCATCTTATGAGCGGAAATTGTTAATAAATCAATTTTATTAAAATTGATAGACTTATCAGTCTTTCCAATTAATTGAGCAGCGTCACTATGAAAAATCACTTTAGGATAAGCTTTAAGCATATCAGCAATTTGTTCGATTGGATTAACACTACCAATCTCATTATTAACCGCCATAATCGAAACAAAGATTGTCTCCTTTTTAATAGCGGACTTAACTTCTTCAACTGTAATAATGCCGTTACTATCTGGATATAAATAAGTAACTTCAAATCCAAATTCTTTTTCTAACTGCCTAAAAGCTTCAAGTACTGAAGGGTGTTCATAAATAGAAGTAATGATGTGATTACCTCTAGATTTATATCTTAAACAAGTTCCTTTTATAGCTAAATTATTAGATTCAGTCGCTCCACTAGTAAAGATGACCTGGTGGTCATTACATTTTAACAAAGTTAAAATTTCATCTCTGGTCTTATTTAATAAATAATTAGCTTCTTGGCCTAATTTATGAATGCTACTAGGATTAGCGGAATATTTATCTAAAGCGTTAGAAAACACTTCCTTAACTTTTGGGTCAAGTTTAGTAGTACTAGCGTTATCAAGATAAATAATATTAGGCATTAGAGTTTGTGTGTCTATTTCTATAAATAGAAGTTGCTTGAGAATTAACTGTGGCGAATTCTCCTTTTTCAAAGCCGAGTTCTAATCCAACCACTGTTTGATTAACGTCTTGTTCATCTCTTTCTTGATTAAGAAGCATAATCGATGTTTCTGCTGCTTTTTGATTTCTAGAAATAGATTCCACTTCTTCAAACATTGCATTAGCAAGGTTTTTAAGTTTCTCAGTTTTACGAGAGACTTCATCAACATTAATTGGTTTAGATTGAATTTGATCATAAATATCATTTAAAACATCATAGACAGCATCAATCTTTTCTTGATAATTAGCTTTAATCGCTTCATTACCAATTTCATCTAATAAACTTTCTGTTAATTTAATACGGTGATAATAAACAGAAATTAAGTTATAGGCTTCTTCAGCGGTGCTCTTTAAGGAATCTACGTAGTCCTTAAAGTTCATTACCCCTTCATTAACCACTTTATAGTTCTCTTCAAGTTCATCTAGTTTAGTTTTAAGAAGTGAGAATGGTTGACGAGTGCCACTATGCACAAAACCATCTAAATAACGTTTTGCGCTTCCAAGGCTATCAACGGATTTAGATAATTCGTTAATACGATCATTTTCAAGTTCGCTAACTAAATAGAATTCTTTGATCTCTGGAAGGACCGCACATATTCTTAAGAAGAGTTTTTCAACTTCATTAACTTGGTTATAAATGCGGGTATAGTTTCCATTGAAATATTCTCTGGCGGAGATTTCTTCATCTAATAATTTTCCATATTCATCAATCTCAGTTAAGATGATGTCACATTGAGTTTTAATACCACCACATTGAAGGTTAATAATTTTCTTAGTTAATTCAGATATCTTCTTTTTCCATTCATCAACGTGAACTTTGAAAGATAAATGGTATAGAGGGACACCTTCTTTTTCAGTGTCTTTATATTTGTTTTGTAGTCCCGCTAGTCTTTCTGGGATAACAGTTTTAACTGTTCTACAGAGTGTAGATAAATCAATTAGGACATGTCCTAAGGCATTTAACACATCATCTAAAGAATCAATTTCATCTTGGATCTCTTCATATTCCGCTCCTTCAAGCATGTCATCAAACTTAGAGAATTTAGAGTCAATCTTATCAAACATTTTGTTAAATGTTGGAGCGACAAGTTCTAAATCATCAGACTCTGAATAATAAGTTTGTTTAACGTGACGGTACACTTCTTTTAAGTGATCGATACTACGTCTACAATCTTCCTCAAGTTTAATCACTTCGTATAAATCGTGATCTAAAGATTTGACACTTTCACTTAAAGTATCAATTGCTTTTTTAGCTTCGCTAATAACGGATTTAATATTCTTATATTGTTTAGCTTTAATTAAAGCGGATAGCTGTTTAAGGATAGAATCCGCATATTTATCTTCGATATCATAGATATTTCTAAATCTTCTTTGGAAATATTCATATTTGTCCATATAAAGGAGGTTGGTTCTAGAAATAATTTCTAGTCTATGGATATATTGGCTATCTTGTCCGATAAGTAAAGAATCATAATATGAAAATTGTTTTTCTAGATTACGAACTTGCTTTCGACAGTTAAATCTGAAATAGACAAACAAGTAAAATAAAATTCCGCCACCAATCACAACAATAGCGATGGCAACGATTAACGCAACTAATTCGCCAGTAGCAAGACCAACAACCATAGATATCCCTCCTTAATCATAGATTAATTACATATATTCTATAGGAAAAAGTCCTAAGAAGGAAAAAAATAATTAAATATTTTTTATAATCAACAAAATTAAAAGTAACAAAAACACACTAGTAAATATAGTGTAGTAGGTTATATTCACAAAGTAAAAATCTGCTAATATGTCTAGCAAAAAATATCGCCATTTCCTTAAAAACTTAAAAATTCAATTTTTATGTTGATAACTTTAGACAAATCCTATATGATAATCACTGCATGTAATGCAGCACATTAATACTGCTCGACTGATGTTTGATATTCAAACAAAGTAACCAAAGCTATGCGGTGAAATGCCAGTTCAAACACCCGGAGCAAGGAATTAATGCCTCAATTTATTTGCAAATAATAAAGAAAGGAAGGAAGTCACATGAGATACACTGGATCAGACTGGAAACAAAGTAGAAGATTAGGATTCTCCACTCTTGAAACTGGTAAAGAACTCCAAAAAAGACCTTATGGTCCTGGACAACACGGTGCTTCAAGAAAGAAGAAACCATCTGAATACGGTAAACAATTAGTCGAAAAACAAAAGTTAAGACAGATGTATGGTGTTAATGAAAGACAATTCCGTAGATTATTCATGCTCGCTCTTAAGAGCAAAGAAGTTACCGGTTTTGCCTTCATGAAACTCTTAGAATCTAGATTAGACAACCTCGTCTATCGTATGGGATTCGCCCGTACTAGAAGAGGCGCTAGACAACTCGTGAATCATGGCCACATTGAAGTGAACGGCATGAAAGTTGATGTCCCAAGCTATTTATGTTCCTTAAATGACGTTATCGCTATTAGAGAAAACGCCAAAGACATGAAAGTAGTTAAAGAATCACTTGCTTCTATCGCAACTAAAGTTGGCTGGGTGGAAGTTGATGAAGAAAAACTCTCTGGTAAATACATTCGTGAACCAGAAAGAAGCGAATTAACTCAACAAATCACCGAATCACAAATCGTTGAATACTACAACCGTAAGCTCTAATCTAAAAAACTTACTTATAAAGACTCGTCTCAAGGCGAGTCTTTTTTTGTACATATCACAAAATATTATGTTATAATTCTACTAAGTAGATTGGAGCATAATTATGGGCATATATGAAGAGCTACAAGCACGTGGATTAATCGCACAAGTAACAGACGAAAAAGAGATTAGAGAACTTCTTAATAAAGGAGAAGCGAAATTTTATATTGGATTTGATCCAACCGCTGATTCTTTACATGTCGGACACTTCATGGCCCTTTGCTTAATGAAAAGACTCCAAGAAGCTGGAAATACCCCAATCGTATTAGTAGGTGGAGGAACTGGTCACGTTGGTGATCCATCTGGCAGAAGTGATTTAAGACAAATGATGTCTAAAGAAACTATCGACCATAATGTTGAATGTTTCAAAAAACAAATGAGTAGATTCATTGACTTCAACCGTGCATTAGTCGTTAATAACGCTGACTGGTTACTTAAACTCAACTATGTTGAACTCCTTAGAGATGTTGGTCCACACTTCTCTGTTAATAATATGTTAAGAGCGGAATGCTATAAGCAAAGAATGGAAAGAGGATTATCATTCTTAGAATTTAACTACATGATTATGCAAGCTTATGACTTCTACTACTTACATGAACATTATGGCTGCAATATGCAGTTTGGCGGAGATGACCAATGGTCCAATATGCTTGCAGGTACCGAATTAATCAGAAAGAAAACCGGAAAAGACGCTTATGCGATGACCATCACTCTTCTACTTAATAGCGAAGGTAAGAAGATGGGTAAAACCGCATCAGGTGCTGTCTGGCTTGATCCAAATAAAACCACTCCATTCGAATTCTTCCAATATTGGAGAAATGTTGAAGATGCTGATGTTATGAAATGTTTCAAACTCTTAACATTTGTACCTTTAGACAAAATTAATGAGATGGAAAAATGGGATGATTCTCGTATTAACGAGAAAAAGGAAATTCTTGCCTATGAACTCACTAAATTAGTGCATGGAGAAGAAGAGGCCAATAAGTCCCTTCAAGCCGCGAAAAACTTATTCGCTGGAGTGGGTGATGATTCCACTATGCCAAGTATTGAATTAGAGTTAGAAGATGAAGTTAATCTACTCGACTTATTAGTGAAAGCAGAACTCGCTACTAGTAAAAGTGAAGCTCGTAGATTAGTAGAGCAAGGTGGTATCTCAATAGATGGAGAAAAGAAAACTAATCCAAATGAGATGATAAAAGTTCCTGAATCAATCAAAATCAAAAAAGGAAAGAAAATCTTCCTTAAAGTGATAAAAAAATAAGACCCTTAAGGGTCTTTATTTTTCAATACTTTCAAAAGTTACTGTTCTAGTCTCTTTTCCAGACAAGTCACCTTCAAATTCATACCATTCTAGGAAGGATACTAAGCCTTGGTTATTGAAAGTAAGTGCATAATAACCACCGTAACCGTCCTGTTCGCCATAAGCATAAACTGAAATCATATTATCTTTAAGATAGTAGTGATATTCATTGTTATAGTCTTCTGCACTCTTTTCAATATGAATAAAACCATCTGATAGTTCCATATACATTCTAAAATAGTCATCTGTATCGCTAATAGAACTATATTTTGTATCTATAGAACCCTCTACATAGCTAAACTCGTTTTCAATAAAGCCTCTATAGTCAGCTTTATATCGGAATTGTCTATTTGGCTCGACGTTATTAACAGTGACATGGGCGAGATATTCAACGCTTCTATCTACGCTCGTCTTCCACTGCTCGCATAAAGAAAAAGCAGCCTCATAAGATATTTCGTATTTAGGATCAAACGGATTATGACCAGTGGTTTTAGAACCACAACTAGCAAGCGAAACACCCAAAAATGCTGTACTAAAAATTAATTTCCCCCATTTCATTTATTAATTCCCCCTTATTAATAATTTTAGTATATAGGATATTTAACCTTTTGTAATCTGCTTGATGGATAATTAGCTCTACCTTCTTTAGCCTGAGGCTTACCGTCAAGCATCACAAGATCTCCAGTAAAGCCACATGTCATATTGTTTACAAAGTAGGTACCAACTCCATATAAATCAACTGGAACGCCAAGAGTTTTCCACTCTTTAATTTTTTCTGGTCCAAAAGAAGAAGAAACGATGATTTTAACATAGTTAAATCCTTCTTTATCTAGCGCTTTTCTAAGAGCGAACACTAATTCCTTACAAACACCGTGAGGGTCAAATCCAGATGTATCTTTATCATCAAAATAATGGTCAATTAAAGACTTGGAAGTATCAATTCTTACTCCATTTAAATCTTCTTTTAATGCGCGCGCTAAAATTAAAGAATCTTTAACTACATTATTATTGTAATCAATTAAAGCAGTCACTTTTTCGTTTGGATAGGTTTTATGATAGATTTGAGCGGCTTTTACGACATCTCCACCACATACTTGAATTAAAGCATGTGGCATGGTTCCCATGCCTTTTCCACCCCACCACGCTCCTTGAGCGTCAGTAGAGACTCTAGATATACCTGCTACATAAGTAGCATAGCCATCACCTACTTGAGTGTGATAGTCATCTTGTCGATCCGCCATAGAAAATACTGGAGTATCTCCCGCAACTCTAAGCACTTCTCTTACGTTAGTAGCAACACTACTTCTTCTAGCTAAAATGCCATCAATAACACTTTCTAAAAAACCAAAGTTTTCATATTTGCCAGTTACTTTTAAAACCGGTTCCATATTATTAATGATATCTCCATCATCAAGAGCTTCAATTTCTAACTCTTCTGGATGAATGGCAAAGGTATGTAAAATAGCGATTGCTTCATCAATGCCGCACAGCATTGAGTCATCTCTTCTTTGAAACCACTGCATAGTGACGTTATGTCCTGGAGCGTTTTCTTTAACAATACGATTACTTTTTAAAAAGTAATTAGCCGCGTAAAAACCTTCTCCTAATTCCTTTTCAAATTTAAAGGTTTTATTCGTAAGACGAGAAATCTTGCCTTGTTTTTTTAATTCTACTTCTAACATTTATTTGACCTCCGAGAGAAAGAAATCCATATTCTCTTTAATGTTTTCATCTATTTCAAATAATCTTTTATCGTTTTCATCTTTAATATATAAATCGTAATAGGAACAATATTGACCTTTAGAGATTTGATAATCTCTCATAAATGTTCCTGACTCACAAAACACCATCATTTTATCTTCACATTTTTTAGTGATATAGCCTGAACCATGTTTATAATCTAACTTTTCTAAATCAAAACGTTCTAAGACTGTATTAATCACATCAATTAATGGATTAGCAGGAAGATAAATAATTCCACTATATTTGATCTTCGCATATTTAATAAAGTTTTTAATTTTGTAGCCGACTCTTTCATCTTCATGATATAAAATATCAACTTCTCCTAATTCCACACTTCTAGTAGGCTTTAATTCGCTAAAAAGAATTAAAAGGGTGTTATCTAATTCGTGGTTGTTATATATACCATAATTGTTAATCATAATCCTAATATCACTCTTTTAATGGTTATTCCTTTATTAACAGCCTTAATTTGATATTCAGTAATAGCGTCATCTACGTCACTACCATCATAATCAAAAGTTGAATTAATAACTTTAAAACCAGCTTCATTGAACATTTCAATTGAATAATTAAATAAATCAATATCATCTGTTTTAAAAACTAAATTGCCTGTAGGTTTTAAGATACGCTTATATTCTTCTAAAAAGGAATCGCTAGTTAATCTTCTTTTAGAGTGTCTCTTCTTTGGCCAAGGATCAGAGAAATTAAGATAAATCTTATTTACTGAATGGTCTTTAATTAAGCGAATTACTTCTGCTCCATCTTTAAAAAGGAATTTCACATTCTTAAGTTCTTTTTCGACAATCTTTTTTAACGTTATCCCAGCACATGTCACATTTTTTTCAATACTTAAAAATAATCTATCAGGATATTTCTCTGACATTTGAATAATAAAGTCACCTTTACCACTACCGATTTCTAAATATAAATCATCTAATGAAGAAATTTCTTCATCAGTTAAAGAATATTCTAAATGTTCTTCGATATATGGTTTGGTCCAAGCTTTAAATTTTGTGCGCATTTATTTCTTTAAAATTTCTCCGAGTTCATATATTGCTCGAGCATAAATACTCATGGCTTTAAATAAATCATCTTTTTTAGTCATTTCTCCTGGAGAATGCATTAAACTATCAAATCCAGGGAATTGCATACCAAAGGCTACTACATTATCCGCGCATTTTGCGTATGTTCCCCCACCAATAGCAAGTGGTTTACTGCGTAAATCTCCAGTCTCATCTTGATAAGCCTTTAACAAGGTCTTAATAAGTACACTATCTTGTGGGAAAAATAATAATGGGCTAGTACCTTCGAAATTCACTTCAAAGCCTTTATTAGCTTCTTTAATAGCGGCCACTAATTCTTTATAATCACAACTATTGATATAACGGAAGTTTACAGTTAATTCTAAAACTCCGTCTTTATAAGAAATTAAGCCAACATTAGATGAGTTAGTACCCATTTCTTTATTAGAAGCAAAGCAGCCATAACCTTTCCCATCTAATGGTTCATACATTTTCACTAATCTTTCTAAGGTTTCATTTTTAGAAAATTCAGCGATAGATTTAAGGGCCATCATGCCAGCATTAACTCCCTTTTCTGGAGTTGAGCCATGAGCAGCCTTACCAATAAATGTCACCGTGGTCACATCATCTTTAGTAACGATTGCCGCTTCGGTTCGATGATAATGTTCCATAATGTATTTTAAGAAATTTAAATCAATATCATGTTTAAGTTCACATCTATCAATAACAGCATTACTAGCGGTGCCACCTTTAATAGAGATTAATCCAGGAATTTCTACTTTCGCTTTAACAGAAAAATTAATAATACCTTTCTCAGCGTAAATTAAAGGGAAGTCACTATCAGGAGAGAATCCTAAAGTAGGTTGCTTCTTTTTAAGAACATCAAAATAGTGATGCATACATAAAGAACCACTTTCTTCATTTCCTCCAACTAAAAATCTGATCTCATATCCCCCAAGTAAACCTTCATCTCTTAAGGCTTTTAAAGCATAATATGTCGCTAATAATGGCCCTTTATCATCAGAGACGCCTCTTCCATAAAGGACACCTTTTTTCTCTACCATCTTAAATGGAGGTTCATCCCATCCATCTCCAGCTGGAACAACATCTGCATGAGCCATGATGGTTAAATTCTTATTTCCTCTTCCATAGATAATTTCTACGACTTTATTGTCATAATTTGTGACTTCAAAACCGTCTTTTTTTGCCAGGTTAGTGACGTAATTTAACGCATCAGAAACACCAGCTCCAAATGGGTTAGTCTCATTAACAGTAACTGGATCATAACTAGAATCAATAGCGACGAATTCTTCTAATGATTTTAGTAATGATTTTTGATATTTTGCTGTGAGCTTATCGTACGATGTTTTTTTCATAATTCTTTCCTCTTTTTGACGTAAATAGAGATTCCCTCTAAGCAGAGATTCTCATCATAAATATATGGGGCTTTGATATCTTTTAGAATCTTGATGGCGTTACCGCCGGTAAAGATATGTAAGCACTTATATCCAATTTCTTTTTCGTATCTTTCTAATAATCCGTTAATCATTTCGACATGTCCGTAATATACACTGCTATTAATAACATCGATTGTGTTTCTAGATTCAGATAACTTCTTCACTTCATCTAAATCAGTATTTGGAAGAAGTTCAGTCGCCTCGTTTAAGATACGTTTACTGATTCCCATTCCTGGGAGAATAACGCAGCTACTAAAGATATTATCTTTTGTCACTAATAAAATTTTAGTAGCGGTTCCCATATCCACAATTAACATTGGGGAATGATATTTATTAACTGCTCCTAGTAAATCACAATATAAATCTAAACCAAGTTCATTTTTATTATCGATTTCAATTTTTAAATTATCAAAATCAACAACACTAACTTCTTTGATGTTTAAATTATATTTTGAAACAAAATATTTGCTTAATAAATCTGTGACTTTAGGAGCAACACTACTAACATAAATATCTTCAATATTATCTTTTGATAATAAAGCATCTAATTTATCTTTGTTAAGTTCGCTATTAAAACATCTATCTAGATAATAAAATTCATCATCTAAATAGCCAAACTTAGTAGCGGTATTTCCAATATCAATTAATAGTTTCATTTTAAATTGCGACAATATTAATAATTTTGTTTTTAACAACAATCACTTTTTTGATTTCTTTTCCTTCGATATGACGTTTTACAGCCTCAAGTTCAAACGCTAACTTTTTAGCTTCTTCATCATCTAAGTCTTTAGCTATATCCATCGTTGCTCTTAATTTGCCGTTAACGGAAACCGCAACTTGAACATTAGATAAAACTATTTTAGATTCATCAAAGGTTGGCCAAGGTTCAAAATCAATTAAGTCTTTATGGCCTAATAGTTGCCATAACTCTTCTCCTAAATGAGGAGCAATACATGCTAAAGTCTTTAAGAAACCTTCCAAATAAGGAATATAAATCTTATCAGCTTTATATAATTCATTAGTAAACACCATCATTTGACTAATGGCGGTGTTAAATCTAAGGGCTTCAAAATCTTCACTAATCTTTTTGATAGAGAAATTATAGATGTAATCTAATTTTCCATCATTCACTAAAGTGAATTTACTGGTATTTTCTTTTTCGGTAAATAAACGATAGACTCTATCTAAATATCTTTTAGCCCCGTCTAGACCAGTGTCAGACCACGGCAAAGATGCTTCTAAAGGACCCATAAACATTTCATAAAGTCTTAAAGAGTCCGCTCCATAATTAGCGACAACATCATCAGGATTAACGACATTACCTCTAGATTTAGACATCTTTTCTCCATTAGATCCTAAAATCATTCCCTGGTGGAATAATTTTTTAAATGGTTCTTTAGATGACACTACTCCTTTATCATAAAGGAACTTATGCCAGAATCTCGCATAGAGTAAATGTAGCACTGCGTGCTCTGCTCCACCAATATATAAATCTACTGGTAACCAGTGATCTAATAATTTCTTATCCCCGATGCATTTATCATTATGTGGATCAATATATCGCATATAATACCAACAGCTTCCTGCCCATTGAGGCATGGTGTTAGTTTCTCTTAAGCCATGTTCTCCACTAGGCAAAGTGACACTTAACCATTCTGTAGCGTTAGCAAGAGGAGATTCCCCAGTACCACTTGGTTTATATTCTTTCATTTCAGGAAGCACTAAAGGTAAATCGTAATCATTAAGAGGGACTAATCCTCCATCGTCTTTAATAACGATTGGGATTGGCTCGCCCCAATAACGTTGGCGAGAGAATAACCAGTCTCTTAATTTATAATTAACTTGTTTTTCTCCACTTCCTTCTTTAATGAGTTTATTTAAAATAACTTC
The DNA here is from genome assembly GCA_902800355.1 of uncultured Erysipelotrichaceae bacterium. Classification (GTDB taxonomy): domain Bacteria; phylum Bacillota_I; class Bacilli_A; order RFN20; family CAG-826; genus UBA2450. Next base: position 16,704 of record CADCEE010000006.1, on the reverse strand, counting down.
TTTAGCTTGTTCAATGTTTAAGCCATTCGCGATATCACTATTAATATGAGGTGCGTCATCAACAAAAGCAGCTTCAGAGATATCGCCTTCTAAAACTTGTTTGATTGGTAAATGATATTTTTTTGCAAATTCATAATCTCTTTGATCGTGTGCTGGAACCGCCATAACTGCCCCAGTGCCGTAACTTGCTAAAACATAATCACCAATATAAATTGGGACTTCCACTCCGTTCACTGGGTTAATCGCATAAACCCCAAGGAAAACACCGGTTTTATCTTTATTTAATTCCGTTCTTTCTAAATCAGACTTAGATTCCACTTCTTTTAGATAAGCTTCTACTGCAGTTTTTTGCTCTTTAGAAACTAATTCTTTCACTAAAGGATGTTCAGGTGCTAAAACACAATAGCTACATCCATATAAAGTATCTACACGTGTAGTAAAGACATCAAATGACTTGTCTGTACCTTTAATTTTAAAGGTAACTTTAGCGCCTACACTTCTTCCAATCCAGTTTTTTTGCATTTCTAAAGTAGAAGCAGGCCAATCTAAATCTTTTAAATCTTCTAGTAATCGATCTGCATATTTAGTGATTTTAAGTAACCACTGTCTCATTGGTTTTCTAATAACAGGATAGCCACCAACTTCACTTTTTCCATCGATTACTTCTTCATTAGCAAGAACTGTTCCTAAAGTTGGACAGAAATTCACTGGTCGATAATCAATATAGGCTAAATCAGAATCAAAAAGTTTTAAAAAGATCCACTGGGTCCATTTATAGTAACTAGGATCGCTTGTAGCGATTTCTCGACTCCAGTCATAAGAAAATCCTAAGGATTTAATTTGCCTTCTAAAGTTATTGATATTTACTTCAGTAATAATAGATGGGTGTTGATTGGTTTTCATGGCATATTGCTCGGCTGGTAAGCCAAAAGAATCCCAGCCAATAGGATGAAGGACGTTAAAGCCTTGCATTCTTTTCATTCTCGCTAAGACGTCACTTGCGGTATATCCTTCAGGATGACCAACATGTAAGCCTTGTCCACTAGGATAAGGGAACATATCTAGAATGTAATATTTTGGTTTAGAGAAGTCATAAACATTACAGGTATAGGTTTTGTTCTCTTCCCATACTGCCTGCCATTTTTTCTCAATATTTTGATAATCGTAGCCCATATATCTACCTCGATTTAATTAATAATTAACCAGCAATTTCTTTATATAACATATGATAGGAGTTACCACTTTTCTCCCAGCTGTTATCAGTTAATAAAGCATTCTTTACTAACTGACGATGTGTATTATTATCCCATACGAATATATCGTATGCATAGTGGCAAGTTTGAATCATGTCAAATTCGGAGAAATTATCAAAGCCGTATCCATTAGAATATTCTTTATTACTCGAATCGTAATTAATTACGGAATCTTTCAATCCCCCAGTTCTTCTAACAATTGGCAAAGTTCCATATCTTTGAGCGATCATTTGTCCTAAGCCACAAGGTTCAAATAAGGACGGCATCATGAAGAAATCACTACCAGCGTAAATTAGATGAGCGAGCTCATTATTATAGCCAATATAAATTCCAACATGTTCTGGATAATCTCTTCTTAAGCGTTCCATTTCTTGTTCGTAGTCATATTCTCCACTACCAAGAAGAATAATATTGGCCCCTCGATCTAATAAGGATCTAGCCGCTGCAAACACAAGCGACATTCCTTTTTGCCAAGTCACTCTAGAGACTAAGGAATATAATGGTAAAGATTCGTCTTTAATTCCAAATCTTTCAAGTAATGCTTTCTTATTAGCTTTTTTACCAGTAACAAAGTTAGTTGGTCCATAGTTTTTAGCAATTAAGCTATCCTTTTCAGGATTAAATTCGTTATAGTCAATCCCGTTTAGAATTCCACAGAAATCATATTCCTTATAAATAAGAACGTTATTTAAACCCATACTTCCTTCTGGGGTAAGTAATTCATTTCGGTGATTAGGAGAAACAGTAGTAACTTTATTTGCGTACATAATCCCCGCCTTTAAGGAGGACACTTTATCACCAAATCTCACTGTCCCATTATCGTAAAGATATTCTGGTAAGGAGAATAAATCTCCCAAAGCGGATTTATCTAATATTCCTTGGAAAGCAGGATTATGAATGGACATCACGAATTTAGTGCTGTCATAAAATGACATTCTTTTTTCTCGAATATAACAAAATACCATTCCTGGTTGCCAGTCGTGAGCATGGATGATATCTGGCTTAAATTTAACTTGCTCTAAAAGTTGAGCAAAAGCGATAGAGTAAAATGCGAAGCGTTCTCCATCATCGTCATAGCCATATATCGCATCACGTTCAAAATAATGTCTATTTTCAATAAAGTAGTATTTAATACCGTCTTTAATTAAAGAATAGATATTTGCCCCTTCTTCTCTCCAAGATAGGTGACAAGTCATATAACCAACATATTCTAAGGAAAGGTTTTTAGCCTTAACTTGGTTGTATAGGGGAAGAACTATCACTACTTCTTCGCCAAGTTTTACTAGCTCTTTAGATAAGGCATAGGTAACATCAGCAAGACCACCAGTTTTTACAAAAGGATTAGCCTCGCTACAAGCCATAGCGATTTTCATTAGACTTTAACTCCTACTTTGATATAAACAATATCTTCTGGAGTGCCAGAGATTTTCTTCACTTCTTTGATAGAAGCATTTTTATCTGCTAAAACATATTCCAGCTTAGTGTCTTTTCCAACTTGAGTTTGGGTAAAGATAATGCAGTTTTTAATATCCGCCCCTTTTTCAACAACAACATCACGGGAAATAATTGAATTATGAACTTTTCCTTTAATAATTGCCCCATTAGCGACAAAGCTATTTTGGACATCAGCATCTTTGCCGTATAAGGCTGGTGGGGTATTATGAGTGGTTGTATAAATTGGCCAATCTTCTAAGAAGAGTTGGCTACGGATATGATAATTAAGTAGATCAAAGGAATGATCAACATAGTTTCTTAAATTTAAAATTGGAACAACATATCCTTTAAATTCAATTGGGTGAACATCTAAGATTTCTTCTTCGATGTAATAATTAATCATGTCTTTAATAGAGAATAATTCACTAACTTTAGTGCCGTCAGAAACAATCTTCTTGAGGGCTTTCTTAGAAAGAATATAGGTATCTAAAGAGATATCTGCTTCTTTACTACGTAATAAGTTTGGTGAAGACTTAATAATTTTGTTATCACTAATCTTATATTTATCAGCTCTTAGATAATCTTTATCAGCGTTATCAACGTGGATATAGACGCTAGAGATATCGGCACCACTAGCGATATGTTTCTCTACTATTGGTCTAAAGTCCATACTACTTAGAAAGTAGCTAGGAGCAATAACCGCATATTCAAAATCAAGTTCATCAACCGGAACATTATACTTAATGTTATTAATATCAGTGTTGAATGCAGGATGACGTAATCCTTTTTCATTAATCACTAGTTCAACATAACCAAGTCTAGTGTTATTCGTCCAAATTGAACCACTACCAACATGTCTTCTTAAAGCCACGATTCCTTTTTTAACAAGAACATAGACTCTATCAATATGGGAATTAGAAAAATTAGATAAAGCAAAATCAATTAAGCCATATCTACCAAGGAAAGTAACCGCACCTAATGGACGTTTATCTGTTAAACCACTAAGGGATGGTTCGTTATGTAAATCACAAATTCCAATAACTCTTCTCATACTTATTCTCCTTAGGCAATTAATACAACTTCGTCGCTTCCGACGTTAATTTTAGCGTCGCCTTCAACGACCACTCCTGGAGCGATAATGGCGTTATGGATTCTAGCTCCTTTTTTAATATGAGCGTTTTCCATAACTACGCATCTAGTGAGTTTACAAGTTGATTCAATGGTGACTCCAGTAGAAATCACACAGCTATCGACATCGCCTAAAACAATCGCTCCTTGGTTAGCGATACTTCTAGTGATGTGACCTTGTTTGCCAATATATTGAGGGACACTATAAGTGTCTTGGGTATATATTCTGTTATTAAGATCTTGCTCATAAAGATTTAATTCCATCTTATCTAAAGCAATATCCATATTGGCCTCGTGTAAAGAGGCGAGGGTACCAACATCTCTCCAATAGCCTTTAAATCTATAAGCTTTAAGTTTGCATTTATCTTTAAGCATCAAAGGAATGATGTTCTTTCCAAAGTCATGTTCGCTCTTTTCGTCTTTCGCGTCATGCTTTAAATATTTACGCAATGTTTTCCAAGTAAAGACATAAACTCCCATAGAAGCAAGATTACTTTTTGGCACTTTTGGTTTTTCTTGGAATTCGACAATATTGTCGTTTTTATCAACTGCCATAATGCCAAATCTAGAAGCTTCTTTAGGATCGACTTCAATAACAGAAATCGTAACATCGGCTTTACTAGTTTCGTGTAAGTGAATCATATCAGCATAGCTGGTTTTATAAATATGATCACCAGAAAGAATAACTACAAACTCAGGATTAGCATTATCTAAAAAATCAATATTTTGTGTGATGGCATCTGCAGTTCCTTTATACCAATTAGCACCTTCTTCAGTTTGCCTTGGTGCTAAAGTATTCATCAAACAGTGCACACCATTAAGTCCCCATTTTTCGCCGTTACCAATATAAGAATCTAATTCAGTAGACTCATATTGTGTTAAAACCCCCACGACGTTGATCCCACTATTCGCACAGTTGCTAAGTGGAAAATCAATAATGCGATATTTAGCAGCAAAACTCACTGCAGGCTTTGCAGTTTTTTTGGTTAAGGCTTCTAATCTTGTGCCTTTTCCACCTGCTAATATCATCGCTACGACTTTATTATTATTTAGCATTAACATACCCTCCATAAACAATCATACTCTTTAAATTATCCTTACTCAAAGAAATAAATATAAATTTATTTATCTAAATTTTTATACAGTTGATATTTTTTTGAGCAATAATATATTTGTTGTAGGTTATTATCACATATATTTGCTTTACTGATATTATTGTTTGGGGTACAATAATTGACATGGTTGTTAAAATTCATCCTTGGAGAATTACTTGGCGATACTTATTAGTTTTTTTAATTATTTTCGCTATTGCCTTTTCGGCAAGTTTTAATGTTTTCTTCCTTCCTGGAGAAGGTGGAGTTTATGTAAGACCATTTTCTGCTTCACAAGGTATTTTTATTGGAGTCTTTGTTCTTTTATTTGTCGTAACATATTTAATGGCCTTATTTGGACAACGCTACATCATTGAAGATAAATACTTCATTGTTAAAAGATTATCGAAAGAATATCAATATGATTATTCAAGTATTATCTTTATAGATAAAGAACAAAGCAAAAAGAAAAAGATGGTTATCATCTTTACTAAAAGAAGCGGTGTTAAATATCTCCTTGGAGATAAAGAAGGCAAACTCTTAGAAACAGTGATCAAGAAATGCCCAAATACGATGACTGTAGAAGAGTTTAGAAGAGCCTACCCTCACGAAAGATATTAATTTTATAAATTAGTTGTTGAAATAACTAATTAATTTGTGATAGTCTTTACAAGACGCTTAAAAGGAGGTGTCGATATGTCAAGAGTATGTCCAGTTACAGGTAAAGGTCCAGTCAGTGGAAACCGTCGTTCACATTCTTTAAGAGCAACTCGTAGAAGATGGAACACAAATTTACAAGTTCGTACTGTTATGGTTGATGGCAAAGAAGTACGTGTTCGTATGTCTACTCGTGCTTATAGAACCCTCAATAAAGCTGAAAAATAATATCAAGTATTGATATTAAAAAAATTGACCTCGCGGTCATTTTTTTATTTCATTGTTAATAGAAATATCGGCAATAAACTTACTATTCCAAGTGGATACATCATCCACTCACTAAAGGCTAGTAAAATAAATTTCTTACGAGAGTATGTCCCGTCTTCATTTTGCACATTTTTAAAATCAAATAATTTTGGATTAAAAATCGCCACTAAAATAACAAGAGCAAAAAAGATCGATATAATCATTGATGCTAAAGCGTAGTTATAAGTATATTCACTATATTTATAAACATTAAATGAATAGAAGGCTTCAAAACCAAATAAAGCAAGTAAAGAGACTAACGCTCCTAAATCTAAATATAGATGCTCTCTTAATTTATTTATTGATATAAAGGGAATACTAGCTAAACAAAACATTGCTAAAGTTGCAAATATAGCCATACTAATCGTATAGGCGTTCACAGTTTTAGATAAATAAAAAATAAATGGGAATAAGTTCACTACTACCGCAAAAAGGAAAATGTAATTAATAAAAGAATTCTTTTCTTTAAAACTAGGTGCAGTTTCAAAAATAAAAGTATTTCTAATATTTAAAGCTTTCTTTTCAATAGATTGATAAATAAGGCCTAAAGATAAAAAGAATGTTCCCTCAAATAAGATTGATAAAATCAAACAAGTTAATATTAGATTATTAAGCATTTTATTCTTTTAACTTTTCAATTCTTTCTTTAATATCTTCGTGACCAAATAAATAACTACCCGCAACTAAGACATCCACACCTGCCATCTTCGCAGTTTTAGCGGTTTCTTCGTTAATTCCACCATCGATCTCAATTAAGACATTTTTGATGTCGTTAACTTCCATATAATTTCTTAATCTCACCACTTTACTAGCGGCTTCTGGCATAAACTTTTGTCCGCCAAATCCAGGTTCTACGGACATAATCAAAATCATATCAATAGAGAACAAGAATGGATACACCTTCTCAATTGGGGTATTTGGTTTAATAGATAATCCCGCTTTAGCTCCATATTCATGGATAAGATCAATAACTTTAAATACTTCAGAATCACTCTTGCAAGCTTCATAATGGAAGGTTAAATAATGTGCTCCTGCTTTAATAAACTCTGGAACGTACTTATATGGATCAGAAATCATGATGTGGACATCATTTATTAAAGAATGAGACTTGCTAATTGACTTAAGGACTGGTTGGCCAAAGGAAATATTTGGAACAAAATGTCCGTCCATCACATCAAAATGTAGCCACTCCGCTCCCCCTTCTTCTACTTTTTTAATGTCTTCTAAAAGATGATTAAAATCAGCACTTAAGATACTCGGAGCAACAATAATCTTTCCCATATTACTTCTTATCTCCTTCCGATAATAATTTTAAATAGTTTTCATACGCAATAGAAGGAATATTTCCTTCTTGTACTGCTAAAAGTATTTTACATTCTTTTTCTTTTTGATGTAGACAATTCGAATAAAAACATTCTAAATATCTCTTTTCAAATCCAGGGAAATAGTGAGCGATCTCTAATTTAGATAAATTAAGATCTAAGGAAGAAAACCCAGGAGTATCAGCGATAAAGCCGTCTTCAAAAGGAAGTAACACCACTTCTTTAGTTTTATGTTTTCCTCTTCCAAGAGCCTCACTATATTCGCCTACTTCTCTATCATAGTCAAAATTAATCGCATTAAGTAAAGAAGACTTGCCAACTCCAGATTGACCAACTAAAACAGATTTCTTCCCTTTAAATAAGCTTTTAACTTCTTCAATTCCTTCTTTGGTTTTACTACTTGTAACATAAACAGGAATATTTAATTTATTAAATACATCCTTAATTTCTTTAACTTGTTTATCGTCTTTATCACTTTTAGATAAAACAATAAAAGCAGGAACTTCATTATAATTTGCATAAGTTAAATATTTAAACGCTAAAAAATATGAGAAGTCAGGTTCCACTAAAGAGAACACTAATACAATTTGGTCAATATTACTTATCTCTGGTCTTTTTAAAAGCGAATGTCTAGGAACAACACCTTCAATAACATAATTGGAGTCAGAAAAAATAACTTCATCCCCCACATAGACGTGTCCTTTAAATTTTAAAATTCCACTAATTAAGGTGTTATAAATTACTCCATCACTAAGGACAGAATAAGTAGAATACTTTTTAGAAATTACTGTGCCTACCATTATTTAAATACCTTCTTTAATGGCCCATCTTTTTTTAAACTAACACGATCTTTAACTTTATTTAAATCAATTAGAAATTCTTTAACACTTTTATAGCGGTGAGAGGGATTAAAATATATCGCCTTATTAATTATATAATTAATATCATTAATATTAGCACTAATAAATTGTTCTTTAACTCTTATTATTTCCCCTTTAGAGTGAGCCTTTAATACACTTTGAGAATCTTCACCCACAAAAGGAACTTCGCCTGTTAATAATTCATAAAAAATGATTCCTAAAGAATAGATATCAGATTGAGGAGAATATTTTTTGCTATTTACTACTTCTGGGGCTAGATAATTAATAGTCCCTAAAATATGTTTTTCAGCTTTTCCGGAAATGTGAGAGGCTGCCCCAAAATCCACTATTCTAATCGTCCCATCATATTGTAAATATAAGTTATCTGGCTTTAAGTCATTATGAAGAACGCCTAATTCGTGCATCTCTTTAACTCCTAAAAGCACTTGACCCATATAGTCTAAAGCTTCATCTATAGATAACTTACCTCGACTATCTAAACTATCTTTTAAAGTTTTACCTTTTAATAATTCATAAGAGACATATGGTCTATTGCCATATTCTCCAACATTATAAATATGAAGAATATTTGGATGATTAAAAATAGAAATGAATCTAGATTCATTTTTAAATTGCTCTAATGAGTCTATGTCTTCAAGAAATTTTTCTTTTAGAAATTTCAAGGCAACTGGCTTATTTAAAACCACATCTTGGGCTTCATAAATATCCGCCATACCGCCACTAGCGACATGACGAAATAAAATATATCGAGAGTCAATTAATTTATTGAGTTCTAAGTTCATTAATTTTCGCTCTCCCAAAGAATAAGAGCCATATTATCGCTGCCACCATTAAAATTGCCAAAGGCAATTAATTGGTTGGCTTTTTTATCTAGTGAGTCATTACCTCTAATAATGGAAGCTAAATCATTTTCAGGGACGTTATTATATAAGCCATCACTACAAATCAATATTCTTTCTTTATGATATTCTCTAATGTTAATATCAACATTAAGTGTACTTTTAGTTCCAATAGCATTAGTGAGTTCGTGTCTTTTTGGATGGGTATTAGCAATTTCTTTAGGCATCCCTTTAGACTTAATTAAGAAATTCACATAAGTTTGATCTTCAGTGATTTGGGTGAGCTTATTATCTACAAGTAGATAAACTCTACTATCTCCCACTTGAGCGGTTAATAATTTATCTTTCACTAATAAGACTAAAGAAAGGGTAGTTCCCATTCCTTTAAATTTCTCATCATTACTAGCTTTAAGATAGATTTTACTATTTGCTTCTTTTACAACTTTATAAACCCATTTATACATCGCTTTTTCATTTTTAAATTCTTTTTCTAATGAAATAAAGGAGTTAGTAATGTACTTAACTAGATTAGAAGAAGCGACTTCACCTTTATTCGCTCCACCCATGCCATCAGCAACAACCATTAAGACATTACCAAAAGGATTAATAAGAGCACTAGCGTAGTCTTCATTAATTTTTCTAACCTTGCCTTTGTCAGTTAAACAGTAATAATTACCAGATAAATATTGACTCATCTTAATCTCCAACTTTGGCTTTTAATTGTCCACAAGCCGCATCAATATCGCTACCAAATTCTTTTCTAATAGTAGCTTTAACTCCACCTTTGATTAAGATGTCTAAAAAAGTATGGACGCGGTTACCACTACTACGTTTATAATCATTTTTATTTGTCTCATTATATGGGATTAAATTCACATATCCATTAGTCCCTTTAATCAAATCAATTAACTCTTGAGCGCACTCTTTAGTGTCATTTATACCTTCTAAAAGAAGGTATTCATATGTTACTCTTCTTCCAGCTTCTTTTTCATAATCTTTAATAGCAGGCATTAAAACTTCTAAAGGATATGCTTTATTAATTTTCATTAATTTATTTCTTAATTCGTTATTAGGAGCGTGAAGAGAAATCGCTAAATTAGTTTGTAATCCTTCTTTAGAATATTGTCTTATTCTATCTGGAAGACCACACGTAGAAACAGTGATATGTCTAGCCCCAATTGCTAATCCTTTTTGAGCGTTAACAATTCTAATAAAGTCCATGACATTATCATAATTGTCAAATGGTTCTCCAGTACCCATTACTACAATATGGGTCACTCTTTCTCCTCTTCCTTCTTCTTTAAGAAGATTGTTCATCACTAAGATTTGTCCCACCATTTCATGAGGTTCGAGATTCCTTTGTTTTCCAAGGATTCCACTAGAGCAGAAACTACAAGCCATATTGCAGCCAACTTGGCTAGAAACACATACAGCATTGCCATAGTTATAACGCATTAAAACAGTTTCTACTTTGTAGCCATCACTCAACTCTAACAAGAGTTTAATAGTGCCATCACTAGAAATTTGTTTAGTATGAATTTTAGGAATTGATAAACAAAAATCGGACTTTAAAACATCTCTAAATTTAATAGAGATATCACTCATCTCATCAAAAGATGCTGCTCTTTTTTCGTAGATCCAAGTATATAGTTGGATAGCGCGATATGGCTTTTGGCCATATTTCACCATTAATTCTTGTAATTTCTTTAATTCTAAACCGTATAGATTAATCACTTTATTTCTCGACTTTCTTTAATCGAGCAAAATATAAACATGAGTCATATACTTCAAATGGGAAGAATTGTCTTTCTTCCACAAGCTCAAAGTCCTTATTTTCAACAAGGAATTTGGCGATGACGTTATTGCTTTCTTTTCTCGACAATGTAGGAATCATATAAACTAATTCCCCACCTTCTTCAACATACTTAGAACACTCTAATAAGCAAGCACTTTCATTAGCGATAATCTCATCTAATTTGTCTTGCTTAATTCTTAAGAAATAATCAGGTGTACTTCTAAGTAAGTCAAAGGTAGAGCTTTTTGGCATACAGATCATAGTATGCACTTTTTTAGATAAACAAGTTAATAAACTTGAATATTCTGCTTCATAAACAAAGATGTGATGTTTAGTAACTTTCTGTAAGTTTCTTTTAACTTCATAATAACAAAAAGTGTTATTAATAACTAAGTCTAGCTTAGTATCTTCGCTAAATCTAGTTAATAAATCTAAATAGATGTTATTAGGCACTTCAGTGTAAATCGCAATGCCTTTTAAAACATCTAAATCTAAAATATCTAAGATATATTTAGTGGCCATCTTCATAAAGAAGAGATCGCCACTTTCAAATTCTGGTAACTTCTTAGGGGTGCCTCTACCTTGATAAATAATCATATTATCAATTGGAGCTTTAGAGAAATCTGGATGTTTTCCTAAGAATTCATCAATATCAACATTTTTCTCGTTCACTCTAATAGAAGGAACGCTTTGACGGTAATTCACTTTCAGTGTTTTAAACACTACACCTTTACCATATTGTTTTTGCCACATTCTAATGACCCAGTCTGGGGTGTTATATCGATAAGATAAATATTCCGGAGAAGCTTTATCTAATTCGTTAGGGATAATCTCATTAGTGGATTTCACATAGTTATATAACCGATAGATTGTTTCTTTATCTAATTCTTGTTCCGCCAAAGCGATTATCTCAGTTTCAGAAAATCTTCTTAAGAATAAGCCGTTAGCCAAAGCAAATCTTAAATAAATGGTTTTTTCAAATTCAACGCCTTCAAAAAATCTGTTCACCAAATTATCAAAAATATAGTGATGTCTTAATTCACATCCAACGATTGCCGCAACATCATTTTTAAAGGCTGGATCAGCATTAGTTTTTTTAAATGTGTTTTTAAGCACAACCGCAAAAGGGACATCTTCGTTGACTAATTTTAATAGAATTGATTTAGATACTTCGAAAACGTTCATGTGAATATTATACCTAAATTCGCATATATATAAAGAAAAAACGACTTAGTCGTTCTTCTATTTATTTTAATCCTTCAAAAATATCTCCGGTATAAATCTCATCTTCCCCTTCACCTTCTTCGATGTCATCAGGATATTCTGTATCAATCTCTACATCAGGTTGTTCCTCTAAATAAAGTGGATATTCTTCATTAATTTCTAAGTGATGATGGTCGCTTGAATAATATTTAAACAAGATTTCAATATGAATGGCGATTTGTTTAATGTGATGTGTAATAACTTGAACAGCTTGTTCTTGTAATACTTCTAACTTCTTTGGAACATTCACCTCAACAATTACTCTCCAGGATGTTTGCTCCGCTCTTTTATGGAACACCATCGTGTTAGGAGCAACAAAGTTCACATCATCTTCATCAACTTCATATAATTTGGCTAAATCTTTACCTAATTGAACACTTAAATCTCCAACTAAGAATTGATCTAAACCATAAACAAATACACTAATCATAAATATACCTCGACTAATACTATACTACAATTTCATTATAAATTGTAAGGGTCAATATTTACTGTTAAAGATATTCCGCTCTTATTAAGGCTACTTTTTAATAATTTTTCTAAGGCTGGTTTAACTATATCGCTATTACGATATTTAACCATTATAGAACGGATATGTTTATTATTTTCATAAGGAACATATGGGGTGGTTGGACCTAATATTACAGCCTCACTTTTTAATTCCTCTGCTAACCTATCGATAATTCGATAAACAGTATCAATAGTAAGTTCCTCGTTTTTAGAGGCAACCGTGATACTAGCGATATATGAATAAGGTGGATAAAATTGAAGCTTTCTAATTTCCATTTCTTTTCTATAGAAAAGTTCATAGTCTTGTCTAGCCGCCATAGTAATTGCATAATGCGTTGGAGAATAAGTTTGAATAATGGCTTCGCCTTTTTTATCACTTCTTCCACTTCTTCCAACTGCTTGAGTAATTAATTCAAAAACACGTTCACTACTTCTATAGCTTGGTAATGATAATCCAATGTCAGCGTTCACCACACCCACTAAAGTAACATCAGGGAAATCATGTCCTTTCGCAATCATTTGGGTACCGATTAAAATATCGGCTTCTTTATTTCTAAATGCCTCAATTATTTGAGGGATTTTTGTTCTGATTTTAGCGGAATCGCTATCAAGTCTAAGGGTTCTTGCTTCTGGGAATAATTTATGAATCTCTTCTTCAATTCTTTCGGTTCCATACCCCACTCTCATTAAGTATTTAGAGCCGCATTCTGGACATTTTTCATGATCCACTTCGCAATAATTACAGTGATGACATTTAAGCATTCTATCGCTCTTATGATAGGTTAAAGGAATATTACAAGTTGGACACTTAAATATATGTCCGCAGCTTCGACAATATACGCTTGAAGAAAATCCTCTTTTATTAATAAGAAGAATAATCTGATTAAAGTTATCTAATGTCTTTTGAATCGCTTCTTTAAGTTTAATAGAGAATATATAACTTTCACGGTCGATATTATGATAGTCAGTCATATTGATAATTGTCGTTTTCGGTAACTCTTTTTCATTAATTCTTTTAGATAACGTTAATAAGTGATATACCCCTTTACCGGCTCTAGCTCTACTTTCTAAAGATGGAGTTGCACTTCCTAGAAGAACTTTGCACTGATGCATCTTACTTCTAATAATGGCTACTTCTCTAGCGTGATAAAAAGGAGGTACATCTTGTTTATAACTTTCTACATGTTCTTCATCTAATATAATTAAGCCTATATTACTCAAAGGAGCAAATATCGCACTACGTGCGCCAACAACAATTTTACATTTCCCTGAAGCAATCTTACGGTATTCATCATATTTTTCTGCGGGTGTAAGTTCACTATGTAAAATAGCGACATCTTCTCCAAATCTAGAAATGAAGTTCCTCATCATCATTGGAGTTAAAGAAATCTCTGGAACAAGCATTAAAACGGATTTACCTTTAGCTAATATTTGTTTAGATAAATGTAAATATACTTCGCTTTTCCCGCTCCCAGTTACGCCTTCTAATAAATAGACTTGATCGTTAGAGTTATTAAACTCATCCACGACTTTTTGTTGGTCAATAGTTAAAGAAGGAATTTCCACTTTTTCATAGTTAGGAATTTGTAGTCTTCTTTTCTCTTTTTTTACTATTTCCACTCGACCATATTCGAGTAATTTATTTAATACACTAGCCTGCTTTATTTCTCTTTTTAAAACTGGTTGATTCTTTTGAATTAATCTTAATAATTCGATTTGTTTAGAGGTTAAATCTCTTTCATTATAATCTTTAATAATTAAATATTGATCATAAGCAATTTTTGGTGCTTTTAAGGAACTTCTTCTCGGGCTTAAAGATGGAGGAAGCATTGTTTGTAAAACCGAGATTTTACTAGCTAAATAATATTCACTTACTTCATCGGACAACGTCATCAAGTCTTCGTTTAAAAGCGGAGAAGAATCAATCACATCTATTACTTCATCAATATTAAAACCAAGTTCTTCTTCTAATTCTTTTTTAGATTTATTAGTCTCTTTGACACTAGTGACATAGCCCACTAATTCCTGATGGTTAAAGTTCACTAAAACGCGATATCCGCGTTCTACTTTTTTATCGCCGTTATAAATATAAGAAAAAGGACGATTCAACGAATAATTATTATGCTCAATGAGTAGTTCAATTATTTTCATGTTCGTCCTTAACTTTTTAATTTTCTATTGATGCAATCAACTATTTCTCTACTAGCTCTTGCAACATCGTCATTTAGAATGACGTAGTCGTATTGTCCAGCTTTAGTCATCTCTGATTTGCCTTTATTTAATCTAGCTTGAATGACTTCTTCGCTTTCAGTTTTTCTTCTTCTAATTCTTTGTTCTAATGCTTGAATATTTGGTGGCATTAAGAAGAAGGTAATAACGCGGTCATCTTTGACTTTGCTCATCACTTCTGCCGCTCCATTAACTTCGATTTCCAAGAAAACGTTTTTGCCTTGCTTTCTTAACTCTTCCACTTTGTCTTTAGGAGTGCCATATCGATTACCAACAAATTCTTCCCATTCTAAGAAGTTATTTTCTTTAATGTTACGATCAAATTCTTCATTAGATACGAAATAATAATCAACGCCTTCTACTTCTTTTTCTCTTTGAGGTCTGGTGGTCATAGAAATGGAATAAGAAAGTTGGATATTAAAATTATCCATAATGTATCTTCTTATTGTGCCCTTACCTACACCGGAAGGTCCTGACAAAATGATGAGTAATCCTTTTTTCATTTTTTATTATTATAAGAGTCTATTTGTCTTTTATCAAATAAGAAATTATGAAATAATTGTACTACTATGGAAAAACTTAATTTAGAAGGTATTTTTCAAATAAAAGAAGATTTAGACAAGAAAATCTTAAATAGTTTTATCACTAACGTTGTTGTGGTTAATTCTTATGATATCTTGTTAACTTTTTCTTTTTATAATAAAGAGAAATTATTAATCAGTTTAAACCACTCATCTCCTTTTCTTGGGTTTGTACCTATGGACTTTAATTCCCACACTGTTTTAGGTCAACTTAATGACAACTTAAGAAAGTATTTAAAAGGTTCATATATAGTTGCTATTGAAGTGTTAAATAATGACCGAGTGTTAAAATTCACCCTTCATAAATCAAATGAGTTTTATGAAAAAGAAACATATTATTTAGTGTTAGAATTAATCCCTACTATTTCTAATCTGATTTTCCTCGACCATAAAGAAAATATCATCTTTGCCAAACACTACTCAGATTTAAGTGCCTCTAGACCAGTTATTCAAAAGATGAAATATGTCTCTTTAAGTAAGAATAAAGAATTAGAAAGAGGTACATTTGATTATAATATTTATAATCAAGATGTTTCTAAATACGTATTAGACTCTTTAAATTTAAAGCAAAAAGAAAAAGCCCTTCCTTTATATAATCATTTAAAAACTAAGATCAAATCCTTAAAAAGAAAAACTAAGGTTTTAAATGCTGAGTTAGAAGACGCTAAAAAGAAATTAGTCTATAAAGAATATGGAGAAGCTCTATTGACTTATAAAGACGATAAAGAAGAATTAGAGTCTTTAATTAAATCTGTATCCACATATGATAATGATTTATCTATAGAAGAAAACGCTTCATCCTTATTTAATAAATATAAGAAATATAAACGTACGATTGAAAACGATAATCGAGAAATCGATATCGCTAATAAAGAAATTGAAGAATATGAAAGGTTGTTAAATATCTTTGACTATCTAAGTGAGGATGAAATTTTAGAGTTAAGCCAAAAATATTTACCAAAACAAGTAAGTAGAAAAAATAAACAACTCCCACCAAGCAATAGTCCTTATTACGTGGAATATAAAGGGGTTAGAATTGGATTTGGTAAAAATAAAGAACAAAATAATAATCTAACTTTTAAAAGAGCTAATAAAGAAGATACATTTATCCATGTCGCTAACTATGGTGCCTCTCATGTTGTGATCTTTTCTAATTACATTAATAAAGACTTATTACTAGTAGGGTTAGAAATCGCCCTTCTACTTTCTGGAAAAGCAGACGCCGAACTACAGGTTAGTAAAATCAAAGATATTAAAAAAGGCCAATCAGTTGGCCAAGTTCTACTTAATAAATACGAGACTTATAACTTAAGAGAAGTAAAAGACTCTACTAAGAAACTATTACTAACTCAAAAAAGATTCTAATCTTTTTCGTTAAATAAAAAATCTTCGCCCTTAATCGCCTCATGAGTTGA
>CADCEE010000005.1 GCA_902800355.1 uncultured Erysipelotrichaceae bacterium | reverse complement strand
TTCTCATGAGTTCGATAAAGTCACTATTTTTATTAACAGCAAGCTCTTCAAAAATTTTATCGACTAACTGACGTCGTTTGATCTCTACTACCGCATTATCGATAATAGAAATGTCTTTAGAAATGTCTAAGGCATAGAAATATTTTCTAGCGATAAATAAGTAAAATGAATCAAACGTTTCTATATGAGCGTTATCTACTTCTACTGCAAACTTTTGAGTTTCTGGATCTTCAGATAACTTATTTCTAATTCTTTGTTTCATCTCACTAGCGGCTAAATTAGTGAAAGTTAAAATTAGGAAGTTATCAATTCGACCTTCTTTTTTTACAAGTTGATAAATACGTTCACATAAGACTGCGGTTTTTCCACTTCCTGCCCCAGCGGAAATTAAATAATTCTTATCAACTGCAGATATTGCTAATTCTTGTTCCTTAGAAGGAATAAATTTACTCATTTTCTTCCTCCTTAGGAGAACTCAAGTATCTCACTTGATTTGCTCTTACATAACAAATATCGCGATAACTACAATATTGGCAGGCTCTTGAGTTTGGCTTTCCCTTATCACAAGGAGAGATATCAAATCTATTTGCTCTAATTAGTTCACTAACTTCAAGATATTTATCTTTTACGACCTTAATATATTCATCTAACTTTTCTTTAGAAATCACTGAATTATTTTTTGACTGTAACACCTCTTCTTTTAAAGAAATTGAAGCCACAAAACTAGATTTACCGCTTGCGATTGTAGAGTCAAAATTAAAGAAAGAGGAATAATCATCTAATGATTTTCCAGATAGTCTTAAATATTTTGGAATAAGTTCATCTTCTTTAAGTTCCACTTCTTTTGAAGTATAAATATGGTTAATGTAAAGCCCACTTAAAGAATATTTACAATATTCACTCTCCTTAGCAAGTAAAGCGTAAGTAGGAAGTTGAGACGATAAACCGTCCTTTAAATAAGTTTCATCAAAGTCCCCACTACTACCTGTTTTATAATCAATCATCACTAGTGATTTATTATCTAAAATCACCATTTTATCGATACGTCCGGTTAATAAGGTCAACTCATTTAACTTAATATCAATTCTTTTCTCTAATTCAAAAGAAGGATTTTTCATATATCGATTATGAAGTTTGATGTATTTAATCATATTCATAATCTGGTCTTTTAAATTAAGCGACCAAAGAATCTTAATTTCTTCACTGACATTTGACTCATTCACTAATTTGTCATAATTAGATGAAACATCATATTTATCATTTGTAAGAGACTTCTCTAATAAATGATGAACAATATTTCCAAATATTGAATCTATCGTTTCCTCAAAAGGATCTAGCTCTAAAACATTTCCTAAATAATATTTAAAAGGACAACTAGCGTAATCAGTTAATTGAGTAGTCGATAATCTTAAAGGTGAATTTTTATTAAAAACATGTGCCCCTTTAAAAGAATTATCAAAGCTATTATAAGTTGACTCTACTAAATCTTTAGTAGCGAAATATTTTGAAGACTTTTCTTTATATAGAACATTTAAATCTTTTAAAGAACAAGCTATATATTTTAAGACATCTTCAGAATAAAAATACTTTTTAAAAGGATTCTTGTTTTCTTTTAAAGATAAATAAGCTAACAAAGGAGAAACAATCATCTTCGCGCTAGTAAGAGATTTATTCGCATAAGATAAAACAAATGTATTATCTTGTTTAAAGAAATCTAATAAATTGTCTTGATCGATTTTTGTTTTTAATTTGTTGGTAAGTTTATTTACATAAATAAGTTCACCTTCATTTAAATAGGAATCGTCTTTTTGACTCTTAGGAAAGTGACCTTGGACAAACCCTAAAACATAGATTTTTTTATTTAATAATAAAGTTGGTTCACTAATAAGTTTTACTGCGTTTAAATAATGTGGTTCTTCTACAAAGTGTTTTGCTAATTCTTTTTCTAAATAAATAGAAGCGATTTCGTAGTCTAACTCTTCAACATTAATTTTATTAACTGCCTCCACGAATTGATGATAAATATCATCATCTTGGCAGATTTCTTCTAGCTTTTCTAAACTTTCAGTCACGCTTTTGGTTTTTTCAAATAGTTTCTTAAATTCAGAATAGACTCCAGTTTTTACAAAACTATAAGAGTTAGGAAAGTTGATATTAAAACCAAATGAAGTAACAAAACTCTTTAAATAGTAAATATATTCTTCATTACGATTAAAGATATAAATATCATTAATGTCGACCCCGTTATCGATATCGTGAGCGATTTCATTTAATACAAAATAGACCTCATCTTCTAATCTAGTGAAGCTATTGATTTCATTTACTTTATATTCATTACCATAATCAAAGAATTCTAACTTCATATCTAATAATTTAGATAAATTTAATAATTCATTATCATATTTCTGATAACCAATTACTAAAGCGATCTTATTTTTAAAAAGTAGATAATGAACATCACTTTTATATAGGTGAGCTGACTCCACTAACTGTTGTTGAAGTTTATATAACTTCTCTAGTTTAGGATTATTTGGAGTAAAACTAGTTTTAATAAAACTTAAATATGTATTTGCCTCATCATAAGAATAGTGATAGAAATTCATCATATATAAAACCGTATCGTCTTTAGATATATAAGATGAGGCCGCTACTAGATCATTTTTATCAATAACTTTAATATCGAAAAAAGGATTATCTTTTCGATAATAATTAATGATATCGATGTGCATGTTTCTAGGAGCGATAATTAACATAGATAATTATTTAAACATTCTGGTAACTTCTACAGCCTTCTTCCATCCTTGATAACGAGTATTCACTTCATTAATATCCATCACAGGATTAAAGATTTTCTGTGAACGGTGTATCTTTTTAATATGGTCTAAATTCAAATAGAATTTAGAAGATAATCCCGCTAAATAGGCAGCGCCTAACGCGGTAGTTTGTAAACATTCAGGTAAATCAATTGCAGTATGTAAAATATCACTTTGGAACTGCATTAAGAAATTATTGGCAGTCGCCCCTCCATCTACCTTAAGAGATGGAATAGAAAGTTTAGACTCTTCTTTCATCACTTCAAAAACATCTTTACATTGATAGGCGATTGACTCTAACGCCGCTCTAACAAAGTGACGGTTATCACTATTACGAGTTAAACCAAATACTGCTCCGCGCGCATCATCGTCCCAGTAAGGTGTACCTAAGCCCACAAACGCAGGCACGATATATACCCCATGTGTATCGCGACAATCAGTAGCGAGTTTTTCACTATCAGCGGAGTGTTCAATTAAATGCATCTTGTCTCTTAACCACTGAACAACCGCTCCACCAATAAAGACGGAACCTTCTAAAGCATAAGTAACTTTATTACCAATTTGCCAGCCAACCGTGGTTAATAAACCTTTTTCACTTAATGTGATTTTGTCTCCAATATTCATTAACATAAAGCAACCTGTGCCATATGTATTTTTTGATTCGCCAACTTCAAAACAAGTTTGTCCAAATAAAGCAGCTTGTTGATCTCCAGCTACTCCATGGATATGTACTTTCTCCGAAAAGAAAGAAGCTTTTCCATAATCATATGAACTAGGAAGAATCTTAGGAAGCATATTCATAGGAATTTTAAATAATTCACATAATTCTTTATCCCAAGACAAAGTCTTGAGGTTAAGTAAAATCGTTCTAGAGGCGTTACTCACATCAGTAGCGTGAACCGCTCCATTAGTCATACGGTAGATAATCCAAGAATCAATTGTGCCAAAAAGAAGTTCGCCTTTTTTAGCACGAGCTTCCGCACCTGAGACATGCTCTAAGATAAATCTAATTTTGGAAGCAGAGAAATATGGATTAATTAATAAGCCAGTTTTCTTATGAATAAACTGTTTATCTTTTTCGTAGCGGTCACAAATCTCCGCAGATTGACGTGATTGCCAGACGATCGCTGGACAAATAGGCATCATCGTCTTTTTATCCCAGATCACTGTGGTTTCTCTTTGATTGGTAATACCAATAGAGTCAATATTCTTCCAAGTAATATTTTGTTTAACAAGAAGTTCATTAACTACGTTAATAACGCTGACCCAAATATTTAAAGCATCGGTTTCTACCCAGCCACTATGTGGGAAAGTACAAACCACTTCTTCTTGAGTCATATTGACTACTCTTCCATTTTTATCTACAAGAATCGCTCTAGTACTGGTGGTGCCTTGATCAATGGTTAAAATATATTTCTCCATAATTACTTACGACCTTTAAGCATTTTTTCTATATCAGCAAGTTCTTTTTTAATACCTTTAGATAAGCAAACTGCTCCATCTTCAGTAATTAAAACATCATCTTCAATACGAACTCCGATTTTATCTTCAACAAAATATAATCCTGGTTCTACTGTAATAACATTTCCTGGAACAAGTGGACGAGTTCTATCACCCACATCGTGAGTGTCTAATCCTAAGAAATGAGAAACATTATGTATATAATATTTCATGATGTCATCTTCTTTAGAGATAAGTTTTCTTTTAATGCATTCACCTTTAAGGAAATCAATGGTGAATTGTTGTAAATCTTTTAAAGTTAATCCTGGTTTAGCATAGCTAATAACTGCTTTGTTACATGCTAAAACAGCCTCATAGATTTCTTTTTGTTTAGCTGAGAATGTCCCTGAAACTGGAAATGTTCTAGAAATATCCGCGCTATAGCCATGGTGTTTATAGCCAAGATCAAATAAGACCACATCATCAAATTCTAAAAGTTTATCTTGTTGAGTGATTGGATGATGTAAAGTTGTGGAATTAACTCCACTACCAACTATCGTTTCAAAAGCTAATTCGTGACGTCCGTGGGTTTTACCAAAGAATTCAAAACGATCACTTAATTCATGTTCAGAAACGCCAATATGCATATTGTTTAATAGTTCATTAATTCCTAAACTAGTGCAGTTAATGGCTTCTGTCATTTCTGCTATTTCAATATCCGATTTTACTAAACGTAATTCAACAATAAGTGGATAAACATTACTAAAAGTAAGATGAGGATATTTTTCTTCTAATTCTTTCTTATAGATTTGAGTGGAGACTCCATTTTTAATTTTGAGTTCATCACTTAAATCTAAATATAAGTGAGAGATATTGCCATATACGTTATTCTCTTTAGATAATCCCATCTGAAGCATAGCTTCAAAATTGTTATTGGAATAAACATTAGTGATTTGAGAAATTTCACTAGCTTGTTCAAAAGATAGTCTTTTGCCAGTCCATCTCTCTTTTAATTCGTTATGTTCGTCTAAGAATAAATATTCTTTTCTTTCTCCTGGACACTTCACTAACATAAGAACGCTATTTTCTTGTTCGATACCAGTCAAATAGAAGAAGTTGCGGTTAGCGTGAAATGGATAGAATTCATCTTCACTTCTAATTTTAGCTACACCAGCGAAAACCAGTGTCAAAGAATTATCTGGTAATAAATCAAATAATTTCGCTCTTCGTAAATCAAATTCTTTCATTATTTTTCCTCCTTAATAACCGCCTCAGTGATGCATTCAAATTCAGGGAATTCAATAAATTCCACTTCACCTTTATCCACTCTAGTCGCGTTTTCACTTACCAAAGGTAATTTACCCAATACTTTGAAATCTAACTTTTTAGCGAATTCATCTAAATGTGATTCTCCAAATAAAGGGATCTTTTCTTCACATTTAGGACATTTTAAATAAGACATGTTTTCTACAACACCCAAAACCTTGATATTCATCATTCTTGCCATCTTAATGGCCTTAGTAACTACTAAAGAGACTAAGTCTTGAGGTGAAGTAACAATAATTAAATCGTCGATAGGAATCATTTGGAATGTTGTTAAAGCGATATCACCAGTTCCTGGTGGCATATCAATTAATAAATAGTCTAAATCTTCCCATAAAACATCTTCGTAGAACTGTTTCACTAAGTTTCCTAGAAGGACACCTCTCCAAATAATTGGTTCAGAGTCATCTTCAAGTAAACAGTTTGCGGAAATAACTTGAATACCAGTTTTAGATTCAAGTGGATAGATGACTCCATATTCTCCAACCGCCTTGTCTTTAATACCAAAGGCTTTAGGAATGCTTGGACCAGTAACGTCAGCGTCTAAGATACCAACTTTGTAGCCTTTCTTATGTAAAGAGACTGCTAAATAAGAGGTGATAAATGATTTGCCCACTCCACCTTTACCAGATAAAACCGCGATAACGTGTTTTACACTAGATCTTTCGTTTAATTTTGCTTTTTTAATTTCGCTTTCACAGTTGCCACTACTTGGACAACCTTCGCATTGATGATTACAATCTGCCATAATGATGCCTTTCTTATTTTTCAACAACAGTTGAATGATTAATAGCGTCGACTCCACTAGCTAAATATGTTCTTAATAAGCGAGACGCTCCTAATTCACTACCTCCAAAATATCGAACTACGATAATTGCTGTATCCACTAAGTTCTTTTTTGTTAATAGTTCAAGTAGAGGCCTACCCGCTGTTCCTTTAGGTTCTTTATCGTCAGTGGATTTAGAATTCGCACCAATTCGATAGGCATAGACCACGTGTTTTGCTTTTGGATTTGCCTTTCTAATTTCCTCAAGCCTAACTTTAAACTCCTCAACATCAGAAACAGGAAAAGCATAGGAATAAAATTTGCTTTTAAGCAATTCAATATAACCTTGTCCTTCTTTTGAGATGGTGAAATTAGCCATATTTTACTAGTAAAATCTACCTTTCAACGTGCTTTTAGTGTATTATTTTTCTTAAGGAAAATAAAGATAATGTTTTCAAAAGAAGAAAATTCAGCTAATAAAAGCGAGCAAAGAGGTGGCTTATTAACAGGTAAATACGCGCCATTTAAGAACGCTCAGCTCGACATATGGAAAGAAGTTCTTTTATTTGCAATAGGCAATGTTTTCGTCTTATCTTTAATTTCCACAGTCGTCGGTACAATCCTATTTTCGATGAATGAAGTCGATAAAGCTGGAGCAAAAGCGTTAATCACTTATTCGATATTGTTTGCTATCTTAGTTGCTGTCATTGGACTTGATTATAAAAAGCTATTCCCAAAATTTAAAAGTTGGCTTCCTTATGTAGTTGGAATCGTAATAGGTGGAGTCATACTTGCGTTTGATCAATTATATATGACTATTATTAACCTATTCTATACAGTTGGACCAGGCACAAATGAAACCAGTATTAGACAAGTTATCGCTAGATATCCAGCCGCTTCTATAATCATTTTTGGATTTATTGGACCAGCATGTGAAGAGCTTACTTATCGAGTTGGTCTATTCAATCTGATAAAAAGATGGCATCGAGTTGCTGCATATATTTTTGCTAGCTTAATCTTTGGATTTATCCATATGGACTTCAGCGGAAATATCGCTACCGAATTCATCGTTTTACCAACCTATGTTATTCCTGGAGCGTTACTAGCTTTAGCCTATGATTTATACGATTTACCATGCTCGCTTATCGCGCACATTGCAAACAATTTATTCGTTGTTGTTGGACAGGTTATAGTAATTAATTCATGAAAAAAATCACATTTTTGTCGTCTTTTTGGCTCAAAATCCTTGCTATTGTCTTTATGACTTTAGATCATTTAGGGATTTATTTTGCTATGCAGTATCCAACTGTTCAGATAATGATCGACCTGTCAAATATATTTAGAATTTTTGGTCGATTAGCCTTACCGCTATTCATCTTTTTAGTCGCAGAAGGAGTAAGACATACTAAGAACTTTAATAAATATATTTTAAAGCTAGGTATTGTTGGTTCCGTAGTTTCTATTGCCTTTATATTATTTACATTTACAAATCTATTCCCAGCGGCAACCTCAATATATAGACACGGAAACATTTTTATTGACTTAGTATTAACTGCCCTAGCAATATATTTGGTTAAACACCCGAATATAAAAGTTAAATTACTTACACTACTTCCGCTTGCGTTTTCTATACTCTCTTTTGTGGTAAAATCTATAGAAACAGGTAACGCCATCGAGATACACTGGTTCCCTTATTTTCTTAATATGCAATATGACTGGGTGTCTATTGTTTTAGGATTAGGATTCTATTTCTCATATACATTCGCAGATATATTCCTAGATTATTTACAAGAAAAGTCGGGAATAGATAAAAGCATATGGGTTGAAAACGGCAGTTATAGATTTGCGGTTAACTTATTCTTAATTTTAGTTAATGTTGTCGTATTAACCTTTCAATTCGTATTTATCTATTTATGGCCAAAAGGAGTATTCTGGGATGCCGGAATTCAACTATATGCATTACTTTCTAGTGCATTACTTTTGTTTTATTCTGGTAAAAGAGGTTATAATGCTAAATGGTTCCGAATTGGAACTTACATGTATTACCCATTACATATACTAATTATCGCCATTATATTTATTATTCAAAACGGAGGATTATAAGATGATTAAACACGTCGAAACACAAGAAGAATTAAAAGAATTACTTTCTAAAGGAGATGTCTTATTAGACTTCTTTGCCACTTGGTGTGGACCATGTAGAATGTTAGGACCAGTTTTAGAAGGATTAGACAAGAAGGAAGACTTCAATGTACAAATCGTTAAAGTTGATACTGATGAAGCCCCTGAACTTGCTGGAGCATTCCAAGTCGAAAGCATTCCAACATTATTCTTTTTCTCAGAAGGAAAACTCGTTAGAAGATTTAGTGGTTTTTTAAGAGAAGATCAAATTAGAGAATTTTGTAAGAAATAATTTGCTATAATTAAGCGGGTGTTATAAAATAACATTCGCTACTCGCAGGTGTAGTTCAGTGGTAGAACACTAGCCTTCCAAGCTAGTTATGCGGGTCCGATTCCCGTCACCTGCTCCAAACGATTTGAAAAACAGTGCTGATGCACTGTTTTATTTTTTGAAATCAATTATTCTTTACACCAACTATCCACTGCTGTAATTAATTCATTGTAGTGAACAGTATCTTCATTAATTTTATCGTGGCCTTTATCTTTAAAATAGATATAGCCTTGATGTGGTTCAGTAGTACTGGTGTAATAAGTAATGCCTTTAGCATCTAAAGCGGTTTGAAGAGTTGCGTATTGATTTATACCGACAATGGTGTCAATTCCAGAATAAGCACAAATGATTTTGAATTTAGAAGCTTCATCAGCCTTATTAATCCAATAAGTAACAGATAATTGGTCTTCTCCATGTCCTTCCGCAGTTAAATCAACATAAGAAGGTACTGTATGGTCAGTCTTTGCTTGTTCAGCCTCTTCTAATGAATAAGGAAGTCCACACATTCCGTTGGCGATTCTGAACGTTTCATAATCATCCCAGTATTTAGTCTCTTCACTACCATCACTAATTCTTAAAGGTGAGAGATTGCTAGCGGATTCTTGTGTTGCGATTGCATTTTTATCAATACCGGCATTTAAAACTTCTTCGGTGGAGTGAGTAAAAGATTTCCATGCATTTTCTTTAATATCAACTGGTCCAACCGCATCAACAATAAACTTAATTGGGATAGCGGATTCTTTACCGCGCGAATAAGCATAAAGCATTGATAAATGAGCTCCAGAGGAAGCTCCACCAATGACAAGTTCAGTTTTAGTGGTATCAAATTTTAATTGTCCTAAAACATCTTTAATAGATTTGATGCACGCATCAATTTCATCTAAATTTCTAAATATTGAACGAGATGGATCATCCATTTCTTTTCTTAAGAGTGTGTATTTAATGGTTGCGGTAATATAACCTTTGCTGGCGAAATTATGGATATATGGATTAACATCTGTTTTAACTCCAGATACCCAAGCTCCACCATGGATAAATAGAATAACAATGTGCTTTTGATTTCTAGGAGTTTTACTTTCGCTAGGAACATATAAGTCATAGTTATTATGTAATTGGTTAGCGTCAGGATAATCTTCCCCACCATTAACGTTATAACCCATATGATGTGAACCACCTACCTTGTAGGTGTTAGGAACATAGAATTTATCATTTTTAGAATCATAAGTTCCATAGCAAAGATTTTTAAATACTTTAGTTCCTTCTCCAGCTTCACTAGGCGCGTCTTTTGCAGCCACTTCACCTGAAGGTGAATCGATAACTGTAGTTCCTGGAGGAATAGTTTCTTCCTCGTCATAAATTGGATTATAAATATTAGGCTGAATAATATCGTTATCGTTAAATAACGAACAGCTAGATAAGGCTAAAGAGCCACTTAATAAACAAATGGAAAGTAAGAATTTCTTATTCATGGATAACTACCTCCGTAGGTTTTGGACCTCTGCCGCTTCTTTTATTTCTATAATCTACCTTGACTGAATGCGCTAGGATTGTGTAGACAATAGCAAACACTATCATCGCAATAAAGATAATTGAAGGCACTAATATCGATGTTCTTGGAGCGATAGCAAAGCTTTGAATTGGTGTACCTTCTAACTTGCTTTGAATAAATGATAGGCTTGGTAAATAGAATTTCGCAAATATCGTTAAGGCCAGACCTAATACAATCTGTAACGAACCCACAATCCAGAACCACGGACCAAAAATCGTCCACGGCTTTTCTCTTGAGAAGGTTCTAACAACAGTAATTATTAATAAGATTCCCCAAATAATCGCAAAGACAATAACGCCAATTAATAAGCCTAAGCAAACATATCCAGCGATTTGATAGAAAGCATCTGGAAGAACACTATAGACATATAATTTGGTTAATCTATTCGCATAATCCTCATTTGATTCACCTGGACCAGGTTCTAATTCTGAAGCTGGAATTGAAGTAGACGAGGATAAATTTTCTTTAAGAGATTTAGCCAAGAAAATATAAGTTGCTTGGCTAATTTTGACACATGAATTTCCATCACTAGACATTAGACCAGCGTTATTTAAAACTTTGGTAAAGTTGCTTTTTAAGTTCTCCTTTAAGTTAGGGTCATTAATCATCGCATTAATATCGACTTGGCCACCAGTAACTTCTTTGGCTTCATTAATAACGAGTTTTAACTGATCAATAATGACATCAGCAAAAGCATCAACTGTGCACCCTTTTTCTGGATGATGCTCAGGATCTGATGAAGTATTAGCAGTATCATATAAAGCTTTAGCAAAACCTCTAAAGTAATTATCGTTCATTCCCACTTCTTCCATAATGTCGATAGCAGGAGTAGAAGAACCTTTTTCTTCTAGAGATTTTTTAAGTTGTTTATACACTTCCTTTTTAGCGACTCCACGAAGAACAGTTCTAGCGGTGTATTCTGTAAGAATATCCACTGCTTCGTGTAAATCTTTAAAGACACCATCGACGTTTTTAGAAATTAATTCTTGATTAATTAAATCGCGGTCTTCTTTTCCCATTAAGGAAGAAACTTCACTAAAGTTTAAATCGACAGCCATTGTTAAATTGATGTGGTCAGTACCTAAGACATGAGCAACATCAATATCATTAATGTAGTTCTCTTTTAATACTGGATCAGTTTCGCTAGGATCAATTGAACCAACATTAATCTGTTTAACAACGTCATTAAAGTAATTACTAATGAATTTGTTATCAATTGATATGCGGGAATTAAATGTAAAAGTGGATGTGACAAATAATAGGATCATCGCAATCGCAGCAACCCCCATAATCACAAAGTTAAATATTCGAATTACACTCTTCATATATTAAACTCCTTGTATCTATATAATAATAGAAACCTAATAAATTAGGTATCTTTCTTTATCTTTTTGTATATTCAACCTTTGAAGCAAAAGAAATGTTATCGTTAACTTTACCCACAATAACTTCAGGGTTACTTTTGTTAGAAAAGATAACAATCTTACTAGGGTGAATAATTTCTTTTTCGTAGTTAAGAGTTAATCGACTAACACGATTTTCTTTATAGAAAGATTCATCATGAACATCTAAAACATAATCGTAATAGAATGTGTTATTAATATGTAAATTAACATCTAATTCACTTTCTTTAGTTAAACGTTCTAAAACAATATTAGAGGCTTCATCATTTATTTTAGAAGGAAGCTCTAAATCACTAGGATCATTTTCAAAAGGTAAAGTCATATCCTTTAATGGATGTAAGGCAATTTTACGTGTATCAAAATTGACAATGACCCAGGTTGATGAAATGCTCACTAATAAGTTTTTATGTTTATCATAGACTTGGAAAAATCTAGGAAACATAAATCCCTTAGTTTCTCCAGGATGAGTAGATAAAAAATATTTCTCTTTAAGTTTAGGTAAACGATTAATTTTAATGTCAGTTCTAACCACTACCCAGATATTATTGTCTTTCATTAAAACATCGCGGTCAATTTTTAATCTTCTAGCGTGTTCACTAGCGACATCTTGAGCGTGTAACATTAATCGAGAAATTTTAATTTCCCCGTTAATATCGATTTCACTTTTACCTACGACAAATTTTTCTTGATACATAAATCGTTACTAGAATTATATCTTAAAACAAACAAAAAGGTGATGATTTTATCACCACCTTCGCTTTTACATCTTCGAGATAACTAATTTATCATCGATGTAATCAAGTAAATACTTATATTTAGTAGAGATATTTCCTTGAATAATCTCTTTAGCGATTAAAGTCTCAATATTATTTTGAATGAATCTCTTAAGTGGTCTAGCTCCAAAAGTAGGAGAGTAGGCACTATCAAGGATATATTGTTTAACCTTGGAGGAGAATTCAAAGGAATAATAGTTCTCTTTAAGTCGCTCATTTAAGGTATTTAAGAGTTTCTCCACAATCTTATATTGGTTGTCTTTAGTAAGTGGATTAAAGTAGATTATCTCATCAATACGGTTTAAGAATTCTGGTTTAAAGGTTTGATGAATCAAGTTATCAACTTCTTTTCGTTTACCGTTAAGTAGATATTCACTACCAAGATTAGACGTCATAATAATGATTGTGTTTTTAAAATCCACCACTCTACCTTGAGAGTCAGTTAATCGACCATCATCCAAGATTTGAAGCAATAAGTTAAATACTTCAGGATGAGCTTTTTCGATTTCATCGAATAAGACAATGGAATATGGATTTCTTCTAACTTTTTCTGTTAATTGTCCGCCCTCTTCATAGCCCACATATCCTGGTGGGGCACCAATTAATCTAGAGGTTGAATATTTCTCCATATATTCACTCATATCGATTCTCACCATATGAGTCTCACTATCAAATAAGAGTTCCGCTAAGCTTCTAGCAACTTCGGTTTTTCCAACTCCAGTAGGACCTAAAAACATAAATGAACCAATTGGTCTATTTTGGTCTTTAATACCTGCACGTTGACGAATAATCGCATCGCTTACAAGTTTAAGAGCCTCATCTTGACCAATCACTCTTTTTCTAAGCTGCTCTTCTAAGTGCATTACTTTTTCTTTTTCACCTTGAGAAATCTTGCTTAAAGGGATGTTAGTGATTTTAGAAACAATCTTCGCGATTTCTTCTTCAGTCACCACTTCAGAAAGAATCTTTTTGTCTTTGTTAGACTGTTCTAATTCCTTAATCTTCTTTTCTAATTCCGGAATATCTTTATATTGGAGTTTAGAGGCTTTTTCATAGTCCGCATTATAAAAGGCATTATCTAAATCAAATCTCAATTTATCTAAAGCGGTTTTTTGTTCTTTAATCCTTTGATTAATTTCTTTTTCTTTTTGCCACTTAGAATTCATCTCTTCCTGCTCTTTTTTAAGATTGTCTAAATTTGAATTAATCTTCTCTAATCTCTTTTTAGAAGATTCATCGCTCTCTTTTTCCAAAGCAAACTTTTCAATTTCTAATTGTTTAATCTTTCTAGATAATTCATCTAATTCAATTGGAGTAGATTCAAGTTCCACTCTTATTGAAGCACAGGCTTGATCAATTAAATCGATTGCCTTATCTGGGAGATATCTACTAGTAATATATCTATTAGATAAAGATACTGCAGCGACAATCGCATTATCAGTGATTTTCACCCCGTGATGAGTTTCAAATTTCTCTTTAAGTCCACGAAGAATAGAAATACTGTCTTCAACAGAAGGTTCATTGACTAAGACTTGTTGGAATCGTCTTTCTAGCGCTCGATCTTTTTCAATATAAAGTCGATACTCTTTTAAAGTAGTCGCGCCAATACAGTCAATTTCTCCTCGAGCAAGCATTGGTTTAAGCATATTAGAAGCGTCAAGCGCTCCTTCAGTTTGACCAGCGCCGACAATTAAATGAATCTCGTCGATAAAAAGAATGATTTGACCTTCAGAATTCTTAATTTTATTAAGAACGGCTTTAAGTCGCTCTTCAAATTCTCCTCGATATTTAGCGCCCGCTACTAACGCTCCCATATCTAGTTCATAAATCATTTTGTTTTTTAAACTAGTAGGAACATCATCTTTTACAATTCTTAAAGCAAGTCCTTCAATAATTGCTGTCTTACCTACACCTGGTTCACCGATAAGGATGACGTTATTTTTATTTTTTCTACTTAATACTTCGATGATTTGATGAATTTCTTCATCTCTACCAATAACAGGGTCTATTTTTCCTTCCTTGGCAGCTTTAGTCACATCTCGACCAAATTTTTCTAAGATATTTTCATCTTGGGAATAATCTTCCATACCTTGCATATTGTTCATAATTTGTGACCTCCTTTTAGCACTCTCAATCCTCAAGTGCTAAGTATATTATAACTCATTTTTGGCACTCGTCAATATAGAGTGCTAATTTTTTTAAAATTGTTGCATTCTTATTATCCTTATATAAATATAAATATATGAACTTTGAACTACTCGTGGCCACTAATAACGACCATAAACTAAAAGAAATTAGACAAATATTATCTCCACATCATATAACAGTGTATGGGATGAAAGACCTTAATATTAATATTGGGGAGGTAGTAGAAGACGGTAAAACATATTACGAAAACGCTTTAATCAAAGCTAAGGCTCTACAACAAGTTACTAAAATGCCTATTATTGCTGATGATTCAGGCTTAGAAATTTTAGCCTTAAATAATAAACCAGGACTACACTCCGCTAGATTTGCCAAAGAATGTGGAGGTCATTTAGAGGCTTTTAAAGTCTTAGATAAAGAATTAGAAGGATTAGACCGCTCTGCTAGATTTATGTGCGACATCGTTTTAGTAAATGTTGAAGATAAACCTTTATTATTTGAAGGCATCGTCCCAGGTAGAATTGGTCATGAACCGGACGGCACTACTGGCTTTGGATATGATCCAGTATTTATCTGCGATGAACTTAATAAGAGTTACGCCTCGTTAAGTGAAGAAGAAAAAAACCGGGTTTCTCACCGCGGTAAAGCTCTAAAAAAATTATTAACTTATCTAAAGATAAATGGCTACGCGTCTTAATCGATACGTAGTCTTCTTTTCTTTAAAGTCACTCTCCAAGAAATACTTAAGATAAATAATATAGTAGCGACAATAAATAACAATGCGCTTCCACCTAATAATGAATAAAAGAAAATAGGGTCATCTTTAAAGATCACAGTAGAAGCAACTCCTCCCGCTGTTAAGATATAAAAGATAATTGAGAACACAAAAGCCACTTTTTGAGATTGAACCACTTTTGTGTAATCCTTAAAGACTTGGTCTTTGATATAACGTTTATGCTTATCATCAATATTTAAACTTGATAAACGGAATCTATTTAAGTGAGTATTGATTCTTTTTTTAGTGGAAACATCAATGACCGCTTTTTCATTATAAGTTTTAACATAGCGATAAGGAGTACCATCACATGTATAAGCGTCAGTGCGGAGTTCATTCTTTTTCTCACCGATATTATGTTCAAGCATATTATCCATAACTTCAACTTGACTTGAGTGATGGTCTTTTTTAATGTTTTTAATTATTGAAAGAATTAATTCTTTCATTTTAATCGTGTCACGTAGATGTACCCAATATAGTTTTAAACATTCAACATCATAAAAATATGATCTAAACGTTAATTTCATTTTGACCGCGAATTCATATTCGTCCAAAGCAAAATTAATTTTCTTTAAGAAGAAGATAAAGTCATCAATATCACATCCTTCATAAGGAGTGTTTTCAAGTAATGTATAAGCTTCCGCTAAATAGGACTTACGGACTTTGCTCATATAGATAAGGCAAAGGATTCTCCCTAACAAAGCGTGAGCCTCTTTTGGTTCAAGTTCAATAACAGAAGCGTATTGACTATAAGCAAGAACTGGGTCACAAGTAACAAATAAAGTGTTATCAGCCTTTAAAAGCATCTTAGAAATTAATTCCGCGTAGCCTTCAATTGCGACTTTTGGCTCCACTTCTTTCATACAAATTGGGCAAAAACAAGTCGATGCTTCTGGATTAACCGGGAAGATACGACGTTCCACTCTATGAGTTACACAATATGGACATAAACCTTTTCTTGTAGCCATAATTGCTAAAATTATACAATAATTTTGAAAAATGGAAATAAAAATATAGAATGTTAATATGAAATTTGTAGATAACCCAGAATTAAAAAGTTACTTAAATGAATTAATTGATAAACATGAACTTAATCTTTCTATCTCAGATTTATTAGGTAGCATCTTTGCTAATTTAGAAATCACTAATAAAAAAGAGATTAATCTTTTAAGCAATAAATTTAAAAGTGACACGCATGAAGTATTTCTATCTAAAATCAGTGATTATTTAGATATTGATTTATCAATTGAAGATAATGAAGAAATCTTTAATAAATATATCGCTAAGGCAATTAACGAATTAGATATATCTAAATATTTAAATAATGCCTACTATAAATTAATAAAACCTAAGACCATTAAGTTAGGTAAATATGAACTAGTGTGGGACCACTACGAACCATATGAATTATTCGCCTATAAAGATATGTCTAGTAAAGACTATATAGAAATAAACTCCTTAGGTTATTTTAAAGAGAAGTTCAATTTTTTAGCTCTTAACTATCAAGGAGTAACATGGATGAATATTACTCCTAATGAAATCGAAACAATGGAAAAATCTATTAAAGAAATTAAGGGTGATGTTATTGTTTTCGGACTAGGCTTAGGCTATCTCCCGTTTATGGTCTCAAATAAAGAAGAAGTTAGCCACGTTAAAGTTATAGAAAACGACCCTAACATCATTAAATTATTTAAAGATAATCTATTAGATTATTTTCTAAATAAAGAGAAGATAGAAATAGTTCAAGATGATGCGCTTAAATATCTAAAAACTGATTTAAAAAGCGATTATGCATTTATTGATTTATGGCATTCCCCAGAAGACGGATTAGAGTTATTCCTCAAATTCAAAAAGAGTGAAAAATATTCTAAGTCCACTACTTATTTATACTGGTTAGAATCATCATTCTATTTATATTTAAGAAGACTAATGATGACTTTAATTGAAGAAAGTTTAGATAATCAAAAACATGACTACACTAAAGAAAGTAATTATGAAGATCACATTATCAATGTCTACTATAAGAAAACAAAAGACCTTGTCATAATTAACAAGGCCCAATTAAATAATTTACTAAGCGATAATTCTTTAATTGAACTATTACTTGATGACTGATAAATATTCAGTCATTTTTTGTACTCTCTTATAGAGTTCTTTAATATCTTCACCCACAAAGAATTCTCTATCATAATATAAAACTTTGCCGTTAATCATTGTCATCTTTACGACATCTTTTTCTCCAGCGTAAACTAGATTATTAACAATATTGTTAATTGGTTGCATACTTGGTCTAGATAAATCAATCATGATGATATCGGCAAGTTTACCAACTTCTAGAGTATCTCCGTCACTTAGATTCATGGCTTTTGCCCCGTTAATGGTTGCCATTTTTAAAACCTCAAAAGCCGGAATAGAAATAGGATCTTTAAGAACTAACTTTTGTAAACCAGTTACTAAATACATTTCTCTAAACATATCCAAAGCGTTATTACTAGCTGGTCCATCAGTGCCTAAGGCTACAGTCACTCCTTTAGAAAGAAGCTTTTTAATTTCTGCGACTCCACTAGCGAGTTTCATATTACTAGCAGGATTAGAAACAACAATAATATTTCTCTTTTTAATGATATTTATATCATTATCATCTAAATATACACCGTGGAATATCGCTCCACCACGATCAAAGAAATGTAAGTCATCAAAGAATTTCATTGGACGAATTCCACGTCTAGATAAGCAGCCTTCCACTTCTTGATAAGTCTCACTTAAGTGAGTATAGAAAGGAAGTTTAGTCTCGTCTAATATCTCTTTAGTGGTTTTAAACATCTCATCTGTTGGAGTGTATTCGCTATGTAAACCAATAACAGCCTTCACTAGACTATCTTTGTCTTCGTTACATTTAATTAATTTTAAACAGGTCTCTTTATTTCTACTATCTGGGTCATACATGATAAGATTGACCGCTCTAAAGCCATATTCTTTACATGCCCTTTCAAATTCCTCAGGGAAGAAGTATTGGTCAACTACTCCAGTAATGCCGCTTGTCAAATATTCAAGTAAAGCTACTTTAGCGAGTTCATAAACACATCCAGAATGTAAATTAGCTTCTCGAGGAAATATTTCTTTAAATAGCCAATCATGTAAGGCTGAATCATCAGCTTTACTACGTAAAAATGTCATCGCACTATGTGTGTGAGCATTTTTAAATCCTGGCATTAATAAATTGCCTTCACAGTCAATTACCTTATCGTATTTGGCGTTAACATCTACTTGAGGTCCGACTTCACTAATACGGTTATCGCTAATAACCACATGACCTTCTCTAATTTGGTCATCTTTCATTGATAAAATTTTTGCGTTTTTTAATAAAGTTTTCATAGCCTAATTATAAAGAAAATCCCTTTAGATTTAAAGTCTAAGGGGATTTAGATTAATTATTTTCCTTCGTAAGCTTCTTTTAAGATAACTTTCATGTCTTCTACAAGTGGAACTCTTGGATTACATGGAGAGCATTGATCTTCATAAGCAAGAACAGCAATTCGATCTAAGTGAGAATAGAATGCTTCTTTTTCAATGCCAGTATCTTTAAAGCAAGTGGCTAAACCAATTTCTTTTGCTAATTTTTCACAAGCTGAGGCTAAAGATTCCACTCCTTCTTCTGGGGTAGAGGCTTTTAAGCCAAGGAGTTTAGCGATTTCTTGATATTTCTTATCAGCACAATAATGGTTATATTTTGGCCAGACACTAAGTTTGGTTGGTACTTGTCCATTATATCTAATAACGTGTGGTAATAAGATAGAACAAGCTAAGCCATGTACTGTATGGAATTCTGCTCCAACTTTATGAGCCATAGAGTGGGTCATACCTAGGAAAGCATTAGCAAATGCCATACCCGCAATAGTGGCCGCGTTATGCATTTTTTCTCTAGCTTCTAAGTCGTGTTGACCGTCTTTGACACAACGTGGTAAATATTCAAAGACTAATTGAATAGCCTTTAAAGCTAAGCCGTCCGTATAATCACTTGCCATCACGCTAACATATGCTTCAATAGCATGAGTAAGAACGTCCATACCAGTCATTGCAGTTGGTCTAGGAGGTAAGTTAGTAGTAAATTCTGGGTCAACAATAGCGATAGTTGGAGTTAAAGAATAGTCAGTTAAAGGATATTTCTTATTATTCTTCTTATCGGAAATAACCGCAAATGGGGTAACTTCACTACCGGTTCCGGAAGTAGTAGGAATACAAATGAGTCTACTTCTATTACCTAATTCTGGATATTTGAAGGCTCTTTTACGAATGTCCATGAACTTTTGTTTTAAGTCGTCAAAGTTCACTTCTGGATGTTCATAGAATAACCACATACCTTTTGCAGCATCCATAACCGAACCACCACCTAAAGCGATAATGGTGTCTGGTTGGAAGATCTTCATTTGCTCAGTTCCCTTACGAACTGTCTCGATATCTGGATCTGGTTCGACATCACAGAATAACTGCATTGTAACTTTGTTACGTCTACCGTTAATTTGTTCGGTAATCTTTTTAAAGAATCCAAATTCCACCATCGAGGTATCAGTAACGATAAAGACTTTTTCCATGTCTTTACAAGATTTTAAATATTGAATTGAATTTCTCTCAAAATAAATTTTGCGAGGGACTTTAAACCATTGCACAGTGTTTCTCCTTTTACCAACTTTCTTGACGTTGATTAAATTAACTGCGGAGACATTACCTCCGATAGAGTTTTTACCATAGCTTCCACAACCAAGAGTTAAAGATGGAAGGAATGAGTTATAGACATTACCAATGCCACCAAAGGTGGATGGAGAGTTCCATATAATTCTCATGGCTAAAACTTTATCGCCAAATTTATCGGCAAGGGCTTGTTCAGCACAGTGGATAGTCGCACTATGACCTAAGCCATTAAATGCCACCATTTGTGCAGACTTTTCAATACCTTCGTTTTCACTATTAGATTTAAAGAATGCTAATACTGGAGACAACTTTTCTCTACTAATTGGTTCTTTAGGACCGACTTCTTTACAAAATACTCCAATTACAGAAGTATCTTTAGGAATTTTAATACCAGCTTGTTCAGCAATCCAGTAAGCTGGTTTACCAACGATATCAGGATTTAATTTAGCTCCTTCAACACCTTCATCTCCAGCAGCAAAGCCAAACATATAGCGGGATAATTTCTTCTTTTCTTCTTCGTTTACAAAGTAAACTTTAAATCTCTTGAATAAGTTAATTGCTTCATCATAGATTTCTTTATCAATAATAACCGCTTGTTCAGACGCACAAATCATACCGTTATCAAAAGACTTAGATAAAACGATATCGTTAACTGCTTGTTCGACATTACAAGATTTATGCATATAAGCAGGAACATTACCTGCGCCAACACCCATAGCAGGTTTACCGCAGCTATAAGCTGCCTTAACCATGGCGTTACCACCAGTAGCTAAAATAGTAGCGACTCCTGGGTGGTTCATTAATAAAGAAGTTGCTTCCATACTTGGATGTTCAATCCATTGAATGCAGTTTTCAGGTGCGCCTGCTGCAACAGCAGCGTCACGCATTACAATCGCTGCTTGTTTAGAACATTGTTGAGCGCTTGGATGGAATGCGAAAATAATAGGGTTTCTGGTTTTAATACAAATTAAAGATTTAAAGATAACTGTACTAGTTGGATTAGTTACCGGGGTAATACCGCAAATAACACCGATTGGTTCAGCGATTTCTGTAATTCCAGTAACTGGATCTTCAGAGATAACACCAACAGT
This sequence comes from uncultured Erysipelotrichaceae bacterium, assembly GCA_902800355.1. Taxonomy (GTDB): domain Bacteria; phylum Bacillota_I; class Bacilli_A; order RFN20; family CAG-826; genus UBA2450. The sequence continues at coordinate 61,546 of CADCEE010000005.1, read as the reverse complement.
CTTTAAATGCCGCATATTATTAACAACATATTCGCAGGCGAATAAGTTCTTAGTGGCCTTATCTTCAAAAACACCTCTTTTAGTTTCTTCAATTGCCGCTTGAGCAAGTGTGCCATGATGGTCTAAACCAGATACAGACATCTTCGCGACAATATAATCAATTTGATCTTGAGTAAAGTTAGAGAATTCTTTTAAAGCCACTTGAGCCTTAGCCACTAATTCATTAACTTCTTCTTCTGGAGAGATAATCTCCTCTTTTTTAGCACTATTAGCTGGTTTTTTCGCATCGCTTGGGATATTCCAAGTCTTACCAGTTAAAAAAGCACCTTCAACTTTGCCTTCAGCGCAATAATTACGTACACTTCTTTCAGAAAGTTTCCATTTTTTTGCGGTTTCGGCTACAGACATATATTTCATATTTATGTACCTCAGCTATAACTATATTCAATTTAACGGCAACTTGCAACATATATGCAAATTATTTGCCGATAAAGGAAAAAAATTCATCAAAAAAGCAAAAAATAAATAATTATTTAATAAATACATTTAATTGTGTTATGATATCTAGCGTTCACAAGAACTGGAGTAGTACCCAAGTTGGTGAAGGGGCTTCCCTGCTAAGGAAGTAGATCGGGCAACTGGTGCGAGAGTTCGAGTCTCTCCTACTCCGCCATTAAGGACAAAAACCGCTGAATATAATCAGTGGTTTTATTTTATTTAGATAATATCTATACAAACTATTTTACAGTTTTATCATTCATTAAATAATGTAATAATTATTTCAACGAGGATATAACTATGAGTAAGAAATTATTGATTTTGGGTGGGACTGGTTTTTTAGGTTACTACACCACCATGTTAGCGTTAAAGAAAGGATATAAAGTTGGCTCAATCTCTTTAGATGATGTCAATTTAGAAGGTTGGTATCCTAAAGAAGTTGATGTGAGATTCACTGATTTATTTGAAACAGACGAAGAAACATTAACCAAAATGTTTAAAGGTTATGACTATATGATTTATTCGGTAGGACCAGATGATAGAGAAACCCCTAAAGCTCCTGCCTATGAATATTTTCATAGAAGATTAGTAGTTGAATGCGCTAAATGTTTTAGAGCAGCAGAAAAAGCCGGTATTAAAAAGGCAGCCTGCTTTAACTCCTACTTCGCTTATTTTGATAGAAGATATCCAGAAATGAAATTAGCAGAAAAACACCCATATGTTAGATGTCGTGTCGAACAAGCTAAATTATTAAATGAACAAAAGAAAAATATGGAAGTTGTGATACTAGAATTCCCATATATCTTTGGTACCATGCCAGAAAGAATGCCTATTTGGAGAGATGTCTTCTTAGATAGATACGTTAACGGTCATAAATTCATTTTCTTCCCAAAGGGAAGCACTTCAATGATTGCTGTTGAACATATCGCCGAAGCCGCTATTGGAGCGATTGAATACGGAAAAGACGGAGAAAGGTATCCAGTAGGGGACGAGAATAAATCATTTGATTTCATGTTAAGCACTATGACTGGGGCAGTCTTAAAGAAACCAAGAAAGATTATTCACCCAGGTAAGACTTTATGCGCTTGGGGTGGCAAGATGGTAGCAAAAAAAGAAATGAAGAAAGGCTTAGAGCCAGGACTTAACTTCAAACTTGTAATGAAAGAAATTATGTCTGGAAATAAATGCTGCATTGAACCTGAAGTCATGGATAAAGTTGCCGAAGAACTTCATATCACTAGAGGCGGATTAAAAGAGGCAATTGAAAAGACGATGCACCGCTGCTATCCAGAAGGAACATTTAAATAGTATTTAAAAAACAATAAAATCTACTTCTTAGGGAGTAGATTTTTTTATACAATTAATATATGCCAGAATTAAAAAAGCAATATATCGCTATCGACTTGAAATCTTTTTATGCATCCGTTGAATGTATGGAAAGAAATCTTAATCCTTTAAAGACCCATTTAGTGGTGGCGGATCCTACTAGAACCGATAAAACTATTTGTCTAGCGGTATCTCCTTCTTTAAAAGCGTATGGTCTACCAGGAAGATGCCGATTATTTGAGGCTAAAGAAGCAGTTAAAAAGATTAACTATCAAAGAATTAAAAAGGCCCCTAATCATAAATTTGTGGCCAAAAGTTTTAACGATGATCAACTTAAAAGAAATCCATCGCTAGAATTAGATTTTGTGATCGCTCCTCCACAAATGGCTAAATACATTCAAAAGAGTACCGAGATATATAAAATATATCTTAAATATATTGATAGTGAAGATATTCATGTCTATTCAATTGATGAGGTTTTTATCGATGTCACTAAATATTTAAAGACTTATAAAAAGAGTGCTAGTCAAATCGCTTCGATGTTAGTTAAGGAAGTATATGAAAAAACTGGTATCACCGCTACTGCAGGAGTTGGGGATAACTTATATCTATGTAAAGTGGCGATGGATATATTGGCTAAACACGCTAAAGAAAATGAAGATGGGGTAAGAATTGCGACTCTAGATGAAATGTCTTATCGAAGATTATTATGGGACCATTTACCTTTAACGGATTTCTGGAGAGTAGGAAGAGGATTAACCAAAAGATTATATAATCTTGGTTTATTCACTATGGGTGATATCGCTAGACAGTCATTAATAAACGAAGACGTTTTATATGAAGAATTTGGAATTAACGCTGAACTTTTAATTGACCATGCTTGGGGATATGAGCCAGTCACTATGGATAAGATTAAATCTTATGAACCAGAAAATAATTCACTTTCAATAGGTCAAGTTCTTCCTGGACCATATGAATATAGTAAAGCCCTACTTATCATTAAAGAGATGGCAGAATCCTTATCTTTAGATATGGTGGCTAAAGGATTATTAACAGATCAAATCGCAATCTCTATTGGTTATGACGTTAAAGACTTAACTCAAGACAATATTGTCATTGATAAAGATTGGTATGGTAGAGATATACCTAAAGGTAATCACTCTTCTATTAATATTGGTCAATTCACTAACTCCACTTCTTTAATAGAAGGAGCGTCAGTAAGATTGTTTGATAAATTAGTGAATAAAAAGCTCCATGTTAGAAGAATGTATATCGTGGCCACTAGAGTTATTAAGATAAACGAAATCAAGAAATTTGAAAGAGATTATGAACAACTTAATCTATTTGTAGACTACGACGAATTAGAAAAGAAAAAAGAAGTAGTAAAAGCTAAACTCGAAGAAGAAAATAAGTTGCAGCAAACAATAAACACGATTAAAAAGAAGTACGGTAAGAACAAAGTTCTTAAAGGAAGAGACTTTGAAGAAGGAGGGACCACTAGAGAACGTAACGAACAAATCGGTGGTCATAAAGCGTAATGGGTAAATATGATGACATTATTAATCTACCTCATCATGTAAGTAAAAATCACCCACAGATGAGTCCAGAAAACCGAGCAGCCCAGTTTGCTCCTTTTGCCGCGCTTGTTGGTTATGCAGAAGCAATATCTGCCTCTCAAGAAATAAAAGAAGATAAGAAATTACTTGCAGAAGATAAAAAGCAAGAATTAGAAGAGACTCTCCGCTACTTAAATAAAGGCGACTATATTGAAGTAAAATATTATGTAGCAAATAAAAAGAATTACTTTATTTATAAAGGATATATCAAACGCATTGACCAAATTGATAAATTAATTATTTTTGATAATCGAAAATCTATATCGATTAAAGATGTTATTGATATAAAATTATTAAGCGATGAATTCTAGAAAAAGATATCTAAATTTATTTTTTAACTTTCTGATCGTTGTTTTAGTTTTGATTTCTATTTACGCAATGATCACTACAAGTGATGGCTTTATCAAAGGCTCAAAATTACACGCCTTAAAGTATTTCACTGTGCAAAGCAATATCTTTATGGGGATAAGCGCTTTGATATCCTTAATTTATTTATTATTTAAAAAAGATAAATATCCAACTTGGATTGTAATTCTAAAATTAATGTCCACTACTTGTTTAACGTTAACTTTTTTAACAGTGTTAGGATATTTAGCCCCGCTTATGGGTATAGATATGGTGTTTTTAGGCGCTAATTTATATATGCACTTAATAATTCCGGTTGTTTCTATTATCACGTTTATATTTATAGAGCCTAAAGTTGAACTTAAATTTAAATGGAATTTTTTCTCCGCTATTCCTTCTGGAACATATGGAATTATTTATATAAGTTGTTTAATCGCCTTTAATGATTATGGAAATATTGAAGGCTGGGATTGGTACGCTTTTGGAAGTTTAGGATTAGGAATAGGTTTTGTAATGCTGATAGGTCTAAATATAGTAGCTTTAGCTTCCTCCATAGCGTTATATGCTTTATATAAAAAGGTAAGAAAAAAGGAACCATAGGTTCCTTGTTTTTTTAATAAGCTTTAGCGAATAAGACAACTTTACTAGCTTTCTTTCCGCACACCGGACAAATCTCTCCGTTAGCCATTTGATTAAAAGGTAAGCATCTAGCAGTTGCGTTAGTGAGTTCTTTAATTTTATCTTCACAAGCGCGGTCACCACACCACATCATCTTGCTATAACCACCAAAGTCTAACGCTTTATTAAGTTCATCCATGTTATGAACATCAGTGGTATGTTCTAATAAATATTTATAAGCTTTTTCATACATTTCTTGATGAATAGTTTTGATGAGTTCTTTAACTTTGTCTTCAAGTTCTTCTAAAGAAACAAATACTTTAGAGCCATCATTTCTTTTAGCGATAACGACTTGTCCTTTTTCAATGTCTCTAGGACCAAGTTCCACTCTTAGTGGAACACCTTTCATTTCATATTCAGAAAATTTCCATCCTGGAGTCTTATCAGAATCATCTAATTTCACTCTATAGCCAGCTTTAAGTAATCTAGAAGCAACCTCTCTACAAGCAGGAATAACTCCTGGTTTATTAGCGGCAACAGGAATAACAACAACTTGAATAGGAGCAACGTAAGGCGGTAAAACTAAACCATTATCATCTCCGTGCACCATGATAGTGGCGCCAATTAATCTAGTAGAAACACCCCAAGAAGTTTGATATGGATTTTCTAATTTACCTTCTTTAGATTGGAATTGAATTCCAAAAGCTTTAGCAAAGCCACTACCAAAATAGTGTGTTGTGCCGCATTGTAAGGCCTTGCCATCTGGCATTAAAGCTTCAATTGAATAAGTCTCTAACGCTCCTGAGAATTTTTCTTTATCGGTTTTTCTACCTTTAGAAAATGGAATCGCTAAAATATCTCTTCCTAAATCATCATAAACTTCAAGCATTTTAAGAGTTTCGGTTCTAGCTTCCACTTCACTTTCGTGCATTGTGTGACCTTCTTGCCATAAGAACTCTGCTCCTCTTAAAAATGGTCTAGTAGTCTTTTCCCATCTAACAACAGAACACCACTGGTTATATAGTTTTGGTAAATCTCTATAAGATTTAATGATCTTCGCGTAATGATCGCAGAACAAAACTTCACTAGTTGGTCTAACAATCAATTTGTCTTCTAATGATTCTTTTCCACCTTGAGTAGCCACTAAACATTCAGGAGCAAATCCTTCAACGTGTTCTTTTTCTTTATTAAATAAAGATTCTGGAATGACCATTGGCATATAAACATTTTCATGCCCGGTTTCTTTAAATCTAGCGTCTAGATATTTTTGAATTTGTTCCCAAATGGCATAGCCATAAGGTCGATATATAATAAAACCTTTAACTGATGAGTAATCCATTAATTCGGCTTTTTTACAGACGTCAGTGTACCACTGCGCAAAATCGTCTTCTTGTCTGGTGATTGATTGGTTTTTAATTTGATTATTTTCCATAAGAAAATCTCCTATAAATATTTATCCGCCATCGCGGTAACTTTCTCCATTTTCTTCTTCTCAATAGGAAGAAGCATATCATTAGAAGCAGATATAGCATCACTAGAAATATAGTTGATGCCGCTTTTAATAATTAATTCCACAGCTTGCCATCCTTCTAAGTCGGTCGCGATAATTGGTCGGCTATATTTAAGAAGCGACTCAATTAAAGCATATAAAGATAATCGAATACGGTTATTCTCTTTCACTTCTTCCATCATTGCACTACCAACAACGAAGTAATGGAATTGGAAATAAACAGTATCGTTAAGTAATAAGTTTTTATCTTTTAAGGATAATGCTAGTTCAAAGCCTTTATCTTTAAGTCCTTCAAGGGTATGGACTAATAATTCAATATTAGTAGAGTTCTCATTAATCTCTTGTTCATCAAAAACAAGAATAATATGCGCTTTTTCATAGTTAGGGATTTGGGAGATAATGTCATAAACACTATTAACATCCACCATAGAAATAGTGAAGAACAATCTCATTGATTCTTCTGGTCTTTCCATGATGAATTTAGAGACTACATTCTTACTCACTTTGGCAAGCAATTCAGTATTTAAATTAATACGCGCTGCGTATTTAGACATTTCGGCATAACTAGAAAATGGTGAGTCATAGGCTTTAACATATTCAAAGTATCCAATCACTTGGCTCGTTTTGGCGTTGATAATTGGGCGGTATAAGAATCTTAAGACGTTATCCTTAAGGATATGTTCAATTTGTTCGTTATATAAAACCATCTCTGTATTAGCTTCAATATTACGTTGATGTAAGACAATCTCTTTAGAGTTAGTTTGTCCTGCCATACAAGCTTCTCTAGCTTTTTCTTCAATGGCGTCATAATCTTGATAGAAGTTTGCATTTTCCACGACACCAATAGAGAAATTAATAAATCCCGCAAAGCCGTTAACTTCCATTTCTCTTCTAATAGCCTTGGCAATCGAATTAGCAAGCTGCATCGCTGGTTCTTTATTTGAAAAATGTAAATCAAATAAGAAGAGTTCATTATCTCCATTATCTAACATTTGTCTAGTTAATCTAGGATTAGAGGCAAATGGATATACAGCGTTTTTTAAATTCATAACCATGTAACGCTCAACTTTATCATTAGAGATAACTTTTTGTTTGGTGTAGAAAAATCTAATGCAATAAGTAAACCCTGCTAAAGATTTATTTTTATTAATCATCTGCATGATTTGGCTACGTTTCACTATTCCAGTAGGAGCTTTTTTACCAGTAATCTTCTTTTTAGGTTCATTAAGTGGAGTGATGTATTTAAGTAAGTGACTTTCTAAATGAATTAATCCCACTTCACGGTTATAGTCTAATAATCTTAATAAAGAGAAGCAGACTTTATTAGTTCTATTAATTAAAACATCAGCCTCTAAATATTCATTAACATCATTAGGGTTAACACAAATATCAAAGATCCAGTTCTTTACTCGCTCTACGTCATTTGGGTGAAAAGAAGAATAAAAAGAGAATAAATCTGCAGTCTTTTTGTGAGAGATGTCGCTTTTATTAAAAACGACATATTTATTCTTTTTCACATCGATAATAAAAATACGTGTTGTTGTGCTTTCATAAGAAATTTGTTTTTTGAACTTTATTTCATTATGAGATCCGAAAGCGTAATACAAAATTACGACAACTAATAAAATGCCTAACACTAATAAGGTGACAAAGAAGATGATAAATCGATAATCAGTAAAGTCTCCAAGTCTCATACAATACATTATTATAGAGAGTAGTTATGAATTTTTCTATTCATAATTGATTGATATAGCAATTTTATTCATAAGTGGTTATAATTGAACTCGCTGGAGAAGTACCCAAGCGGCTGAAGGGGGCAGTTTCGAAAACTGCTAGAGGATGCAAGTCCTGCAAGGGTTCAAATCCCTTCTTCTCCGCCAATAAATACAATTAATTAGGAGTCATATATGTCAACAATTAAAACCGTTCCTATTACTTTAATAACTGGTTATCTTGGAAGTGGCAAAACCACCTTGATCAATCACATTTTAAAAAACGCCAAGAACCATAAGATGGCAGTTATTGTTAATGATTTAGGTGAAGTTAATATCGATGCCGAACTCATTGAAAAAAACGGAATTGTCTCCTCACAAGACAATAACTTAGTCTCACTTCAAAACGGATGTATCTGCTGTACATTAAAAAAAGATTTAATAGAGCAATTAGCAGATTTAGTACAATCTCAAAAATTTGATCACATCTTAATTGAGGCGAGCGGCATTTGTGAACCAGTTCCAATCGCTCAAACTATCGCTTACATGGAAGAAGAATTTAAGAAAAGAAAACTTCCTAAATTCTATGAATTAGATGCGGTTATTTCTGTTACTGACGCTTTAAGATTAAGAGATGAATTTGGATGTGGAGAAGTACTTCAAGAAACCGAAAGAGGAGAAGAAAATCTCGAAAACCTTGTCATTCAACAAATTGAGTTCTGTGACGTTATCTTATTAAATAAGGTAAGTGAGATTTCCAAAGTAGAATTGGATAGAGTTAAAAAGGTCATTAAAGCTATTCAACCTAAAGCTAAGATCATTGAAACTGATTATTGCGATGTTGACATCGATGAATTAGTAGACACAAAATTATTTAATTTTGAAGAAGCTTCTACTTCTGCAGCATGGATTAGAGAATTTGAAGACTGGGATAATGAAGTTGATTCGGATGAAGAACATGAACATCACCACCATCACGACGATGATGAAGACGAAGATGAGCATGAACATGAACATCATCACGAAGAGCATGAACATCATCACCACCATCATCACCATCACGAACATGGAATTGGGGAAAATGATGATGAAGGTACCGCTGATGAATATGATGTGAACACTATGGTCTATTATCGTAGAAGACCATTTGAAAAAGAAAAGTTCGTCAAATGGGCTAATGAAAATAAACATCACTTAATTAGATCTAAAGGCATTCTCTATTTCAAAGAAGAACTTAAAAAAGCTTATGTCTATGAACAAGCCGGTCATCAACAAACCTTAAACGAATCAGGCATTTGGTATAGCGAACAATTAACACAAAAACAATTACAGATGCTTATCGAAAATGATAAAAACTTTGCTCATGATTGGGATGAAAAATACGGTGACAAGCTCATCAAATTAGTGTTCATCGGACAAAATCTAGATCAAGAAAAAATCAGAGAAGAATTAGACCAAATCTAATAAAGAAAATCACTGGAATCGCCCAGTGATTTTTTTATACTACTAATTTGAAATCTTATTCAACTGGTTTAATGAAGAAGTTGCCGTATGCTTGAATTAAAGATGTGACAGTAACGAAAGCGTGTTGATCAACTTTTCTAACAAGGTCAATGACTCGCTTTACTTCGTTAGAGGAGACGACCATGTAGACGACAGTTTTTTCGGTGTGAGAGTAGCCACCTACGCCAGATAATGTTGTAGTCGAATGCGGGAAATTCGCTATCAAAACTGAGGAAATATCTTTAATAGACGTAATAATTTGAATCTGCACTTTCTTGTTTCTGATGTTCACAAAATCGACCACAAGCATTACAGAGAATAAATACAAGAATGAGAAGAGCAAATTCACAAATGCAATATCAACATTTGCATCTCTAGTTGGGGTGTTAATACGTTAATAAAATAACCGAATTAAGCGCAGTAGCATATTTACCTACACTCGTTGATTTTCTAAGAGCAAAATAATAGGAAATAACATCAATGCCACCACAAGAGATTTCGTTACGGAAAGCAATACTACTAGCAAGCCCAATACTAATGGCCGCGAATAGGACGCGGGCGCTATGATAACTAGTTACTTCGTTGTCTAAAGCATATGAAACCTTATTCATAAACTCGACATTTGAAAATGCCCAAATAAATAATGAAGATAGTCCAACATTTAGTAATGTTAAAATCGAAAACTTTTTACCAATTTTGAAGAAAGCAAAAATTACAATAGGGACATTCAATGCAAAATAGAAAATGGATTGCATTGTAGAAATGCTGACGTTAGCACCACATAAAGAAAAAATCATCCAGATAACCTGAGATATTCCACCAACTCCACCAGTAGTAATTGAAGATCCATATATAGTGGCATGATTTTCAACTAGAGGAGAAGGAGCAACAAAACAATAAAACCCAAACGCATATAATAGCGCAGTTAATGCGGCTACAAGCGCGCCCTTAGAAAAATTTAATCCTTCACGTAAGCCAATATGATCGTACATGTAATTGTTAAACTTACGCTTAAATTTACTGAACTTTTTCATAATCTAACATGTATTTTATACATTCACATTTTAAATATCAACTAGAAACAAAATCATGTGACAATATAATTTTTAATTTCAGAGAAATTAACTTCAGAACAAAAAAGTATATTATTTTATTGAAAATAAATGGCTAAAGTGATATCATTTATTCGCTATATGTAAATATAGGAGGCTAATTATCATGAAAATCTTAAGAGCTATCGGACATTTCTTTGCAAAAATAGGACGCTGGATTGCTAGTACAGCATGGGTCCAACCTTTATTAATTGTTGGTGGTATTTTCGCCATCATCTTCTCAATTCCTTACATCAAAAGAGGTTTTGAAAACTTATTTGCAAAAGAAGATAACACTGAATATTCATGGTACCAAGCTCAAGCCCTTTCTTTAGAAGAAAACGGACAAGCCGATAGATTGTTAGGATACTTAGAAAATTATGGCTCTGATAGTCATAAAAAAATCAAAGATGAATTCAAAGTTACAAAATTCATCATTTCATTTGTCAAACAAGACTGCACCAATTGTAAGGATGCTTACGAAGGCTATGTCAATGCCATCGACAGCGGCTATGTTCAAGGATTTAAAATGTTCACTATCTTAGTTGATAAGATGGATGATGCTGGTAAAGAATATTTAGCCAAACCAATTTATGCCAAACACACTGGATTATTCGAAGAATTAGTTGAATATTACGGAGAATGTGATGACGAAGATTATCCATTATATAGAAACCTCAACACCAAAAATAAATCTTCTGTTGTTTCTTCTATGAAGACAAAATCTTCTAAATTAGACGCTGCATCTACTTCTGACGAAGGGTTAGATACTCCATTAACTATGGTGGTTGATTTAGAAAAATTTGATCAAGGATATTATGGATGTAACGGCATTACCCAATTAATTTATAATTACATCGACTTTGATTTCTATGATACAATCAACGCCGCTACAAAAGGCATGGTTGTTAGAGACTTATGGAATTACGAAGGTATCTTCGATCCAGAAATGCCTGAATAATTAATTATATTAATTAATAAAAAGACCTTGCGGTCTTTTTTTTAATATTTATCAAATGTTATTTAATCTTTTTAATACACTTTCAGGGACAAGTTTAGAAACGTCTATGCCTTGCTTTGCCATCGTGATAATTGAACTACTAGAGATAAATGTTTTGTCCCCTCTAGCCATTAAGAATACTGTATCTATTTTTGGATCAATATATTCGTTAGCGCTAGCGAGTTGGAATTCATATTCGAAATCACTTACTGCCCTCAAGCCTCTAATTAAGTGAGTGGCTTGATGTTTTTTAGCAAACTCTACAGTCAATCCGCTATCGCTAGTAACTTCAACTTTCTTATTCCCTTTAGTAGCTTCTTTAATCATCTCCACTCTTTCTAAAGCAGAAAAATTGGAGGATTTATTTGGATTATTCGCTACTAAAACAATAACCTTATCAAATAAAGAGCATGCTCTATTTAAGATATCTAAATGTCCATTAGTGATTGGATCAAAGCTTCCAGGATAAACAGCAATTTTCATTTTTATTCCTCTATAAAAGTATATAAACGAATCTCACCATAATGATACTCTTTTATTTTTTTATTCCAACTAGGATCAATATTTAAGACGCGATTAATCTCTACCGCAACTAAACCATTTTTATTAATTAAATTATTAGAAAATATATAGTTAAGTACTTTTTCATATTTTCCTTTTTCATAAGGTGGGTCTAAATAGATGACATCAAACTTATAACCTTTTTCTTTAAATAACTCTAAGGCTTTTAAGTCTTCTAAATTATAAATTTCAGAGTTAGATTCTAACTTTAAAGAAGAGATATTTTCTTTAACATATTTCAAAGCCTCTTTAGAGAAATCCACAAAAATAGATTTATTTGCTCCTCTAGAAATCGCTTCTATTCCTATTGAGCCACTACCTGCATATAAATCTAAAAACATTTTATTTTCAATATTACCTACAATAGAAAAGAAGGCTTCTCTAATTCGATCTTTAGTCGGTCTAATATCAGGATTAGATTCGGGATAAACTAATTTACGGTGACGATATATTCCACCTATTACTCTCATCCCCATTAGCAATTTCTTCCTTTAAATTCTGAAAATAAAATATCATCAACTTCCATATATAAATCTCTAACTTCATTATATATAGATAAATAAGATTTCACTAAAGGGTGATTAGATAAATTCTCTTTAGCCTCTTTTAGCTTAATTAGACTAGCTTTAACTTCTTCATTATCATCTTTATAAACTTCTTTAAGTTTTGTATATAACTCTAAAGCTTCATCCTTTTTTTGACTTAATAAATAAACTTCATAAGAATTATCTAATTCTTCTTCTAATTTATTTAACTGCTTGACTTTAGGGTTATTCACTAAAGACTGATTTAGTCTAGTTGAGAGGTCAAATATTCTTTCGTTCATATCAAAAATATTATACCTATTTGCTTTGCAAAAAGATATAAGATAAGATATTTAAAATATGAAATTAAAAATAGTCAAAGATTCTAATCCTATCATGAGAAAAAAATCTCTCCCAGTAGAGATGCCTTTATCTAAGGAAGATAAAAATACATTAGATACAATGCTTGATTATCTAAAGAAATCTCAAGATGAAGAATACGCTAAAAAACATAACTATCGACCAGGGGTAGGAATGGCCGCTATTCAAATTGGATTATTAAAAAGAATGTTTGTCATTTATTATGAAACTCAAAATGGACCAGTTGAATATCAACTAGTTAATCCAGTGATGTTAGAAACTTCAGTCAAACAGTGTGCTTTAGAAGCAGGAGAAGGCTGTTTAAGCGTAGATAATGAGCATAACGGATTAGTCCACCGCTACTATAAAATTAAAATGAAAGCTTATGAAGCGATTAGAGGAGAAGAAATAGTTATCACCGCTTTTGGATATGATGCTATTGTTCTTCAACATGAATATGACCACCTAAACGGTGTCTTCTTCTATGACCACATTAATAAGCAAGCTCCTGATCAAGCTCTACCAGGAGAACAATTAATCTAATTTAAAAATAAATTGATTTATTTTATAAATAGTGTGCTAAAATAAAAGCACCTATTTTTACATAAGCAATGTATTGGAGGCACCAATGGATAAGAATATTTCTCTACCGGTTTCTATTTATGCTTTAGGTGGGCTAGGAGAAGTCGGCAAAAACATGTATTGCTTCGAAAATGAGGAGCAAATCGTCATTATTGACTGTGGCGTTAAATTCCCTGGAGTAGAATTCCCAGGAATTGACTATATCGTTCCAGATTTCACACACCTTAAAAACAATAAAAATAAAATCAAAGCGTTAATTATCACGCACGGCCACGAAGACCATATTGGTGGCATTCCTTTTCTTATCCAAAATGTTAATATCCCAGTAATTTACGCTCCTAAACTTGCGTGTGCATTAATTAAAAGTAGATTAGAAGAATATCGTATGTCTGATCGTGTCAAAATTGTGGAATATAATAGCGACACTAAAGTAAAAATTGGAGACTTCAATATTTCCTTCTTTAGAGTGACTCACTCTATCCCTGACTCCTTTGGAGTCGTAATCGATACTAGAGAAGGTAGAATCGTCTCTACTGGCGACTTTAAAGTTGACTTAACTCCAATTGGACCAGATATCGAACTACAAAGAATTGCCGAACTCGGTAGAGAAGGTGTTGATTTACTATTAAGTGACTCCACTAACGCCGAACAAGAAGGCTATACCCCAAGCGAGAAGAACGTTAATGACTCCATTAACGAAATATTTAATAACGCAATGGGTAGAATAATCGTTTCCACATTCTCAAGTAACATTTCTAGAATTCAACAAATCTGTGAATCCGCAGTCAAACATAAACGTTATATTACTATTGTTGGTAAAAGCATGGAGAAGGCTGTCGATATCTCTCGTAGCTTTGGTTATATCCATATTCCAGATAGTAGCATTATCCCAGCAAGCGAAATTAAAAAATACAAAGCCGGAGAATTATTAATTCTTTGTACTGGTAGCCAAGGAGAACCAAACGCTGCTTTAAGTAGAATTGCTGGTGGAGACCATAAAGATATCCACGTGATGCCAGGAGATACCGTAGTATTTTCTAGTAGCGCTATTCCAGGAAATGGCATTATGATTGCTCACATTGTTAACTTATTAACAAGATGTGGGGCAGAATGTATCACTAACTCCATCTTAGCGGATATTCACTCCTCAGGTCACCCATCTAAACAAGAACTAAGATTAATCTTAAAATTATTTAGTCCAAAATACTTTATGCCTATGCACGGAGAATACCGTATGTTAAGACTTCACGCTGAACTTGCTAACACTTTAGGCATCCCACAAGAAAACTGTTTCGTTTTAGATAACGGAGACACTTTAGTGCTTGCTAAACACAAAGTTAAATTAGGCTATCAAGTTGAACACGGTGTTTCTTATATTGACGGAAAAGATATTAATGGGCTTGCTGAAGCAGTCATGGAAGATAGAAGAATACTTCACGAAGACGGAATGCTAATTATCGCATTAGCGATAGATAGTAGAAATAACACTCTATTAGAAAATCCAATTGTTTATAATAGAGGCGTTGTTCAAAAGCATAATGAAAAAGCAATATTAGAATGTCAATCTTTAGTGGCTTCTGCTGTTAGAGAAAAATTAGGAAGTAAAACTAATTTCTCTGAATTAAAGATGATTGTTAAAGATGTCGCTAGCAAATTTGTATACACAAGAACCAAACGTTATCCAATGATTATTCCAATCATCATGTCGAAAAACTAATGAGATTTGTTTTAGCCTCAAAATCACCAAGAAGACAAGAATTGATGAAATTAATTTCATCAGATTTTATCGTCGCTGTTGAGGATATTGATGAAGAATCTTCGTATAAACTCTCTCCAATATTAGCGGTTGAAGATATCGCTAAAAGAAAAGGAGAAGCGGTTGATATACATTATCCTAACGATTTAATTATTTCTGCCGACACAATTGTGGTTTTAAATAATCAAATTATTGGTAAACCAGCTGATAAAAGTGATGCGAAAAGAATATTAAAAGAATTATCCAATAAATCTCACTACGTACATACGGGGTTCAGAATTAAATATTTAAATAAGGAGATAGTATCTCACGTAACTAGTGAAGTTATATTTAATGAATTAAGTGATGAACTAATTGATAAATATATCGCTAGTGGATCTCCACTGGATAAAGCTGGAGCCTATGGTGTT
The DNA here is from genome assembly GCA_902800355.1 of uncultured Erysipelotrichaceae bacterium. Lineage (GTDB taxonomy): Bacteria > Bacillota_I > Bacilli_A > RFN20 > CAG-826 > UBA2450. The sequence goes on along the minus strand of CADCEE010000005.1, from coordinate 46,134 downwards.
CAAGATAATAAGAAATTCCCAATCATTAAAAAAGTTATCGGTAGTGTCGATAACGTAATCGGATTCCCTGTTAAAGAAATATTAGAAGCAATTAAAGAAATAAAGAAGTAATATTACTTCTTTTTTTTGCGATTTTTAATTAGTAAAACCGTAATTGTTATCACAATCAAAATAGCAATTCCCAAAGCAATCCAGAAAGCTCCAGATTTTAAGAAAGCATTAACATCATCTTTAAAAGTTGATTGTATAAACATTATTTGTCACCTACAAATTTTGATTTTAATAATTTAGTGTATGAATAGTCTTTATTTCTAAGAAGGATCACCACTTTATCTGAAAGTCTAAGCGAAATAGAGGACGCTAAGTGAAGATTTTTATTTAAGTGATCATAACCAAGCAAGATGTTATCAGTTTTGGTTTTTAAAACAATTTCACTATTTTTATCAACAATTAAAGAAGAATGTAATGAGTGATAAATTGTGTTATTGATTGGAGCAATTTCTGATAATTCCATTGAAGGTATTTGAGGATAAATAACTGCCCCACCTAAAGATTTATTATAGGCCGTACTTCCTAAGGAAGTAGACACTACTAATCCATTACCTCTGAATGTTTCTAATGATTCACCATTAATATAAACGTCACTAATTAAAGTATGGAATGGAGATTCAATTCTAATCTCATTAATCGCATAAATCTCTTCGTTATCAACTTTAGCAGATAACAAATGATGAGATTCACTTTTACAAACGCCACGTTTTAAATCGCTGAACAAAACGTCGAGTTCACTTTCATCATATGAATAAAAGAATCCTAGATGTCCCTTACATAAACCCACAAACTTTACCTTAGAAAGTTCGTTATAGTATTGATGTACCGCCCTTAAAAAGGTACCATCTCCACCGATAAATAAAACAACATCAGGTTTAGAGTCATCTAGTTCAAAACCATACGATAAAATTTTCTCTTTAATACTAGAGATAGTCTCATCAGCAATCTTTTCACTTTTATAACATAAAGCAATTTTCATAATTTGATTTTTACTTGTGCTAATCATTGTAGCATAATTAAACCATGAACGTTAATGACAATATCACTATGGAATATGAAGCTCGCGTCATGATTAATGAAGAGCAATATTTAAATATTCGTAAGCATTACTTAAATTCCAATTATCTAAAAGAAGAAATTGTTAACGAAAACTATTATTTTGATACAGAAGATTTGAAATTAACTAATTCACATAAAGTGTTAAGAATCAGAAAAATCAACGATCAGAAATACGAATTAACATTAAAAATTCAAGAGCAAAATGGGGCAATTGAAATTAATCATAGTTTAACCGACAACGAAAAAGATAATTTACTTAAAAAGTTCGAATTATCGTATAAACCTATTACCGCTAAATTAATAGAATACGGTATTAATCCAAAATCCATAAAATACATCACAAATCTAAAAACAGAGAGACTAGAAGTTAGATTAAAAGACTGCTTATTAGTGATCGATAAAAATTATTTTAGAGATAAAGTGGATTATAACTTAGAAGTTGAATCTAGCTCAGAATCACTAGCAAAATCGCAGTTAAATGAAATAATTAAGCCATATGGGCTAAGCATAAAAAAAGATTATATAAACAAGGCTAGACGCGCAATATATAATCTTTAATTAATTTTTGAGTCGCAGTTATTATAAGTAGGACACTCACTTTTCTTACAAGACCACTGCTCGATTCTTTTTTCATGAGGAATGAAGACTCTAATCTCTTCAGGGTTATAACCTACTTGTATTTTCCTATCATCCACCATTATAGGTCGTTTTAACACCGATGGATTTTCTCTAATAAAAGCAATTAACTCTTTGATTGTCATGCTCTCTAAGTCGACATTTTTTTCTTTAATAATTTTGCTTCTTGTGGAAATGATGTCTTCCGTACCGTTTTCACTTTTAGTCAGCATATCCTTGAGTTCATCATCATTTAAAGTTGCGACAAAAATATTTTTTTCTTGATAAGGAATCTCTTCCTTTTTAAAGAAGTCTTTAGCTTTACGACATGAACTACAACTTGGAGAGGTATAAATTTTAATCATAAGTTTTTCCGAGATATATAATACAACACTCTTTCCTTATTTTAATATGGAAAAATTCACTTATTTGACATACACTATTTGCTAAAGAAGGAAAAGTTATGGCAGAAAGAATCTTAACCGGTATTAAACCAACTGGACAATTAACATTAGGAAATTATATTGGTGTACTCAAACATTTACCAAAAGAAGTTAATAGAGGCGAGTGTTTTTATTTCATCGCTGACTTACATGCTTTAACTTTACCAATCGATCCAGAAGTACTAAGACAAAACTCTATCGACCTCGCTTGCTTTTATATGGCAGCAGGGTTAGATACTTCTAAAGTCACCTTATTCCTTCAAAGTTCTGTTTCCGCTCACGCTGAAATGAACGCTATTATGCAAAATTATTTATATATGGGTGAATTAAGTCGTATGACTCAGTTCAAAGATAAATCATCTAAGATGAAAGAATCCGCTATCGGATTAGGCTTATTTGCTTATCCGGTATTAATGGCTAGTGACATCATTTTATATGATGCTTCTATTGTTCCAGTAGGAGAAGACCAAAAACAACACGTCGAACTAACTAGAGATTTAGTTAATAGATTTAATAACCGCTACGGAGATATCTTAACCATGCCAAAACCTGAAATGCGTAAGGTTGGAGCAAGAATTATGTCTTTAAGTGATCCAACTAAAAAGATGTCTAAAAGCGATCCAAAAGGTGATATCTTCCTAAAAGATGATTTAGCGGTCGTTAGAAAGAAAATTATGTCAGCAGTTACTGATTCTGGCAGCGAAGTCAAATACGATGTCGAAAATAAACCAGGGATTTCTAATTTATTAACAATTTATGCTTCTTTAAAAGACATTAGTATCGAAGAAGCCGAAAAAGAATTTGTTGGTTATCGATATGGAGATTTTAAAAAAGCAGTCGCTGATGTTGTTATAGCAGAGTTAGAAGAATTCCAAAAGAAATATAGACAAATCTTAGAATCAAAAGCCTATGAAAAAGTCTTAATTGAAGGCGCTAAAAAGGCTAATGAAGTCGCTAATAAAACTCTTAATAGAGTGAAAAAAGCGGTTGGGTTATTAAGCTTATAAGAAAAAAGGACAATGTCCTTTTTATTTTGCCTTTTTGTATCTAGTTTCGCTTTGAGGTCTTCTCCCAAATAAAACCGGAAGAACATCTCCAACTTCTAGTTTACCTTGAATAATATTATAAGCAGCTTCTATAATCGGGAGTTCTACATTATATTTCTTTTGAAGTTGTTTAGCAGCAATAAGAGCGTTAACTCCTTCCACCACCATTCCTATTTCCTTAAGTGTATCTTCTAAGGAATAACCTTTGCCAAGTAAAACACCTGCGTTATGATTACGAGAATGTAAACTAGTTGCAGTAACAACAATATCGCCAATACCAGCTAAGCCATAGAATGTTTTTGTTTTACAGTGCATCTTTTTACCAAGTCTAGTGATTTCCGCTAAACCTCTAGTAATAATTGCGGCTTTCGCGTTATCTCCATAACCTAAGCCTTCTGACATGCCAGCCGCTAAAGCGACAATATTCTTAAGCGCGCCACAGAGCTCTACGCCTCTAATGTCTTTATTGGTATAAACTCTAAGAATATCGTTAGAGAATTCTTTTTGAATGATTCTTCTTGCTTCTTTATTTTTAGAAGCAGAAACAATGCAGGTTGGTTGACATATCGCCACTTCTTCAGCGTGAGTAGGTCCACTTAAGGCTACAATTTTATAGCCTTTACCAAGAACATCTTCCATAATTTCGCTCATAAAATAATGAGTGTCTGGTTCAATACCTTTAGCAACACACACTAAAATTTGTTTTTTATTTACATATGGTTTAGCCTTTGTAACACTTGCTCTGATATAAGGAGAAGGTGAAGCAAAGATAATGATATCTTTATTTAAACAAGCTTTATCGACATCATTAGTGAATTCAATTTTATCAGTTAATTCGCAATCTAAATGAGGATGTCTATGTGTTTTAACTAATGACTCAGTTTCTTCTTTAAAAGAAGAATATAAAGTCACTTCATGCTCATGAAGAGCGAACATATTAGCTAAAGCGGTACCCCAAGTACCAGAACCTAATATTCCAATTTTAGACATATTAAATACCTAATAGAGCCTTAAATTTCTCGTAAAGTAATTTTGGTTTAGCTTCTGCTTCTTTTAAAGAACCAGCCTTAACGCCAATATAAAATTTGACTTTTGCTTCTGTTCCAGATGGACGGACCGCAATTGTGGTGCCATCTTCAAAATAAAGTTTAATAACGTTACTCTTAGGTAAATCAATTTTCTTACAAATATTATCAGCCTTGCTTAAAGATAATTGATAGTCATCAACCTTGACAACTTTATTACCGTCTAATTCAATAAATGGATTAGTTCTTAAGTTAGTCATTAAAGATTTCATTTGTTGGTCACCTGCAGATCCAGCAAAAGCAATCGAGTAGACTTGATCTTCATGATAGCCAAAGCGCTTGCCAAGATCTTCCCACACCATATCTAAGGTCTTGCCTTGCAAATGGTAATATAAGGCCATTTCACTATACATAGTGATGGCTTGTAAGCCGTCTTTATCTCTAGCAAATGGAGCGATTAAGCAACCATAACTTTCTTCATAACCAAATTCAAAATAGTGGCCACCACCATGTTTTTCATAGTAATCAATACGGTTTCCAATAAATTTAAATCCAGTTAAGAATTGTTCGGTTTTTACTCCATAGTAGGAGGCAACTTCTTCTCCCAAAGAAGAAGTAACCACTGTGTTATACATCACTCCGTCTTTATGTAATAAACCACGTTCTTGTCTAACATGGAAAATATAATCCATTAACATCGCGGCACTTTGATTGCCGGTTAAGGTTTTATATTCACCTTTACTTGATAAATATGCTAAGCCACATCTATCTCCATCAGGGTCAGTCATCACTACAAGTTGAGCCTCTATTTCTTTTGCGAGTTTAATTGATTCAATATAACTTCTTGGATCTTCTGGGTTAGGAGATAATGTACCAGAGAAGTCTGGATCTGGATCACACTGAGATAAAACTGGATAAACTTCATATCCTAAATCTTTATACACTCTCATCGCATTAACATAAGAGGTGCCGTGATTAGGAGTAAAGACTATCTTAAATCCTTTTTTATTTAAATCATTGTTTAAAACAATGGATTCTACTAGTCTCACATATTCATCATCAACTTCTTTAGAAAGGGTGATAATTTCAGCAGGTTTATCTACTGGGGTATATTCCACTTCAAGTTCATTAGGTAGTTCACCAATAATTTCTACTAGTCGAGCAATCTTATCAGGAACGAGTTGACACCCAGTTTCATCATAAACCTTATAGCCGTTATGTTCTTTTGGGTTATGGCTAGCAGTAATCATTACTCCGCCTATAGCCTTCATATATCTCACAGCAAAAGATAATTCTGGAGTAGGTCTAAGAGAATCAAAGATATATGCTTTTATACCAAATTCAGAAAGTATTTTAGCGGTTAATAAAGTAAATTCTCTAGACATATGTCTATTATCATGAGAAATCACTACACCTGAGGTTTTGGCGTCAGTATATTTTTCTAATAAATATTTAGCAAATCCCACTGTTGCTTTTTTCACAGTAAATTCATTTAATCTATTAGTGCCCGGACCTAAAATACCTCTCATACCAGCCGTGCCAAATTCAACGTCTTTAAAAAATGCATCATCAATTTCTACTTGAGACATCGCTTTTAAAGCGGCTTTGTCTTTCTCACTAACTTTTGGTGATTCTAACCAACGCTTATAATTTTCACTAGTAGCCATATTATTCTCCTTTGATATTATTTATTAAATTTAAGAATTCATCATTTAATGAAATCTTAAAAGATCTTCCTGATAAATATTTTAACGGATTATCTAATTTATGGAAATCTAATTGATACGCTTCTAGAAATTGATTCTTAAATCCATACTTAGATTCAATCTCTTTGTTAAGCTCATAATCACCGTATTTTGAGTCTCCAATTACCGGGTGATTAATATACGCCATATGGACTCTAATTTGATGAGTTCTTCCTGTTAATAACTCGACTTCTAAAAGTGTATTGCCTTTAAAAGTTTCTATAACTTTATATCTAGTAGTAGAAGGTTTACCTTCTTTAGATACAGAAACACGTTGCGATTTGCTGTTTTTTAATAAAGGGGCATTAATCTCCCCATCTTTATCTATTTCGCCTTTTACAAGGGCTAAATAACGTTTAGAAATGACACTTTTATCATTAAGTGCATCAGCTAGATATCTTAAAGTCGCAATATTTTTACCAAAGACCACAATTCCTGCAGTATTTCTATCAAGTCTATGTGCAGGAGCGGGTTTATATCCTAGATTCTTATTAGGATCGTATTCACCTTTATTTATCAAATAAGAAATCACCATTTCATCTAAAGCGTTAGAGTCCTCGGAATTCTTTTGCACCAACACTCCACGAGGCTTATTGATTAATAAAACATTTTCATCTTCATAAATAATCCAGTTCGAAATATCTTCAACTTGTTTTGATTCAACTTGTCTTTTAAATTCTTCTAGTTGAGAATCAGTAATATAAATAGATATTTCTTCTCCACTAGAAATAGTATATTTCTTGTCTTGCCAGTGCCCGTTAACCTTGACATCTTTTTTACGGAATAATTTATAGATAAAAGATAAAGGTGCTTCACTTAATACCTTTTTCACAAATTTCTCAAGGGTTTGTCCCTCTTCTTCTTTTTTGATAATAAAAGAAATCATAATCTCAACTCTATTTTACTTATATATTTTATATAAATAAAGTTTACAGTTAAGAATTGTTTAGTTATAATACATATCGCAGCCAAAACACGGAGGAATACCCAAGAGGCTGAAGGGGCGGGCTTGGAAAGCTCGTAGTCTGTAACAGGAGCGAGGGTTCAAATCCCTCTTCCTCCGCCAAAAAAGATATAAAAAACACGTAGGTTATTATTACGTGTTTTTATTTATTAATAAATAATGACTATTCGACGATATAGGAAATGAAGATAGTTTCACTACTAGCAATAGCGTTATTTCCACCTTCAAAAACCATTGAAAGATTATATTCGTGATAAATGTAATAACCATATTGGTTGAATAAATCAACACCCATTGCGGCGTTAGTAGATTCTATAGGTGCGGTTGATGTTCCGCTAGCCTTATAGCGGTAACGATATCCATGTGCAGTGGTATAGTAATGAATGTCTCTACTTTGGAACATTTGTTCGTTATAAATAACGTGATCTTGAGTTAAATCTTTGGCTTTGTTATTTAAATAGATTGAATAAGCATCAATAAGAGGATCATCGCTAATAGACCATAAACCAGTCTCAGAATTATAAGTTGCCTGATATTGGTGATGTTCATGAATACTTTCCGTTGGTTTAGAGGTAAAGTGCTCATCAGTATCGTTATAAATATCTAAAATAGCTTTGGTATAGGTTTTACTTGGTGCTTTACTGGCTTCGCTAATGAAAGCATCATAGTCCGCTAACTCATTTACAGTGGTAGCAGACCAAGAGAAATCAACCTTTTGGACATTTTCTCCATAAATTGTTTTAAAGTCGTCATTCATTGAAAAAATGTTATAGTTGTTAGCTTCCCATTTGGCGATTCTTTTCGCGGTTTCTTCTGGGTCGATATGGTCTTGTTTATCATTATCTGCAACAACCATAAAGACTTCAGTTTTATATTTTGGATTACTCTTACAGTAGTTATGCATCGCTTCATCACCACTACTATTTCCAAAGGAAAGAACAGGAATTTTACCAATTTCTTGAGAGATTTGTTTAGCCTTGTTAGTTTTTAAATTTTTAATAATCAATTCATCAGTTCGAATAAGGTATTCATCAGATTTCATTGTGTATTCAACACCATCTTCGTATCCTTGTCCGCTGGCCTTAGTAACGACATCCATGCCGATAACTCTATTAGAAGGAATACCAATTGATTCCACTAAAGCGCGGCAAATATATCGATCAGATCCTGATACCACATAATAAGTAAATTTATTATCTTTTAGATAATCAAATATTTCTAACATTGGTTTATAAAAACTAGTAGCATAAGTCATGCCGGTAAATCCATTTGGAGTATTTTTAGCGTATTCTTTGACGTACCTATCAAATTCCGCAACACTCATTCCTGCATAGGCTTTAGCGGCAGCGTGCGCATGTCTAATATCAAAACGATCTGGTATTTTGGTGCCTTTTCTAACAAAGTCCCTAATTTCTTGAGCCACTTCTTTAACTTCAATAGGACAAATGTCTTTAAAGTTAGGATCTTCTAAAGCGCGATATTCTAACAAATTATATTCAAAATATGTTGGATATAACTCTCCAATAAAAGTGCCATCCATATCAAATGTCGCAATTCTATCCTCTACAGGAATAAAATTCTGAGAATTTGGATTAGTAACATCTTTAACATAGTTAATCAAAACATTTAAAGAGCCAGTCGCCTTATCATCTTTATTCCAAGATTTAAAATAATCTTTTGGAGAATCTTGAGAACAACCTGCTAAACAAACAATTGCAGGAAATATAGCAAATAAAATGTTTCTTTTCATATTAATTTACCTCTTGAAATATTATGACAAAATCAAAGAAAAAACTCACTATATTTTAGTGAGTATTTTTTACTTTTTGGCGGAGATTTAGGGATTTGAACCCTAGCGAGGCTTGCACCTCCTATCGGTTTTCAAGACCGACCCCTTCAACCACTTGGGTAAATCTCCATTTTGGTGGACCCAGTAGATCCCGACACTACAACAACTCCGTTATGAGCGGAGGGCTCTTCCTTTGAGCTATGGGTCCATAGCGTTATGTATTATAGCAAAACGCTTAAATATAAACTATTGATTTTTTTCTTGCTCCAATTCGTTAGCAAGTTCAATTTGATCTTTTAGTGAGCGATCAACAAATTCTTTAATCTGGTCTTTTTTATATTTTCGCCCAGTAAGAACAAGAATAATACCGATGATAATGAAAGTTAATTCTCTAAATCTATAGATAAGACCAACAGGTCCTAATATACCTAAAGAAGTAGCTTCTGGTCCTAAAACAAATGACAACGCCATTTGAGTACCTAATTCTCTAGAACCCGCTTGCATTGGAATAATAAATAGTAAGTTACCCATTAAAGATGCGGTCGACATAATTAGCAAGCCATCAAAATAATTAACACTCTTGTCAAGAGATAAACATACATAGAAAAGAATTAAGAAATATTCTAAAGCCTCTAATAATCTAGTGGAATATTGAAGCAAAAGCACAGCAATAAATCTCCAAGTCTTGTTTCTAAAGGCTCTGATGTTATCATCGATTTCAATATATGATTCTTTATGTTTTTCAACATAAGGGGCCATCTTTTTCCTTAAAAGAGGAATCTTTGCTAATAAGCGCATCGCAGGATAAGCGAAGCCAATCTTTTTAAAGATGAAAAAACCTAAGACTAATAAGAATAAAACTCCACCTGAGACACCAAGTAAAATAGACACCCATACTGGAGCGCTATGTCCAAAGAAATGATAAATAGCAAACATGGCAATACCGGTTACCCAAAGTAAGAAGTGGCCAACCGCATACATAATAGAGAAAGTTAAAGTAGAAGAGGCTGCTCTTTCTACAGAAACATATCGTTTTAAAGCCATAATTCGATAAGGCTCTCCACCTACTAAACCAGCAGGAGTAACGTTATTTAAAGCAAATCCAGCGGCACAGATACGCATCATTGAATGCATTTTAACGCTTTTAGAATCTTCACAGAGAATTAGTTTATAACTAAAAGCATGAAGGAAATAAATCACAATCCAAACCGCGAAAATAGATGCTAATAACCATGCGATACCTGGGTTAAATAAAGTACCCCAATCTGTACCTCTAAACCAATCGTTTTGCCATGCCATTAAAACGATCCCGCCAATACCTAAAGCAAAGAAAAGGATACGCCATCTAAATTTCATTAATTAAAGCCTTCCTCTAAACACTTTTTAGCAAGACGTTCATGTTTAATAAGTAAGAAATATTTTAAAGCTTCTAAAACCACAACGTTCACTGGGAAAATCCAGAAAGCTTGGTTAAAGCACATTAAAGTTAACAAAGTTAAAGTTCTAAAATTAAAGACTAATAAATTAGATAACCAAACATACTTATTAACGCCTTTTTTCCACATCTCAGAAACTTTTTCTGGAATCACTCCACCATTATCAATAATTTTTTGATGTAACTTTTGGAAGTTTGGTGTCATCTTCTCTTGGTTTTTAGTGTAGGTAATATATGAGTTATACACTAAGCGAGGTAAGAATTTATTTGGTGCTAATTCATCTACTTGTTTCTTTAAATCAGCAGTTGTGGATAATTCACTATGTGAACTACCAGTAATATACATATATTCATTTTTAAGATAATCAGCAACTCTAGCTTGGGTCGCATGGAAATATACGCCTACTGGAACCGAGATAAAGAAAATCCATCCATTCCAAGGAATATTAGTAAATGGGATATTATCCCAAAGCATAATATGAATCGATACAGCGACATAAATTGCGAAATACACCACTCCATCGGAGAAGCCGTCAAAACATCTTCCATATAATGATCCGTTTCCTGACATACGAGCAATTTGTCCATCCGCGCAATCAAACACGTATGAGAATAAAACTAAGAAACAACCAATACATAAAGGCCAAATCCAATGGTATGGGAAAGCTAAAAATGTCGCTCCAACAATACCAATAATCATAGAGCAAATAGTAGCGACATTAGGACTTAAGCCTAATTTATGAAATAATTTCGCAATTGGTAAAGAAAACTTTTCCATCACGTAGGCATCCATAGGATCATTGATGTTACGTGCTTTTTGTAATTTCTTTTGTAATTCTTTTTGTTCTGATACTTTTGACATAGCGTTAATAATATACCCTCACAAACTAAAAAAATAAATGCTTATATTTTTTAAAACCCAATTATTGCACAGAAAATATAGCCAAACGAAATTGCAGTAATTAAACAAATTAATACCACTAATCCCGCTTTTTTAAGTGCAGTCTTGCTCTTTAATAAAACCATCATACCTAAGCCTGAATTTACTAATAATCCAGCAAGTAAGGCTCCAAAAGATAATCCACCACTAAGATATAATTCAGATAGTAAAACACTAGAGGCACAGTTAGGGATAAGGCCCACTAAAGAAGCATATATTGGAGTTAAATAACGATTAGATGTTAAGAAGCTCTTAAAGTTATCTTCACCCACACTAGCGATAATAAGCCCTAAAGAAACATTAATGACTAAAACATAGGCAAATATTTCCAAAGAGTGAACAAGTGGATGAATTAAATGTTTATGAATTTTTGTGTGTTCATGATGATGTTCATGACAAATAACATCAGTTAACTCTTCTTCTGGCTTATTTATTTCTTGTTTTCGATAAATTAAATCAATGAGATAGCCAATAACAAAACCAATAACAAACTTACTAGCGATAAGTGGTAAAACCATAATAGTTTTCTCGCTAGGTTTAGTAAGTAGCACTAAGATAGCTTCATCACTGCAAGATAAGAAGACCGCTACTAAAGTACCAAAGGTAATATATCTTTTAATATATAAATCACCGGCTAACACTGAAGTTCCGCACTGTGGAATAATTCCAAATAAAGAACCTAGTAAAGGAGATAACTTTTGATTTTTGGTTAAAAACTTAGATAGCTTATCTTCGATAAAAGATAGCAAAAGATGAAATGCAAAAACAAAGGCTAGCACTAGCGCGCTATCTTTTAATGCATCTAATAATACGTCTTTTACAATGTCCCAAGTCATAGTCCGCTTTATATAATATAACTTAATGTTCTTTTATTCAAATAAAAGGACTGACACATCAGCATCAATCCTATTTAACTAAATTGACAGGGTTTCAGTGTTTTGATACATGTGGAACAAACTGAAAGACTTTGGAACACTATTTCTTCAATATTTTTTTAAGTTCTTTTTTATTATTTGCTAAGTCACCAGTAAGTAATGGGATTAGTTTTTTGATTTCTTCAATATCTTTGTCCCACCATTTGAGTTCTAAAAGAAGATTGATTGTTTCTTTATCAAATCTATATTTCTTAATAATAGCAGGATTGCCCACAACAACTGCATACGGAGGAACATCTTTTGCTACTACTGCATTAGCGCCTATAATCGCGCCATCACCAATATGAACTCCTGGTAATATTGTGGCGTTTTGACCAATCCAGACATCGTTACCTACAACTGTATCTCCACGGTTTCCTCTATCTCCGAATGGTCTAGATAGACCTTTGAATTCATCAATGATTTCAAAAGGATAAGTTGTTAAACAATCTAACATGTGATTAGCACCATTCATCACAAACTCCACGCCTCTTGCTATTGCAACAAACTTACCAATAATAAGCTTATCGCCCATAAAGTCATAATGATGGGTTACGTGTTTTTCAAAAGATTCCGGGCCGTCCTCACTATCATCATAATAGGAATAATCGCCCACAATAATATTTGGTCTAGTAACTACGCTTTTGATATAACAAAAAGACTTAAATTGTGAGTTCGGATAAATTGGTTTCATCTCTTTTTCCATATAAATATGATAGCAAAAAACATAAAAGAAAACATCTCAATGAGATGTGATTATTTGTCAATCAGGGCGCTGCATCCTGAATCGCTAGTCAATCCATTTCCGAAGAAATGCGTCGTGGTCGCACAGCGACTTTCCACCTTTGACACAGTTATTTTATCATAGTAATCGGTTAATTCCACTACTTATTTTTAATTTTTGATGTAATGAATATCGAAGATATATACCCTGTTTTAAAATCGTTTTCAACCTTAACAACAACTTTGATGTAATGATTTTTGTCATGCTTTCTAGCGTGGTAATAACAGTATGTTTTTGGATATCTTCTATCTTTAATATGTTCAATAGGATTTTTAATACAATCTATTAATAATTCAATATCGCTTGGATCCAAACCATGATAATTCTTAGCTACATGTTCCATTCCGGTCTCGTTGCTTCGTGACCTCGCTTTAAAAAAGATAGACAAATTCCTAATTTCATCAACAATAGGAGTTTTGATTTTTTCTAAAGCTTTAATTATCTTTTGATCATGAGTTAGTCTTTTCTTTTTTGTCATGCTTATATCTTATCATAAGACATAGTCTTATTCTATAATATATTAGACTTTTTTAAGCAAGAAAAAAGGACTGACTTTGTATCAATCCTATTTAATCAAGTTGTGTTAGTACAACAATATTGATACATTTAGTCCTTTTTGAAAGGGGTTGCACTACAACATTGATACATTTTAAAGGGGATGGGAGGAATCGAACGGATTTTTTGCTATAAATCAAGCAAAATTCCTTCCTTGCGAACCTTGGCTAGATACTCTTCCTCTGCCTTGATATTTTCCTGTTCTTCATCATCCCTTTGTTGCCAATTGCCATTATAGGAATCAAATCCATCGATGGCTTTTTTGACTAATGGGGTTAGTTCCTTTATCTTGCAGGATCCCGTGTATCTCTTCTTATCCTTTGCAATTCTTCTCGCAGCACTTCTCAAAGCCGAAACCGAGGTTGCATTCAAAAGTTCTGTGTAAACTTCTTCCAAAACGCTCTTTGGATAATCCACTATTAGGTATTCAGCAAAATCCTTTTTGGCCAATTCATACTCATTCACGTATTCAAAGGAGTTCTTGTATTTTTTATCGGGTTTGAGTCCCTTTGGGACTAAGTAATAGTTAGTCCAACTGCCGTGACCAGGCTTATATGACGAATGTGTATTTGATACAAGCTTATATTTCTTAGCACATTCAGGGCATTCGATAACAGGAGTTCCTTCGATGTATTGACCCCAATCATTATCTTTGTTCACCTGAACTATTTCGCCCCTACCACAAGGGCATTTGATTCGTTTTTCAGTAGTATCCCAACTCATATTAAATCTGCCCTAATTTCTTTTTGATCCAAGGCACAACAAGCTTTCTATCGTGTTCAAACCACTCGCTTGTCAAATAGTATTTGTGCCCATTAATCTCAATGGAATCTTTGTAATATCTCATCGTGCCATGGGAATCGTGAGGGTCTTGGTCCACCTCTAATAAAACTGGATATGCTGCGCCCAATTCCTTTAAGGAATAATCCTTGTTTTTTAGGTTTTTGACATCAACATCGCTGAAATATCCATTCCTAGATAAATAGCTGAATGTTTCCCTCACCAAACGACCAATCTTGGTTGTCCTATAGTATTGTTCATTGAACACCGTTTCGGATTGGATTTCTTGAACAGGTGCCGCCACCTCCTCTGCGTTTTCAAAACCTAGGGATTCTAAGAACTTCTTTCTTACAATCTTGTTTCTATTAGCGAGGAACTCATCGACATAATAAAGTCTAAGGATGTCAAAATCGCCATCCTGATATTCCAAATCCATAAACTCGAGGTCTGGTTTTGAAGTGAAACTATATTTTTCTTCGATGGTTTCAATGGTTGTTCCAGCTTTGGATAGGTAATTGGTATCTTGGTAGAAGTTTTTCGATCCTTTGCTCCTGTTTTCGAACTCAGGCAAGTAGCATAGGTTGGCAATGTGCGAGATAGGTAAACCTTCGCCATTGGTGACCTTGATGAACTTCTTCATTTGGTCCTTTGTTGCGATGTGCTCTACATCAAACCTCTTTAGAGACAATTGATCCATTGCGGTGAAAAGGTTTAAGTAAATCGTGTTGAGAATCACATAGTCGATGTCGCTTGGGTACGAAACATTCTTGATTTCTCTCCTGCTTAACAAAGCCGCAGAATAAGAATCGTAAGCGGCACCAAATTGTTCGCTAGTCAAATCGGTCAAATATCTATTTTCGGAGTTAGCGGAATGGATTTTTCCTGTGCCGCCTTCACCCCAATATTTATTGATGATGTCAAAGACATAGTATTTCCAAATGTTCTCTTCCAGTTTTTGTTTACTGGCTCTCCAGTCTTCGTTGATTTTCAACGTGTCATCTTGGATGTTGTACTTCTTCCTGAAAACAAACGAGATGAGGGACATGATTTGGAATTGAGAGTGGAAGCCTTTTTTCTTCTCCCTGTTGTTCCCTTTGAACTTGAGAATTGGCTCGATGCACTTATCCACGAACCTTATTGAGTCTTCAATAGCCTCTTCGAGTTTCGAAATGTTAGAGGAGAATCTCGTGATTATCTTATGGACATCTTTGATTTGACTGTGGGATGAATTGAAGCAGGCATTTATAAGTTGGAAGCCGACCTGATTCGCCACATCATCAGGAATATCGGTATAGAAAGCTAAGGATGAATACTTGTTTGTAATGTATTTAGAAAAGCCGAATGCATATTCAAATGCGTTCACGCTCTTGTTGATTCTCTTTTCATCACGATTGTAACCACTGAGAGTAAATTCAGTGTCATTCAACATATCGTATTTCTTAAGCACATATTCAACTATTTGCTCGTTTTCAATCTTGAATTCAGCACTAGGCCAAGAAGCGGCAAATATCTCATATTCGGATAGAGGTTTTCCCTCTTTGTTGATCCTGGTAAAAATCTCAGGTAACGTCGATTCATCGCCTGTATAAACAACCGCAGGTATTTGGATTTCACTTAAGTGATTGTAGTCATTTTTCAAACGATTGAGTTCATCCCTGACTGCTAATCCGAACTCGCTTGTTTTTCCATTTAAGACAGGGAACTCGTTCAGGAAAAGGGTGTATAAGTTCAATAGATCATAATCATCATAGGTTTTAAGACTTCTAATATAGGTGGTTAACAACTCATCTGCTTTCGCTTTTTGCACTTCGGCATTTCCACCTACCACTACTAAACCATAGAGTTTTTCCCTTGCTTCTTTGCTAATTTTTGATATGTCAAAGAACTTAGTTGGATTCGATAAATATTCTTTAATAGAGGATCCTCTTTGCAATCCGTCAATCAATGTAAAAACATCGACATTGTCGACTTGAGTCTTGTAGAAAAGCAAGGAACCAATCGGATAACCTTTCGTTAGAGAGTCGATAAACATATCCTTTGTTTCTTTTGTCCATCTCTTTCCCCTTTGGAATAAAGGAATGACTATTTTCCTTTTAGAACCATTGATGGTAATTTCGCCTTCCAATGCCTCTTTAATATTTTTAAGTTTCCATAACTCAGGATTGCACTCTGCCATGTTAGTCTTCCTCCATTTTAGCCTTCAGTTCAGTTAATTTTCTTTGCACCTTGAAAGTCGGTTTAGATTTTCCGTTTTCGTACCTGTTGATTGAAAGAAAAGAAACCCCAACTAATTTAGCAAATTCGGTTTGGGTCATCATAAGCTTTAATCTTAAGTTTTTAATTTCCTGAGGCGAAAAGTCCATAAGTCTCCCTATGTGATTAAATTTATATCAATTTTACAACAATTTTATATATTCATAAAGACCACTTTGATCAAAAGCATAAAAAAAAAGACCTAGTAGATTATTCATCCACTAGGCTTTAATCATTTTATTTCGGTTTCTATTGTTTTTTCGATGCCAACCTTGAATTTGAATGTTAACTTTGTTCTATCGTTTACGGTGATAGACTCCACCATTTTTCTAAATATAATTTCGTTAAAGTCATCGGTAGGCTTAAGAGTAGAAAGAACCTCTTCAATCTCGGTCATTCGTTTTGCCGTAAGTTCGGTAAGAATCATCTTGGATTTAATTTCATCAAGCAATCTCTTCTTTAAGTCTATTTTATCTGCGAGAGCTTGTCCCTGTTCTGCATAATCTTTTGGAGATACTAAACCTTTTGTTTTTCTTTTATGGAGTTCCAACATATCTTCCTGTAAATCAATGATTTCTTCTTCGAGTTGTTCAGGTGTAAATTTTGGGGTATTCATCATAGATTCTCTAATTGAATCAGCAACAACCTTTTTAAGTTCTACAACATTTTCAGCTATTTCGTTAATAACAGTTACAAATGCTCTCTTTATTGATTCTTCAGAGATTCCTTTTTGAGGACATGAATCACTGTGATAAAAATGACTCGAACAAGTCCAACAAGGTATATTTTTACCATGACCCCTCATATTCTTATTACGAACAAATAAGGAACCACAACAACCACATCTAATAATTTTGGAAAAAGGATATGCACTAGAGAATTTGCCATAAACTTTATTTGATACACCCCTATTTTCATCTCTTTCTTTAATTTCAAATTGAACCCTATCCCAAGTTTCTTTTGAAACAATTTGAGGAAGTGCGTTTTCTACATAGTAGGAATCAACTTGACCTGTATTTTTGTATCTCTTTTTAGATAAAACATCAGGTTTAAATGTTTTCCCCATTATACAAGCACCATAGTACTTTTCATTTGTTAAGATGCTTTTAATAACAGCGGCAGAAAACCTTCCCCTTCCACTAGGTGTTTTTACATTGTCTTCGTTTAATCCTTTTGCAATTTGTTGATATGATCCACCACTTAAGAATTCTCTATAAATTCTTCGTACAGTTTCAGCTTCTTCCTCAACAATTACAAATCCTTCATCAGTTTTCTTCAACCCGAGGAATTGAGAGTAATTAAAAACAAACTCCCCTCTTTCGAATTTCTTTTGATATGTCCATTTGATATTCTTAGAAATTGTTCTAGATTCTTCCTCAGCAGTTGCAGCAAGAATTGTTAATAGGACTTCGCCACCACTTGTGCCAGTATCAAGATTGTGTGCTTCAAAATAAACGCTGATACCAAGTTCTTTTAGTTCTCTAATATACTTGAGAGCATCAACAGTATTTCTAGCAAAACGAGCTATTGATTTAACTAATATTCTATTAATCTTTCCTTTTCTACAGTCTTCCATCATTTCCATAAAGCCAGGCCTAGATTCTGCCTTTGTTCCTGAAATACCTGGATCACTATAGACTTTCACAAACTCCCATTCAGGATTCGATTGGATATAATTGCTGTAGTAACTTACTTGCCTATCGAATGAGTCTTCTTGTTCTTCGCTATCAGTGGAGACACGTGCATATGCCGCTACTTTTAATAAGCGTGATTCAGTGGCCTCGTTTTTAAAATTAAACGGATTTGCTTTGATAATCCTGACATTAGTTTGTGGCATAATGATAAATCCTCCTATTTATTACCTTTTTTGAAATGATTACACCGTTGTAGAAATGAAATTCGATGGTATCTCTTTTGACAATGCATTTTTTAAGGAACTTTGTTACCTTTGTTGGGTCAAACACTTTAAGTTCTTTATAATCTCTATCAGTTATTAATCTCGATTTTAAAGAACTTTGTTCTTTCAACAGCTTGTTTTTTGTTTCTAAGATTTGGTTGAGTTCGGAATCATAATCTTCTTTAGATATCCAACCATTAGCGTATAGTTTAGTTAATTCCTGTTCTTCTTTTTCTTTAGCATCTATTTGGGATTGATAATCTTGTTCTTCAACACCTTGATATCTATTTCTAACAAACTCATTAAATGCCTCAATAAAGAGTTCTTCTAAAATGTCTTCTCTAATCGCTGTTGAAGTACATTTATCTCTAGTAGATGAGCAACGATACCAAGGAGCAGAATAATTAGAACTCGAATGATTGAATTTATGATGGAACTTCTTATGACAACAGGAACATTCAATTAACGCTGTAAAAGGATATTCTTTGTTTACTAATCCAACCAATAATGGATTTCTTCTTGATTCAGCTACTTCCTGTGCTTTTTTGAAAACTTCTTTTGTAATAATTGCAGGGTGATGATTTTCGATATAATACTGATTCACTTCTTTATTTCTAATCACTTTCCTAACACCATTTACCTGAATTTCTTTATGAAGCATCACATCGCCTATATATTTTTCATTTCGAAGAATTCCACTTAATGTCGAATTTGACCATACACTTCCCATAGGTGACTTAATTCCTTTGGAATCTAAGTAATTCTTAAGGTCATTGAGACTATATCCACTAATGTATAGTTCAAAGATTTTTCTAACCACTTCAGCTTCTTCCTCATTGATGGTCAAAGCACAGTTTTTTCCAACGTGATATCCAAAAACTCTTCCGCCAAAAGAAATTGGTTTTCCTCTTTTATATGATTCTTCAATGCTCCAAACAACATTAGCCCTGTATCTAGATAAATCTTCTTCTGCCACAGCGGCGGCAACCGTAAGAAACAAGTCACTAGTTATTTGTAAGGTATTAATATTTTCTTTTTCAAATACAACAGCAACACCGATATCTCTTAATTCATGGACAATTGATAACAACTCTTCCGTATTACGAGCAAACCTTTGCACTGATTTTGTAAAGATAATATCTATTCCTCCATCCATTGCTTTATGAATCATTCGTAGGAACTGAGTCCTGTTCTTAATGGATTTACCACTTATTCCGTGGTCGGCATATAAACCGAGAAATTCATAATCAGGATCAGTTGCTAATTTTTCATTCCAGTATGATTTTTGAAATTCCAAGGAATGTGCTTGTGATCTAGATTTGGAAGAAACTCTCGCATAAGCCACTACTCTTTTCTTCATAGTTTTCTCCTTTCTTTGTTTTGTTCCCCTCGGCAACCGATGGGATTCCATAGGGCAAAAAATATATGGGCTTTCGCCCGCCCTCTTCATATTTATACTGCCGCGACCAATTTATTTCGTCAGCGACCTTTTACACTTTTTTTGGATTTAATTTTTCTTTGATGATAGCCTCACTTTTTGACCTTTCTTCATCAGAGATTTTTCCTTTAAGCCATACATAATCAATAAATGCTTTGGCTAGTTCTAACTTTAGTTCTTGATTCATAGTTCGACTCCTGTAAGAAAAGGCTCCCTTGGTAGAGAGCCTGAGTACGTTTTGAATCGTTTTATGCGTTTTTGAGAATATTGATTGATGCTTCAATTTGATTTGTGATCCATGAAGTTAAGTCTCCATAGTTCTTTTCAATGAATGACCTAGTGTCTTCTTTAAGTTCTGCTAGGACAATCGATTTAGCCTTGTTAAGGGCAATTAATTGAGCATCTTTATCGAATTTGCCTTCAGCTTTCAAAGCCTCAACATAGGTCTGAAAAACCACTCTTGTGGCATTAAGAACGATTTGTGTCGCTTCGTTCAATAGTCTCTTAGCGGTTTCATCTTTAATCTTGTTATTAAGGTAAGTTGAAAATCTCACTCCAATATAGGAAATGAGAGGAAGGACAATTGCTGTCACTACAGCAGCTAAAATATTAAGTAAGATTTGGTTCATATTTGCTCCTCCTATTTATGAGCTTGTTTGTTTATGTGATCTTCAATTTCGGCAATTGCTACCGTAACTGGACCATCACATCCTTGTTCCTTTAAACCTTTAAGACAGGCAAGAACACCTTTGGTGAGAATAGATTGTTCTTCCTTTATCTCTTTGATTTCTGCATCGTTTTTATCTCTTTTCATAAGCCATTTGAATAAGGCAAATAGAATCCCAAAGATTACTCCCAATGCAGTAATGATAGACGCTGTTGTTATGATGATTTCTACGATGTGACTCATTCTTGTTCCTCCTCATAAAGACTTAACAAGTAAGAAAAAATCTCCTTTAATCTTGGGAGATGCTTTTCTATGTTCATATTAGTTTTAAGGTCTTTCGCTAGTTCGAAGTTCTCTTCAGAGAAGTAATATTCAAACTTGCCTGTTTCTTTGTAATGCCTAATAAGGGATTCGACTCGATACAAATGATAAAGACTCTTTTCATCCTTGTAGTTTTCAAGCCTGATACCAAAATAAGCAATCAAGCGATAAAGCCAATCTTTAAAATGTTTTTTGAAATCGATATATAAGAACTCATCAAGTTGATCTTTGATTGAATCATCAACATATATGATGTTTTCTTTGGCGAGAAGTGTGTTGTCTAACCAACAAAGGAAATATGTTAGACACCCTTTATCGAAGTTTTTAAGCTTCTCAAAATAACTTCTACCAAAGGTAAAGAAATCGCAATCATCAGTTTTGACTACATTGCAACTATCAAATCCATCAATGACGACAGTAAAATCTTTATCGCTTTCATCATCGCTTAGTCCAAAGATTAAAGAACCGCAGCGATACACCAATAAAATCTTGTTTGGTGAAAATAATCTATCTAATAACTCTTGCATATTTTGGTTCATTCCCCCTACTATCTTCGACATATAGTTTGCTGCTAGTTAGTTGACATGAAAGTGTGCAATCTTGACCGTTATAGCGGTAATGAACGATGCCACCACTTCCACCTACTGAAGCTCCGCAGAAAATAACATTTGTTCCACCGACATAAACACTAATAATTCCGTTATAGGCGTTTAATGAGTTGATGTTATCAAATGTATAACAGTGACCATAAGACAAGTGTGACCAGCCATCATAGAGATAACCATATTTGGAGCTAGCATCATTTTTGACTTCAGTTGCTTTCTCGTTAATCTTTGTTTGGTCATTTTTAATATATGGTGGATCATATGTAGAATCCAAAGTGATTGAAGATGAGGTTTTGGTATATCTACAAAGCGGAAACTCATAGATGAGACCACCATTCATTAAGTCATTTTGAATAAGCGTTGGATAAGCAGAACTAGCTTCTTTCTTCTCTAAAGAGATTGTGTTATTTCCGAGATCAATTTTGATAACAACAATGCCATAAGCTGATCCATCCAAAGAAACCGATATCTTAGTTCCACTCTCAACAAAGATTCTTCTTCCGTATACCTGTACGTAACCATTTTGGAAAGAAATATAGTTATTGCTGACTGAAGCTTGGCATCTACCTAAAATGCCGTAAAAAATGCCATTCACACCACTTGTTAAAAAGTGATTGATATCGGCATCCATTTTGCTTGATACCGAAGCGGCATCGAATGTAATTTTTTGAATAGCCATTAAGCAGACCTCCTATCGAATAATTTGAGTTTGTCTGTCAAAGACAGGCGATATTCACCAAGTGTGACCTTAGCGACATTGAAAGTTCCTTTGAATTCCATCTTAGAAACGATGGTATCGTAGGTCTTACTTTCCGTGATGAATCTCACAATTGCACCAACTTTTAGTTCTTGAAGAGCATCAATTTGATTGGTGATAAATGAGAAATTAAATGTGATCGTGTGTTCTAGTGAAGAATCCACTAATGCCTTTGTAGCTTTAGTAAGAAGCGAATCATAATCCTTATCAGAAAAGAATTCGTACTTCATCTTCACTTTTGGAATACGTTTAAGAGCAGGTGCTGTTGTTACCACTTGCCCATCGTTTGTTAAGTAATATATAACTTGACTTGTATGCTGCGTATTCTCAGCTTTTGGTATGTAAAAAACTTTGTTTAAACTTATTTCGTTTGTGTCATTTACGTTGAGATTAGTAATACCACCAAGAGTTGACTTCATGGTGACACCAACTTTAGCAGAAACAACTCGTATTCTAATTTTGGAAAACTTTCCATTAGCAAGGACAACTTGGTATTCAAGTCTAATGCCATAGGTTTTAGAGAATTCCTCTACCAAATCTAGGATGTTTTCTTTAGTGTCTGCTTCATAAGCTAGATTACAGTTCTTCACCACCTCAACCGATGTTTCGAGATAACTGACATTTTGGTATGTGTCACCTGAATACTTAAAAGTGTTGTTTATCAGATTCACAATAAATTGAGCTGAGTTACCACTAAAAGTTCTTGGAAGAGGTACATCTACATCAAGAAGAGATAAATAGTCTTTTGTTTCCACTTTAGTTTGTAACTTTTCATCAGTTTTTATAGAGGTGATTATTCCAACATATGGATAACCATTTTCTTTAACAATTAATAAGTCACCAACTTTCGCTTTTAAACTTTGTTTATTTACTGTGAATTTTGACTTTTGAGGTACTAACGCATCAAGAATAATATCGAAATCATCAGTGGCGTAACCGTAGTCCATTACTGATAAGTCTTGTTCACTTAAAAAGATAAGTTGCATAGACACCTCCTAATGAGCGATATATTCTTCTTTAAACGAGATTTCACAGGTCGCTTCTTCTCTTACTCCAGGATCAAAGAATATTTCACTTTCACCGGGTGGTAAGAATAAGAAGTTTTCACAACTAAAGTCTTGCTTATCGTAATAGTCTTGTTCTTCTGCATCTAAAAGCCGCTTGATGTATTGATTAGTTGGTTCAGAGCAAATAACAATCGTTGGTTCGTCTCTTTCATCAACTATCAATCTTAATGTTTGTATATCAACACCATTTTGACGAATGATTACTCTAGGGTTATAGCAATTGCCAATTAATCTAATTACCAAAGGTACATTCCTAGATGATTCATTATTAACAGTGACTTTTCCATTAAAGGAAACTGCATATACATATGGGTATTGATACGTATAAATCTTTCCACCACCAGCATCAGTAACTTCTATATGAGCAGACTTATTTACAAGCCAAAGAGATAAACAATCAATCTTCACCTTGCTTTTAAGCACTCCACTCTCTAACTGTGCTTTTGTTGAAGAGACAACATTAACGTAGCAATATTTTTTCCCAACAGATGTTTCATAGAAGAGTCGAACTTCTTTACTTTTAGTAATGAATTCTCTCCATCGAGTAAAACCATGATACCCATCAAAGAAATCAAGGGTTAAATCAAGGGTTCTTTGAGGAATCTTTCGTTTTGTCTCAACAAACCTTGAATCAAACTCTTCATAGTCAATGTCGAACTCAAAACCAAAGCCATCCATTTCTTCGATGACACAATTGTGGGTGTAGTCAAAATAGAAGGTGCTACCAACTTCGTTAACTAAATATAGTTTTCTTCTCATTAGTAGGCACCTCCTAAAGCTTCGTTAATTGAATCCATATCAACATCGCCACTAGTGTTAATAGTGACATTATTTGTTGTACGAGAATTGTCAGTATTCATATATGAATTGCTTGTTGTTTTGACCGTATTCTCTGCATCAAAGTCTCCTGTGCCAAACATCTTTTCGATTAACTTAATTAACCAACCAACTGTGTGATCCAAAATCCATTTAATCGCATTGATAATGGCACTTAGGATATCGAGGATTGGTTTTAAGATTTGCATCAAGAGTTGGAGAACAGGAAGAATTACCGCTTTAATGACATTTCCAATAATCACCAAAATAGGAGAAATTGCCTCAATGATCTCAAAGATTACATCAAGGATATCCATAATTGGTGTTAAGAAAATCTCAATAAGAGGCATCAACACTTCGAACAAGGAAGCGATGATTTCAATAATTCCTGAGATGAATTCGATAAGTGGTTCTAGAATCGCCAAGATGATCTCGAGGATTGGTTCTAGAATATCGACCAAGATGTCGAGTAAAGTCACTACAACATTTATAACAGCACCTAAGATGTCCACTATTACGTTGATGATTTCGATTAAGATGTTCAAAACCCCATCGATTAACTCAATTACTGCTTCGATGATCTGAACAATAAGTCCAATAACTAATTGAAGAATCTTTGCTACAACTTGAAGAATCTTTGCTATCAACTGAGTGACAGGAATCAAGATTGCCGTGAGCATTTCTAAGATTCTAGTTATTGGATCAATGAGTTTCTCAAGTAGTTTTACTACTTCATCTAACACCATCATGACAACATCTAGGATGCCATCTATAACCTCGACCAATACATCAATGATTTGATTAATAACATTCATCAAAATGTCGAGGATTGGTTTCAATTTTTCAATGATTCTTCCAACAAGTTCGACTATTTTGTCGATTAACTGTTGAACTATTTCAAGAACCCTTTTGAGTAAGGCTCTGAAGTTTTCGTTTTGAAGAAGTAACACCGCTATCAAAGCAATGAGTGCAGCCCATGGACCTGCCTTAGCGGCACCACCTACAGCTTTGAATGCTTCGCTGACTGTTCCAAGAACTTCTTTGAACTTCATAAACATTGTTATTGCTTTAGCAACGATTGTAAGAATTGGTCCAATCGCAGCCGCTACCGCCGTAACAACACCTATGATTCCCTTCATCCTTGTGGACATCTCATTGAACTTTTGAATAAGTTCTTTAATTTTTGGTATTACTTTTTCTCTTAAGAACTCCACTATCTTTGTGATAATCGGAGCTAATGCGGTTGCAAGTTCAGTTCTTAAAGAAAGAAACGCTTGTTTAAGTGCATAGATTTCATTACCAAGAGCACCAGTAATTTCTGCATCTTCTTCAGATACGATACCGACTTTCTCGGCTTCATCCATCCAAGATTGAAGTTCTTCTTCGGAAGCAGATAAAACAGGGTTAAGTAAAGTCCCTAATTTATCTCCAAAGAATTGATTTGCTAAAGCAGTTCTTGTAGCAGCATCTTCTACGCTAGCAATAGAACTACGGATTTTAGCGAAGGCTTGTTCTGCATCCAAACCTGCTAAATCATCCATTGTTAAACCAATCTTTGCTAATTGTTCAGAGACATCATCTCCGTTAGCAATTTGGCCTAACAAGTTGTTAACTTTTTGGAATGCCTTATCAAGGTATTGGGTTTCACTACCAAGTTGCTTTGCTGCATATTCCCACTTCTGCATTGCTTCAAGGCCAACACCAAGTTGTTTAGCGGTATCGGACATTTGATTAACTGTTTCAGTGGTTTTTAATGCTAAAGCTGATAAAGCTGTAACCGCTGCCGTAACTGGAGCGGTAATGTATTTGGTCATTGCTGATCCAATTGCCGAGAGTTTCTCAACATTAACGCTACCAAGACTTGAAATCTTGCCTTCAGTCTCCTTAAGTTCCTTATTTAGCTTTGCTACTTCTGCCTCCGTATATTGGATGGCACGTTGCATCTTGTTGAATTCTTGCTCAGAAACAGTGCCTAATTTGACACCTTCTCTAGCAACATCAAGAGCCTTCTTTTGTTCATCTAATTTCTTCTTTGTTGTTTGAAGAACTTCGTTTAACTTAGATTGCTTTTGCTTCCATAGATCAACGTTAGAAGAATCGTATTTTAAGTTTTTATTAATTGCGGCTAAATCACGTTGTTGTTCTTTTAAGTCGGAATTGAGAGATTTGATAGAAGCCTCTAGTTCAGTGGTATCAAGTCCGAGCTTAATATTAAGACCTTTAATCGCTTCTGCCATTTCTCTCACCTCCTACCCTAAAAAAGCATCAATATCTGCTTGAGTCGCTTGTTTAGAACCACCTTCTTCATAGATGGATTTTTGTAATTTGACTATGTCAAGGTAAGTCCTAATATCAAAGAATTCCGCATCACGAATCGGTATTCCTAATTGAGCCAGGTTAAAAATAATGTTTGCCGTGATGTTCTCCCCTGGCTTTATTGTTTTGGGGCTAAATCAGTTCCATTAGATTGTTTCTTCACTTCACCAAGAAGTTCACCAATCGTATTCGCCAAAACTGTTAATTCTTCCACGTTAGAAAGAACACTGAAGTCGAAAGATTGAAGAAAGTGATCGTATGAATCAGCATAGAAAGGTTTATGAAGCACGTAGATTAATCTAAAAAGGACATCGATAAATCTACCGACATCGTTCTTATTTGTTTGCATTGCTTTATCTAACTTTTCGACATCATCAAATAGTTCAGTTCCGAAAACATTCCTATAGGAAATAATAGTAAAAAGGGAAGAAGCTAATCTTAGTTCCTTCCCATTAAGTTTAACTGTACGTTCCATGATTCTCACTCCTATGGATTAGATGCAGGGATTTCAGGAATCACAGGTGCGGTTGTTAAGAAGTTAGTGTAGTTACTATCGCCTTTAGCAGACACGCAATTGGTGATTAAATCATCGCCAACTTCGATTGGTCTAGCAGTAATGTTGAGAGTAACACTATTTGCTTCAATTGAATCCGCTTTGGATTTGGTTGCTTCTGCAATTGGAGTAACACTACATAAGTAGTACCAAACTCTTCTTGCTTTAGCATCGCCTTGGAACTCGAAACCAAGAGCAAATGTGACAACAGGTGCATTAGCGATTTCCACTAAGTTACCATTGGCAAGTCTCTTGTATCCAAGGACTGCTGTTTTGAATTCATCAGGGATTTCAGTGAATTTAAGAGTTAATGTTCTACCAGCGTTTTGTACTAAAGATGCATACAAGGTATCATCTGCGTAGACATTGGTGCTACCACCCACTACTTCACTTGAGAATTCTTGTGCTCCTTGTAGAGCGACTGGAGTATCAAAGCTCCAGTTACCATTGTTATCTTGATTGGCAATGGCGTAATGAACATTTCGTAAACCGAATGTAATTTTGTTATTTGGCATATTTAAATTCCTCCAGCCTAATTTCATAGACTCTACTTATAGAGCCATCAGAGTTTCTAAACTCCGTTGTTAAAGAAAAGATGTAGTCTTTGTTGAGCAATGCTCTTTCGAGTTTCTCTTCTAGGGCTTCATCTTTTTTCTTCGTTATTAATGTGATTTGTATCGTTCTTACGTAGTAAACTGGCTTATCATCTCCAAATTGAGGAGGTCTTTTGCCAATCTCTTGATAGACAATCAAAGGTGGATCAGCGTTTTGCTCATTATCATAATCGATATGAGCGTAAATAACTGTCGGAAGGACTGTAAGCAATACTTCTCTAAGTTTTTTAAGCATTATTCACCACCCCTTTCGATAATCTTTTGAATATCCTCTAGCATCTTTGGAGCGAATTCATCGTATGCAGGTCTCATAAACGGACGAGCAGCGACCATCTTTCCATTTCGATGTCTAAAACCAAGTTCTATTAGATGAACGATTGATCCTTTGGTTTTTGAGTATATAACAATCGTTTGATTTACACCCTCACCATAGGATTCTTTAATAAACGCATCCGCTAAGTGCTCACCTGAATGACTTCTCTTTGGAGCGTTTGATTTGATGTAATCCAGTATTTGATCTGCCGTTTTGTCCAAACGTTGAACTATCGCTAATTCAACATCTTTGGTGTAATCCCTAACGGCACGTTCAATTTCAACTGGTAGTTTTTCAGGTGTCATAGGTTCCATCTTTGAATATCCTCCTTCTTTAAAGAAGATTCAGATGCATATAATTCCATCCACATACCATTTTGATAGGTACGTTGAACCTCATATATTTTGTCTTCTCTTTGAATATAGATATATTTGCTTCCATCATAGATGAACGCTTGAATGGAGACCTTAAAGTCCACCTTCGTTTGAGTTTGTTTTGATGAATAGAATTCCTTAGAAGTGATAGAGCTTATCATCCCTACCACCTCCTTGGAGTCGACCAACCGATATCCTTGGTTGCCCAAGTCATCTTCAGCTGTTTTAACACGTAATAGGAATAAGGAAATGTTGCCGGAATTAGGGTACGCTATCACGAGGATGAACCTCCATCAACCTCAGGATTATGTAAACATAGTTGCCTGAGTAAGACGTCAAAGCTCTTAGGAAGCTCTTTCACTGTCCCATCGCTTTTAAATCCGAAGTTTGTCTTCACATATATGGTAATAAGAGCTGTCACTAAAGGATGATCGTCCGATTCAGCGATTTCACGAGGAACTCCAGTTGTGATTAGTAACTGGCGGCACGAGGCGATATGAACGGATATTTCATCATCAGCGTAGTTTTCGGTTGCAGGGATAAGCAAAGCTTTCTTCATCAAATTAAGCATGTTTTCGCTCGACATTTTAGACACCTCCTCTTTTATCTATTCGTTAAAATTCTTCCTATTACTCTTAAACGGAAGGGCTCGCCTTCATATACATTTATTGATCTCTCGTTTCATATATATTGCGACTAGCGACTTATCAAGGTTAGCGAGCTGACCTCCGTGTTTCGACCTTAATTAGTCATGGTTTTCTTCTTCGTCAGATTCTGCTTCTTGAGCAGTGGCTTTCTTGACTCTTAAGAAACCTTTGTAGCCAACTACGTTACCACCAGTGAAGACTGATGCTTTGTAGCAGATGATGCCATCTTTGAATTTGTAATCAGTGGATTTGGCTACTTCAACACCACTGAAGATTGGAACTTCGTAGTTAGCGAGTGGACCATAAGCCATACCATATTCACCAACTTGTGTTGCAGATGCAGAGATTGCTTTGCAATGTGAAGAGATGATGAATGGGATGCCATCGATTGTTTTGGCCTTGTAGTCAACAGTGTGGACTTTTCTACCTTCTCTAGTTCTTAAACCAGCGAATGCACGTAAGTCATTCTTATTGAGGATGAGGACACAGCCACCTTCGACTTCTTCATCACCACCATAGGCGTAAACGATTTCATCGAGTGTGTTTTCATCGATAGCAGAAATTTCAAGGTCAGTTGCATCAGCAAGTGCTTCACAGTTAGCTGAGAAGATGCCCTTGAATGTGTTTGTGGTACCCGCACCGCGTAAGATTTGTTCGGAGATTTTCTTTCTTAAAGCGATGTTGACTCCTTTGACAACTTCACCTTGGTAATCAGCAGCAGGAAGTTTTTCGAGCTCTTCGGTAATTTCTGCATAAGCAGTAACTTTGACCTTGGAGATGGTTAAGTAACCAAATTCAGGTTCAGCAGTTGTGTATGGATCACCTTCAGCGGTTAAACCACCAGTGCCATGAGATTTAACGAAAGATTTCTTGTAGGTTTCGCCACCTTTTAAGTTAACGGTGTGAACTTGTTCTACTAAAGTAGAGACTTCACGGAAAGGAACAGGTGAGATTTTGTCATCAACGTGTTCAGGGAGTAAAACACCATCAGCAGCAATTGTGACAGTTCTGCCTTCTTTTAAGGCTTTGCCACGTGCTTCGAGCTCTTCGTTATTCTCGTGTTTAGTTTCAATGACTTCTTTGACATCGAATTTGCCTCTCATTGCGAGTTTCTTTTCGATGGCTTTGCGTTCATTGATTAATTCATCGGATTCTTTGTCTAAAGCTTCAAGTTTTTCGACATCAGATTCGGTTTCAGCAAGACCCCTAATTTCTTCAAGGCGGGTCTTAATTTCCTTTAAACGTAATTCTAAATTCATAAAATGAATTCCTCCTAATTTTTGGTTTTGATTTTTATGCGTTTGGCAATCACTTTTCTACGTTCTAAGTTCTCTGCATCATCCAATGCCTTTAGTTCGGTCTCCACCAACTCTAAAGAACGAGCACTTGCTTGGATGGAAGTTTGGTCGTATGCAGGCAAATCAACAACGGATACATCAAAGAGACGATCAATTGCCGTAATCGTTCTTTTTGGTATCTTTCCACTTCTATCCCAGCTTTGACTTTTAACAGTGAAAGCAAATGACATCTTGTCTAATAACCCTGCAACAATGGATTTATAGATATCCACGTTACTGGTTGTATCGATGAGTTCTGCTCTAATTTTGAGTCCTTTTTCATCGACTTCTAAAGAAAGAGAACCATTTCTAGTTCTCGCTAAGATCAATGTGACATCGTTGTGATTGTACTTAAATGGCACATCTTTCATATTGGTACTTGCCAAGGCACCTTTATCAATCACTTCGATGAATCCTCTCTCTTCATCACCGATTAAGGTTTCTTCATCAAAGACAATTGCATAGCCTTCAACAATCATTTTCTTGTTCTCATCATCGCTTCTAGTTTCGATTGAAGAGAATCTAGTTTCCTTCTCCATCTTTTGGATCCTCCTTTTTCTTAGGTTGTAAGATGATTGGTTGTAGTTGATAATCGTTGGCTTTATCTGCATCAACATAGTTGAGAGATTGAAGTCTTCGATTGCCTCCCTCAATTGGTTCGAACCCTAGAAGTGCTCTAGATTCATTTAAAGAGAGGATGCCAAGACCCATCAATTTCTCGATAGCTTGGACTTTAGTGTTCCAAGAAGCATATTGAAGTCTTTCGGAATAGAAGATGATTTGTTCACCATGTTCCAACTGACTTCTTGTTAATAACGCTTTGGAAAATGCTTCAGACATTGCGATGGCAATTCCTTCAATAACTCCTTCGTAGAAGGCGTTGTACTCATTTTCGTTGTACTTGTTATCGTAGATGGCATCGCTAACGCCAAAATAAGTAATGATTTTCTTTTGAAGGAATGTAAGCGTGTTACTATCCACTAGTTTTGGATCAACTGAAAGAGGAACATAGTCTGCTTTCAAGTCAACAGGAACAATGGAAGAACCTCCACTCTCAACCGAATCCTTGAGTGCTTTCTCAAATTCAGCTTTTTGAGCTTGCTTATCCTTCTCGTTAAGCATTCCGTTTATTTTCAATAAACCTTTGATTTGAAATGATGTTTTAATAGCGTTATCTAACCCTTGCAAAACCGAATCATTGATCTTAATGGTTTTTAATAGAGCAGCATGGTCGCTAACAGCACCGCTTCCACCAAAGATATCGTTTGTTCCATAGAATCTTCTTAAATGAATAATGGATTCGTATGGGAGCGTGAATGCTTTCTTGTCAGTGAAATAAAAACGGAGATACAATTCTCCGCTTTCATCTTTTAATGCCTCAACTGAATTAGGTTTTATTGGCCATAACTCTAAGAGGTCATATGTTAATGGATCATACACTGGGTATATGAACGCATTGTTATTTAAATAGAGTAATGTGACCACTCGATAAATGAAATCATATGGTGTCATCATAGGATTAGGCTGAAATTTGAGTAGATAGGCTAAATTGCCTTTCTTCTCAAGGACAGTTTTATCATCTTGAGTCTTCACATATCGTGGTTTCAGCTTTGCTGAATGCGTGGCGATTCTATCAATGCAGATTTTCACCACATCACTAGCGTTAATGTTATCCCCAAAATCGCTGAACAAGTTTAGGGTTGTTTGAAAAAGTCTAGTGTCATAATCAATGGGCACTACTACTTTCTTTTTTCGTTTAAAGATGTCAAATAAACCCATCGATTAAACCTCCTTATTCTTCGCTTGGGATTTCTATAGGAATCTCGTGATAATGAATTTCGGAGTCCTTTTTACCTAGAATGAGTTTTTTGCCTAAGATAGAGCCATCAGTCACACTTTGAATGATATATCCATCTTTTGCTTTTAGGACTTTTCTGCCTTTCTCAATGACTACTTCCATACTAGTCTCCCTCCCTCACTAAATTGAATGTTCTATTTGTTCCAACATTATTATTGGAATAAGTTTTTAGTTTCACTGAAGAAGCTTCACCACTACTGAAAGTAATAACGCCTGTGTCATTTATGACTTCACCGACTGGGACTGGCATAAAGTTGCCCCACGCACTTGGGATATAATCTCCACCTGAAATATCAATCTTAAATGTAGTGTCAGATAAATATTCGTATGTGAAGTTGACTGCATTAGCATCAATTGAGATACAGCCAAATCCGTAAGAGAATTCTAAATCAATCGAGATTTGACTATTCTCATAATGGAATGACTTACCTGCTAATGGATTATCTCCACCAACAATACCGATTGTCCAGTTCTTATTCGTGGCAATGTCGATATCTTCTTCCTCTAGCCTGTCATAGACAGCTTGATGAATTGAGATAACTTTTGAAGCAGCATTCGATAAGTCTTTTAAGTTTCTAAACATCTGAATAACTGATTCTCTAGTTAAGGAAGTACAGTTACCAAAGTTTGCGTTAACATTGAAGTTACTTTGCAATGTAATCTTACTTAAGACAGGACAGTCTTGAATCGCTTCTAATGGGATTGGAACATTAATTGTGTTAGGGAACCAAATCTCATTTAATAAAGGACAACCCTTGACTACTGCAGTACCTCCTGAAAATTGCTGTAATCTATCAGGAAGATATAACTTCTTGAGTTTTGGAGCATTCCAAAAAGCATAGGAAGATAAGATTCTTAAATTTGAATTAGCACCAAAGGTGACATATTCACTTCCACAACCACTTAAGTTGTAGTTGCCCCATCTTGAAAGAGATGATGGAAAATTGATGTCTTCCAAATTAGGAATTCTATATAAGGCATAATCTTCCAAAGAAGCTAATTGAGAGCCTTCTTCAAAATCAATTCTTGTACATCCACTTTCGTAGAAAGCGTGATCCTCGATAGTCACAACTGTATAAGGAACACTAACAGCAAATTCGTTACTTGCTTGAGATAAGAAGTACGAAGTGATGTAAGTACAACCATTAGGAATTTCAAAATGGTCAAATGTTCCTTCAACTAGTTGAGACAATAAAGTAAATTCTTCCGATGTATGGATAATGCCTAAATTTCCTTTAAGAACATCAGCAACAACAGGCTCGGATGCATAAATATAATTTGCTGTAATTGTTGAGTCACTATTAGCGACTTCATCACAGGCAACAAATGACATTTCCCATCTACCTTCATAGGCAGTAATTGCTTTAGGAATCTCAAATTCGTTGTTATGGACTCTATATAAATAGGTTGCATTTTTGTGTGTAAATTTAAGGTAATGGTAAGTAGAGTCAATCTCGACATCGACATCGAATAAGAGTTTTACTCTTTTACTTTCCCTATAAACGGATAATTCGAGAGGGAATTGATCTGTCTCGAGTTTTCCGCTTTTATCAACGTGAATATTAATCTCGTAAGCCATTATTCATCCTCCTCAAAATTAAAATCGAACAGGTTTAACTGCTCGTATCCGTGTACTTCTACTTTTTTAAATAGATTTCTAAAGATTTCTTCAAGCACCTGAACAACTATTCCATTTCCAGCTTGCTTGTATTGTTGGGAATGAGAAACTCCTGATGCTTGAATCTTATCGATTTGTTCATCATTCCATCCCATCAATCGTAAGCACTCACGAGGAGTCAACTTACGGATTCTTAAATTATATTTAACGCAAGGTTTATCAATTGTATTCAAGGATACTGATTCATCGTGTACCCTAGGACCATGACCATACCCATTTGGGAATGATGTGGTTGCCATTTGTCCTTCTTTAAATTCATCAACCTTATCGCTACCAATATATCGTCTAATGTTTCCATCTTCAGTAAAGAGTTTCTTTTCGGTTTCGCTGAATAAAGATTTATCTTTAACAACTACTCCGACATTATCTCCTCCTGCTGTTGTGATGGTTTGAGATATTCCTTTTTGGACAGTGCCACGATGGTATTGCATTCTTCCACTAATATCAACGGCATCGCCTTCTTCTGCCATAAGGAATCCTTTCTTTGTGTTGTTCTTAATTGGTATTGCCGTAACAGTTCCATGGTTTTCCATCACCGTTGGAGCAATTCCATCAGGATCAACAACCCTTGCTGCATTATGACCACTAGGAGAGTAGTTGCCCATAACAACTACCCCTAGTTCATCACCCCTCGTTGTGAGGGTTGGTGCACAATCAGGATTTTCACTGTTAACAGGAACTGGATTATCGTGGGAGTGATTTATAACATCGCCTTCTGCAAGTTCCCCACTTTCTAATGCTTCATCACATCTTCTTTCCTGCTCAGTTTTTTCGACAACAAAGTTGTCAGTTGGTCTACTACCACTTCTTGTAGTTATAGCGTGACCTATTTCACCATCGCTATGTTCGATGTTTTCCATAAAGCGTTCTTTTCGATTGAACCCTTTGGTGTCTTCTTTCATAAAACAAGCGATGACTTTTTGCGATAAATAATATTTTTCATCTACCTCGTTTTCTAGTAGATCACGAAGTTTAAGCTTTAATTCTTTCTTTTCAGGAAACTCATAAGAACCAAAATTTAGGATTGAAACGCAGAAAACACGTTCCCTGTTTTGAGGGATGCCATAATCTTTTGCGTTTAATACCTTCCAATAGTTCGTATAACCGATGGAAGAAAGAAAATCGAGCCATTTATCGAAGTCAGGTTTAAAACGCTTAGAAACGAGGTTTTTGACATTCTCTAACAAAAGATATTTTGGAAGAGTTCCTTCTTCGTTAGCGATTTTGAGTAATCTCTCCACTTCATAAAGGAGTCCACTTCTCGTTCCTTCGTTGATTCCTGCGAGTTTACCCGCAACGGAAACATCCTGACATGGGAATGAATAGGTCCATAAGTCTGCTTTTGGTAATCTTTCAATTTTACATATATCACCAAGGTTGTTAGGTTTGCCGTGTAATGCCTCATAAGATTTGAGACAATATTTGTCTATTTCTGATATCGCCACCACCTCGTGTTCGACACCGATATTCTTAAGGGCTTGAGTTTGGCTACCTAAACCTGCGAATAATTCAATAACTTTTAACATAGGGACCTCCATTCCAATAAAAAAGCCCCTATTTTCTTAGGAGCTCATGTTCGTGTAATCGTTTTTGTACCTGTTCAGTACTGCATAAGCGATGATTAATGCAACGCATCCATCAATACGCTTATATTTGCTATTCATTTTGCTTGGTTGAATGTTTCCATTAACATCCACTTTAGCCTGGGTGTTAGCAAGACACCATTTAAGAATCGGATTATTATCATAGATAACACCCTTATTTTTTAAGTCTGCTTCAAGTTGTTTCATTGGTTCACTAAGAGTAAAGATACCTTGTCGAATCTTTTCCATATTGAAGCCGTGTTCTTCCATTTCGTTTACCCAATACTGTGCATTCCAAGGATCATAACCAATCCATAATGGTCTAATACCATATTCACGAACCATTTGAAGAAACCATTCAGTTACTTTAGTAAAGTCATTTTGGCTTCCATCAGTAAGGGTGATTAATCCTCGTTTGATCCATAAATCATATGGAGCACTATCTTCTTGGATTCTTTTCTGCACTACTTCACTAGGCATAAAGAAATGTGGAACGAT
Source organism: uncultured Erysipelotrichaceae bacterium (assembly GCA_902800355.1). Taxonomy (GTDB): domain Bacteria; phylum Bacillota_I; class Bacilli_A; order RFN20; family CAG-826; genus UBA2450. The sequence continues at coordinate 10,397 of CADCEE010000005.1, read as the reverse complement.
ATACTTCTTGCCTTCTTTTATAACAAGGAGCAAAGCACAGGTAAGGTCAGTTGTGGATGATAAGTCAACACCACCAATTGCGTATGAATCTCTAAGAAATTCAATATCAAATGTGGTTTCATTATTTAAATCATCAAACGATAACCAAGTACCTGATTCTAACTGTTTAATATTGAAGTCTTTACAAAGCATCGTGACTCTTGTAGAAAGGTCATTCTTTGATTTGTTCATGATATCCTCTAAGTAGGAAATTGCCTTAACTCTTCCTAAGGAAGGATTTGACTTAACCCAAGAGGATTTATCGTTATAGACTTCTTCGGTTGAATCTTGTGTGTAAAGCCAAGGAAGGATTCTATCATCTTCGATTTCGCCCTTAATGACCTTGCGTACATATTCAAGTTTTCTATCCAAAAAACCACTGACTACATTACCTTCGGTTGTGATAATGAACATCAATGGTTCTCGTTTAGTTGATTGTGATTGTTTGATAGCATCATAGACTTTTGAATCAGACATTTGATGTGCCTCGTCTATACAAGCTATTTCTACATTGTATCCATCCAAGTTGCGTGACTGCGCGGATAACTTCTTAATTTTGTTTTTATTGCGTGGGGAATAGATGAAGAATAAGTTCTTTCTGCTTCTATTCTCTTTAGAGAGTGCCTTGGATTGCTCTCTCATATTGTTGATTTCCTCAAAAAGGATTGATGCTTGGTCATTAGTGTTAGAGGCACAAATGATGTCCACACCACCACTAGATAAGAAGAATTCAGCCAGATCAATTCCCGCTACAAAGGTTGTCTTTCCGTTCTTACGAGCAATGAGAAGTAACGCTTCAGTGAATCTTCTTAAACCAGTATCAGAATATTTAAATCCATATGCTGTTTGAAGAAATGCTTTCTCCCATAATTCAAGAACGAATGGTTGACCATTAAATGGCGATTTTGTGTGCTTACAAAAAGTCTCAATAAAATTGATTCTTAATTCCCCAGGCTTTTCATCAAAGAAATATTTAGGATTATCTAAATCACTAATAAGTGAATCAAGAACCATCTTTAATTCATTGCCAACCTTAATCTTTCCAAGTTCAATCTCATCATAGTATTGCTTTAGGTAGTTCATCAGGACTTACCGTTCTTTGCCATGAAGGATTCGAACTCATCTTCTTCGTCTTCAATTTGTTTACCAAAGATTGTATTTAAAGTTTTAATAATTCCTTGGTAAGCAGAGACTGATTGGAGATAAGCTTTGTAGCTTGGATTGATACTTGGAACCCCTTTATTGTTGACAATTGTTATGCCTTCCTCAGCGATTTTTCCCTGTAATTCATCCATATTTACCTTTAAAAACGCTGCTTTTTTGAATAATTCATCCACCATTTTCTTTTTGGTTTCATCTGAATTTTGGAAGAGCGACTTTAGTCGGTTATATTCTTTTGTGATATTTGATTTCTTATTCATAGTGCCTCCTACAGGAAAAAACGATTTTGAAAAATTGATCCCACGCATTTTAGAGGTTTGGTCCCACGGCACTTTAGTGAATCAAACAAAATGCTAGGTGGGGGGAATATTTTTCTCTTTCTTCCCAACTAAATTTCCTTCCTTGTCCCACTCGTAAGTCCTTGAGCCTCCAAACCTTTGGTGCTCCTCGTTATGACACTCAGTACATAGAAGGATTAAGTTATCTTGATTAATAGTTATATTAGGATCAGTGACATTCTTTGGAGTTAAATGAATCTTATGATGCACTTCAGTTCCAATAGCACCACACTTCTCACATAGACCGTGAGCAGATTCAATCTTAATAGCTCTTGCCACTTGCCAATCCTTTGATCTATAGAAGTCTGCTATTGCTTTGCAATTCCTGTTAAGTCTCATAGCTTCCTCCTAATAAAAAGCCCTCGACATCATCGAGAGCAATCATCTTTATGGCTTTAGCCAATTATACATTACTACATATGGTGCGAGTATCTCAACGTATCATTGGGTATCAAAGGGTATCACAGGGTATCAACTTTTTAAAATAAAGAAAAAACCTTTAAGATTTCTCCTAAAGGTCTCTATATTTTTCAGGAACTTCCACTACTTCTAAGGCTTCACGATGCCAACGTTTCGCTGTTGGTATGGATATATGCATTCTTTCTGAAATGTCACATATTGTCATTTGATTTATATAACGGAGTTTAAGTAAAACACGGTAATCAAGGTTTTCAACTTCATCGATGGTATTAGTAATATCATTAGTTAATTCTTCCATCTTCTTTAGAAGGTCTTCGATTTCCTTCTCCTTATCCAACGCCTTTATTAACCACTTCATAAATGGTGCTTCGGTATTTGGATTAGAACTTTTAACAAATGGTTTCGAGAAGTCTTGACCCGGCAAAGAATAAGATAATCTTCTATATTCCTCTGCCTCTAAACGCATGAGGTAAATTTTATGATCCAAGTTATAGATTTGACTTAAGTATTCTTTGCTTGTCATAAATTCACCTCCATTCTTACAGCTTCAATTAGTGCTTCTTGCACCTGATTTTTGTTTTCAAGTGCTTTTAGCACTTTCTCATCCATTGTGTTTTTCGTGATGATGTGATGAATGACCACATTATCCTTTTGACCTTGTCTCCAAAGTCTTGCGTTTGTCTGCTCGTATAGTTCTAATGACCAAGTAAGTCCAAACCATATAAGCGTTGATCCACCTTGTTGAAGGTTTAATCCCATCGAACAACTAGCAGGATGGATAAGCCCAACTTGGATTTGACCACTATTCCAATCGTTGATGTCTTTATCGGTTAAGATTTCTCTACAGTCAAATCGCTCTTTGATTCTTGATAAATCGTGTTTATACCAATAAGCAACTAAAACAGGTTTGCCATTTGCCGCTTCAATTAAGTCTTCTAGAGCATCAAGTTTCCTATCGTGGATTTTGACTACTTTCTTTTCTTCTCCATAGACAGCACCATTAGCCATTTGGAGTAGTTTGCTAGCTAGAACAGCTGAATTGACAGCATCGATTTCACCTTCGCCAATAATCTCCACAATCATCTCTTGCTTAAGAGTTTTATATTGCAAAGATTCTTTAGAATCTAATTCAACTTCTACATAGTTATTGATGAGTTCAGGCATCTTGAGATAATCAGTGCATTTCATCGAAATCGTGATATCTCTTACCGCATCATAGATACATTGTTCTGCGAATGGTTTTAACTTATACGAGAAGATGACATTGGCGTTTCTTTTATCAGGATCAAAATATTTTTCACGGTAATGTGTGATAAATTTTCCTAATCTTTCGCCTTGGTCGAGAATCTTATATTCTGCCCACAAATCCATTAAGCCATTGCTACTAGGTGTACCTGTTAAACCAACAATGCGTTTGATCTTCCATCTTACTTTTAGCAAGGATTTGAATCTTTTAGCTTGATATGATTTGAAAGAAGATAACTCATCCACCACAACCATATCGAAGTTAAACTTGATAGCGTTGTTATTGATTAACCAATCGACATTTTCTCTATTAATAATGTAGAGGTCAGCGTTATCGCTTAATGCAGATATTCTTTGCTTTTCAGTACCTGTTGCGACTCTATAAGTTAAATCACATAAGTGATCCCACTTCTTTATCTCGCTAGGCCAAGTAGTTTGAGCGACTCTTAACGGAGCAATAATTAATACTCTTCTAACTTCACCACTTCTTATTAGTTCTTTAACGGAGGTAAGTGTGATGACTGTCTTGCCAAGCCCCATATCAAGAAGTAATGCACACGCATCGTGTTCTTTAATAAAGTTACTTGCGGCTGTTTGGTATTCATATGGTTTGTAAATCATCATCTTTTCCTCCCACGATTTCTCGGATTATTTCGTCAATTCGTTCTATCGTGTCGAGGACATAGACTTTAAAACCCATTGCCTCTAATTCGTTTTTTCGTTTTATTTGTATTTTTCGTAGTTTTTCGCCAGACTTCTTTACTTCTATAAAGGCAACCTTGCCCTTATGCATTAAGCAGAGCCTATCAGGAACTCCAACCCTACTTGGAGAGATAAATTTCCAACATTTACCACCAAGACTTTCGACCTTTTTGACCAACGCTTTCTCGACTTGCTTTTCGCTTATCGAACTTTTCGCTTTCATTTAATACTTTGTATTAGGCTTTAGAGAGTGGAACCAGTGGAAGCATATTTGCAAAATTTTCTTATACGTACGTGTGAAAGGGAGTTTTACATTTCAGGTTCCACTGCCTCCACTTTTTTATAGGAATTCACCAGTATTGGTTTTCCCAATTGGTCGTGTAGGGTCTAGTGACAGTCCTTGCCATTTATTGCCTTTATTGGTTTTCTTTAAAGTGTATCCAAGGGCTTCTAATAGCGTCTTAAAGTCAGTGTTCCTTTTTGGATATTCGCCTGTGTCCTTACACCATTGCTGATATGCTTTGTAAAGTTCACTAGATAACTGTTGTTCCATCTCACCTGTTACGCAGCAATCTTCAACAAATGATTCGATGAGATTATTGTCTTTGATATATTCGTTCTTAGCCTCATCAGCGACCTTGCACTTAGGAAGATTGAACGAGCTTTCGTAGAATTCTTTGGCACCTTCGACAATCCACGCCATGATGTCTTCGCCATCCACTTCCTTTAACTTATCTGCATAATCCTTTTTAGGTTTATCGATAACGGCGTTAAATGGACAAACGATGATTCTTCTTCTAGTTCCTAGATCAAGAGAACCTAATTTAGGAAGAAAGTTGGTATATAGGATTGCTGTATGTGTTGGTACGAATACAATTGGGTCTTTGTATTTCTTTTCGCCTGTAATTTTATCGGTTGATGCTATTTGCTTTAGCATTTGCGTGGACAACTTTTGACCCTCTTCAGTTTCACTAGCAAGAATAAGTCTTTTGCCGAGTAGTTCAGCTAGTTCGACCTTAGTTGATCTATTTTTGCTTGTTAACGCTTCAGCAGGAATCTTGCCACTATAATCGCCAAGCAAATCAGCGACTGAATTAAACAAAGTCGATTTACCGTTATGACCTTTACCAAAGGCGATAATCATCGCTTCGTTATAAACTTTCCCAATCGCACATATGCCGCATAAAACCTTTAAGAAATGAATATATTCTTCATCATTATCGGTAAGGAGATGGATCAAATCGTTAAACATTTTTCCATCCTTTTTATAAGGTGATTTAAGGGTGATTTTAGTGCAAAACGAATCAGCATTATGTGGTTTAAGTTCACCAGTTTGAAGGTTGACAATTCCATCAGGAGTATTGAGTTCCCATGGATTTGCATCGAGTAGCCTGGCATCAATGTTCACTTGGGTTTGTATGAGCTTGAATACACTGCTAATCTTAGGACCATTTTGCATTGACAAGGTGAAGTTAACAAAAGCTTTAACTTTAGCGATTTCATCTTTGTCTGCATTAGGCTTTTTTAATACGGAATTCATCTCAAACATCGCTGTTTTGTGGACATTTTCCAAGAATTCGAAGTAAATCTTCTTGGCGTGATGCTCACCGAATTCCCATACTTTGCCATTCCAAGTCAACCATCCAGTGGCTTCGTTATAACGTACCCTGTTGCTGTAATATTTGGCGAACAAGATTGCCATTCCTAGATCAGAATAATGTTCAGGTTTGAATCCATACTCCCTAATAGTTTCTTTGAAGTCATCTTCAGCACTATGGTAGGTTATGTTTTCAAATGCTTCGTTTCTAAGAATTGTTCTCATTTCGGAATCGGACATTGATTCATCAAAAACGTATTCGTTAATGATGTGAAGAATGTCTTCTACCTCATCTCTAAGAAACCCATTATGGATAAGTGTCGGTATATGGGAATAAAGAGCACCATTTCTGCCGCTACCACTAGTCATAGAAGTGAAAACGTGACGGTCTTTTTTGTCTCTTAATGGGATGAAATAATGATGGAATTCACTAATTGGTTTGGTTTCATCAAAGTCCTGAACCACCTCACGAACCTTCCCACCATATTTGCACACGATGTATTGATTAACGCCAATTCTTATATCAAAGGTGAATCCAAATGCATTGATTTCTTTAGTTGTTCCTTTTAGTGGGTATCTTGGGCTTTTCTTAAAGATGAAATGTTTGCCTCTAGTGGTTTTAACGACCCTGATATTAAGACCAAGCATCTTAACGATTTCATAGGTTTTGTCTGCTTCAACACTATCATCAACATCCATTACAACGAATTGATCGTTAAGGATACCAGCGTATTCATCCAAGTCTTGCACTTCTTCTAAAGAAAGGAGCGAGTATCCTCCTTCTTCTTTGAACTTTTGGGTAGGTGTCTTTTCTTTTGTGGGTACATAACCCCTAAATATTTCGACCATATAACTCACTCCTTCTTATAAAACTGGCATTCATATCCTTCACAAGCACTTGGAAAGTTATTAAGCCAAGAAGGGTTTTCCTTCATAATTGAGCAGACTTCTTCAACGCTAGATTCACCATCAGGAACCTCAAGAACAACTTCATCGTGAACAGTCATCACTATGTGATAACCTTTCTTTTCAAGTCTATCTATCGCCTCGCATAAGATGTCTCTAGCAATAGCTTGTGTGATATTTTCAACGAACTTAGGACCATATGAGTCCAAAAGCTCCCACTTTTTGGACACCCCTATACCTTCATAGCGAACGCATTCACTTCCGAAGTTATTGATGCCCATTCTTGGTTTGCAATAGCATAAGCTTCTACCACTAGGTAATTTGATAAACATAATTCCCCTAGAATAAGAGATTGTTAGACCATATAAGGAAACTTCTTCTCCTGTAGAAGCAACGTGCTTGGTCGCTTTATCGATGTCCCACCACATCTTGACGATATTTGGGTTAGCGTTTCTCCAAGAATTAACAATTCCTTGTAGTTCGCTTTCTTTAATTCCTAGTGCTATAGCACCAAAGGCTCTTAACGCACCGATTCCACCACCATAGCCACAAGCCAAGGTTGCGATTTTACCGTATTTACGTAATTCATGGTTTTCATTCGTTTTGGTGACTTCCTTGCCAAACATCTTGCTAGCTGTTAGTGAGTAGATATCATCACCTTTTGCGAAATGTTCAATATTATCAGTCGAATTAGATATAAAGGAGAGAACACGTGCCTCTATTTGCGAGTAATCTGCTACGATGAATCGATGACCTTTTTTAGGAACAAAAGCGGTACGAATACATTCGCTTAATACATTACTAATTGATCCATAACGAGCTTGTATCTCATCAAGATTTTCATCAGTGACTAGTTTCCTTGCGTATTCAAGGTCGCTAATTTTATTAGAAACCAAATTTTGTACCTGTATTAATCGCCCCGCAAAGCGGCCAGTACGATTAGCACCATAGAATTGGATTAAACCTCTAGCACGAGAATCAGGGCAGACCACGTTTTCCATCGCTTTATACTTTTTAATCGATGATTTAGCGAGTTCTTGGCGTAATTTGAGGATTTCCTGAACTGATCCTGTAGCACCTTCCAAAAGTCGCTTAACTTCGGACTTAGCTAATGAATCAGCCATCATTCCTTGTTCTATAAGCCACTCCTTAAGTTGTTTTGGGGAGTTAGGGTTATCTACACCTGTGATTTCAGTCGCTCTTTCTAAATTAGATTCAGAGTTAATCTCATCGCAATTAATAGCGTGAGCAACAAAATCCATATCTAGAGCTATTCCATAATCTTGGATACGCTCATTGAGATGATAATATTCCCACTCCCTTTCAGGCATAGGGAACTTTTTAATACGGTTATGAATCTCTTTTTGTGTATCGACATCTCTAGCGTTATATTCCTTCATCAACGCCCATTTTTCAGGAGCGTGTTCAGGAAGGTTACGTGTTCTACCACCATTTCTTTTGGTTGGTTCACAAGGTTTGCAGAAATATCTAATGAGTTCTTTGCCTACGGATAGTTTTTGTTTTTCCAATCCGAGGACATAACCGACATTTTCAAGCGATAACGGTAATCCTAGATAAGCACTAGCAACCATATCGCAATACCAAGAAGATGGATCAAGATAGTTGCCCACTTCCATGCCAAGATATTTTGATAGTACGATTCTCTCGAATGATGCGTTGAAACTCCACTTTTTGATATTTTTGCTTTTGATAGCTTCAATAATCTCAATAGGGAGTTTATCACCACACTTAAGGTCGTAGACCTTAGTTGGTTCATCATCAACGCTGATGGCAAGGAGCAAGATTTCAAAGTTTGGCGATGAAACATATCTATAGACACCTGATTTAGAAAGATCAATGTCGCTATATGTTTCAGCATCAATAAATAGTTCTTTCATAATCTTCCTCCTAAGTAGAAGGGTGAGTTTCCCCACCCCTCTTTAATTGGTTTTTAGATGAACTCATCACTGACTGGTTCAAAGTCTGCTGATGCAGGTCTTTTGCCACCAAGAGGAGTTCCTTTTTTGACGAGTTGAACGTTGCCTAGGTAAGCAGACACGCCTTTATTACCACCTACGTTATATGGAACGAAGTTGATAGAAACTCTTACGAAGTCACCACCGATAACTTCCACTCCTTCAGGTAATGGTTGAAGGTCGCTACCGACAACTTCAGGTGCGTTTTGACTTGTGGCGTTAATGTAATAATGACCGTGATAGACTGGGTCTTCTTTTTCATCTCCGTCTTTCAAAGCGTATTTGATCGTGTTTTTGTTAGGCATTTTGCCACCGAATTTAGAGGTGACACCATCTTGGATTGCTGCTTCTTCGCAAGCTCTAATGCTGTTAATAGTTTCTTCATCATCCTTTGGAATAAGGATTCCGATAGAATACTTTTCTTTACCCCCTTCAAAAGAGGATGTTGGTTTTGTTACGTGTGGGTATGAAGCCATTAATGGCTTTGGTGATACCCAATGATTTTGTTTTGCCATAATTTTTGTTTTCTCCTATGAATTAAAATCGTTTTTGGCCTCGTTACCCTTGACTTCATCTTCAGGTACGAGCGTTGTTTTACCTTGTTTGTAAGTGATTAAACTTCCAAGGATTTGCTTAAAGGTGTTCTTACCCATAAGTTTTTCTGCTTGAGCTGGTGAGAGGATTTCTTCAACTACGAATCCTTTATAACCATGCTTTAAGGCGATTTCTTTAGCCTTTTCTTCATCGCTATAGACTCTAGTTGGTCTTGTTGTAGAAAGAGCAAAGCCTTTCCACTTCTTTCCTTCTTTTGCTCTAGTTAAGCAGTAATTGAATGTGGCATCGCACAACTTCTTTAGATCAATGACAAATGGAAGAATTAAATCTTCAATTGTTGCATCATCAACCATATCAGGTTTGTCCATTAGTTCTTTTAGAACTAGTATTTGGGCAATGTTGTGTTTGCAATGAATTTTGTTTCGACAATGCTGACAGTTCTTAACGCTTGGGTTATAAGAACCTTTACCATCTACAGCTAATTGCACTTTTGGGTAGATAACTTCCTTCATATAAGTTAGGAAATCATCTGCTTTGAATAGCCCAACTGGATAGCGATTAAGCTTTGGTTGGATAATACCTGCTGCACCACGAGTAATTTCGTATTTTTCGGAATAGATATCGTAGATACCACACCAGTAAGCACAAATTTGTGGATTGATGCTTAAGCCTTTTTTGGTTTTATGTTCAGGGCAGATCACACTGACCTCAACTCTGCCAAATTTAGCGTCCAAGACATAAATCATTGATTTGTCATAAACACCGTCTTTATTTGGTTTTGCTCTATGACCAATAAAGGCGATATCAACATAACCCCAACAAGGACTTGGTAGATGGTTATTGAGTTCGACCCTTTCTTCAAGGATCACTTCTACACGAGCGTATTTTCTTCTCATATAGAGGTATTCACCTATTACTTCTTGATAGGCTCTTTCTACTTCATCAAGTTCATCATCGGTGAACACTGATGTGTCCATATCGACAGATTCTTTGTGGAAGTATTTTGCGAGTCTATCTTTAATAAGATAGGTATGTTGTAAGGTTCCTCTTTCTGCTGCTTCGCCACTATCATCGACAGCTAAACCATCTTTTGGTAATGACATCGTACAGTCGAGGATTTGCTTAAGATAAGATGGGCTCCAAGGACAATGTTGGAGAAGTTCAGTTACTTCCATAGAGTTCTTCCTCCCTCTTATCACGCAAAAGTTCCTCATTCATATAATCGTTCCAATCATCTTCTTCTGACTCGAAAGATGGTCTTGGGCGATGTGAATGGGGTGTTTTTCTTCTAGAGATTTGGATTCCTTCCTCTTCTCTTGAGATTTGTAAATTTTTGAAATATCCCATACGTGGGTCCTTTCTACCTCTCGAACCTTTCCTAAGTTCAATTGGATTCGTCTTAGTTGCCAAGGCTGATGGAAGGAGGAAATCCGTGTAGCTAATACGGCGGTTCCACCA
>CADCEE010000004.1:6918-95811 GCA_902800355.1 uncultured Erysipelotrichaceae bacterium | reverse complement strand
CGATGGTTATGGAGTGGGTAACATTATTAAGATGACTTCACTTACTTATTTTAATAAGTATAATGACGCTGGAAGTTATTATTTCTTAGATCAAGATGGAAAATTAGTTCCAATATATTCCTTGCTTGATAAAGATAGAAGTAGTCTACAAGCAGGAAAAGTTTATGACATTATTGGCTTTGAATCTCTTTATAAAGGTAGACCTTCTTTAAGAATCTTAGAAGTTAGCCTTAATTTAAGTAGTGAGCCTGCTAGTTTTGATTTTACTGAAGCAGTAAGTAGAGATAACACTAAATATTTCTATAGTGTTAATAAAGACAATTCATCTTATTTAGACGAATTCTATAGTAGTGTCGTTACTGTTTATAAAATGGATGTTTTTGTTTCTAGTTACGCTTATGATAAATTCACATTCAATAGTAGCTATTATGAATATAATAAGACCTATACTACCGGTAATAGTCAAGTAGCAGCGGCGCAACATTATTCATTAGGCGTCTTTAATGAAGACCTTGAATATAAACAATTATTTACTGACTTTGATTTAGTTAATGCTAAAAGTGTAGAAGAGGCGAATGAATTAAAGTTAACTTTATATTTCACTTTAGCGTTTTTAGATACAGTAGACGGCAGAAAAATGTGGAGAGTTAATGTCTTTGAAGATTTAGTGTTTGGACTAGATTACTACGAATCAGAAACTCAAAGTATTGATTTTACTTCTATGACCCCAAGTCATGATAGTGATAAGCAGTGGTATCAAGAAGGTGAGCTAAAAGTCACTAATGCTTCTACTGATATTAATGACTATTCGTATTCTATTTATTACTTAAAAGTAGTGGACGGCACTTCTTTAAAAATTGAATTTAATGAGCCAATTATTGCTTTTAGTTTATATCATAAAACTTATTCCTATATTGCTGGAGTGGGTGAATTAGAAATAGCTAGTTACCGTCAATTTAAAGATCACACAGTGTTTTTATTATCAAGCCCAAGTAAAACTATTGATATTAGTGACTTTGCAGTAGGTGGGAATAGAAATAACGCTTATTTAGGAATTGAAAGTATTACAGTGAATTATTAGAGGTATTTTTATGGGACTTCGTTCAATTAAAGAAATATTTATCACAGGCCATGGACCAAGTAGTAGTCACACAATGGGACCTTATTTTGCTAGTCAATATATTTTAAAAAAATATAAAGACGTTAAATCTATTGAAGTGACTTTATATGGTTCTTTAGCCTTAACTGGTAAAGGACACTTAACTGACTTTATTATTGATAAAGCCTTAAAAGATGTCCCTCATAAAATTATTTTTAATAAAAAAACTAAAACTAAACATCCAAACACTATGACATTTAAAGTCACCACTAAAGATAAGACTTTTAGTGAGAATGTGATTTCTATTGGTGGAGGAAGTATTGTCACAGTTGATAATATCAATGAGATTGCTTCTAAAAATATTTATCCTCACACTCATATGAGTGAGATTATGAAGTACTGCATTTCTCATGACTTGTCTTTTTATGATTATGTAGTAGCTCATGAAGGAAAAGAAATCTTTAATTATTTTAAAGATGTCTTAAAAGTGATGGATGAAGCCTATGATAGAGGATTAAAAGCCGAAGGATATCTACCTGGTAAATTACATGTAAAAAGAAAAGCGAAAGCGATGTATGACGCGATGGAAGAAACGACATTAGGTTTAAATGACGTCGCGATGAATGTCGCGATTGCTTCTTTTGCGGTTGCCGAAGAAAATGCTTCTGGTGGAATTATCGTAACTGCCCCTACTTGTGGGAGTGCTGGAGTATTACCAGGATGCATTAAATATTTAAGAATGAAACACGTCACTGATGATAATATCATCAAAGGTTTAGCAGTAGCTGGCTTATTTGGTATTGTCTGTAAGATGAATGCTTCAGTTAGTGGAGCGGAATGTGGCTGCCAAGCGGAAATTGGGGTAGCTTGCTCTATGGGAGCAGCAATGATCGCATTTTGCTTTGGTAAACAAATAGAAGATATAGTTCAAGCAGCAGAAATAGCTTTAGAGCATTCTTTAGGTTTAACTTGTGATCCAGTAGAAGGGTATGTCCAAATCCCGTGTATTGAAAGATGCGCAATTTACGCGATTAAGGCGATTAATGCGGTGAAACTCGCGATTGTTATTCCTAATGATGATATTCATGTTAGTTATGATGATTCTATTAAAACGATGTATCAAACTGGTTTAGATATGAATAAGAAATATAAAGAAACATCATTAGGTGGACTTGCAGAAATAATCAAATAATTTTACAAAATTAATTTAATTTTGCTATTATAAAGAGCACATTAAATAAGGAGAAAGATTTATGTATCGAGAAAATTCATGGAACAAATATAATCAAAAAGAAGAAAAAGAAGTATTTAAATTCGCAGAAGGATATAAAGAATTTTTATCAGCTTCTAAAACTGAAAGACTAGCGGTTAAAGAGGCAAAATCAAGACTAGAAAAAGCAGGTTATGTAAATGCCGAAAGCGTTAAATCTGTTAAGCCAGGAGATAAAGTTTATTTTATAAATAAAAATAAGAATGTCTGCGCTTTTATTGTTGGTAAAAAGCCTTTAAAAGAAGGATTAAGAATTTTAGGTGCTCATATCGATTCTCCTCGTATGGACTTAAAAGAACACCCAATTTATGAAAAAAATGAATTTGTTTTAGCGGATACCCATTATTATGGCGGTATTAAAAAATACCAATGGGTCACTATCCCTTTAGCACTTCATGGCGTTGTTTGTAAAAAGGACGGCTCAGTTGTTGATATTCATATTGGTGAAGAAGAATCTGATCCAGTTGTTGGTATTTCTGATTTATTAATTCATTTAAGCGCTGATCAACTTCAAAAGCCAGGTGCTAAAGTTATTGAAGGAGAAGCCTTGGATATTACTTTAGGTAATAAACCACTTAAAGGCGATGAGAAAAACGCTGTTAAGGCTAATGTCTTAAAGATTTTAAAAGAAAAATATGATATTGAAGAAGAAGACTTTGTCTCTGCGGAAATTGAAGTGGTCCCGGCTGGAAAAGCTAGAGACTATGGACTAGACCGATCAATGGTCGCAGGATATGGTCACGATGATAGAAGTTGCGCTTATACCTCTTTAATGGCTTTAATTGACACTAAGGAAGTTGAACATACAGCCTGCTGTATTTTAGTTGATAAAGAAGAAATTGGTAGTGTAGGTGCTACTGGTGCTCAATCTCGTTTCTTTGAAAACGCGATTGCTAAATTATTAGAATTATCAGGAGATAAAGATCCTTTATGGTTTGCTAGATTAGTGATGGAAAATTCTAAGATGCTTTCTAGTGATGTCTCTGCAGGATTTGATCCGTTATTCCCATCAGTTTCTGATCCTAATAACGCTGCTTATTTATCATATGGCTTAGTGTTTAATAAATATACAGGTGCTAGAGGTAAATCTGGTAGTAATGACGCTAACCCAGAATATTATGCTTGGATTAGACGCGTTATGGATGATGCTAGTGTGAACTGGCATAATGCTGAACTTGGAAAAGTTGACCAAGGTGGTGGAGGTACAATCGCTTATATTTTAGGTAATTACAACATGAACGTTATTGATGCTGGTATCCCAGTTTTAAATATGCACGCTCCTCAAGAAATTGTTTCTAAAGCTGACTTATTTGAAGCTTACAAAGGATATAAAGCATTCTTGGGGGCTAAATAATGGAAGAAGCAGTTAAAGAGAATTCGTTTAAAGCGAAGTGGAATAGATTCCATAACAAACTAAGACATATATTTACCGAAACTAAATTCGGCAAAGTTTGGATTAAATATCGCTTACAATATTTAGCCTACACTTTATTAATGGAAGGTGTGATGGCGGGTTTATATTTCATCGCCACTCATGTTCCTACTCAAGTAGTAACATTTGATACAACCATCATTGATGATAAGATTCCGTTTATCTCATATTTCTATTTCTTCTACCTGTTTTATTATGTGGTTCCAGAATTAGCGTTATGGGCATTATCATTTTATGATCCTAAGAAATCGCTTAATTTAACTAGCTCTTGTATCGCTATTTCATTTTTAGCATTTATTTGTTATTGTTCTTGTCAGGTCAGAATGGTGCGTCCAGAAGCAGAAGCTCTTGTTGCAGAATACGCTAACTTCTCTAGTGTCTATAATTTAGATACATTCTTTAAGTGGGGTATTAACTTACATTACACTAAGCTTGATCCAATTCCAGTTAACTGTATGCCTTCTCTTCACTGTGCGGTTTCTGCAGCGGTTGTTCTTACCGCTATTCCTACTGGAAAAGGTGAAGGTAAATTCCCAATTGGCTGGCGTATCTTCTTTGGCTTATTTGGCATAGGAATTATCCTTTCCACATTTATTATCAAACAACATTATTTCTTCGATGCGATCGCTGGATCATTTGGATTTGTCCTTGTCTACTTCATTATGAAGTTATTTGTTATTCCTACTATTAATAAGCATAGAGAAAAGAAAAAATTAGAAAAACAAACTCTCGCAGCGGAAAACCAGTAAGGTTTGACTTTACAAAGGGAATGGATTTATATAAACTATTCCTTGCGATTTGGCGAACGTGGTGAAGTGGTTAACACATCTGGCTGTGAACCAGACATTCGTGAGTTCGATTCTCATCGTTCGCCCCATTCTTAATGAAAATGCTCCTTAAATTCATTCTAAGGAGCTTTTTATATGTGAATAATTATCTTGCAAAAAGGTGCAATTAATGATGCTATTTAGGCATTTACCGCGTACATTAAGGACAAACATGTTGAAAATTCCCTCAAAATTTTACCCGAATATCGGGTAGAATAAAGGGGATTTTTATATAAAAAAACTTTAAAATAAAAGTTAAAATTGGTGAAGCTTCATATACATGAAGATGTTCCAATCAGCGGAAGTGGTACAAGAGCAGCAAAAAGACAATCTGTTAAGTTAGCTAAGGCAACTTATAAATAACTATAAATTATCTTAACTAATTAATTGATTAAACGCCGTTTAGGTGTTATATTATAGTTGTCAAAAGGGAAACCTCTTGATAGGGAGCCGTACATGGTCCCACCAAACCGCGAGAGACAGTCTCGCAACACACCCTAGAAATAGGGTTTTCTTTTAAGAACTATGAAGAAAGTATTAAGCGTATTTGTTGATGAATCTGGCGATACAGGATTTGAATATGGTGCTTCTAAGTACTATGTGGTATCGCTTGTTTTTCATGAGCAAAACAACAATATTTCTTCTCAGTTAAATAAATTCAAAGACGATCCAGTATTTCATGTTGGCCCAATTATTAGAAGAGAAAATGAATTCAAAGATTTAGGATTAACCGAAAGAAAACGATATCTCAATAAGGTATTAATTTTATTTACAATTCTTCCTATTCTTCACAAAGAGTTTATATATAAAAAGAAAGAATTTGATGAGGATGATGCTAAAACATTAGCAAGATTAGCTAAAGACATTCATTCATTTTTGGTTCAGCATTATGACTATTTTTCTTCTTTTGATTTAATAAATCTTTATTATGATAAAGGACAGCAAATAGTTCATAAAGCTTTAGCCCAAGCTTTCGGAATCTCTGGTTATCCTGTCGAATTCAAAAAAGATGTCAAACAAGAGAATTATAGACTTGCTCAAGTGGCGGATTATATTACCTCTATTAGACTTACCGAATTAAAACTTTCTAATGGCGAATTATCCAAATCAGAAGAAAGGTTTTTTGAAAACAAGAAAATTTTTAAAAGAGTATATCTACGTTCTTTAAACAAGAAAGAATTTTGATGCATTGGTCGTGTAGGCAAAAGACAAACAAAATGATTTAGAACCATCAATGGTTCTTTTTTATATTTCTAGCAAGGTTATTCTAATTTGATATTATTATTGTATGAGATTAAAAGTAGATTCCGCAATTTCTAATGAATATAAAGAAGGAATGTCTATTCAAGATCTTTTAGATTATAAAGATATTGAAGCGGTACCTTGGCTTGTTATATCTGTTAACGGAATATTTGTAAAAAGAGCAGAATTTAAAACCCATATCTTAAATGAAGGGGATGAAATAGAACTTATCTATATTAGAGGTGGAGGATAATGGAAAGATTCTCTAGACTTTTACAGTTAAATAATATTTCTATAGATAATATAAAATTAGCATCTAAAAAAAGAGTGCTTATTATTGGAGTGGGTGGAGTTGGTCAACATATTGCGACTTACTTAGTCACCAACGGAGTTAGTAATCTCACTATTATTGATTTTGATAAAGTGGAGATTAGTAACTTAAATCGACAAATCTTATTAAGCGAGGCTGATATAGGCAAAGCTAAAGTAGATGTTGTTAAAAGTGCTTTATATTCAAAAAATGTAGAGGCTAATATTGCTTCTATTAATATAAGAGTTAGTGAAGATAATATTTCTGAACTTATTAAAGGTTATGACCTAGTAGTGGATGCGGTTGATAACTGGTCTAGTAAATTAGTGATCGCTAAAGGGTGTCAAAAAGAAAATATCTCTTATATGCATATCGGAGTAGATGGATATAAAGGACAATATTGTTTATTTGTTAATCATAGTCTATTAGATATTGCTAAACCGGATATAGTTTCTTCTCCTAAAGACGGAGTACTTGGCCCAATGGTAGGAGTTATATCCTCTTTAGCAGCGATAGATATCATCCACTATATATTTGGTTTAGAAGTAGAACTAGATACTTTGATTTATTATGATCATCTCACTAACAAATTAGTGAAAGTTAAACTCTAGTTAGTAGATTAAACTTACAAAGTTTCAAAAAATATTTGTGTAACATATAAATATTATATATTTATAAAAAGCACCCCCTATAAAAGAGTATTGAGTATTACTCTTTTCTTTATTATTATAAAGACAGAGTGGGGGAGTTTTTTATTTATTAGTAGGCTCTTCTGGTCAATTAGTCTATTAGTAAAAAAAGATGAACTTCGCTCTAAAAACTCTATATCGAAGAGTCGAAATTATTAAAGAGAATATCGATGCATAATATTCTAAATAAATAATATGGACTTCTCCTTTATAGAGATGTTGATGTGTTTATCTTTTTAACGATGTTAATAAGAAACATGTCAACCACAACACGTTAGTCATTTTCTATAGGGTGATATCGGATCTCTATATGTATATTTGACTAATCAAAGTTGTTCATATACCTCACGGTCTTAAATTGTTTTTTGATATTGAAGACGAGACCGGAGGAAGAAAGAAAGGAGAAAATAAATATGAACAAATTATTTAAAAAGGTTGCTGGGCTAAGCTTAGGTCTAGCCATGGCAATCGGGGTAGGTGTAGCTGTTGGAAGCAATAAGGAAGTTGCTAGAGTTGACGCTAGTCCTGAAACAGGATACACTGCAGCAACAATGACCGCTGGTACAAATGGTTCTAGTTGTACAGTCAATACTTATAGTGGAATTAAAGTTGGAACATCTTCTAAAGGTGGAGACATGTCAATCACAGTGCCTTCTGGCGCTACTAAATTAGTTCTTTATGCTGCTGCTTGGAAAGGTGTTACTGGATTATCGTTAAATATTACAAAGAATAGTGGTGCTGCTAGTGCAACAATTTCGTCATCTTCCATTGCCTTGACTGCTGATAACGGAATATCAAATAATAGCCCTTTCACTTTAAGTGGAACTGAATCTAATTTTAGGTTTGAGTTAACTCTGACAAACATTACAGCTAATACAGTTTATAAATTTACTAGTAGTGCCGCAAAACGTTTTGTGGTTTGGTCTGCTCAAACACAAGCTGCTACAACTTACACTATTTCGTATAATGCTAATGGCGGATCTGGAACTATGTCTTCAACAACTGGAACCAATCCTGCTGTTGCTGCATGTACTTTTACTGCTCCATCTAATAAGCAATTTAGCTACTGGCACACAACTTCTAGTGGCACAGGTGGAACAACTTATGCTGCTGGAGATACGCCAAAAAAGAACTTATCTCTTTATGCTATTTGGGAAGATTTACCATCCGATCCATTTGTATCGTTAACTTTAACAAGTGGTTCCCCTGCATATAAGGGTTCAACTGTTACCGTTTCTGCTACAACAGCACACCTCGAAGGTTCAGGATTAAACTGGACTGTGACATCGGGTTCTGTGACTGGAATGTCATCAACTAATACATCCTTCACAGGAACTTTAGCTTCAACTGGTACAGTCACTATCAAAGCCCAAGATAATGGTGGTGATACTTACGATACAGTTTCAGTCACCGTTAACGCCGTTACCGTTTCGTTAAACGAATCAGCAATTTCGGTTGCTCAAAGTGGTACCTCATCATTGACCGCAACAGTAAACACTGGTTCCGTAAATTGGTCTAGTAATAATGCAAAAGTTACTGTTGAAGCTGATTCTGGGAATGCATTAAAAGGAAATATTTCCGTTGCAGCTGATGCAACAGTCGGTTCAACCGCTGTTATTACAGCAACGTCTACAGTTGATTTAAGTGTAAAAGCTACATGTACTGTTACAGTAAGCGAAAATCCATTCGCTTCATTTACAGTCGTAAAATCAACCAGTGGGGTAACAACAACCGGTGTTTATGCATTCAGTAATGATGGAACACATTACATTGGAAATATTGTTGATAGCTCTTATATCAGTTATCCAATAACATCTTCAAATCCTGAAAGTCTCGGATACTTTAGATTTGAAACAGCGACCAATGGTTACTATTTAAAATATGTTGAAAAGAACCCTCAAACAGGAGTGTGGGAAGATAAATCTTCTAACAAATATATTAATAACGGTTCATCAACATCAATGTCTTGGTCAAATACCGCCTCTTCAATTTGGACTTTAAATGCTACTGGATCAGGAGATTCAGCTAGGGTTTATATCACAAATAGTTCAAATCAGGGCAGACACTTAGGTTTAAACGGCAACAATCCATCTACAACTACTCAAGTTAGAGCATATGCTTCAAACAACATATCTAATAACTTGCCAGTTTATATTTATGAAGTTCCTCAAAATAAATTAGATGGTTTGACCGTTAGTGGGCAAACAACCACATTTACTGCTGGTAGTACATTCTCATTAGGAAATAATGCAGTTTTAACTGCTCATTACTCAAGTACAGGAAATACCACTGATTTAAGTGGTGGAACTATTTCTTACAAAATCAACAATGTATCTGTTACAACGAGTACTGTTTTGGATCATGATACTCATAATGGCAAATCCGTTGTTATTACTTATACTGACGCTGCAGGCGATGTGGCTAGCACAACAGCTTACACAATTACTGTTAACTATAAACCAGCAGGTAGCATTAGTCTTAATCTAGATTCTGCTCCATTATCAATTGGTGGGTCAGTTTCATTAACTGCAACTGTTGGTGATGAATATGCTGATGAAAATAATGTTTCATGGAGCACAACATCTGCTGGAATAGCATCTATTTCTGCCGCTAGTGGTACTAAAACAATTACAGTTACTGGCGTTTCTGATGGCTCAGCAACAATTACTGCAACCGCAAATGGTTATACTGCAACATGTGATATAACTGTTACTGCAGATCCAATCCTTAACCTAAAAGATTCTGGTGATAATATCATTAATGATGAAACATTAGAATACTTCACAGGTGATACATCCGTCATGATTATGGCTGAATCTGAAAACGTTGTGAGTCCAGTCTTTAATTGGTCTAATGAAGATGACAGTGTAGTCACAATTGAAGCTGCTGATGAATATTGTGAAGTCACAATTGTTGGCGCTGGATCTTCCGATGTATCAGTTACCGTTGGGGCCTTAACAAGAACAGTTACATTTAGTATTACTCAATCAGGAGTTACTTCCTTAACACTTGAATCAAGTGTTCCAACCGGCGAACTCTTCGACGGCACGTATAAAAACACATTAACCTTAACACCTGCAGTTACATTAGTTGGTAACGCTACCGGTGTTATTAACTGGTCAAGTAGCGACACAGATGTTGCTATTGTTAGCAGCGCTTCAACAACTGCCCCAGCCGCAATTACAGTTACTGGTGTTGGTGAAGGTACTGCGACCATCACAGCTAGAAGTGCGTATACGCCATCAATGAGTGAAACGTTTGAAGTCACAGTTACCGCTGATGTTGTTAAGTCACTAAGCTGGACAAAGAGACCAAAATTCAATAGCAGTGCAACTGGATTCCAAACCATTTGGGCTGGAGAAACCACACTTGGTAATTTAATGGAACAAAATGGTTCAGACGGAATTGGTGTATTTACTCCAAACTGGGAGAGTGAAAAAACTGACTCCCCAACAATAGGGACAGGCACACATGATGTCCATATTGTTTTATCCGATGTTGGAGGACCAACAAGTGAAGCTGGTTTAACACCATTGACATCAAGTTATGTTTTCCAAGCTTCAGATAATGGCAAATATGTTGTTGCTTTCTACGAAGGAAAAGCTTCCACAAATAATACAACTGTATCTGTTACTAAGTGGAGACACGTTTGGGAATCTTCTACATTATCAGAAACATTTGATTATTCTGCAGGTGGTGGAAATATGTCGCAATCTGGTGACATTGCCACAGCCTCTATAGCAAAGAGTGGTTCAACCACAAATGAAGCTGATTCCTTAAGATTAGGCTCGGGTAGTGCAACTGGTACATTAACTGTAACATCTTCAACAAATCTCATTTCAAAAATTGAAGTTTGGGTTAAGAGCTACGGAAGCGATAGTGCAACATTAAATGTTGGCACTGACAATACAGGTACTATTTCTGCCGATGAATTTGAAAGTTTTGAATTCACATTTGACGATCCAGTTTCTTCTGTTGCAATGTCAACAACAGCTAGTAAGAAGCGTGTTTATGTTCAAAAAGTTGTTATTACTTCTGGCGGTTTAAATGATATTGGTAAATCTGCCGATTGTTTAGGCCTTGAAGTCTATATCGATACATATCTTCATATGTCTGATTACACAACCTCAGAAGGTTGGTGTAAAGACGAAGAGCACAACTATTACGGTAAGAATACTGAAACCGGTGCTAAATACCATTTCAATCAATTAAATGCACATCAAAGATCATTATTATCTTCTAATAGTGCATATACTGCTGAATGGGCAAGATTAAGTGCATGGGCAACAGCTAATGGCGAATCACTAAATACAACAACCAACACACTTTCTGCTATTAGAATTGCAGGATTGTTGAATGTAGGTGGAAGTGTCAACACTACAATAATTATTGTTGCAATATCTTCTGTTAGCTTAGCGGCTGTTGGTGGATACTTCTTATTCCGTAAAAAGAAAGAAGACAAATAATAGTTAGACCAAACTATTAATTAAACTTAATAATTAGAAGATCCTAATTGACCAATAGGGTCTTCTTTTCTAATTGAAAGAGTTATTTTATAAGGTTAAAATTAAATAGTTAAAAGGGGTGTATGTTTATGAAAAAAATTATGGAATTAGTTAAACCATATCTTAGTTTAATTTTTGGTGTTCTCTTCTTCTTACTTTTTTTGAACTCATTAAGACTTAATGGAGAGACTTTTGCAACAGGTGTTGTTGCGGTTGTAATATCTTCTTATTATTTATGTGTTGGTGTATTAGGTATTGTTTTAGGTGATAAGTTACCAATACAAATGAGAAAAGTATTTAGCATCTTATCAGTCTCCTTGTTCCCAATATTTATGTTTGTATTCTATTTATTACAGATTATTAGCTATTCTACTTCTATGGGACCTTCTGCTTGGGTTATTTATCCATTATGTATAGGAGCCTCTTTAGCGGTAGTAACCTTCTATGTTATTTCTAGATTTGTTAAAAGTTCAATATTTGTTAGATTAACAGCGTTATTTGCAGCGATTTTTGTGGCTGCTTTAGTGGCGACGATTTTATTTGATGTGAATGGTAATCAAGAAACATTTGCCACGATTGGGGTTGTGGAATTAATAATTTATTCAATTTTTGCATTTTTATTATTTAATTCATTAAGCAAAGAAAAATCCGAATAGTTCTAAACTTATTTAAAATATAATTGGTCTCACCTTTGTGGGACCTTTTATTTATACGCTTTTAGACTATGAATAATATGGCGATTTAATATATTTTTTTATAAAATTATTAATAGATGAATATTCTACTCACTAATGATGATGGATATACCGCTTTAGGGATAAAAACACTTAAAGCGCTTTTAAGTAAGTATGGTAAAGTCATAGTTGTAGCTCCTAAAACAGTAATGTCTGCTAAAAGTGTAGCTTTAAATTTAGTAGAACCTATTGAAGTTATTAAAGAAAGTGATGACTTATATATTGTTGATTCTACTCCAGCAGATGCAGTGGCGTATGCATTAAGTAATATTGATATTAAATTTGATTTAGTAGTGTCTGGAATTAACCACGGACATAATATCTCTTATGATACGATGTATAGCGGGACTATAGGAGCTTGTTTACAAGCTTTAACATATCGTATACCCGCTATAGCGATTTCTGCTGAACATAATTTTAAATTAGTTGAAGAATATTTTGATGAAGTGATGTCTTATATCAAGACACATAACTTATTATCAAAAGAATATTTATTAAATATTAATTTCCCACTAGGGGATAAAGTTGTAGGTATCAAAGATACCCATATCTTCTATAGAAAAGAAGTTACTTATTATGAACCTAGAGGAAACAATAAATATCAAGCATTAAGAAAATTAAAAGACGAAGAGTGTAACGATGCTAATAGTGACGTTTACGCCGTACATCATGGATATATTTCTATATCTAGACTTGGAAGGACACTAGACTACTATGAGCAAAGTTATAATCAAGGACAGCAATAAGTTTAATAATCAAAAACCCCCAGTAAGGAAGAAGATGTGGTGGCGTTACCTTTTGGTGTGGGTCTCAGGAATTTTATCGTGTTTAATCATTGCCGGAACTGTGGGATTAGTGCTATCAACATCTTTTTCTTCTAAAGAAGTATTAACAATGTTTGGTGTGGATCCAAATAATATTTTGCAATCAGAATATCAAAATATGTCTATTTTCCAATTGGCAACTGCTTTGCCAAAATTAAATTACGAAACATTAGGGGATATTGATAAAGTGACCCCTGCAATTAAAAAGACATTGTTAGAAGATATCAATCCTGCCTTAAAAAAGGAAGTTTATTATGAATTTAAATGGGATGAAATAAAAAATAAACCATTCAAACTTGATGCTTCTAGTCCTCGTCCTGAAGAGGAATATGATCACAGCATGAATTTGATGCAATTTATTCCTTATGCGATGAAACGTGGAATTAAGATTGGCAACTTCTTCAGAAATAGCGCTGGCGAGATTAACGCAACTGGAATTTTAAAATATGTTGTTTATCCAATAGTTCACGACGAAGAAACGGATACATACACAGTTAACGTTAATGCAAGCGAAGACGAATTGGTTTCTTTACAAGACATTATTTCTAGCGGAAACGGTTTCTTTGAAAATGTTAAAAAAGCAATTGTTATTGGCGATGTAATCGATACATCTAAAAGCCCATTTTTGCAACAAGTTGCAACTTGGACCCTTGCACAATTTACTGACACAAACATTAAACAATTAAAGATTGGCTCTTTAATTGAAGGTGGAGGACCTTTTATTGAACAAATTAGAGAACTAGGTTGGGCGATTGAGGATTTAACTGACACCAATATTATGGGATTGGAAATTGGCAAATTGTTTAATGATGTTACTGGTAATAAATTTTTGGAAACAGTTAAAAATGAACATTGGAAAATAAGTGATTTAACTGACTTTAAAAAAATCACCGGACTAAAACTTAATCAAATTATTGACACAACTACATCTACAACGAGTGATTTCCTTAAGGAAATTGGTAAATATACGTTCGATCAAATTATGGCGAATGGATTTGTTGAAGGGTTAGAACTTAAAGCGATTTTTCCCAAAGCTTCTGGGGTTTTGAAAGCTCTATCAAATTTGACTTATGAAGACGAGGAAGGCGTTCATTATTACACCGTTGGTGATTTAAATAAAAATGAGCGTATTTTGCAGATTAAGGTTTGTGATATTTTTACAGGATTAGATACTAATGACATTTTGTATCCATTTAGAGGTGACACTTTAGATGAAATTAGCAAAAAAGATATCAGTACAGTCTTAATTAAAGATATTTTCCCTAAATACACAACTAACACAATCTTAAAAGCGGTTGTGGATTTAAAAGGTGTTAATACCGCTACAATTGGTGATCTAACTAATCAAAATGTTATTAACTCTATTCCATTATCTGCAGTAGTGAAAGTTGGCAATAATCGAGTTTTAAAAGCATTAGTAGATAAAGGTGCGAATATTGGTAATTTGGCTAGCACAATCAACCTTTTAACATTAAAAGACGTGATTGATGTTGGGGATAATCCAAATGCAATGATTTATAAAATTGCACATTCTGATGCATTTAAAAATTGTCCTATTACAGATATTGGTGCGAATTTCTCCTTATTAAAAATAAGTGATTTATTCACCATTGACAACGATACCCCACAAGTTTTAATTGCATTAGCAAATAAACGTACTACTTTAGCTAGCTTAAGCACTGATATGAAATCATTAGAAGTTAGAGATGTCATGGAAATTTATCCAGGAGATATATTTAAACGCACCATAGGAGTAGATGAATTTGAATATTATATTCTCCATAACGATGGTTGGGAATTAGTGCCTTCCGTTGAATTTGATGAAGAATATAATGCGTATTACTCTTCAAGTGGATATTTAGCGTTAAATAAAGCAAAAGAGTTTACTGGTTCTTATATTCCTAGTAAGGACGTAGAGGCCTTAAGCACTGCTAAAGCAAGAGATTCTTTATACGCGGTTGGAAGCACTAAAATTAATAATTCAGCATCAATGATTACCGCTTTGAAAAATAGCCTTTGCTTAAAAGATGTTGTTGATATTAAAGATGATTCACCACAAGTGTTAAAGAGTTTGAAATACACGAAATTAAAAGATATTCCAACTGCGATTACCAGTTTAAAATTGTCTGATATTATTACTATTAGTTCTACTTCTTCGCCAATTATGAACCTTTTAGCAGGGGTGACTGTATTTGGTAATGGCAATAATAATTTGCAAAGCGCATTAGAGAATTTAAATATTATTGACCTATTTGGTGGAGACATATATGAAACTGGAGAAAAGGCTGATAGCAGGAATTCTATAAGCATTTCATTTACTCCTCTAGCAAGCGATATCGATAGTACTACAAAAGAGATAAAAGTAGGTTCTAACGCTGATGTACTTGCTAAAGCAATAACTACTAACAGTGGAAAAACAACTAACTACTTTGTTTATGATAATTATAAAAATAATTATTCATTTAAATATGTTTACACAAACGATTCTTATAAAGCTTCGTACATCGATCCTGCAATAAAAGCAGCGTATAAATATGTTACTGGCAAAGATTATTTGATAACAGAGACATTTGATGAAGCTCATAATACTTTAACTGTATCTACAAAAAATTATGAAGTGAAAATTGAAGCGCTTAGAAGTAATAAAATTAAAACAATTTATTGGTTTATGTTCTCTGAATCTACTGAGCCGTTCTCAGATGCAGACCATCTCTTTGTCTTAAAAAAAGGATATACCTATACAATAAATGATATGAGTAATTTTACTGATAATATGGTATCTCATATCAAAAAAGAGAGTCTTGAATCATTATATGACGCTGGGTTTATTACTACGGCATTACCATTTGATAGTGTTCTAAAGAATAATATTTATGGAATCACCAATCCTTATGGAGGAAGAACTGTTGGAAGTTTAAATATTAATGAATTAATTGACCTCATTAATATGCTATTACCACTTATTACGACTTCTGCGTAGTAAACTATATACAACAATTTTAAAATTGTTATATAATACAAAAGAAAAGAGGAAATATTATGCCATTAGTTAACACTATTGAAATGTTTGAAAAGGCCTATAAAGGCGGTTATGCCATTGGCGCTTTTAACTGCAACAACATGGAAATTGTTCAAGCCATTACAGAAGCAGCTAAAGAATGTAATTCTCCAGTCATCTTACAAGTTTCTGCTGGAGCTAGAAAATATGCTAAACCTGTCTATTTAAAGAAAATGGTGGAAGCAGCTGTAGAAGATACAGGCTTACCAATCGTTTTACATTTAGACCACGGCGCCGATTTTGAAATTTGTAAAGATTGTATCGATGGTGGTTTCACTTCAGTTATGATTGACTGTTCAAGTAAACCATTTGAAGAAAATATCGCTATTACTCGTAAAGTTGTTGAATACGCTCACGCCCATAAACCATATGTCACCGTTGAAGCCGAACTTGGAACTTTAGCAGGTATTGAAGATGATGTTAAAGTTGAACATGGTGCCGAAAGCTACACCAAGCCAGAAGACGTTGAAGAATTCGTTAAAAGAACTGGTTGTGATAGCTTAGCTATTGCTATTGGTACTTCTCACGGAGCTTATAAATTCAAACCAGAACAATGTACTAGAGATCCAAAAACCGGAAAACTTCTTCCACCTCCACTTAGATTTGATATCTTAGAAGAAGTATCTAGAAGACTTCCTGGATTCCCAATTGTTTTACATGGCTCTAGCTCAGTTAACCAAGAATATGTTGATATTATTAATGCGCACGGCGGAAAACTCGTTGACGCGGTTGGTGTTCCAGAAGAACAACTTAGACACGCTGCTAGATTAGCGGTTTGTAAGATTAATATTGATAGTGATCTCCGCTTAGCAATGACTGCGGGAATTAGAGAACACTTCGAAGAACATCCAGATCACTTTGACCCACGTCAATATGTCGGTGATGGTCGTAAATATGTTAAAGAATTAGTGAAACATAAAATCACTGAAGTTCTTGGCTCTAACGACAAGATCTAATTTAATTTATTAAATTATAGGAGACAGAAATGTCTCCTTTTTATTTGCTTCCTTGTATTCTTATATAATGCTATTTGCATTGAAATAACATTGTAATTACGTTGCAATAATATATAATAAAGTTGAGAGGAGGTACTATATATGAGTAAAAGTATTTCTAATGTAAGTTTCAGAATTGACAAAGATTTAAAAGATGAGGCCACAAGCTTGTTTGAAAGCTTAGGCATGACACTTACTACAGCTTTTAATATTTTCTTAAGACAATCTGTTAGAGAGAAAGGTCTACCTTTCGCTGTTACTACAGTGACCCCTAACAAAGAAACTCTAAAAGCTATTGAAGAAACTAGAGAAATATTAAACAATCCTAATTATAAAGGATATTCTCTAGAAGAAGCGCTTGACGAACTCAAGAGATGACATTGATTGTTAAATGGACTAATAGTTTTAAGAAAGATTATAAAAAGGCCATTAAACGCGGATTTAAAATTGAGAAACTAGATCTTGTTATTTCTAAATTAGCTAATTGCGAGAATCTAGAAGATAAATATCGAGACCATGCATTAGCTGGCGAGTTTATTGGCTTAAGAGAGTGTCACATTGAACCTGATTGGTTATTAATCTATACAATCGAAAACAATTCTTTAATTCTTACATTATCTAGAACTGGATCTCACTCCGACCTGTTCAATTAGCAAAATATTTAGGAGACCTTATGGTCTCCTTTTGTTATACTTATAATATGAATATTATTTTTATATGTCACGGAAATATTTGTCGATCCCCTGTAGCGGAGATTCTTTTTTCTGACTTAGTTAAAGTAAATAAATTAGACATTAATGTATCAAGTAGAGCGACTTCATTAGAAGAAATAGGTAATGACATCTATCCTCCTATGAAAAGAGTGCTACAT
The DNA here is from genome assembly GCA_902800355.1 of uncultured Erysipelotrichaceae bacterium. Lineage (GTDB taxonomy): Bacteria > Bacillota_I > Bacilli_A > RFN20 > CAG-826 > UBA2450. The sequence continues at coordinate 77,955 of CADCEE010000004.1, read as the reverse complement.
AATCATGGTTATGACGATGTATATCATTCCGCTACTAGAATCTCTAGAAGTGAATTTGAATCTGCTGATTACATTTTCTATATGGATAGGAATAATTTATATTATTTAGAAAAATTATTTGGGCCTAGTGATAAATATCATCTAATTACTGAATTTTTAGATAATATTGAAATAGAAGACCCATGGTATACAGATAGATTTGAATACGTTTATCAAAGAATAAAAAAAGCAGTGGAATCAATTGCTAAAAAATTAAAAAAATAACTCGGGTCAAACCGAGTTATTCTTTTTAAGAATAGAATTATTCAGCTTTCTTTTCTTCTTCTGCAGGAGCTTCTTCGTTCTTTGCTTTTGCTTCTAATTTAGCTTTAGCTTCAAGCCCTTTTCTATGAACACTATTAATGACCTTAATAATGATGAAGAGGATGAGAGCGACTAATAAGAAGTTGATAACAGCAGAGATAAATGCTCCCCAGTCGATGTAGTTGGTCTTAGCCCAGTCGGTTTCACCAAGGTCGTTGAGTACTCTATTACCTAAGACAGTTCTAGCGTTTTCTAATCCTCCGCTACCACCAATTAAATAGTTAATTAATGGTTGAAGAATGCCACCAGTTAAGGCTGTGACAATCGCGGTAAACGCACCACCGATAATGACACCAACGGCCATATCCATGACGTTACCACGGGTAATGAATTCTTTGAACTCACCAAAGAATCCTTTCTTATTTGGATCTTTTGCCATATAAATTAAGTCCTTTCGTTTTAATGATAATTCAAACGACTTTAATTTTAAATACTTTTTGTTTATTATGTTGTTGAGGAAAAAATTATGATTGATTTACATTTACATTTAGACGGCTCTTTATCTATAGAAGATTTTAATTATTTATCTGAAAGAAATCACATTTATTTAGGTGATAATTTTCCAGAGAATGTTTATGTTCCAGAAGGCTGTACATCTTTAGAAGAATACTTAACTAGATTTGACCTACCATGTTCATTACTTCAAGATGAATTTTCTATTGCTTATGTGGTTACTAGTTTAGTGAATCGATTATATAATTCTGGCTATATTTATGCGGAAATTAGATTTGCTCCTCAGCTTCATACTTTAAAAGGAATGTCTCAAGAAAATGCAGTTATATCAGCAATCTCTGGGCTTAATTTTGCTTTAAAAGAAAAAGTTGGTTTTGACGCTAATTTGATTCTTTGTTGTATGAGGCAGGCTTCAGACGAAATAAATATGGAAACTATTAAATTAGCCGACAAATATCGTACAAAAAAAGTAGTTTCTGTTGATTTAGCTGGTCCTGAGAAGTTCCATACTGGTGACTTTTATACCCCTTTATTTGATGAAGCTAAAAGACTTAATTTAAATATTATCATTCATGCTGGAGAAGCATGTGGTAGTGATGAAGTTATTAGAGCGGTTGATCTTCTTCACGCTCAAAGAATTGGGCATGGTGTCCATTTAGAACTTACTAGAGAAAATGTAAAGAAGATGGTGGAGAAAAGAATCACATTTGAATTCTGTCCTACCAGTAACCTACAAACAACCTCACTTCCTGAATATAAATCAGTGCCTTTAAGAGAGTTTGATAAATATGGAATCGCGGTTACTATTAACTCCGATAATATGACTGTTAGTAATACTGATGTCTTAAAAGAATATAGACATTTATATAAAGAATTTAATTTACAAAAATATGAAGTAAGACACTTACTCACTAATTCTATCAACGCTTCATTTTCTGACTCTAATACTAAGTCGATGTTATTAAATGAGTTAAATAAAAAGATCGATAGTTACTTCGATCTCATTATTAAAGAAGAATAATAAATATTATTTCACGTATGTATCAAAATATAGTTGGATGGCAGGTAAATGCCATTCATATTGTTTTTCTTGATCGATTGATCCCCAAGGTTTAATCAAAGAAGCATCAACAGTGGTGCCGTCAAGACTTGCAAAGCCTGCAGTAGATAAGATTGGGCTACTTGCGATTCTACTATCATTAAAATAAGAAGTCACTAAACCAGTCTCTTTATCTCCTTGATCATTTAGTACAGTAATCATGTCTTTAATATGACCGTTTTCAATTCTTTGGAATGTTGGAATATATCCAGTATCAAAACCAAAGGTTGGATTACCTGCAACAGATAAGCCGTATTTATCTTTGATGGTTTGATATTCATCTGTGCCTCTATATTTTTCTATATCAAAGATATATAAGTTATTTGTAAGAGTGGTTTCTTTTTTACTTTCAGACCAACTATATAAATAGCTCTTATTAACTTTTTTACAATCTCCACATCCGCTTCTAGCGATATAAAGATTAATCTTTTCATTATTAGCGATCTTTTCATCTAATAAGGTAGAGTCGATATAATACATTTTTGGTAGGTAGATATTATCAAACATATATTTCTCTAAATCTTCATAATATTTAAAGAAATTACGATGATTGATGTCTATTTTCCCATAGATTGATTGTCTTATTAAAGTTCCTCTTCTGAAGAAGCAGATACCAGGCATCGCGTCAGTGCCGCGATAAATACCATAATTATTCTCTCCTTCTAATAAAGCGTTATCAAACGCGTAGAATCTTAAATTATATTTATTCATGAATTGGACAGCTAAAGGACTGAAGCCTTCCCAGCAAAGACATGTACGATTATGGAAGATTAATAAAACAAAACTTTCTTGATTGTCAATTAGGTTCACTAAAGAGGAGTAACCAATCTCTAATTCATCTGCGGAGACAATGTCGTTTTTATATTCATAACCATAGTCTAAAGCAATCTTGCTGGTATCGACATCGTCACCCCCACAAGAGGCTAAGGAAATACTAGTTAAAATTGACAAAAATAGTAGTGATTTTTTCATATTGTTTTCTTAAGTATATTTCAAATCGAGTTTTTAGTCAAAAAAGTTGATAAAAAAATAAGCAATTTTTTGAAAAAAATAATTTAAACAAAAACTTGATTACATCATATCTTTTTAACATTTTGACCTCCTCAAAAATCAACTTAGAAAAAAGTTAGCAAAATTTTTATTTGTTTTTTAATTATTTTTCCTTTATATTTTTTTGCGAAATATTGAATAAATATTCTCACTGATTTTTTGAAAGGCTAGGGATTAAATATGGCGAAAGAAAACTGTATTATCTCACTTCAAGGTGTGAACAAAGTTTATGACGGCAACACTGTCGTTAGTGACTTTAACCTTGACATTACTAAAGGTGAATTTGTTACCTTTTTAGGTCCTTCTGGATGTGGAAAGACTACGACCCTTCGTATGATTGCGGGTTTTGAAACTCCAACAAGTGGACAAATTTTATTAAATGGTGAGGATATCACTCGCATTCCTCCACACAAAAGACCAATTAATACGGTCTTCCAAAGATATGCATTATTTCCATATCTAAATGTTTATGATAATGTCGCATTTGGTTTAAAGCTTAAAAAGATTCCATATGAAAAAACTAAAAAAGATGGAACAGTAGTGACCAAGATGCGTCATTTCACTCGTGAAGAGATTGATGCGAAAGTGATGCGCGCTTTAAAAATTATTGATTTAGAAGATCTTGAAACTCGTGATATCTCTACTTTATCGGGTGGGCAACAACAAAGAGTGGCGATTGCTAGAGCGATTGTTAATGAACCAGAAATCTTACTTCTAGATGAACCTTTAGGGGCATTAGATCTCAAGATGAGAAAAGAAATGCAACTCGAGTTAAAAGAGATGCATAAGAAATTAGGTATTACCTTTATTTATGTTACTCACGACCAAGAAGAAGCTTTAACGATGTCTGACACAATTGTGGTTATGAAAAGCGGAGAAATCCAACAAGTTGGTACTCCAATAGATATTTATAATGAACCAGTTAGTGCATATGTCGCTAACTTTATTGGTGAATCTAATATTTATAACGCCACTATGGTGGGTAAACTCAAAGTTAAATTTTTAAATCATGTTTTTGACTGTGTTGATGATTTCCCATTAAACGAAAAAGTGGATGTTGTGGTGAGACCAGAAGACGTGGAAATGACTAAAGTTACTGGTGAACCAAAATCTGATAAATTAACTGCAAAAATTGTAACCAAAATCTTTAAAGGTATTCATTATGAATACGTGTTAGAAGTTGGTAAATCTGAAATAGTGGCTCAATCCACTAAAGATTATGGAGATAATTCTCTTGTTTATATTGATTTTGAACCAGAGAATATCCAAATCATGAAGAAAGAATTAACCAAGAACTTATATCCAGAAGCTTATCTAGATAAAAACAATAAGCTTATTATTTCTGATGCTTCTTTTGATGTTGATGTAACTCAACTATTAAAAGGATCCCACGTTGATGATGAATTATATTTAATTGCAGATAACGGCAAAAAATATGATTTAGATGATGCGGATGTCATCGCTGAAATCGGCTTAGGCGATATTGAAATTGTGGATGGTTATGATAACGGTAACGCTAACGGTGTCGTGGTTTCTACTATTTATATTGGTGATCACTGGCAAGTTATTGTCCGTACTAAAGAAGAAGAAGACTTTGTCGTTGATACCCAAGATACTTGGAATGAAGGCGATTTAGTTTCTGTTATTGTCAAACCAGAAAAGATTTCTCTTACATTGAAAGGAAATATTGATAGATATGAAGTCGAATAAGGCGAAACGCTTTTTCACCTTACAAAGAAAATATTTATCGATTCCTTACATCGTCTTTTTAGTGTTATTCATTATTGTGCCGATAGGGATTGTCTTATTTTATGCTTTCACCTATGAATACACTGACCCTGTAACTGGAGTGAAATATATTTCTGCCTCTGGCCAAGCGTTTTTAAATTTCTTTACTAGTTGGAGCAAATGGAACGTTTTATTTGTCTCCTTATTTATTGCTACTTTAACAACATTAATATGCTTGTTAATTGGTTTTCCTCTTGCCTATTTCTTAGCGGACAAGAAAGTCAATAAGAATGCGGTTTTAGTGACTTTATTTATTGCTCCGATGTGGATTAACTTCGTCTTGCGTACTGGTGCCACTCGTGACTTATTAACTTGGATGGGTATTAATGGTGGTAATCACCCTTATATCGCCACTTTAATTGGTATGGTGCAAAACTATTTACCATTTGTGATCCTTCCTTTATACACAACGATGTTGAAGTTAGATAAATCACAAATTGAAGCTGCTAGAGATTTAGGTGCTAATCCAACTCAAGTCTTTATTAAGAATATTCTTCCTCAAGCTTTCCCTGGTATTGTTTCTGCTTGCTTAATGACATTTATGCCAACAATGTCTAGCTATGTTATTTCTGATGTTTTATCAGAAGGCAAGATTACCTTATTCGGTAATTATATTGAATTAGAATTCACTAATAAAGCATGGCATGATGGCTCATTTATGGCCTTAGTCATGTTAGTGTTTATTGGTTTAACTATGCTCATCTCTCAAAAGTCTTCTAAAGAAGGCAAAAAGGAGGGCGGATCATGGTAAAGAAAATTATTGGTAAGTCCTATATTTGGCTTATTTTGATCTTAATGTATCTTCCTGTTTTAGTGTTAATTGCCTTCTCATTTACTGAATCAGTAAATATTGGACAATGGGCAGGATTCTCTTTCAATTTATTCCCGAGATTATTCCAATCAAAGGAAATTATGATTGCCCTAGGCAACACTGTCTTAATCGCTCTTATTTCTGCGGTGGTTAGTACTATTATTGGTACTTTAGGCGCGATTGGTGCGTATTATTCTAAACGCAGAATGAGAAATGCCTTAGATTTAGCCACTCAAATTCCAGTTGTTAATGCGGAAATCGTTGTGGCGTTCTCTTTAACAGTAATGTTTGTTTTCTTAGGAAAAATCTTTAAGGCTATGGGTGGAGATAGTTATATATTCTCATTCTGGACCTTATTAATTGGTCATTGCTGTTTATCTTTACCATTTGTCTATATTTCTGTTAAACCAAAATTACAACAAATGGATCCAAGTCTATATGAGGCTGCTTTAGATTTAGGTGCATCTCCTTCAAAAGCTTTATTTAAAGTCATTGTTCCTGAGATTATGCCTGGTGTGTTATCTGGCTTCTTACTTTCGATTACTTTATCTTTAGATGACTTTATTGTTACCGCTTTTACTAGAGGTAGTGGTTTACTTTCTGGAAGTAAGAATATTGAAACCTTATCAACCTTAGTTCAGGCTAAGATTAAAAAGGGTCCAATTCCTCCAGAAATGAGAGCCTTAACCACAATTTTATTTGTCGCTGTTATTTTAGCGGTTATTGGAATTACGATTTATCGTAACCATCAAGATAAAAAGCTTAATATGGCTAAAAGGAGGGTCGGATAATGAAAAAGATTACAAAAATTCTTCTTTTATCTCCTATCTTTTTAGGTATGTCTAGCGGGCTTACTAGCTGTGGTGGTGATAGCGTTAGTGAAAGGTTCACTCTTAAAATCATTAATAGTGAAGACTATATCTATTTAAATGAAGGTGACCCTGACGCTCCAGCGGATATGGTGAACCAATTTAAAGCCTATGTTAAAGATTTAGCTAGTAAAGGCGAAATTGATTCTAAATACGCTAATGTCGATGTTGTTTATGACACAAGCGACACTAATGAAACCTTATATAGTGAATTACAAACCGGTAAGTCAGACTACGATTTAATTAACGTTTCTGATTATATGGCCCAAAAGATGGTCTCTGAAGGACTAGTAGTGCCTTTATATCGAGATGAACCAGAACAAAGAAGAGAAGATAAAGTTCCAAATTATTTACAATATGCTTCTCCAACCATTAGAGGTTTATTAGACAATATTGAAGCCCCAGTTAAAGTAGTTAACAAAGATACAAGCAAAACTGAAACTAAATATGTTCGACTAGAAGATTATGCAGTTGGTTATATGTGGGGTACTTTAGGTATCTTATTTAACCCAGATTATAGCGGTTTCTCTAGTAGAGTAACTTCTAGAGATGAAGTGATTAATGATATGCATTATTCTTTCTCTAGTTTATGGAACTCTAAATATAACGGAACAATTTCTATTAAAAACTCCATGAGAGATACTTTCGCGGCCGGACTTATGAAAGCTTATGAAAACGAATTCATTTCTTTAAAAGAAATGTATGATGAAGGTATTTATGATGTTGATACTTATATGCAAGAATATGCGAAAGTATTTAACGGAGAAAGCGAAGATAATTTCTCTACTGTTGTCGCTAAAGTTCAAAACTCTTTAGATACCCTTAAAAATAATATCTTTGGACTTGAAGTTGATAGTGGTAAACAAGATATTGTTACTGGCAAGATTGGTATTAACCTTGCTTGGAGTGGTGATGCGGTTTACTCTATGGATCAAGCTGAAGATGGGAACTTAGTTGGTGAAAATCAATCTGAGTTATATTACTGTGTCCCTGAACTTGGCAGTAACCTTTGGTTTGATACTTGGGTGATGCCTAAAAACGATAATAGAAGTGAAGAAAGAAGAGAATTAGCGTTAATGTTCTTAGACTTTATGTCTGACCCTGCTAATGCCTCTCAAAATATGGATTATACAGGTTATACTTCCTTTATTGGTGGTGGAGATATCTTAGAACTTGTTAGAGATTGGTACGATATCAGAACCGACGAGATCTATGAAGAAGTCGAAGTTAAAAAATATAACTATGAATATTATCAAGTCTACGCGGTTCATAATGATGAAGTCGAAGAAAACAAAGATTTCTTTGCTTTAGATTATCCTGACTTCATGAAGGATGATTTAGACCCTGAAACCGCTAATCATAGAAGTGAATGTGACGAATATCTACTTTACTATTTTGTTCCATATTCATATGTTGATAAAGAAACCAAAGAAGTAATAGTAGTCGAAGAGCCAGAATCAGTAGAGGATTGTTTAGACGTCAAACATTCTCATCCAGTCCTAACCGAAGATGATGAACATAAGAAATACGGTGACCTCACTATTGTAAATAGTGATGAAAACTATGAAGAGCTCGCTGTGGATCTCACTTATTTCTTCGACGGCACTTTAACTGATAGCGATTATGGTGAAGAAGATATGATTTTCTATAGTGACTCATATTACGCTGATTTATATTCTAATCCTGAAGCGGAAGATTATGTTGCTGGACTAGAAGGAATGTGCCGTCACTATGACGAAGAAGGAAATATTATTTCCACTCATAGTAATTTCTCTGTTGGAAGACAATTCTTTACCCAATATCCAGACGCTGACACCATCATTAGATGTGCAGTTATGAAGGACTTTGGTGAGAACAATAAATTAGTAATGAAGATGTGGGAAGAATTTAAGAGTGACCCACTCCCAACTTCTTCTTTGGTCCTATTTATCGTCATCATTGGTGCGGGAGTAGGCTTAGGTGCTTACTTAATCACCACTAAGTTATTGGTGAAACGTATCCGCAAAAAAAGAAAAGGAAAAGAGCAAAAATAACACTCTTTCTTGAATAGAAAAAAACGCAGTGATAGAATACCTATCGCTGTACCTGGTTCCTTAGCCAAGTCTGGTAAGGCAATTGACTGCAACTCAATGATCGAGGGTTCGAATCCCCCAGGAACCTCCAGCAAAATAAAACATTAATAATGTTATTGAAAGAAATTGTTAATGTGATAAAATCATATAGCACAAAAATCGTGCGCTAGTAGCTCAGTTGGATAGAGTGCAACACTACGAATGTTGAAGTCAGGGGTTCGAATCCTCTCTAGCGCGCCAATTAGTGCTATAAAAGAAAATCGGGACGTAGCGTAGCTTGGTATCGCGTCTGCTTTGGGAGCAGAAGGCCGCAGGTTCAAATCCTGTCGTCCCGACCAGATGAAAATGATTGACCCAAAAGGGTCTTTTTTCATAGTCTATAAATAGGGGTTTGTCTAATAGTCATTTTTAATTTATAATAAAAATGAAGTATTATGGAGGAGCTATCATGAAAAAAGTACTTATACCAGTAATGTCAATTGGACTTTTATCTATAACTAGTATTTCGCTTAATCTAAATTTCAATGATGTAAGTAAAGCAGATGCTTATAGCATCGCTAATTTACCAACTACCATCAATTTAAATGACACTTCTAAAACTGATATTAGAAATTATTATTCTGCTTTAAATTCTTTAAGCACATCTGAAAGACAAGGAACAAACCTTCTTAAGAACTTAAAAGAGATTCTTAAAAACGGACAAAAATATTATAGCTACGATAGTAATACTAAGATTTGGCAGATGTATGAGATTACTGATAGAGACTGGAAAAAGTCTCCTGCTAGTAGTACAACATATGGTTCATATGATCCAAGTACAAATACTATCACTGGGTATGAATATGGCAGTACATCTAACGGAAAAAATAATCCATATATTCATGCCTTATATAACGATAGAAATATCCCTAACGAGGCTAGAGCCTGGGGTAGTCACGAGCAAGATGCTTGGGGAATTAACCAAGAGCATATTTGGGCTAAATCACATGGCTTTGACACTAAAGGAAGCGATTCTAGTGGTGGAGCGCGTGGAGACCCAATTCATTTATGGGCAGGAAATGGCTGGGCTAACCATGAACATAGTAACTATTTCTTTGCTTTTGTTGATAAGAATCAATCGTATAGTGATGCTGGAAGTAAATATAACACCGTTAAAGGCAATTTAACCGGCAAATCTAAAAATGCCGGTGGTAGTGAAACAGTATTTGAACCTCAAGATAGCGATAAAGGCGATATTGCTAGATCAATTTTCTATATGGCGGCTCGTTATAATTATTTCTCTGGTAGTGATACCGCTCCTATAGACGGCAATAACCCTAATTTAGTTTTACTAAACGATTTGTCAGAAAATAATAAAACTGGCACTAGTAGCGCTACTGAAGCATATGGCATGGGCTTGCTAAGTGATTTATTAGCGTGGAACAAACTAGATCCCGTTGATGAATATGAAGTTCATAGAAATAACCTATTATTCAATAACTACACTAATAATAGAAATCCATTTATTGATTTCCCAGAATGGGCTGATTATATTTGGGGAACCGCTGATAAAGACGGCACTAACTACAATCCTGATGTAACTGGTTATGCAAGTCCTCTTACCGACCCTATTGGTAGTGGCTTTACTTTATCAGTAGATAAGATTAGCTTTTCTAAAGGTGATACTTTTAAAGTATCAGGTAGTAACGCAGATGGAGAGATTACTTGGACTGTTGATGATCCAAATATTGTTAGTTTAAGTAAAACAACATCTGTTAATGATGAAGAAATAACTATTACCGCTTTAGCAAACGGCACAGCCACAATAAAAGCTTCTGCAAATTACGAAGGTAAATTAGTTGAACAAACTATTTTTGTTACTGTTAGCAACGCTAAAAAAGGGGTTCCAAAATATGTTCTTTATATCGCTATTGGTGGAGGAGTAGTAGTTTTATTAGCCTTAGGCATTATCTTTATCAATAGCGGCAAGAAGAAAAGAAAAAGAATGTTGTCCACTATGAAAAAGAGTGTAAAAACTTATAAGAAGAGTTCTTCAAGAAGAAAATAGATTACTTTATTCTTTTTGACATATTAGATTAATAATTACTTTTTTGAGTTTTAAAAAAGTTTCCTAAAAAACTACATTTTTCAATTATTAAATGGTATTATTTTTTCATGGAAAACATAGCTTTATCTAAGATAATAGAAATTGGTAAATTCTACTTAATTCATGATGATAGTAAAACAGGGCATCCAGGTTTTGTGGTACAAAAGGACGATAAGTCAAATCGATATTTAGTCGTTATTACTGAAAGTGACAAACCGGGCAATGTCTCTAAAAGAAATGCTGATAAAAGACATCTGACAGATTTAGATTATCCAACTGAAGATAAAGTTACTAAATCATACATCAAAAATAGACCAATGCTTTGTAAACGCAAAGACATTGGCAAAGAATTAATAGGAATAAGCTTTAATCCAAAAGATTTTGACAAAGTGAAATTTGTATCTAGATAAACACCAGTTAAGGCACCATCTCTTAAAAAATAAAAAACAACCGATGAACCCACATGGAGTCAACGCGTACCGGTTGCAAAAATATTAAAACAAAAACAGTTATAAAAATCAATATGAAGAATGAATTTGGACTAAAAATAAAAAAGATTAGAAAAGACAGAGGACTTACCCAGCAAGAGTTTGCGGATTCTTTAGGCTACGCACATAAATCGACTATCAATAAAATTGAATCTGGATTAGAAGATATGTCGTATCAAAAGATTTTGGTTCTTTTAAAAGAATATATGCTTAGTGCAAAAGATTTGTTTGATAATACTGAAAAAGAGTTTGAAAAAATAGATGAATTAATTGAAAAAACAACGAAACCACAAAAAGATTCATGCCTTGTTTATATACACGGATTATACGGTAATAGTGGTGAAGCTAATTTTTATTCATTTCTTGCAAATAAATATGATGTAATCGGTCTAGATTATGATGACGGCAACCCTTGGGAAGTTAAAGATAAAATCATTCACGAATTTAGTGAAATATCAAAAAAATATAGGAATGTCTATCTAATAGCAAATTCAATTGGTGCATTTTATGCATATAGATATTTATCGTCGTTCAAAATAAAAAAAGCTTTCTTTATATCTCCGTTAGTTAATATGAGAAAAATTATTGATAAAATGATGAAAAAATACAGCATTACCTTAGAGAGATTCAAAAATGAAAAAATAATCGTTCTTGAAAATGGTCAGGCTATTTCCTTTGATTTTTATCAGTCTTTAGATAACGTTGATCATTGGGATGTTAAGACACATATTCTTTATGGACAAAATGATAAACTTGTGGATCATGAGTCGATATTTAGCTTTGCTAGTGCCCATAATTGCTCATTGACAATATTAAAAAATGGAGATCATTATTTTCATACACCAGGGCAACTTAAATGTATAAAAAAATGGATTAATGAATTTATGTTTGGTGATTTGTGACTTTTTGTGACACATTTATGACGATTGCTATTGTATAATATATCCATCAACTCATATATTATCGGAGGTCAAATTATGAAAAAACTATTTGCATCATTATTATTTGCTAGTTCTTTATGTTTAACCGCTTGTGGCGCTAGCGAATCTTCAGGTTCTGTTAAAAGCAAACTCGCTGGTAGTGGCTATTCAACAACTGTTTATACAGCTGAACAAGCTAAGGAAAGATACAAAGGATTTACATTTGAAGGTTTTGAATTAGTTGATGCTGTTTATGGCACTAAAGGAGAAGGAGATAACTTGGACTTCTTGTTAGCATTCTTCTTTGGAAACGCTGATCAAGCTTCTAGTTTCGTCACAACTGGCGATAACATTCGTCTGTTTGATAGTGCTAAGGAAGAATTAGGCAAGAATTTAGTCGGTAAATACGGCTCTCACAATAACGTTGCCTATGTTGGTTCACAAACTTCCTTCAGCGTCGCTTTTTAATTAAGTAAATTAGCTAGATAAAAACCAAATATTGTAGATTATATCTCAATTTTGGTTTTTTTTATTTATATTATAGTTATAATAAATACGTGATTATTCTTAATCTATTGTTCGTAGATTCTAATATATTATCGCTTGAAGATCTTTTATCATCCTCGTTTTTAAGTGAAGAAAATATTATGGAGTTATCTAGATATAAACTAGAGGAAACCAAAAAAGAAAAAGCAGTCTCACTTATTTTAAAAAACAAATATATAGGGGAATATTCACTTAACTCTTATGGTAAGCCGATTAGTAAAGATTGCTTCTTTAATATTTCTCACTCCAAAGGATGTGTAGTCTTTATAAAAGATGATGTCCCCATAGGAGTGGATATAGAAAAGATAAGACCAGTAGAAGATGACTTAATAGAATATATCTCTTCTAAAGAAGAAAAAGAATATATTAAAGATGAAAAATCTTTCTATGAAGTCTGGACTAATAAAGAGTCGCTCACTAAATGTATTGGAACAGGAATAAAAGAAAAGATTAAAGACATTCCTTCAATTCCAATAAATAACGTGAAGAGCTATAAAAATAATAAATATCGATCAAAAACAATTAAATATTTAGACTCAGTGATTTGTGTCACTAGAGAAAATGAATCACCATTTGAAATCAACATCAAGGAGGAAAGGTTATGAATAAACATTATCCATTATCTAAAAGTGAACAAGGATTATATATCTCTTCTTTAAATTCAGGAGATGCATATAACCTCGCTAATACGATTAACTTAGGTAGAGGTGTTACTAAAGAACAAGTCGCTAACGCCTTAAAAGCAGTTTTTGAGGCTCATCCTTATTTATTTACTGTTTTATCCATTGATGAAGAAGGAAATATCACTAAACACATCGAAGAAGAAGAAATCAAACTCCCTTATGAAGAAGTTAAGGAAGTGAAGATTGATTCAAAACCATATGAATTAACTAATAAACACCTATATAGATTCAAACTTTACAGAGTAAAAGATGAATATGTTTTCTATTTTGATTTCCATCACATTATTATGGACGGAACTTCAATTCATATCTTTATAAGTGATTTCTTAAAAGCTCTTGAGGGCAAGAAATTAGAAGTTGAAAAATCTGATGCGAATGAATTTGCGAGTAAAGAAGAAAAAGACTTGAAGTCTAAAAAATATATTGAAGCAAAAGATTACTATGAAAAGTTAGTTGGAGGAGTTGAAACTGACTCTACCCCAGTAGAAGATAAACAAGATAAAGAAGTTTCTTGGGGCAATATCCGTGTTCCTTTAGATGTTACTGATAAAGACGTTAAAGTTTTGACTAAGAAACTAGGTATTAAAACATCTTCCTTCTTCTTAGGTGCGTTCTCTTACTTATTAAGTAAGATTAATATGGAAAACGAGGCTTTATTCTTAGCGGTACATAACGGAAGAGATGAAAGCGTCGCTAGGAGTGTAGGTTCATATGTTAAAACTTATCCACTTTATTTAAGCTATACTGACGAAGATAAAGTTAAAGATTATTTGTTAAAAACAAATGCACAACAAATTGATAATGTTAAGCATAACATCTATCCTTTTGCGGATATGAATAAAGACTTTGGAGTAAGTGCGGATGTCTTATTCTCTTATCAAGGTGATTATTTCTATTCTGGTGAATATCAAGGTAAATTACTTGAAGTTACTCCATTATTAAGAAAAGATGGCAAAGAAAAACTCAGTGTCGAACTTCATCGTTTAGAAGGTAAATATATTATCTGGGTGGAATATCGTGCTGATTTATATAATGAGTCCACAATTAAACACATCATTAAAATGTATGAAGTGGTGATGTCAGAATTCTTAAAGAAAGAAAGACTTATTGATATTGATTTATTAGACGAAGAAGAAACTAAATTACTTGATTCCTTTAATAATACCAATTTCCCATATATTGAAGATGGTAAAACCATCTTAGATGACTTCTTAGATGTAGTGAAAAAACATCCTAACGAAGTGGCGGTAGTTTTTAAAGATAAAAAGTACACTTATAAGGAAGTTGATGAGATCTCTACTAGAATCGCTAATGAATTAATTAGATTAGGAGCTAAAAAAGAGAAAGTTGTTTCTATTTTAGTGAAGAAATCTGAATATATCGTTTTAGCTTCTTTAGGTGTTATCAAGTCTGGAGCAGCTTATCAGCCATTAGACCCAACTTATCCAAAAGATAGATTAACTTTCATGGTTAAAGACTCTAGTGCCATTATCTTAATTAGAGATAGAGAACTTAATGATTTAGTGGATGACTTTAAAGGTAAAGAGTTATTTACTGATGAACTTTTATCTTTAAAAGATAATACAGAAATTAAAACTCGACCATCCCCTAAAGATTTATTTATCATGCTTTATACTTCTGGCTCCACAGGAGTTCCTAAAGGTGTGATGTTAGAGCATGGCAACATCTTTAGTTTTGTGAGATATTACCGCCAAGAATTTAATCTAGGCGTCGGTAATAGAAGTGCAGCCTATGCTAGTTATGGCTTTGACGCAGATATGATGGATTTATACCCATCATTAACTAGTGGGGCCACTGTCTATATCATTCCTGATGAGATGAGACTCAATTTAGTGGAATTAGGTGAATATTATAATAAAAATCAAATCACTCACGCTTTTATGACTACTCAAGTTGGTAGACAATTCGCTAGTGAGATTGAAGTGAAATCATTAAAATATTTCGCTGTTGGAGGAGAAAAGTTAGTACCTATGGATCCTCCTAAAGGCTATAAATTCTATAACTTATATGGACCTACCGAAGGTACAGTCTTCTGCACCCTCCAATTAGTGGACAAATTCTATCACCGTATCCCGATTGGAAAATGCTTGAGTGATTATAAGATTTATATCTTAGACAAGAATAAAAAGAGATTACCAATTTTAACTAGTGGAGAACTATATATCTCTGGACCTCAAGTTGCTAGAGGCTATTTAAATAGAGAAAAAGAAAATAGCGAAGCGTTCTTATCTAACTGGTTTACCAAAGAAGAAAAATTTGAAAAGTTATATAAAACCGGTGACATTGTGCGTCTATTAGAAGATGGGACAATTGACTTTATCGGAAGAAAAGACGGACAAGTAAAGATCCGTGGCTTTAGAGTGGAACTTTCTGAAGTTGAAAAAGTGATTAGAGACTTTAAAGATATTAAAGACGCCACTGTAAAAGATTTTACCGACCCTAGTGGGGTGAAATATATCGTGGCTTATGTAGTTAGCGATAAAAAGATTAATGTTGAAGAACTTAATAATTTCATCTTAGAGCAAAAACCACCTTATATGGTTCCTGCTTATACAATGCAGATTGATAAGATTCCTCTTAACCAAAATCAAAAGGTTAATAAGAGAGCTTTACCAGTTCCTGAACTTAAAGTTGAAGAAATGGTTGCTCCGAGAAACGCTGCTGAACAAGATATCTTTGATATCTTAAAAGGTGTATTAGGTCATGACCAATTTGGTGTCACTAATGACATCTTTGAAGTAGGATTAACTTCAGTATCATCTATTAGGTTTACTATTCTTTTATCAAAGAAATATAACAAGTCTGTTGAAAATGGTGATTTAAAAGCACATTCCACAATTGCTTCTTTAGCGGAATTTTTAGCAAATAAAGAAGACGATAAGACTTTTGAAGTTTTAGATGAATATCCTCTTACTAAAACTCAAGAAGGAATATTTGTTGAATGCGTTTCTAAACCTAATAGCACTAATTACAATATCCCTTACTTATTTAAGTTAGATAAAAAGATGGATTTAGCCAAATTAAAAGAAGCGGTTAGTCAAACTATTGATAACCATCCATATTTAAAATCTATCTTACATATGAATGATAGTGGGGATATTGTCGCTAGAAGAAATAGTAACCCTGCTAAAGTGGAAATTCTTAAAAAAGAAATTGATATTAAATCTTTAGTGAGACCGTTCTCGATTTTAGATGGTGAATTATACCGCGTAGAGATTTATGAAGGAAAAGAAAACTATCTCTTCTTAGATTTCCATCACATTTTATGTGACGGCACTTCTGAAGCTATTATTTTAAGTGATATTGATAAAGCTTATTCAGGAGAAAAATTAACTCCAGAAACCTATACAGGCTATGAAGTGGCGCTTCAAGAAAAAGAAGATTTAGCCTCTCCTAAATTAGATAAGGCTAAAGCCTACTATAACGAAGTTCTTAAGGATGTAGACGGGGAATACACTCTTAAAAAGGATTTAAAGGTTGAAGAAATCTCTAAACTCCAATCTATCGACTATGAATTAGATTTAGACAACGAGTTAGTAAAGAAATACGTTGAGTCTAACAAGCTAACTAATAACGCCTTATTTAACTTCGCTTTTGCTTTTACATTATCAAAATTCATCTATAAAGATGATTCCTTATATGAAACCATTTATAACGGTAGAAAATCTTCGAAAGTGATGAATAGTGTTTCCATGTTTGTTAAAACCTTACCGGTTTATATCAAATATACGGAAGAAGATTTAGTTTTATCAAAAGTTAAACAAATGCAAGAATTACTTTCTGGCTTAGAAGAAAACGATTTATATTCCTTTGGCGATGTCGCTAATGACTATAATTTAAAAGCGGATGTTATTTTCGCTTATCAAGGAGATAACTTTAATTTTGAAACTTTAGGGGGGTTTAAAGTCACTCCAATTTTAATGGAAAGTGAAACTCCTAAGAGTGATTTTGGTTTAGATATTTTCTTAGAAAACGAGAAATATCGCGCTCATTTTGAATGGGATCAAGCCGTGTACACTAAAGACACAATTGACTCCTTTAAACGCTTATATGAATTAGTCTTAAATGAGTTATTAACTAAAAAGAATATCAAAGATATTAATTGCCTCCCTGAGTTTGATAAAGCTCAATATGAGAAGTTCAATCAAACTGAAGTAGAAATGCCTAAAGACATTACTGTTAATAAGTTAGTTGAAAAACAAGCTATAGATAGACCAAGTAAAGTGGCAGTAGTGGCCAAAAACGGCAAATTAACTTATCAAGAACTTAACGAATCCGCCAATAAAGTTGCGCACGCTTTAATTAAAGAAGGCGTGAAACTTGCGGATTGTGTAGTGATGTTTATGCCGCGAATTAAAGAAGCATATGTTGTAAGACAAGGTATTGCGAAATCTGGTGGAGCTTTTGTTCCTGTAGATCCAAAATATCCAGATGAAAGAGTGAGCTATATTATTACTGATTCTGGCTCTAAATTATTAATTTCCACTCGTGAAATTATTAAGCAAAAACAAGAATTAATTAAATCCACTAAAGTGAAGACTTTAGCGATTGAAGATCTTTTACAGTCTAAAGAGATTAATAATCCTGATGTTAAGATTCCTCAATCTTCCATGGCCTATGTCATTTATACTTCTGGTTCTACAGGTAAACCAAAAGGAGTGATGATCGCTCACAAGAATTTACTTAACTATGTTTTAGATGACTCTAACTTAGCGACAATTTGCTATCGCGACATTGGAGAGGACTGCGTGAGCTGTTCATTTGCTTCTTTATCTTTTGACGCTTCTTTGCAAGAAGAATTTGTGCCTCTTACTCACGGCTATACCGCAGTAATTGCCAGTGAAGAAGAAATTGAAAATCCAATGTTACTCGCTAAAACTTTAAAAGAGAACCATGTGAAATATATGTTCATGACTCCATCCTTTGTATCTAATTTATTAGATATTGATGTCTTCGTGGACGCTTTAAAGGGATTTAAATATCTAGATATGGGTGCAGAAGCTGTACCTATGGAACTATGTAATCGACTTAGAAGTTTAGGCGTTAACGCGAATATCTTAAATGGATATGGTCCAACCGAAACTACAATTACCGCAACATACGCTTTAGTCAAAGATAAATATATGACTATTGGTAAACCGGTCGCTAACTCTAAAGTATTTACTTTAGATAAACACGGACATATCTTACCAATCAACGCTATTGGTGATTTAACTATTGCCGGCGAATCAGTTGGTTTAGGTTATTTGGGTTTACCAGAAAAAACTAAAGAAGCCTTTATTGAAATTAACGGCTTAAAAGCTTATCGAAGTGGTGATATGGCTAGAATCAACAGCGAAGGTAACGTTGAATTCTTTGGTCGACTTGATAACCAAGTGAAATTAAGAGGCTTAAGAGTGGAACTTGATGAAATTGAAAGAGTCCTTAACTCCTATAACTCAGTTACTAGAAGCATTATTTTAGTTAAACAAAGCCCAGAAGGAGATTATTTAGCGGCATACTTTACTGCTTCAAGCCAAGTTGATAAAGATCAATTACTTGAACATATGGGTAAATACTTAACTCCATATATGGTTCCAAAAGTGGTGATGCAGTTAGATAAATTCCCACTTACCCCTAACGGCAAAATTGATAAGAAATCACTTCCAGAGATTGAAGTTAAGGAAGAAAAGAAAGAAGTGAAATCTGCTTCTAATGATTTAGAAGAAAAACTCTTAACATTATTTAAGAAAGCTTTAGGTAAAGATAATGTCGGAGTGGATGATGACTTCTTTGAAATGGGAGGTACATCATTAAGCGTTTCTAAAGTGGCAATGCTTGCCTTAAATATGGGTTTACCAATTGCCTATGGCGACGTCTTTGATTACTCCACTGTTTTAGAACTTGAAAAACATATCAATTCTCTTTCAGGGGTAGACACTAGTGAGCCTACTAAAGTAGAAGCTAAAGAACAAAAAGCTGAACTAGGTAGTTTGGCCCATAATATTGTAGACGAAGTTAATGACACAAAAGATGAATATAAAGTTAGTAAAGTTTTATTAACCGGTTCTACAGGATTCTTAGGTATCCACATCTTAAAAGAGTTATTAGATCAAAAGGTTGCTACTATCGCTTTAATTAGAGGCGGTAAGCTCAATCCTAAAGATCGTTTATTAGGCTTACTTGCTTACTATTTTGATTCTCCTTTAACTGAGGAAGTTGATAAATATGTCACTATTGTTGATGGGGATGTCACTGATGAGACATTAGGTGAAAAACTTAAAGATTATGATTTCAACTTAATTATTAACTCTGCCGCAATAGTGAAACACTTCGCTAATGACGACATTATTGAACACGTTAATGTTGGAGGAGTGAAAAACTTAATTGAAATCGCTAAAAAGAAGAAAGTGAGATTGGTTCAAATCTCTACACTTTCAGTTGCGGGCGAAAATATTGATAATAAATTCGACTCATCCTTTAGGATGAAAGAAGATATGTTAGACTTTGGTCAAGACGTATCTAACAAATATGTCCACTCCAAGTTTGATGCTGAAAAAGCATTACTTGAAGCCGTAGATAAAGATGGATTAGACGGCAAGATCATCCGTGTTGGTAATCTTATGAGTAGACAAAGTGACGGAGAATTCCAGGCTAACTCTATTACTAACGGCTTTATGAGAGACTTAAAAGGCTACGCTACGCTTAAGAAATTCCCAGTGAATTCTATGGATGTTGAAGTTGACTTCTCTCCAATTGATGAAGTTGCTAAGACTATTCTTTTACTTAGTAAAACTCCATCTAAATTCACTGTTTATCACTCTGCTAACTCACATATGGTGCAGATGGGTGACATAATCTATGTCTTAAATGAACTTGGATTTGGAATTGAAATAGTGAGCGACGATGAATTCTTAAAATCGATGAAAGAAATGATGCTAGATGATTCTAAGAGCATGTTAGTCTCATCCTTAATCTCTTATTCTAGTAGTGATATGCATACCCACAGCTTTATTCTTTCTGATAATGAGTTCACTAATAAGAGCCTTTATCACTTAGGATATAAGTGGCCGATTACTGATTATCAATATTTAAAGAATGCGATTGAGTCGCTCGACACTCTTGGCTTCTTTGAGAGGACCGACTTATGACGACAACATTAAAAAGAAATTCTAAACTTATTAATCGTAAATTCATTACTTATTTAATTCCTTCAATCTTAATGATTTTTGCGATGCAGTTCGGCTCACTTGTCGACGGTATTTTAATTGGCAACTATCTTGGACCAACCGCTCTTAGTGCGTCATCTTTAGTGATGCCGATTTTATATATTGTACAAATTCCAGGATTCGCTTTAGGAATTGGAGGGGCGATAGTCGTTGCGACCTTACTAGGCAAAAGAGATGTAATAGGCGCTAAAAAAGCATACTCTTTCTCTATTATTGTTGGTATGTCAATTTCGATATTATTTGCTCTTATTGCTTTCCCTGTTGCCGAACCATTAGCCTCTTTATTTGGAGGAGATACTGAACTTTGTAGACAATATATTTTAGGTTTCTTATTAACTGATCCAATTATTACTTATGCGTTGTTAATTGGATCTTTTATGGCGGTAGATAATAGCCCTAAATTATCATCAGTTTTCTATATTGTTTCTAACGCCGCAAAAGTTGGACTTGAAGTCTTACTTATTACTGTTATGAAAGATTCAGGATATGGAATGTTAGGTGCTGCCTTATCTACTGGAGCAGGATATTTAGTGGGGGCGATTGTTACTATTTTCTACTTAACTAGTAAAAAGAAAATGTTAACCTTAACTTTTAATATTAGAAATAGTGGGGCTAAGAGTATTTTCAAGGCTACCTCTGCTTCTGCAATTAATATGTTTTTGACAGCAATTCAAATGCTAATCGTCAATATTTTTATCGGAAAATTATTTACTGGGGATGAATTAGTGCTCTATGGATTAATCTCAAATATGGTGTTCTTGTTTGACCTACTTTGTGGAGGAGTGCTTAATATTATTCCTAACTTGTGTGGCATCTTTTATGGAGAAAAAGACTATTATTCACTTAAATCAGTAACAAGAAAAATTTACTGGATTAACATTGGAATTACTGTCCTTATTTCTTTATTTGTTTTGATTTTCCCAGGAGCGTATTGTGCGATCTTTGGAGCGGATTATTCTGGAGATATTGCTACTATTAATTCTGTCTTATGGGTTTATCTTATTTCCTTTATCCCATATGAAATTAACAAATTCTCAACTAACTACTATCCAACCATCGATAAGACAGTTCCATCTATGGTTACTGTATTTTTAAGAGAATTAATAATTGTCTTACCTTTAACGCTTGTGTTGCTGCACACAAACGGACTTATGGGGTATTGCATGGCATGTTGGATTAATGAAGTAGCGACAGTAATAATTGTTTATATCTTCATCCACTTCTATAACAAACGAAAAAAATGTAGTGGTATTTTCATGCTTGAGAAACTTGATGTTGAATCATTTGATGTCTCGTTAGATAACAATGAACAAAACGCATCTATTGTTTCAGAACAAATTACTGAATTTGCCAAAAGTCATAATATTCCAAATAGAGAAAGCCAAATAGTGGGACTTGCCGCTGAAGAGATGGTGGATAACATCATAAACCATGGCTATAAGAAAAAGAGTCACGATTATATTGATATTAATTTAAAACTTTTCAAAGATACCTTATTATTAAGAATAAGGGATGATGGAGTGCCATTTGATCCGACTAAAGTGGAGTTTGATGAGAAAGAAGAATATTCTACAAGTGGATTAAAACTTATCAAAAATATTACCGATAAGATGACTTATATGCGTATACTTAACTTAAATAACACAGTGTTTGAAATAAAACTCAAAGGAGAATAAATATATGGAAATTAGTATGAAACGCGGAGAAGAGCTTGTTGTAGCTCTAAAAGGAAGACTTGATACAGTGACTTCCGTTGAATTCACTGACGCTCTTTCTAAGGAAGAAATTAAAGAAGCAAAAGTGATCATCGAAGCTAAAGACCTCGAATATATTTCTTCTGCTGGATTACGTGCTTTACTAGCGTTAAAGAAATCTTTAGCGGCCTCTAATAAAGCTTTAGAAATCCATAATTTAAATCCGGTCTGTCAAGAAGTCTTTAAAGTCACTGGATTTAATAACATCTTAACTGTTAAATAATAGGAGCTTTAATGAAAGATAAGAAGCGTTTACATTTTCCAATTCTTTTAAAAGTGATTTTGCTTGGAATAATCGCTTCTTTTATCGCGGGTACAGTCGCTGTTGTTGTTAGTTATAACAACATGATCTCTAAAGCAAAAGAAGATTTAAACGCCGACGGTATTGCTGCTTTAGAATACGCTAATACTTATTATGCTTTAGATTCTACTACCCGTAAAACTGACTCTTTTGAAGTTGTGAGAGACAAGGTTATAGAAGGATATGATTACGTTAAAAATGTTGAACTTTCAAATTATTCCTCTTTTAAAGATTATGAGAAAGAATTTGAAAATGCTTATCCGTACTTTTATCCAAAAGGACTTCCAGGTAGCAAAGATTATTTTGAATTTAAAAGAGTCTATAACGATATAACTGATACTTTATTTAATGCCTCATTTTATGCTTCTCAATATACTTTCTATGCGATGAAAGACCCAACTAATCCAAATCGTTTTATTTTTATTACCGACTCAAGAATGGGTACATCCATGGAAAAGAATGTTTTCTATTTCTGCGTTGGTAGTCATTATGATTTAAAACCCACTGATCAAATATTTGATATTGGACATAGCTATATTAAAGGTTATAGATTAGGGTCTTATGAAACTAGATTTATCGAGATTAAAAGCGATGATAGCGGTGATGTAGAGACCATTGGATATTTATTTGCCGCTTATGAGACTAGTAGAGTTTCAAGTGACTACGCTCCAATATTAAGAAATGAGATATTGATCCTTTTAGGTAGTGGATTAGCGGTCATTATTTTATATGCAGTTTTATCTTATTTTATGTTTGTTAGAAACATCAATAAGCTAAATAAAGCCGCAGTGGATGTTTCTAATCAACTAAAAGCTAATAAACCACTTAAAACGATCAATCCAAACATTAAATCTCGTGATGAAATTAAGACATTAGAAGACTCCTTTATCTTAATGCAAGACCAGATTGTCAACTATGTTGACATCATTAAGAAAGATGCGAAAGAAAAAGAAAAAATCAACGCAGAATTAGAGATTGCTAGTAAGATTCAACTTGATTCTTTACCAAATAACAAATGTGATGATTATAATTGCTCTTTAAGAGCGTATATTAAACCTGCTAAAGAAGTTAGTGGTGACTTCTATGATTATTTCTATTTAGATGACCATCGATTAGTTGTTTCTATTTGTGATGTTTCTGGTAAAGGTATACCTGCTAGCTTATTCATGATGAAGGGCAAGGAATTAATTAAATCCGCTGTTGAATCATATGATAATCTTGTTGATGCCATTAATAGTGTGAACAATATGCTAGCGAAGAATAATAAAGAATTATTATTCATCACTTCATTTATCGGTGTCATTGACTTTAAGAAGAATGAGATTAAATATGTTAATGCAGGACATGAAAAACCTTATATTGTTTCTGATAATAAAGTTACGAAGTTAGACGGAGAATCCAACATCGTATTAGGTGTTGAAGAAGGATATGAATTTAAAGCAGAATCTCATAAGTTTAATAAGGGAGACTACTTATTCATGTTTACTGATGGATTAAATGAATCCATTAACGCAAGTGAAGAAGAATTCGGCTATGAAAGAATTGAAAAGACTATTGCCTCAACAAGTGAATTACCACTTGAAGAAGTGATTAATAAAGTTAATAAGAATCTCAACGACTTCATTGGTAAGAAAGAACAATTTGATGACATCACCATGATTCTTATTAGAAATAAAAAAGCGGAATTTGATCTCCACTATGAGAAAAAAGATTATTCCATCATCAACGAAATTGTTGATAAATTTAATGATTCATTCTCTTATTTAGAAGAGAAAACTAGATCATCTGTAGGTATTATTATTGATGAATTAGTGAATAATCTTGTTTCTTATGAAAAAAGAGAAGATTTAGTTATCGATATCCACTTTGAATACGTTAATGGCGATTTAAAACTCACTATCACCTCTAATGGGAAAGATTATGATCCATTTAAAAATCATAAAGAGAAATTTCTAGATAAATTCCATTCAGAAATTGCTCCTGGTGGATTTGGTTTAATTATTGTTAAGGATTTAACTAAGTCTCATAAATACTTTTATAAAGACGGTCATTCTATTATTGAACTAGTTCTATAATATTGACATTTTCCTTGTAGCGGTTTACTCTATAATTGTGTTGGGGCCTTAACCTCTTGGGTTATGGCCTTTTTATTATGTACACAAGGTAACATAGTAAAATGAGAACAAATATGATTTCACTCATAAAATGTACCTCCCCTCTAGCAACCCCCTAGATTTCATCCACGGGACGAATTAGTCCAAGAGAAACCACTAAAAGATAGGACTTAGTCGATACCCGCGGATATCGATCTAAGAGTTAGAAAGCGCCTTTACCGCTATAAGGTAAATAACACCCTCTCATATATAACAGAGTGAAAAAATCGCCAAACTTGTGAAAAAAAGTTTTTGAATCTATCAAATAACTGCTCTTATTAACTAGTTAATAAAAATTTTTACATAAAAAATAATAAATAATTTGGAAGTTGAATTTATTCAAAAAATAATAACTTGAGATGGAAAAGAAGCGTTTTCTCATAGATAATATTTATGTATGAGAACTAAGTTTTTAAATTTCTTAATTCTTCCTTTAGTGGCGTTAGTTGCTGCATGTAACACTAGTACACCTAAAGACAATCCTCCAGAACCACCTGTTATTCATGTCACCGGCATTTCTTTTGACGTAAATAGAGTGGAATTAACTGTTGGAGAATCATATTCTCTTAAAGTTACTGTTAGCCCAGAAAACGCTAGTGATAAATCATTTACTATTGAAAGCGATGAAACTTCAACTGCGAGGGTTGATGCTAACGGAAATGTTACCACTTATAGCGAAGGAGTAGCTTTAATTAAAGCAACTACCACTGATGGCGGTTTTGAAGCAACTTGTAGAGTAGTGGTTAACGAAGAAGAACAAGGAACTGTAGTTCATGTCACAAGTGTCGCTTTTGATAAACCCACTTTAACTTTGCAAGAAGAACAAGAAGAAAGATTAACTTATAAGGTTTATCCAAGTAATGCGGATAATCAGACAGTGAGATGGACTATTAAAGATGAAAATATCGCTTCCGTTAGTAACGGAGTGGTTAAAGCTTTGAATGAAGGAAAAACCGATATTACAATCACCTCTGTTGATGGCGGATTTGAATCAGTATGCAAATTAACTGTTACTAAAAAGCCTATTGACCCAGATCCTGACCCTGAAGACCCTGGGGAAGGAAAAGAAGAAGATTTACCAGAAATCAACTTTGTTAAAGTATTTGCTTATAAAGAAGAATATTCATATGTTTATGCTTGGAGCGAAAATAGTGGAAATGTTAACACTATTACAAAGAGTTGGCCTGGAGACCAGATGAGTAGTTATGATGATGAGTGGAACACTTATGATTTTGATTCATCTTATACATCATTTAATCTCATCTTTAATGTTGGCAGTAGTCAAAAACAAACTGGCAATTTAGCAGTTACTCAAGTGGGATACTATTGGTGTTATAATAACCGCTTATATAACAAGAAACCTTCTGGAGATGACCCAACTAGTGATTTACCACAAGGTAATTTTGAAGTAGTGAGTTCCGCTAAAGATTATACCGAACTTCCAGCGGTTAAAGACTATAATAAAGGATTAGTAATTAATCCTTATACTGGAGTTAGAACTGATTTTAGACAAGAATCTATATATTTTGCGATGACCACTAGATTTTATGATGGGGACGCTTCTAATAATAGAAAATGCTGGGCTAATAATAACGCAAATGATCCAGAGTGGAGAGGTGATTTTAAAGGCCTAATTCAAAAGATGGATTATATTAAAGCCTTAGGCTTTACCGCTATTTGGATTACTCCAGTAGTGAAAAATGCTTCTGGATATGATTATCACGGCTATCATGCGATTAATTTTTCACAAGTCGACCCAAGATACGAAAGTGAAGATGTGAAGTTCGCAGATGTGATTAAAGAAGCGCATAAGCGAGATATGAAAATCGTATTAGATGTGGTCTTTAATCATACATCTAATTTAGGAGAAGAAAATCTTTTCCCAATGTTTACTTATGATAGCCTTAACGGCACTCAAAACGGATTATCTCCTAGTACATATTATTCTCACTTATTACCTAGTAATTACACCTCTTTAAATGGTGAAGGCCAATTCCAAGCGAGAATTCAAGCGATGAAAACTTCTTCTGATGCCTATAACATTTATCATCATGAAATGAGTATGGGTTATGAGCAATATATTGAACAAACTGGCTCAATGGCAGGAGATTGTATTGATTTAAATACAGAGAATCCAACTGTTGCTAATTATCTGGTAGATAAATATGGAGATTTCATTAGATTAGGTGTAGACGCTTTTAGAGTGGATACTGTAAAACATATTTCCCGATTAACGATGAATAAATATCTAATTCCTGGATTATACGAAATCGCTAAAAAATGTGGAAATACTAACTTCTTCATGTTTGGTGAAGTTTGTAATAGAGAACGTGGAGTGTGGAACCATAATGTTGGATCTGATTCAGCATGTTTCTATACTTGGAAAGAATCTAAAGAATACGCTTGGGGTGATAGAAAAACTAACGAAGCTTCTACCGAAGAAAATTGGAACGATAATATTAACCCTGCTGGTCATCCAACAAGTAACAATGTTTATTTAGGTAATAATTATACCTATCACACTCCTGACTACTCTAAGAGTAGCGGATTTGGGGTTATTGATTTTGCCATGCACTGGAACTTTAAATACGCTAACGATGCTTATCAAGTAGCAAGACAAAACGATAGTGTTTATAACGATGCAACTTATAACATCGTTTATGTCGATTCACATGACTATGCTCCTGATGGCAACCCAGAAGAAGTAAGATATAACCAAGGTACAGATGCTTGGAAAGAAAATATGTCTTTAATGTTTACTTTTAGAGGAGTGCCTTGTGTTTATTATGGTTCGGAAATTGAATTTATGAAGGGCAAGAAAATAGATCAATATCAAAATCTATCTAATTCTGGTAGAGCCTATTATGGAGAATATTTAGAAGGTACAGTTAATGCGACTGGATTTGGTAGTTATACTGCTAGTGGAAATGTAGAAGATACTTTAAATTCTACTTTATCCAAGCATCTTATGATGCTTAATAAGATTAGATTAAAAGTTCCTGCTTTATCTATGGGCCAATATAGCACTTTTGATAATATGGCCTTTGTTAGAAGATATACAAGCGGAAACATTGATTCTTTAGCCGCTGTTGCTATTTCTAATAGCACAACATTTACCGGCTTACCTAATGGTACTTATGTTAATTTAGTAACCGGAGAAAGAAAGCCAGTTAATAATGGTTCTTTAAGTGTATCTGTTTCTGGACAAGGTAATTTAGCGGTGTTTGTCTTAGAAAACTCTTATACTGGAACATTAAGCCAAATTAGTTAAAATATAGGGAAATAATTATGCCAAAATGTAAAAACTGTGGAAGTCGAATAGATAGATTTAATAAAGACCGTTGCCCAATTTGTGGGACAACATTTCCTTTTGAAGGAATGAATAGTGAAACGATAGAAATCACCACTAATATTGATGTTGATGGAGTAGAAAGTGATTACCGTCCTTGTCGCAAGAAAGAGTTATTCTTATTCTTTGCATTATTAGGTGTTTTTGGTGCTCCTTTCTTTTATTTAAAAAAGAAAAAGGAAGGCATTATTCAGCTTATTTCTAACGTTATTGTTATTGGAGTGATGTCTTTCTTATTAGCCTATTTCACATCTTTAGATGTTTTATCTTCGATTTTAATTTCTATTGGTTCAATGTATTTGCTTAATATCGTTTTTGGTTTAATTGTGGTTTCTAGACCAAACCTTAAAGATGGTAATGATCAATTTGTTGTTTAATTATGCAAAGATATTTTGTTGATATTGTTAATAACGTAGTCTCTTTATCTAAAGATGATATTTTTCATCTAACAAAAGTCATGAGAGCTAAGGTTAGTGATAATATCGAAGTAGTGGATAAAGCCACTCATCAAGCCTATTTAGCAGTTATTGAATCCACAAATCCACTTATAGTTCATATTCAAGAACCAATTGTAAAAGAAAGCGAATTAGATAAAGATGTCACTATCTTTTTTGCTTTAGCAAAATCAGACAAAAATGAGTTTGTGATTCAAAAAGCTACAGAACTAGGCGCTAAAAGAGTAGTGCTATTCCAAGGTAAAAGAAGCGTGGTGAAATTCTCTAATAGTGATTTTATTCGTAAAGAAGCTAGATATATTAGCATTGCTAAAGAAGCTAGCGAGCAGTGTCACCGTGAATATATCCCTGAGATCAAATATGTTGATTCGATTAAAGGGGTTAAAGAATATCTCGAAGATATTAATCTACTTGCTTATGAATTAGAAGCCGGTAAGGCTACAGATATTGAAAGTGAATTAAAAGGTCATAAATCAGTTTCTATTATCATTGGTCCAGAAGGTGGATTTGATGAAAATGAAGTGAGTTTTCTTAAAGAACTAGGCTTTAAATCTATTTCCTTAGGAAAAAGAATTTTAAGATGTGAAACTGCAGCGGTATACGCTTTAAGTGTAATCTCTTATTTACTTGAAAAATAATATGAAAACATATACGACAACTTCTTTAGGATGTAAAGTGAACGCTTATGAAATAAGCGCTTTAACTTCTAGGCTTATCGAATTAGGCTATAAAGAAGATAACATAAATCCTGATATTGCTATTATTAATACTTGTTCAGTAACCGCAACAGCGGATCAAAAATCTAGACAACACATTCGTAAATTAATTAACAATTATCCAAATGCAATTGTGGTAGTGATGGGGTGTTATAGCCAAGGCCAACATGAGTTTATTAAAAATGAGATTAAACCTCATATTATTACTGGTACCTCTAATAGAGATAAAATCATTGAATTAATTAATGAATATGAGCTTACTCATAAACCAATTGATTTAACTTCTTCTAATCCTCGAACTTATGAATATGAGGAGTTAGGATTAACCACTCATTTTGAAAATGTGAGAGCCTATCTTAAAATACAAGATGGCTGTGATAATTTTTGTAGTTATTGTTTAATTCCTTATCGTAGAGGTAAAGCAAGAGATCGAGACGCAAAAAGCATTTTAAAAGAAGCAGAATATATTGTCTCTCAAGGCTATAAAGAGATTGTTTTAACTGGTATCCACGTTGGAGGGTACGGCAAAAACAAGGAATACAATTTCTCTTCGTTAGTGAGAGACCTTTTAGATATTAAAGGTTTATATAGACTTAGAATTTCTTCTATAGAAGAAAGTGAAATCGATGATGAATTAATTCGTTTAATTAACGAACGGGACAATTTAGCAATGCATTTCCATATCCCACTTCAAAGTGGAAGTGATACAGTGCTTAAAAGAATGAACCGTAAATATAATTCAGAGCAATTCTTAAATAAGATTAATCTTATCAAGAAAGCTTGCCCTCAAGTCACTCTTACTACAGACGTGATAGTAGGTTTCCCAGGAGAGAGTGAAATAGAATTTAATGAGACGTATGAGTTTATCAAAAAATGTGGATTCCATATGTTACATGTATTCCCATTTTCTTCTAGAGAAGGAACTCTTGCTTCTAAGATGCCAAATCAAATTGATCCGCGTATTAAAAAGCAACGAGCATTAGAGCTTATAGAGTTATCTAATAAACTCTGGGATGAATACACGAATAGATTCGTGAATAAAGAAGTAGAAGTATTAGCGGAGCAATACGACAATAAAAACAAATGTAATATTGGTCACACTTCTAATTATTTAGAAGTAAGAATCCCAGGCGATATAGATAAATCAGGCAAAATTATAAAAACCATTTTCAAAAAGTAAGATGTAATCGAATAAAAATAAGATTATTTAGAAAATGTCTAAAAATATTTGCTTTCCATTCATATAATGAATATAATAACTAGCGACTATTTAGGAGGAATATCTTATGGCAGTCCCACAAAGAAGAATTAGTAAAACCCGTAAAAGAATGAGAAGAACTCACTTCAAACTTAGCGTTGAAGGATTAGTTACTTGCCCAAACTGTGGTGAAATGATCAAATCCCATCACGTATGTCCAAAATGTGGATATTACGCTGGTAAAGCTCAATATTTAGATGGCAAATTAGTGAAAGAAGAAAAGAAAGCTGCTCCTGCTAAAAAAGCTCCAGCAAAAAAATCTTCCAAAGCTAAAGCACCTAAAGAAGAAGCGAAATAAGGGTCTAACTTTAGACTCTTTTTTTGTTATAATAGAAGTTAGGAGAAAAATATATGTCATACAATAAATTAATTGACCACACCTTGTTAAAACAAGATGCTCAACCAGAACAAATCGTTAAACTCTGTGAAGAAGCCAAACAATTTGACTTCATGTCAGTCTGTGTTAATCCAGCTTATGTACCTTTAGCCGCTGAATGTTTAAAAGGAAGCGACGTTAAAGTTTGTACTGTTATTGGTTTCCCACTAGGCATGAATTTAACTAGAACCAAAGTTGATGAAGCGAAATTATGTATCGCTCAAGGCGCAACTGAAATTGATATGGTGATCAATGTTGGTATGCTTAAAGCGGGACACGATGATTATGTTAGAGAAGAAATCAAACTTCTTAAAGAAGTTGCTGGTAAATTAGTCTTAAAAGTGATTATTGAAACCTGTTTATTAACCGATGAAGAAAAAGTTAGAGCTTGCAAGCTTTCTAAAGAAGCAGGCGCAGACTTTGTGAAAACATCTACCGGATTCTCTACTGGTGGTGCGACCGCTCACGATGTCAAACTCATGAGAGAAACAGTGGGACCAGAAATGGGAGTTAAGGCTAGTGGTGGAGTTAGAACTCACGAAGATTTACTCGCTATGGTAGAAGCAGGTGCTAATAGAATTGGTACCTCTAACGGAACAAAAATCATCTAAATCATTCTTAATAATGATTATCTAAGGGCCGCAAGGTCCTTTTATTTATAAAAAGTGTTGACTTATATGAGTTAACACTAGTAACATAGTTAAAGCGTTATCGCTAAGGAGGTGAATATCATGCCAAAAGTCGTTGTTCGTGAAAATGAATCATTAGATGATGCACTCAGACGTTTTAAACGCCAAGTGAATAAAGCTGGTACGATCCAAGAAGCGAAGAAAAGAGAATTCTATCTTAAACCTGGTTTAAAAAGAAAACTCAAATCCGAAAACGCTAGAAGAAAAAATCGTAAATAATTACGATAAAACTGGAGGGGCCCTAGACGAGCTCTCTCCGGAAAACATCGCGGAGTAGAGCAGCCTGGTAGCTCGTCGGGCCCATAACCCGGAGGTCGTGTAGTTCAAATCTCACCTCCGCAACCAAGCGTACAGTATGCCGGAATTGAACATAGATTCCGGCTTTATTTATGGATAAATAAAAAATTATGGCTATTTTTGAGGGTGATTTTGGTAATATTCATCCTCTTTTTCTTTTGGGGTTAGACCATTATTAAATGTATGAATTCTTTTATTGTTATAGAAATTAAAATATTGACTTAAATACTCTCGCATCACCATAGAATTTTCATATCTTTCAATGTTAACATTGATTTCTTCTCTTCTTAGCCTAGAAATAAAACCTTCGGTACATGCATTATCATTTGGAGAAGCGGGTTTAGAAAATGATTGTTGGACACCCAGCATTTCTAATAGTTTTCTAAAATTATTGGAAGTATATTCCGCTCCTCTATCCGAGTGAAAAATCAAATTTCTAGGTTCGTTTCGTTTTTCAAATGCATCCTTGAATGTATTGATGGCTAAATTCTCGTTTTTATTATGAGATAATCGCCACCCAACGATCATTCTTGCATATAAATCCAAGATGATACATAGATAGAATTTAACCCCTCTAACTTTTATTTCGACAAAGTCGCTGGTCCAAACTTTATTTGGTGCTTCTTGTTTAAAATCTCTATTTACTAAATCCTTAAATTTTTTATATTTCCAAGAATTAATAGTTGGTTTCTTCTTTTTAACAATAGTGGCTTTTTCTAACTTATTTTCCCTCATTATCTTTAGAACCATTTTCTTGTCAGTTGTAATCCCTTTTCTTTTAAGAGCGAGGACTATCTTTTCTGCACCATACAGTCTTTTAGATTCTTCGAATACTTCAATGACTTCTTTTGATAAAGTTTCAATCTTTTTAACATACCAAGGTTTTTCTACTCTTGTATAAAGGTGGTGGTATAATGTTCCTCTATTGATTTTGATGGTGTCACTTACCTCATAAAGATTGTAATCAGGGTGTTCGTTTAAAAACTTTTCCGCAGCGATTTCTTTTTCTTTAACTGATGAATTGATACTTATATTTATGTTTTCCCAAATAAATAGTTTTCTTTTTAATTTCTTGTTTTCTTCTAATAATTGTGCCTTCTTAATCATTGAGTTGTTCCTCATATAAAATAAAAATATTTCATAAAAATAATGAAATAAACAATCTTTAAATTTACAATATAAATATGGCAAAGTCTTTAATTAGAAAAGAATATCCATCAGTAACCGCCGCTGAATTAAGAAAGATTAATAGCTATATTTCTAATAAATGCAGTGAATATTATTTTCTTGGTTTTTTAAGATGTTCAAACGGTAATGTTAACGACGCTTTAGGATTCTTTTTCTTGGATGAAAGGCTGAGGGCTTTATTGACTCAATATTTAATGCGGTTTGAAATTCAAATTAAGAGCGACTTCGCCAAAATGGTAGAAAACGCAACTAGATCAAAACAATTTTGGAAAGTTAGCAAATATTATACTCCAACAGCTAGAGTACGACGTCCTGGTAAAAAAACTATTTTTTGTTTAACCAAAAACAATGTTCAAAACAGTATTGATAAAATGTCACCTTCCAGCGTTGGTCCATTGAATTATGTTGCTATGTATTCTATGTCTTTTGGCTGTTTTGAAACTGTTTATAGATATATAGACACAACATATGAACAACCGTTTATCGATAAATACACTTCGCATTTACCTGTTCATACATATGATTTACTGCTCAATTATTTCGAATCTATTAGGGTCTTACGAAATCGATGTGCGCACGGCAATCATATAATTACTAAGAAATTTGCAGATCAATTATCTAAATATGGTGGTCGTTACATTATCAATAATGCTTATTCTCCAATGACGGGTGTCTACTTATCATATTTCGAAGCAGTGTTGTTTTTTCTAATTAAACAATTGAGTTGTGGCAATGAATTTAGAAAAGAACTTAAGAGATTGATAAAAGATTTTTCAACGCTACTTGCGACATATCCATCTAGACACTCTTTGTCTGCAAATACAGTGTCGAAAATTCTTTGACTTTTGTATAACTTTATATATAATATAGGTACATAGCCAGAGAAATACTGGTTGCGGGGATTCCCGCTTTTTTATTGCTGTCGTCTTTCATTAAGATGCAAGGTTATTAATGAAGACATCTGAATATACTTATTCGTTTGAAGACTATCTTTATGACTGATGATGTTTTTTTAGAAATGCATTTTTGGTATAATCAAAAATGTTAAGGGTATAATATGGGTAAAATTTTTATAAGTCATTCTTCAAAAGATATATCGGTTATAAAGAAACTGATTACTTTATTAAATTCAATCGGTGTAAAGCCAGATGATATTTTTTGTAGTTCTGTTGAAGGCCAAGGCGTGAAAAACGGAAAAAGAATTAATACCGAAATTAAAAAAGAGATAAATGACTGCTCTGCAATTCTGTATTTCATAACGAAGAACTTTATTAACAGTTCCTACTGCACTCAAGAACTGGGTGCTGCCTGCCTTTCTAATGATGATAAGCCATTTTTCATTCTTAAAGCAAATGATATAGAAGATGAGGAAATATCGGGTTTTGTCGATAATTCTTATAAGTATAATCTTATTAACACTGATGGAATTTCCGCACTTTGTGATTGGTGTGGAGATTTTTTAGAAATCACAAACAAGATTTCAATCTTAAATAAAGCTATTTCAACTTTTTTGGAGTCTGCAAAATCAGATGTTGAAATCCTTGTTGAGAACAAGAACAAAAGCGAAAAAGAATTAGAAAAAGAAAGAATAAAGTTCTTAGAATCTCAGTATAAGGATTTGGCTCCTGGAGCAAAAAGAATATTGGGAGAAATATATTATTCCGAAAGTGGCGTTGGTTACTATTCTTTATCTAATGGAACTATTTGTTTACTTCAATCTGAGTTTTTTGTTGTGAGAGTTTCAAGTGTTTCCATTGGACTATATGAATTCGCCTTTTCTTTACAACCTTGGGCAAGGGATTTTATCAAAAAGAATAAAGCTGTTCAAAACGAATTACAAAAACTATTGAAAAACAGAAATAAAATGTATCGAGAAATAGATGATTAATAGTTTTTAGATCAAAACGTATCACTTGTGGTGTCTGCACCCCCGCTTTTTAGGGTAAAATGTACCACTTTAGTTATCCGCAACCAAGTGTAAACTACAGTACTGATATAATTCGGTACTGTTTTTGTTTAAAAAAACTCGATTAATTTCGAGTTTTATTTGTGGGTTTCTAATAGCTCTAGATATTTGTCATATAAAGCCTTAGCGGCGTCTTTGATATCATAACCACGCTCTCTAACAACATTCGCGAGCTTATTGTTTCTTGGATGTGGCTTATGGAATGATTCTTTCCACTTAGCAAGACCTTCTTCAGTGATTGGAAGGAATTCACCATAACCTGTAATAAATCCTTCTTTAGGAACTGATTCGCTATAAATGATATATAATCCATTAACTTGGGCTTCTAAGGATGATAGTGGGAATCCTTCATATAGTGAAGGAAGAATAAACATATCAATCGCTGAATAGTATCTAGCGATTTCTTTATTTTGATCTGGAACGATGATTTGGATATTGCTTAAGTTATTTTCTTTTAAAAAGGCGTTATATTCAACTTCAAGTGGCCCATTACCAACGATGATGAATTTGATATCTTGATTATCTTTGGCGAGCTTTAAGACATATTGATGGTTCTTTGTATCAACGAAACGTCCTAAAGTTCCAATGACGTAGTCTTTTTCGCCTAAGCCTAATTCATTACGGATTTCTTTGCGATATCCTTCATTAAATTCAAAGCGTGAAGTTTTAATCGCATTCTTAATAACAGTCACTTCACCTTTATCAAAGGCTTTATTGCCAAATTGATATCTTCCAGTGAGCTCACTACAAGAGAAATAGACATTAGAATATGTTTTGGAGAATGTTTTTAACACTGACTTCGCTAAATGTCTCTTCCATTCTTTTTTACTACTTATTGAGTGGGAGTGAGCGATTCTAATTGGCTGCTTACATTTCTTTGCCACCCTTAAAGGAAAGACACTTAATGTATTTAAGTGAGAGTGGACGATATCAAAATGATTATCTTTAAAGACTTTTGTTAATGCTTTATTAAAAGCGTGAAGATGTTTTACATGATCAAAGCAAAGGAAAGTAAATTCACATAATTCGTGGAGTTCACGGAAATAACTCATGACGAAAGATTCAACGCCTCCGGCGTTCATACTTCCGATAATTTGTAATACTTTAAGCTTTTTCATTTTGTGGCTTGGCTTTCTTTTTAATGTGTAAGATTTCAAAAAAGACGTCTAAATAATATCTTCGTTCATTTTTCGTAAATAACACCGTGAACGCTAAAACGATATATGATACGACGAACACAATTCCTTCGATAAAGAATTTTAAATAGAGGTTTTTAACAGGTAAGAAGAAGTAGCAGAGTAACGCTAATCCAAAGGAAATAGCAACTGTGATAAATCCTCTAATATAGATAAACCCAAAGAAGTTGAGTAAAGATATTCCGAGATACTTCTTATAAGTGAAGTTAGTGATAGTGCAATCGATAACACGCGCAACGGCAATCGCAACACAGGCACCAACCGCGCCATAGAAGGACGATAAGGTGAATGATAATCCAACATTAACAACAGCCTTAATAATAGTGCTAATTGCTAAAGGCCTAATATGACCTCCGGTTAGCATCGCATTATATAGAGGTAATTCAGGGATATGAACAAGTTCATAGGCACATATCGCTAAGATACACCAATAGATGTTAACAAAGTCTGGGTGCTCAGCTACTTGAGCTGGAATCCAGATATGAATGAAATCAAGTCCAACTGAAGCAAATCCAAAGATGATAAAGGCGATAACGAAGAATTGCAGTTTACCGACTTTATTCGCTAAAGCTTGTAATCTTGCTCGTTTTTCTTCTGGTGAACCAGTTGATTCTACTCGAGCAACTTTTGCCATGAGGAAGGTTCCAGTCATCGCACCGAATAAATAGACGTATCCTTCGATTGTGTTTATTAACATAAACATACTGACTTGGTCACTACTAGAAACAATACCTAAAATAGAAGGAGTGATATTAAACACTAATCTATTTCCAATAGCGATAATTAATCCCCAAGCCGAGAAAGCAATAACGGATTTAAGTTCGCTTCGTTCAATCTTTAATCTGAGATCTAATTTGATTCCTAAATAGAATCTCATGTAGAAGAATCTCATGATGATTGCAACAGTAAAACTAACGACGTTAACGACAGTGATACCAACAATACCCCAATTTAACTTAATTGCGACGATTGTGAACACTAAATAGAGAGACTTTTGAATTAAGTCGGTAAATTTATTAAACCCAAATTTTTCATAGGCTTGAATCATTCCTGAGAATGTGTTAGTTGGGAAGCTTACAAGAGTGTATCCACCGATGATGAGTAATAGATATTGTAATTTTTGAATTTGTTCAGGAGTGTATGACGATCTATAGATTATTGGACTAAGGAAATATATAGAACCGATAACAACGATAAAGATAATGTCCAGTGCTAGATATATCTTAAAGATAGAAGCTAAGAATTTTTGAACACCATCTTTATCGCCTTTAGCTCTTAATTTTGCTAAATAGGTTTCTGTAGTAGTGTTTAATCCAAAATCAAGAAGGAACAAAGTGATGATTGAAGTAGCAATACCAAAAAAACCATATTCTTCAACACCAACAGAATCCATAATCATTGGAGTGAGAATAAAGCCATGAACAACGCTCACTAAAATAGATAAGTAACCGAAAATGGTTCCAAGAGCCATATTCTTTTTACTCTTGTGTTCTATTCTTTCTATATTCGTTTCATCACTAATCTTTGTCATATTAGTAAAATTAGCCAATTTTAAAGTCTTAATGATTATATATGTTTACGAAATATTCGTAAAGTAAATCATTTATTCCTTGTGCTCGATATTCTCTATTGTCCTCATTAATTTTTTTAATTCTTTCATCCCGTTTTCTTTATAGAAAGAGGTCCTAGTGGTTTTTAATGTTTCTTTCCATTCGTTAACTTTTTCAGGATGATCAAGGAAATATTTCATTCCTTCATAAATTCCTTTTTCATCATTAGAAACAATCTTTCCGGCTTTTGCTTTATTGATGATGTCATCTGCTCCACTGATATCAGTAGATAAGACAGGAACTCCT
Source organism: uncultured Erysipelotrichaceae bacterium (assembly GCA_902800355.1). Lineage (GTDB taxonomy): Bacteria > Bacillota_I > Bacilli_A > RFN20 > CAG-826 > UBA2450. The sequence goes on along the minus strand of CADCEE010000004.1, from coordinate 39,944 downwards.
AAAATACATGATTCAACGCAGACTGTGCTATAGCCTTCAGAAAAAGAAGAACAAATCATGCAGTCTCCTTGCTTCATATATGGGAATGGGTTCATTTGATTGCCCACTAAAGTAACTGTCTCTTTTAGATTGTTGTTTTTGATGTATTCTTCGATATTATTTCTTTCTGGTCCATCTCCGATCATCCAGATATTAAAATCATATCCTTCGTCTTTTATTTTTTTAGCGCTTTCAAGCATTCTTAAGTATCCTTTTTCTTCGGATAATCGGCTACAAGTGACAAAGAGGAATTTATCGTAATTTTTAGTAAAAGAAGGGGTTTCTTCCGCGTTTTTGAGTATTTTTTCCTCGTTATACATATTGGTGAATTGAATAACCGGAACTCTTCCATTTACTTCTTCAGAGATACGTTTAGCGTTCTTAGTAGAGATAGCGATAACTAAATCCGCTAGAGGGTAATATTTTGATGCATTGTTATATCCATGAGTATAGATAATATGTTTTGCATCTTTATTTAAAGAATTAGCGATTGCGATAGTAGGGTTTCTCCAACAATATCCAAACTCGATATCAAACTTCTCTTTTTTAACGATTGATTTATAAATCCATTTTGGAGGTAATTTACTCGTTAATCTATCAATTCCTCTGATATAAGGTATTTTTAATACTTTTCTAACTTTAATACTTGGGTTTAATAATGGAATCATTTTCTTATCAAGCTTAAACATTGGCACAAAAGTAATCTCATATTCATTTAGTTCAGCGAGAGCGTTAGCAAAAGATATCGCTGTACGACACACTCCGTCAGCGGGTTGCATATAGTTAAAAACGATTAAGACTTTTTTCATCTTAGAAAACCTTTTTGTTATTAACTCCTATTCCTTTGATTTCGTTATTTTCTACTTTAGAGAAATCATAAAGATATTCTGATAAATGTTCCTCGATATATTTAACATCTTTATCGAATTCGGGATGTCTTTTCCATATTTGAGTGTTGATGACTGATTTTTTAGGATTTAGTCTTGCGAATTGTTTATCGTGATCTTTAGGATCTAATCCAGTGAATTTTTCAATTTTATTGACTGATTCATCGTAGTTATAAATCATGTCTTCAAATCTCATGTACATGATATGGGAATCGTTATATTTTTCAGTTGCGCTTTTTCTTGCGTATTCAAACCATTTGCACCAGGTCTCAATGGAATTATGCGGAAAGATATGATCCCATTTCCAAACGAGATTTGATAAGACGTATAAATCTCTTGGATCGCGGTCAAAGATAACAACGAATATTTCATCTTTAAAATATCTCATACACCTTTTGATGTTGCTACTTGGAAGGAGTTGATCAACGACGAGATATGGTTTGTTATCTTTATTAAGATATTCCATTAAATTTGAGGTATATCTTTGAGTGCATTCAAGGAATTTTTCTTTGCTTGGATGAGCGCAGTAAGTGATTTCTTTTGGAAGGATTTGAGGTTTAGCAACATTGAGTTTAATAAATATCTTATTAAAGATGCCTCTTAGATAATATCTAAACTTACCTTTAGAAGCGACGTCATAAACCCAGAATCCCTTATATGAAAAATCTAAAAGATCATTAACATATTGTTTTGTGTATTCTTTATATTTACCGTTAAAGTAGGCTTCATATTTTTTATTGAACCAAGTACCGCTATTGAAGTTGGATACCTTGATAAATCTTTTTAAAGCAAAACCGGAAACCTCACGGTTATGGTTTTCTACTAAATGATATTCAAGGTCACTAATTCCGTCAGGGTCATGAATAAAACGGAATTCAAATTCCGAATTCTCTTGAACGGTAGAATATTCGGACACTAAATCTGTGAGGGTGCTGCTGCCAGAGCCGAAATAACTTGCACATGTAATGATTTTCATATGTTAATTCCTAACTACATAATGTAACTATAAAGTTTCATTAAATAAATTCTGCGGTGTTTTAAAGAATATCTCATAAGTCTGCCCTTAAATCCTTTAGCGTCGATATGTTCGATTGCGGATTTAATAATAGGGGTAGAAAGATTTTCTAAGATAATTTTTTTTGCTTCTTTATATTTTTGACCATAAAACTGAGTAACTGAACAGTTAAAAGTTAAATGGGCAACTAATCGATCTAATTGAAGTCTAAAATCAGCTTCATCTAAGTTAATTCTACTCGCGATATGTTCGTATGTATTTATAACATCGTTATAGTTACGTGGTTTTTTGTTTTGAATCATCGAATTCTCAGCGACTCGATAGTGATAACCAGTTTTATTTGAGAGATAGATTGTTTGGCATTGAGTAACAACGGAATCAATGACCGCGCCATCTTCACCGACTTGGATTCTTTTCTCACAAGTATTGTTAGCGAATAAATCCCTTCTAATTGCTTTAGACCACGCGGTTGGGAAGAAATATTCGTATCTCTTATTTCTAATTAAATATGGATAAATCTCTTTTTCAATTTGTATCTTATTTAGTAGGACATTATTAAAACCAGGATTCTCAATCAGCTTATCATCGTTTTCATGATAATTAAGGCACACTAAATCAGGTTCGTTATTATTTCTAATAATATCGGCAAGGGTTTCAAAGTAATTCAAATCCACCCAGTCATCAGAATCGATATTAATGATATATTGGCCTTTGCTTGCTTTAGCGCCTGTGTTTCTCGCTGCTGCTAAACCTTTATTTTCTTGAGAGATAATAGTGATTCTTTTATCTTCTTTAGCGAATTTTTCACATATAGAAAGACTATTGTCTTTAGTTCCATCATTAACAATGATTACTTCAAAATCTTTAAATGTTTGATTGATAACAGTGGTTAAACATTTTTCGATGAATTGTTCAACGTTATAGACAGGTATGACAACACTGAATAATGGTTTAGACATATTTGTTTACCTTCGACAAGTATATCATACTTTGTCCGCAAATTGATGAATGATTTTAAATCATTTGTGAGTGTTCTACAATAGACGCTTAATGATTAACAAGTTAGCGAATCTTATAGACATCATATTACTAGTGTTACTTTAGTGTAAAAGTAGCGGTATTCACTATATTCTAGTTTGTTAGTGACATACTCCCACCACTTATAGAAGTGGGGGGCTTCTTGCTTGATAACGTTAAAAAGAAAACGATTAAAGGATAAAAGCTAATCTATTATTTAGATTACTTTGCTATAATAGTCATGTGAAAACCGACATGACTTTTTTTGAATTTAAAAGCTTTGAAGAAATGTATTCTTGGTTTTTAACTAACTATCAAAAAGAAAATGAATTATATGTAAAGATATTAAAAAAGAAACCTGAAGAATGCATCGACACGATAAGTTATATTGATTCCGTTAATGCAGCCTTATGCTTTGGTTGGATAGATTCTACATTACGAAATATAAATGGATCACTTATATTAAGATTTTCACCAAGAAAAAAGAAATCCCATTGGACCGACACAAATATTAATCGATGCATTGAATTAGATAAAAAAGGACTTATGACTTTAGAAGGCAAAATTGCTTGCCCTTATTTTAATATGGTAAAATAATCTTTATTATGAAAAGAAGTGGAACGTTTCTCCTATTAACTAGTCTTATTTTAGTATCTAGTTGTTCTAAAGGCGGTGATCCAGTCGATCCACCAAGCGGGACAAATTATTACCGTATTACTTGGAAAAACTATGACGGGACTATTTTAGAAACCGATAGAAGAGTAAAAGAAGGTGCTGTCCCTAGTTATGATGGGGCCACACCTACTAAACCTGATGATAGTTCTTATAAATATACTTGGAGCGGTTGGACTCCTAAAGTAGTGGCAGCAGTTGCGGACGCTACTTATACCGCCACATTTGCTAGTTCGCCTAAAGGTGGAGGGGATCCTGAGAAAGTCACTGTACCCGCTCATACATTAAAAGACTCTAATCCTCCTTTTGATTCTGATGGAGATGGAGAAATGGTGACTGAAAGTACATGGAACGCATTTAGAAGTGCCTCTTTGTCTGAATTTAGGAAGAATTATAACTATACTTATGAAGCCTATTCTGGTGGAACATATACATTAGAAGAATTCACTAAAAACGGCTATCATGTTGAAACTTCAGCCGGAACTTTATATTACGAAAGAAAAAATAGTACAGGTAATACCTTTTATGAATACATTTATTCTAAAGGAGAATATTCAAGGCAAGAAACTAGCCTAGACTTAGAAAATAAATATACATATAGAATTCAACACGAAATCTATGTCCATATGTTTGATTTTAAAGAATATGAATTTAACGCCGAACTTGGTGGTTATTATTTATATAATGAAAGTGGCGTCTTTAGTTCACAAATTAAATTCCAAAAGGGCTACCTATCTAGTTTGACTTATATCCTTTATAGCACGATGTCTAAATTTGAAATCAAGCTATCATTTAAAACGGAAATTGATATCCCAAAATCCTATTATTATAAGTAAAAAAATAAACTGGCACGATGTGTTAGTTTTTTTGCTAAACAAGTAAATATAAAAGGTATACAATTGTTGTTATGAAAAAAATGCTTATAGCATTACTTGTCACTGCATCAGTATTTTTTACTCTTGTTTTTACTTTAGGAACAGTGGGTAGAAATAATGGCGATGAATTTAAAGTAGCGATGGTTACTGATTTCTCTGATGTTAATGATGGCTCATTTAACCAAGCGTGTTATGAAGGGGCTAAAGAGTGGAGTAGAAAACATAATGTTACTTTTAACTACTATAAACCTGCCGCGACATCTGACGCTGAAAGAATTAAATCAATGCGTTTAGCTATTGATAGAGGCTATGATGTTATTTTGTGTCCAGGGTTTGCATTAGGCAACCCAATTTCTGTTGTCGCTGCTGAACACCCAAATGTGGAATTTATCGGTTTAGATATTTCTAGTGTTACTATGCATAATAACGTCACTATTTATAACTATCACGAAGAAATAGCGGGTTATTTAGCAGGATATGCAGTGGTAAAAGAAGGATTTAGAGAACTAGGCTTTTTAGGTGGGCAGAAATTCGAATCGATTACTAGATATGGTTATGGCTATATTCAAGGAGCAGACGCTGCTGCTAAAGAACTAAAAGAACATATTGATATAGATTTTGTTTATGGTGGGCAATTTTTCGGTTCTCCTGAAATATTTAGTTACATAGACCAATGGTATAAAAAAGGCACAGAAATAGTATTTTCTTGTGGAGGAAGTATTTATACTTCTGTGGCGTTAGCTGCTAAAGGGAATGGCGGTTATATGGTTGGAGTTGATAGCGATCAAGCTCCAATTGTTGATCGTGACTATGGAGAAGGTATTTGCGTCACTAGCGCCATGAAAATGATTAAAAAGACAGTTATTGATAAGCTTGAAATGTGCTATCAAGGTATACCGCTTGAACACAAAATGATGAATCTTGGATTAGAATCTGGTGAGCACCTTGAAGAAAATTATGTTCAACTTCCTTTAGATACTTGGAGAATGAAAAAATTCACTATCGATGAATATAAAGCCTTGGTCCAATTCTTAGTTGATAATCCAGAAGCAGTAAGTAGCAAAACTGATTTGGATCCTGACAAATTACCTGTAAGCGAATATACAAAAGTTTTTTCTCACGGTGATATTAACTAATATGAAAGAAAATTACGCGATTGAAATGTTAGGGATTACCAAAAGATTTGGTAATATATTGGCTAATGACCACATTGATATTAGACTTCAAAAAGGTCACATTTTAGCGTTATGCGGAGAAAATGGAGCGGGTAAATCCACAATCATGTCGATTTTATTTGGGCTCTATACTCCAGATGAGGGAGTTATTAAAAAAGAAGGAGAAGTGGTAAAAATCACCAATCCTAATGATGCGACCAGTTTAAATATCGGTATGGTCCATCAACATTTTAAACTAGTGGATACCTTTACCGTTTTACAAAATATTATTTTAGGTGATGAAACTCTTAAAGAATATAGAGGCGACAATCTTAACTTTGTTAAGAAGTCACTTAATTATTTAAATAAAAAGATTTTTAAAATTATTGATTATAAAAAAGCTAGAGAAGACATTAATAAAATTATTAATCAATATGATCTTCAAGTTGATTTAGATAAGAAGATTAAAGATATCTCTGTAGAAATGCAGCAAAAAGTCGAAATCATTAAAATGCTATATCGAAAAAACGAGATCCTTATTTTTGATGAACCAACCGCGGTATTAACTGAGCAAGAAATTCAAGACTTCTTAAAAGTAATGAATAACCTTAAAAAAGAAGGTAAATCCATTATCTTTATCTCTCATAAACTTAATGAAGTATTTGAAGTCAGTGATGAAATCACTGTCATTAGAAAAGGTCAATATATTGATACTTTAAAAACTAGCGAGACCACTAAAGAAGAAATCTCCGCTTTAATGGTAGGAAGGAAACTTAAAGAATTTAATGGGAAAACTAAAAAAACTCCAAAAGAAGAAGTCTTAAGAGTAGAACATTTAACAATGATTGACCCATTTTCTAAAAAGAAAGTGGTTAATGATGTCTCCTTTAATGTTAGAAAAGGAGAAATCGTCACCTTAGCGGGAATTGACGGTAACGGACAACAAGAAGTGGTTTACGGTATTACTGGAATTAAAAAGGCCCATGACGGAGTTATCACTTTAGATAAGAAAGATATATCTTCTTATTCAATTAGAGAAAAGATTAAAGCTGGTATTTCTCACATTCCAGAAGATAGACATAAGCATGGCTTAATCTTGGATTATTCAATTTATGAGAACACTGTATTAGATCGATATTATGAAAAAGAATTTTCTAAATGCTTATTTTTAAATGAAAAGAACATTAAAAAATATGCGGATGAATTAATTGATAAATATGATGTGAGATCTAGTGGAGACGGAAACACCATCGTTAGAAGTATGTCTGGAGGAAACCAACAAAAAATTATTGTTGGTCGAGAAATTGAACGTAACCAAGATTTATTAATTGCCGTTCAACCAACTAGAGGTTTAGATGTTGGTGCAATTGAAGGAATTCATAACCTTTTGCTTAAGCAAAGAGAAGAAGATAAAGCAATATTGTTAGTCTCTTTAGAATTAGACCAAGTCTTTGCTCTTTCAGATAGGATATTAGTGATGTATGAAGGAGAAATAGTGGGTGAATTTACCCCTAATGAAGTTAATAAAGAAACTTTAGGTTTATATATGTCAGGCGCTAAAAAAGACGTAGTTAATGCGATTAAGGAGGGTGTAAATGAATAAAGTGAAATCATTTTTCTCTTCTTTAATTAAAAAAGACGCCACTAAGACAGTAGTGACCTCTATATGGTGCGCTTTACTTGGTTTAATTTTAGGTTTTTTAATTTTATTAGTTATTAATCCTTCTAATGCTGGATATGGCATGACATCGGTTTTAGGTAACTATTTAATCTTTTCTAGCCATAGTGATCGAATTAATTATTTTGGGCAAACTTTAGCTAAGACCGCGCCTTTAATTGCGATGAGCTTATCAATTTTAGTTTCTTATAAAGCAGGTCTATTTAATTTAGGTGCTTCTGGACAATATTCTATTGCCGTACTTGTGATTTGCCTTTTAGGTTCAGGAGCGAATTGGCCATGGTTTGTTGTGATGATTATCGCCATGATTGCTGCGGCTATTTGGTCTGCTATTACTGGATTATTAAAAGCGTTCTTTAATGTTAACGAAGTTATTTCGGGAATTATGCTTAACTGGATTGCTTTATATTTGGTTAATGGCATTTTATCTAATGCTGGTAAAACCATTTGGGATGGTGCCCACTCTGAATCAGTTGCAATTACAAGCGAATCTAATTCCTTTATTCCTTCTATTGGACTAGACAAATTGTTTGCCGGTAACACCATTGTTGGATTAGGAATGATATTAATCTTAATAGTGGTGATTATCATCTTTATATTATTAAAGAAGACCACAGTGGGCTATGAGCTTAAGGCTACTGGATTAAATAGCGATGCGGCTAGATACGCAGGAATTAGCAAAGTTAAAAGTATTTTAATAGCGACTGCTATTTCTGGAGCTTTAGCAGGATTAGCAGCTTCGCTTAATCTACAAAACGGCTTTACTACTTGGAGATTATCTTCTGTTCCTCCGGAAATTGGTTTCCAAGGTATATCATCCGCCTTCTTAGGAGGACTTCACCCAATTGGAGTAATCTTCTCTTCATATTTCATTATGCACATCACTGAAGGTGGTTCGATGATTACTGATTTAGGCTACTCTCCTGAAACTGCTTCAATTATGACTTCAGTAATTATTTATTTATCTGGATTTGTCTTCTTTATAAAAGAAGTGATGAGGAAATTTGAAATTAAAAACGAACTTAATAAGCTAAGTAGGAATAAGGAGAACAAAGTATGAGTGCTGTATTATTTCTTTTAGCGTTTGTTTCTATTCTTACTATTGTCGCTTTAGGAGGAATGTTCTCTGAAAAAAGCGGCACAGTAGCTTTGTCTTTAGAAGGCTGCATGACTTTTGGCGCTTTTAACGCTGGTATGGTGATGTATGTACTTCCTAATACAGTACCAGCTGGAATTAGTGCTTTAATAGTCATTCTAGTGGCGATAGTTAGTGCAGGACTATATTCTCTTTTATTAGCGGTAGCCTGTGTCACTTTTAAAGCCGATCAAACTTTAGTTGGAACTGCTTTAAATATCTTAGCTACTGCTTTAGCAGTAGTCTTAATTAAACAAATCACTAAAACTGAAGCTTTACCAGTTGGTAATTCTAGACTCTCATTTATGAGATTTTATGAGATATTTAATGTTAACTTCTTTGGTATGCAAGGAGTGAGATTTAATTGGCTTATCATTATTGCTTTAGTTTTAGTCCCTATTATTTACGTTGTTATTTATAAAACTAGATTTGGTTTAAGACTTTCTAGCTGTGGAGAAAACCCATCAAGTGCGGATTCTTTAGGAATTAATGTTAATAAGACTAGATATATTGGTATCCTTCTTTCTGGAATGTTAGCAGGATTTGGTGGGTTATTCTTAATCACTATGAATTCTGAATGGGAATTCGCTAACGGGGCAACGGGATTTGGTTATCTCGCATTAGCGGTATTAATCTTTGGTCAGTGGAAGCCTTTATACATTTTATTAGGGGCTTTAATCTTCTCAGGATTTAAGACATTATCAGTTTTCTATTCTTCAATTAATTTCTTAGAAAAACTTGGTATATCATCTTATTTCTATTTAGCGCTTCCTTATGTGGTGTGTTTAATTGTTCTGATATTTACCAGTAAGAAAAATGTTGGCCCGAAAGCTCTAGGCGAGCCATACGATAAAGGCAAAAGATAAGCAAAAGAAAACAGCCCTATAAAGGGCTGTTATTATTTGAGTGTTGATTAGGCTTGAGGCTTGTCCGTTACGACAACCTTAATTTTTTCAATTCCTTTAAGTGGAAGAATTTCAAATGTGAAGTTAGTTTCATCCACAACTAATTGTGCTCCGTTATAAGTAACAGTAATGATTTTATCATATAACGAATATTTATTCTCGTCGGTGACTCCTAAAGATAATCTAACTTTTAGACCAACTTCAAATTCTTTAGGTAATTCTTTAATGGTATATCCAGTAGTGGAAGTCTCATCTAAAGATAAGGTCACTTTTTGAGCCTTGGTTTGAACTATGAAATCATAAGTTTTTGCTTTAGCAGCAAAAGTATAACTAATGGATCCATCTGGATTAACGGTGTATTCACCATCCGTTAATCTCTTATCATTAACTTCGATAGAATGGAGATCTTTATATTCATTAAGTGTGAATTTAACGGTGACAGAGCTCTTGCCATCAACTTCATAAACATCATAACCCATTTCTTCCCTTGCTTGCTTACCTTCGATTTCAACTTTGAAAGCACCTTTATTAATTCTTAAAGTAGATTTATAAGAATCTTGTTCTTCAATGGTAACTTCGAAATACTTAGATCTTTGTTCTTTAGTAGCATCCTTATATTTTTGAGTTTGTTCGCTATTTAGCTTATAGATCTTCATTTCTGGTTCTTCTTCGCCATCTGGAGGTGTAGCTGGAGATAAAGGTGAGCCTTCAAATGATATAGCAGTAAGAGTAGCGGTTGGATGATCTTCATTAGCGTAGAATGTTACATAAATTGCACCTTCAAGTTCTGCGGCTAATAATTTGCCTTTCTCTTTATTGGTGCCGGTTAATTCGATAACTTCTTTACCTTCTTCTTCTCTTTCACCTTCTTCAGCAGTAAAGGAGAAATTAATTGGTTTAGCAAATGGAACAGTGAAAGTATATAAATCTTTTTCTTCTTCTCTTTCAATGGTTTGTCCGTTGACAATCATTTTAAGATTTTTATATCCTCTTTTTGGTCTTAAGTTAATAGAAACATTATTACCAAAACCAATCGCATTTTCTAAATATAGAGAAGCTTTAGCTTCTGTTTCCATAAATCCTTTAACATATTTATTCGCGGATTCAGCGTCAATAACAAAGTGTTCGTTAGCAATTTTTGGTGTCCAAGTACCGTTGATTGTGACTTTGCCATCTATTACATCATCGTCACTTAGCAAGATGCTATAAACAACAATTTCTTTTCCCTCAGGATCATAAAGCTTACGATCTTGGACTGCTTTATTACCAAATTTCATACTTAAGGCACTATAGTATTCAGCATGATTTTGGCTAAATTCGACATAAAGATAATATGTTTGTAAAGTCACAAATTCAGTATCTGAAGAGACTAATTTTCTTTTTTGCCATTCTTCATATGCGAAACCATCAAATGAATAAACTTTGTCATTAGCATCTAAGCCATTAAATACTAATTTGGCTTTCTCAGCTACATATGGAGCGGTGGTTATGACAATTTTAGATATGACCGCATCGTTAACACCTTTAAAATCAATGGAATTTTGTCCTAGATTACCTTTAGTTAAAGTAGTGGTCCAAACTCCATTTTCATAACTTTCAAATTCATCAGCGTTGATTAACGCTAACTGATTTTTGTCTCCAACAAAGGTGAATTCAATTCTTCTAATCCAGACGTTTTTGTCTTCGCTTTGAGTACGACAAATTAATTTAAATTGTTTGTCGTTAGCAACGTTTAAATTGTTATTTTTAAATACGTTTTCAAAGCCAGCCTCAGTGACATAAGGTTCAACAAACACTCTAGTTCCACCTTTTGTTAGCTTTTGTGCGTAGTTCTCTTCAGTTAATTCTTCAAAAGTGTAGACTACTTTGTTTTCTAATTTGTTTGTTGTGACTTTTAAGGTATATGCCTTTTCTTCAGTAGGAGTGAACGTATAATTATTACCATTACTTGGTGGTAATTCCACTTCATTCATCTTTACGGAAGAAACGCTATATTCTTCGTTTATTGGGCTAACAGTAAATTCAATAGCTTTGTTTAATTCGTATTCTCCTTCTTTTAATGTGGTAGTCATATACTCATTTGCTTCAATATTGATTGTGGCTTTTTTTGCTGGAGCAGTTTCACCACATGAACCTAAAAACATTCCACATAAAACAGGAAATAAAAATAGTTTACTTTTTTTCATGAACTATCCTCGCTTTCATACATATATATTATATATAAATATGCGCACAAAAGTGTCACACTTATAAAAAATATTATCGTAATTCTATGACAATAATATTGTTTATGATATTATAGTTAGCTATGACTAACTCAGTCATCAAGGAGATAAAGAATTATGAATAAATATATATTAGGAATCGACGGCATGGGGTGTGGAATGTGTGAGATGCATGTCGAAGATAAATTAAGAAAAGCGATTAAACTTAAAAAAGTTAGTGCCTCACATATCAAAAATAATGTTATTGTTATTACAGAATTAGAATTAAGCGAAGATGATTTTAAGAAGATTTTTGATTCAACTGGATATCGAATTACCTCTTATAATAAATCTATAGCGGTTAAAAAATTCTTCAGATGGAGATAATATGGAACAATATGTCTACCCTTTAATTGGGATACCTTTAATATTTATATGTACAACTTTAGGAGCGTTATTTGTTTTCTTTATAAGAAAAAAAGATATTTCTCCTAGATTAAATAAGATATTTATTGGCTTTGCCGCTGGGGTAATGTTTTCCGCTTCATTTTTCTCATTAATTAAACCAGCTTTAGAGGCAAATGTAAGTTATATGCCTACTTGGGTGATAGTAATGATATCTATTGCTCTAGGAGCGGGATTTTTATGGCTTATCGATAAAATTATTCCTCACTTTCACGCTTCTGAGAATTCTGATGAAGGTTTACCAACTAGAAGACTAAGTAAAACAAGTAAGATGTTTATCGCAGTCACCATTCATAATGTTCCAGAAGGACTATCAGTTGGTATTGCTTTTGGTGTCGCGCTTTCTCAACCAAATAACGCAGCTTTATTAATGGGCGCTTTATTATTAGCGGTTGGTATTGGTATACAAAATATCCCAGAAGGAGCAGTGGTCTCTTTACCTATTAAAAGTGAAACAGGATCATCTAAAAAAGCATTTGTCTTTGGAATGTTATCAGGAATAGTAGAACCAATCGCTGCAGTTATTGGTCTATTCTTAGCTATGCAAATTCAAGGCATTATGCCTTGGGCATTAGCTTTTGCTGCAGGATGTATGATTTATGTGGTCGCCGAAGAAATGATTCCAGAAATGACTAGTGAAGGTCATGATCATTTTGGAGTTTGGTCATTTATTTTAGGCTTTATTATTATGTTAGCCCTTGATTGCATTCAATTTTAATTAGTATTAAAATAATTAAGTTATGAAACGTTTAGAATCACAAGAAGATTATTTAGAAAAAATCTTACAAATTTCTCAAAAGAAAGAATCAGTTCATGCGATTGATATCGCTCGTGAAATGAATTTTTCTAAACCTTCAGTTTCGATTGCGATGAATAAACTTAAAGAATTAGGTTATATCGAGATTAATGACAAGGGTGATATTTCTTTAACTGATTCCGGAAAAGAAATCGCTCAAAAAACTTTAGAAAAGCATATTGTTTTAACGAGAATGCTCATGTATTTAGGAGTAGATGAAGAGACAGCTTCAGAAGACGCTTGTCGTATGGAACATGATATTTCTGATACTACCTGGGTGTTAATAAAAAAACACTGGGACGAACACAAATAATTAAATTATTTTATTATATATAATAAAGAGATAAGAGTTAGTTAATACTAACTTTTTTCTTTACTTGCGTAATTATAGGTATATAATATATTCGGTTAGTTGAAACTAACTATTTTAAGGAGGATATATTATGCCAATTGCATTAGCACCAATTAATCAAGAATTAAAAGTTGTTAGAGTTCTTGCTGATGATAAAACCAAAAAGCATTTAGAAAGTTTAGGTATTTTGGTCAATTCCTCTTTAATTGTTATCTCTTCTGTTAATGGTGGCGTAGTGGTCGCTGTTAAAGAAGGTAGACTCGCTTTAGATCGTTCTATAGCAAGTAAAATTCTAGTAGCGTAGAAAGGAAGGAATTTATGCTTAAAAAACTAGATGAGTTTCAAGTAGGCGAGACTGGCCTAATTAAAATGGTGGAAGGTGAAGGTAGAATTCGCCGAAGACTATTTGATATGGGTGTCACTCCCGGAGCGACAGTGTATCTCCGTAAAAAAGCCCCACTCGGTGATCCTTTAGAAGTGACGATTAGAGGATACGAATTAACGCTTCGAAAAAGCGAAGCACATCTCGTCATATTAGAAGTTAAGGAGGACCAATAATGAAACGTTTTGCGTTAGCGGGTAATCCTAACTGTGGTAAAACCACTTTATTTAACTCTTTAACCGGTAGTACCGCACATGTCGGTAACTGGCCTGGAGTTACAGTAGAAAAGAAAGACGGAGTTTATAAGAAACTTAAAGAACCAATTTCTATTATCGATTTACCAGGAATTTATTCTTTATCTCCATATACTCCAGAAGAAGTAATTTCTAGAAATTACATCTTAGATGAGCATCCTGATTGTGTGATTAACATAGTGGATGCCACAAACTTAGAAAGAAACTTATATTTAACTACTCAATTATTAGAAATTAATGTTCCAGTAATTGTCGCTTTAAATATGATGGATGTCCTTGTTAAAAACGGTGACTCAATTGATGTTGAATCTATCGAAAAGAAATTAGGTGTCCCAGTAGTTTCTATTTCCGCTTTAAAAGAGAATAACTTAGAAGAATTAATGTCTAGAGCCTTAGAAGCTTCTAATTCTCCTAGAGAAGGAAAAACAATTATCTCTAATAAAGATTTATTACATCTCATTGGCGATGTTCGTATTGCCTTTGAAGGTCAAAAAGTTGAAAATCCACTTTTCCATGCAATTAAGTTAGTGGAAAAAGATGAATTAGAAACAGAAATGCATCCTGATTTGATCCCGATGGTGGAAGCTTATAAAAAGACATTTAACGATGAAACATTCGGCAATGACTTTGAAGCAGTTATCGCTGATAGTAGATATCAATTTATTTCTAACAATTTCCATAACGCAGTGAAAAGAAAAGAAGTGGAAATCGTTGAAGATAAAAAACATAAAAAACACAAAGAATCAAAATCTGATCGAATTGATAAAGTCTTAACTCATAAAGTCTTTGGTTTAATCATTTTTGCGGTCATTTTATTCTTAGTATTCCACTTTACGTTCTCAGAAAACTTATTCTATTTAGGTAAGATTTTTGAAAATAACGGTATCGCTCCTTCTTTAGAAGGAACAATCTATGAAGGTTTGTTCTGGACTGATAAAGGAATTAATTCTCCGGGGGTGATGCTATTTAACTTCTTTGATATGTCATTCTCCGCTTTAATTGGTGATGATGTCCCTGGAATTGGTATGGGCGTTATCCGTAGTGGCATGATTAATGCCTTAGGAGAAGGACACTGGTTTACCGGTTTTGTTTGCGATGGTGCCCTTAACGGCCTATTTGCAGTATTAGGGTTCTTGCCTCAAATCTTATTCTTATTCTTATTCTTCTCCATTATGGAAGATACAGGATATATGGCTCGTGTAGCCTTTATTCTAGATAGAATATTCCGTAAATTTGGTTTATCAGGTAGAGCCTTTATCCCAATGATCATGGGCTTTGGTTGTAGTGTACCTGCGATGATTAATACTCGTACCTTAGCCGATGATAAAGAAAGAACCTCCACAATCAGAGTTATTCCTTTCTTCTCTTGTGGAGCTAAACTTCCTATCTTAGTCGCTATCGCTGGAGGTATTTTACAAGTCTTCCACGCTGGTAATGTCGACGTTATTACTTATAGCATGTACGCTGTTGGTATTGCCGCAGCCATTATCACTGTCTTAATTATGAGACATACCACTCTTAGAGGTGAGACTGCTCCATTTATTATGGAGTTACCAGAATATCACTGGCCTCAATTTAGAAGTTTAATGATCCATTTATGGGATAAAGCAAAACACTTCGTCAAGAAAGCATTTACTATCATTTTAGCTTCTACAATCGTCGTCTGGTTCTTATCTAACTTTGGTTGGAACTGGCACTATTTAGATGGTGATATTTCTAATTCCATGATCGCGGGATTAGGTCAATTTATTCAACCACTTTTCACCCCACTTGGATTTGGTTCACAACTCAATCAATTTGGCTTTGTCTTTGCGGTTGCTGCGATTGCTGGACTTATCGCTAAAGAAGATGTTATTGCAACATTCGCCACTTTAGCAGCGATTATTGTTGTCTCTCCAGAAATGGCAGCAATTATCGAATCTATTGAAGATGGAGATGTGGCTTCAACTAGTGCGATGATTGCCGGTACCGGTATCACATGGCAAGGTTGTATTGCCTTTATCGCCTTTAATATGTTAACTATTCCTTGCTTTGCTGCTTGTGCGACCGCTAAAGCTGAATTACCTAAAGGTAAATTTAAATGGACATTACTCTTCTGGATTGTTACTAGCTATGTCGGAAGTAGTGCTATCTACTTATTCTTAAGTATGTTTGATGCTACTAGCTATATGTGGGCGATCCCAAGCTTTGCTGGCTTAGCAGTTTTAGCAGCGGTTGCTATTTACTTCATTAGAAGATATAACAAAGCTCATCCAGTAGTAGGAGCCTAATTATTATGAATACATCCCCTTGGCTTGAAATAATTGTTGGTGTTAGTATCTTTATCTTCTTTTTAGGCCTCTTTTTAAGATACCTCTATAAGAAGAAGCATCATATTCATACTTGTGAATGTGGGATGGTTCATAAAAATAAAGAACAGCTATTAAAAGAATATAAAAAACTATATTCCAAAAAATAACCTTAAAGGCCGCTATTGAAAAGCGGTCTTTTCTTATGCGCGCTAAAGGGGTAAAATTAACAATAATAAAATAGTTAGAGGTAATCTTATGAAAATCTTGAGACTTGTATTTTCTAAATGGCTAATCAGTGTACTTTTACTTTTAGCCCAAGTTGCAGCGATAGTTTTAGTGACTATTTATTTACTTGAATACCTTATTTGGTTCCAAGTAGTTAGCTTGGTTATTGGAGTGATTGTTTTCTTTGTTTGTGTCAACCGTAAAGAAAATCCGGAATATAAAATCCCATGGTTATTTTTAATTTTATTCTTACCTCTATTTGGTGTTTTATTCTATTTAATGTTCTCTAGAGTGAAAGCTTCTAGAAAAATGAGAAAGATATACGCTAAAGCGTATGAAGAACTTCTTCCTTACGTAAATGATATCGATAAAGACATTGAAAAAACATATGAATACATGGGTGATAAACAAGGTATTGACCGATATTTAAAAGAGAATTCTGGTTTAGGACCTCAACAAAATAACGAAGTGAAATATTACCCAGTAGGGGAATTAATGTGGAAAGATATGCTTGAGGCCTTAGAGTCTGCTAAGAAATTTATCTTAATGGAATATTTTATCGTTGATCCAGGTCATATGTGGGATTCCATTCATGAAATTTTAGCTAGAAAAGCTAAAGAAGGCGTAAGAGTCCATCTTGTCTATGATGATTTAGGGACAATGACCATGCTAAAAAGTGGCTATTATAAAAAGCTTAGAAAAGAAGGCATTGACGCTCATAAATTTAATCCATTTACCCCAATTGTCTCTGCTGTTTATAATAACCGCTCCCACCGTAAGATTATGGTAGTGGACGGGTTAATTGGATTTACTGGTGGCATTAATCTAGGAGATGAATATATCAACGAAAATGATAGATTAGGTCATTGGAAAGATACTGGTTTAAGAATGAGAGGAACCGCTGTTAACTCTTTAACCGCGTTATTCTTTACTGACTTTATTATTGCTAAAAGAGAAATTCCTGAATTCGAGTTTTATTTTAATAAAAACCCAGAGAAATTTAATACTCCTGGCACTATCTGTCCGTTTGGCGATGGTCCTAGACCACTCTACTATGAACAAATCGGTGAAGAAAACTTCATCAATATTGCGGGACAAGCAAAGAAATACTTCTATATTTCTACCCCTTATTTAATTATTGATCATCACTTTACTCAAGCTCTTAAAAACGCAGCAATGAGAGGGGTGGATGTAAGAGTCATTACACCTCATATCCCAGATAAAAAGATTGTCTTCTGTTTAACTCGTAGTTCTTATAAAGAACTAAGAAAAGCTGGAGTTAGAGCTTATGAATATACTCCAGGCTTTATCCACGCCAAGATGCTTGTTAGCGATGATGATATGGCGTTTGTGGGCACTATTAATATGGACTTTAGAAGCTTAACTCACCATTTTGAATGTGGAGCAGTGCTTTATAAAAACGATTGCATTAAAGACATTTATAATGACTTCCAACATATCTTTGAAGTCTCTCAAGAAATTGATGATAAGTTTAAATTGTCTTTTGGCGCTAAAGTGGCTAAAGTATTATTAGAAACATTTAGAACCTTGTTCTAATTATTAAAGATTATTACATCATTATGAAAACTCAAACTAAATCAAGTGCACAAAATATTGTTAAGTGTTTATTAATCACATCTGTAGTCTTCTTCCACGCTTTAATGTTTGTGGCCAATGACTCCGCTGATGTTTTATCTAGTTTCAATGTCTTACTAGTAATGTTCCCATTTTTAATGATGGTGTTCTTTTTCTACGCTGGATATAACTACACACCAGGAAAAAGAAGCATTGGCCAAAATATTAAAAGAAGGACATTGCAATTATTAATACCATTAGTAATTACTTTTGTGGTTTCAACTTTATTGATTTTTGCCATTAGACTTCCATCTGCGAGTAATACTGCTGATGAGCTTGAAAAGTTAAAAAATGGAATCTTGATGTCTTTAATGAGTGAACCATTATCAATAATGGTTAATTTCCATGAAGGCTTAGTTCCAATTAGCTTTGATATCAAATTAGCGCTTGGAATATTATGGTTCTTATACGCTTTATATATTTGTTCGATTTTCTTCTTCTTGCTTGTAGATTTTGCGGTTAAAAAGTTATCTAGAATTATCTCTATAATTATTGGGTTACTACTTATCGCATTTTGTTTAGGTGAGTTTGTTGGAATTTATCTTCCTTATACGGTGCAGTGCTATCCAGTTGCTTTAGCAATGATGTTACTAGCAGCCTATTTGAAGCAGTTTAATTTCTTGGATAAAAAACCTGAAACTAAAAAAGGATGGGTAATTCACGTCGCAAATGTTTTAGTTGCAGAAGGAATCATTATTGGTATCGGTTTATTCTCTTATTATCACTGGGGACAGACTTTAGTGGGTTCGCTTCCTGGAGGTAGCTTTAACGGATTCTTAAAAGGATTTGATGTTTTCTTTGCCTTCGCAATTGGCTTTTTAGGAACGTATGTGATTCATCAAGTCAGTAGATTAATTACTTTGGTACCTGTTGTTTCTAATATATTAGATTGGTATGGTAGACACTCTGCTTATGTATATTTAGCGCATCCAATTTGCTTAAGTTTTATTCACACCGTAATTTTTAAAGAACAAAAAACTGTGGTTGGAGGCTTTCAACCATATCTATATGTTTTTATGACTATCGCAATCTTAGTAGTTATTTTCTTATTAGTTGACTATCTTGTTGCTTTAATAAAAAGCAAAAAGCATGTAGTGGAGGCGTAATAATGCCTGCTAGTCAAAAGCCTATAGATAATTACATTTTTGAAGATGTTTATAAAGTTAGCGAAGATAAACAAAATATTCCCGCTATCTCTTTTAAAGGTGTTACTTATACTTTTAAAGAATTAAATGATAGCGTTAACTATTTTGCTGCTAAATTACTTAAAAAAGGCATTAAACCAAATGATCATGTCGCTTTACTTGGGATGAACTCCTATAGTTGGGTAGTGGCCTTTTATGCGATTATTAAAGTTGGAGCCGTGGCGGTTTTGTTAAATTATATGTCTCGACATGAGCCTTTAGTTGAGGCGATTAAATTTACTGACTGCAAATATTTAGTGGCAGGAGGCTATCTAGCGGCCACTAGAGAAAAAGGCGAATTTCATCGTTTATTAAATGAAATAGATATTGATATAGACCACGAATTATCACTTTTAAAAGCGGACTTACATTTTAAAAATGTCTTACAAAGACATAAGCATATTGAAGAAGTGCCTAGTGCCTTCTCTAGAGAAGAGGATAGTAAAAGAACTTCTTATATTGTTTTTACTACAGGAACTACTTCTAAACCAAAAGCCGCAATGTTAAGTCAATTTAGCATGCTTAATATTATTTATCATAACTTCTATAAGTTAGACCCTGTCTTTCCTCAAAAGTTTATGTGTCTACTTCCAATGTTTCATTGTTTTGGTTTATTAGTGGTTAATGCATATTTAGCCTATCAAAGAACAGTTTATATTAATGACTTATCTAATCCAGCTCAACTATATAAAGAATTCTTAAAAAATAAGTGTGGAGATTACGCTTCTGTTAGTTTTATCTATGATAAACTCGCTAGAGCTCCATTTTGGTGGTGGCATAGAGCAAGGTTTGTTAAACACTGTATAGTAGGAGGGGGATTTACCTCTGAACAAGAATTTAATTTCTTAGAGAAAAAATACGGTAAAGGCAAATTCATGAACGGATATGGACAAACTGAATGTTCTCCAATGATTTCTTTAGTTTATCCTGATTCTCCTAAAGAGAAGCAAAAATCCACAGTGGGTACACCAATGGAAGATATTGAAATTAAAATCATGGATGTGAATACTAAAAAGATTATCTCTGAAGAAAAAAGTGGAGAAATCCTTGTTAAAGGATATAACGTTTTTAATGGCTACTATAAGTTAGATAAAGAACTTCAGCCATTTGATAAAGATGGTTATTTACATACTGGTGATGTTGGCTATATTGATAGCGATGGCTATTTGGTGCTTAATGGAAGAATTAAAGATATTATTATTAGAAAAGGAGAAAATATTTCTCCAAAAGAAATAGAACAAGAATTATTAAAAATTCCTCTATTTACTGGGGTGAGAGTTTTAGGTTTCCCATCTATTGATGATGGAGAATTTATGTTAGCGGTGGTGACTCTAAGTAAAAAACCACCTCACTTTGTGGAGAAAACTTATCTAGATGAATTAAGAAAAACTCTTCCTTCAATAAAAGTACCTTCACATATCATTTATATGAAAAAGTTTCCAACCACAGCGAACGGGAAACTTGATGAAGTAAAATTAAGAGAAATATGTTTAAAAAAGATTTCCTTGTTTATTGATAAAAAGTTAGCGAGACAAACCGCTCAATTACTACGTAAGACTGGTAAAAAATAGCACGTTAATTAACGTGCTTTTTCTTATTCTCTTTCTTTAACAGCCTCTGGAAGATTCCATCTTTTCATGCTGTTCATCGAGATGAAGTGACTGATTAATAAGAAAGCTAAAACCAAGCCTAATGCTAATAAATACATTAATACTGATCTAGGGAACGGGAATACTTGACTTGGTATAGAAATGCCGTTAAGCAATAATTTAGATAAAACCATACCTAGTGGTATCGCTAAAGCCATTGCAAAGACGTACTGTACTAAGCTCATAAATAAATTAGACATTGAGATTTCTTTTCTTTGATAACCCAAAGTTCTAATAGTGGCGAAGGTTCTCTTTTGCTCTTTTAAGTTAGTTTGCATCATATTAAAAACAATCATAAAGCCTAGAATAATCGAAACAGCGTTTAAGATATAGCTAGAATATGTGAAAGCCATTAATCGGTCATTATATTCTTGTTTAATTACTTCGTTAAATGAGATATAAGTTACTGGTTCATAATCTTTATATTTTTCAAAGAAAGCATTTACATCTTTAACTTGGGCGAGCAAAGACGCTCTTTCTGAAGTGCTACTAGCAGAGTCATAACTCATATAACTAACTTGATAGAGGAACTGTTTAGAGATACCTTTTACTTCGGTATCAACACCATTGATATCGATAATATCTCCAACTTTGCAGCCTAATAATCCTGCGTGATAATTAGATAAGATAATACCTTCACTTGGTATAGACATTACCTCATCATAATCACTAACAACACGTAATAAATCTTGATTAGACTTTACTCCATTAATTAATATTACTTCTTCATTATCACCAAAGGTGACTTCTGAAGGAATATATTTAATTAAGGTTTTAGCTTTGATGTTATTATCATTATCAAAATAACTATCTAACTCATCACTAGCAGCGACATCAAAATAAACTTGGACATCATAGTTGAGTCTAGTCTCATATAATTGACTAACCATCGTGGTCTTTGCTAACTGCAAAGAGATAGCAAAAAACACCATCATCCCGCTAGCGAGTAAACAAATTCCAGAAAGAATGTATCTTCTTAAATTTCTTAAAGTTTGAGAAATAGATATCTTTAAAGTAATTGGAGCGTTTTTAAAGACCGTTCTTACTAAGTAAGGAGTGTTGTTATTCATCGGAGGAAGAGCCTTCATTGCTTCTACTGGTTTAATTTTGGAAATCGATAAAGAAGCAAGTAAGGAGGTAACAACACAGACAAAAACCATTGCTCCTAGAGCAATAAAGACTAATCCAGGATTAATATCTAAAGATAAAGGATATAATTTCATCGCTGTGCCATAGGCATGATTTGCAATGGCGGTTACTCCTACTCCTACTCCTACTCCGATTACCCAAGAAATAGTAGCGATTGCTAGGGCTAATAAAACATATATCAAAGCGATACTTCGTTTCTTTTCACCTAACGCTCTCATAATGCCGATATCTTTTCGACATTGTCTAACAATTTGGAATAAGAATAATGAAGTCACAATTAAAACTACCAAAAAGAAAGCCATAGGAACTGCTAAAGAAATCATATTAATTGCCCTCAAGGCATTTCTATATTGAGTGATAACTTCTGATTCATCGTAAGTAGTGACATAAGCGATATTAGCCTTAAGCTCTCTACATCAGTAGTTTTTTCTTTTCCATCGACATAATCAACCAATATCTCGTTAACAAATGGCTTATTGTCTTTTACATGAGCATCAAACACATGTTTTGGTAAATATAAATAGGCAAAATCACGAGAAGAACTAACAGAATATGGATCAGCCTTAACCACAGATGTTTCTGCAGAGACAAAAGTTGATTCAACTTTTAAAGTGACATCATTTCCATTGTGCATTCTAATGGTGATGTTATCATTAACTCCAACATGATTGGCGTTAGAGAAATAATATTCCATTCTTAGTCCACTATAAGAGAATTTGCCATCAATTAAGTGGTGTTTTAATAATCCTTGATGGTCATAAGAAATCACTCTACAAGAATAGGATTTACCTTTAAATTCAAAAGTAGTGTTATAAGATGCACGATATTCTATTTTGTTAATATCAAGCTTTTCTCTTAGATAACTATCTGGAATTGAAGGAATATCAGACGTTGCAATTTCAGGAACAGTTTGTAAATAAAAATCTGGATAACCACATTCATCAACTAAATTCCAAATGTTGGTTTCTAGTGATAAATATGAATCTCTTAATCCTATAAGGATTCCACTTCCAAAAGCTCCGACAAATACCACACTAAGTAGCATTAGCCAGAATCTTTTTAAATATGGGAAAAGAAATGTTTTTGCCAGTTTCATCTATTTACCATTCAATATCTTTAGCATCAATAGGATGCTCATTAACTTTTTCTTTTTGAATCTTGCCATTTTTTAAAGTAATAACTCGATTAGCCATTGAGGCAATTGGAGTAGTGTGAGTGACTATCACCATAGTCTGACCTTCTTTTCTAACGATATCTTGAAGTAACTCAAGTATTAAGCGCCCAGTTTTATCATCAAGAGCACCAGTAGGCTCATCACAAAGAATGATGTCTGCTTTTTTCACTAACGCTCTAGCGATAGATACTCTTTGTTGTTCTCCTCCAGAAAGTTGAGATGGGTAGTGGTGCATTCTATCTTCCCCTAAACCCACTAATTCTAATGTTTTTTCTGCTAAATGCTCTTTGTCTTTACCTTTGATTGATAAACGAACGTTTTCTAAAGCTGTTAAGTCAGGCAATAAATTATAGAATTGGAAGATAAAACCAATCTTTTCCTTACGGAAAGATGTTAATTCTTTATCCTTAAAAGATGTAATATCAGTGTCACCTAACATTACTTGGCCTGAAGTAGGAGAGTCCATTCCCCCAATAATATTCAATAAAGTTGATTTTCCGCATCCAGAATTACCAAGAAGGACAAGCATTTCGCCTTTATATACATCAAAAGTTAAGCCATCAAGGGCTTTAACTTGAGAGTCTCCACTTCCATAATATTTCTTTAAATCTCGAATTTGTAAAACTGCTTCCTTCATAAGATGTCCTCGACTTTAATATATGTATTATACAACAATAACTATTTTTAAAATTAAAAATATTTCACCATGTAATTATTTTGATATGGTCGAATAATATTTTAATTATAAATCCGCTAATAAATAACTTACAGCTTCTAAAAATTCTTTTTCTAAATTTGAAAATCTAGAGTAGATTGGTGAGTCAATATCAATAACTCCTATTAGTTGATTAGCTTTTAAAATAGGAACAACGATCTCACTTTTAGATTTACAAGAACAGGCTATATGTCCCTTAAAGGTATTAACATCATCCACAATAATTGTTTCTTTTTTACTTGCGGCTGTTCCACACACTCCTTTACCTAGAGGAATAATAGTGCACGCAACTTCACCTTGAAATGGTCCTAAGATTAGTCTATCTTTATCTATAAGATAAAATCCTGCCCAATTTATATCTTCCATCGTATATAAAATAGAAGCGACATTAGCAAGATTACTAACGAGTGGAATATCTTTATCAATAATAGATTCAATTTGTTTTAATAATAAATTGTACATAGTTGTCATATTATAACATAAAACCGCCATTTAGGCGGTTAATTATGTTTTGCAATGTTTGTTATGCTTTAACTTCTTTTTTTAAGTTATTAAGGACGAAGCTAATGATTAGCCAGAGTAAGACACCACCTAAGACAGTGGCTAGAGAAATCCAACCATCGGTTGGATATTCAAAACTTAAGAATCCTTCGCCTTTAATGGCGCTGGCGCAACAATCGATGAACCACATTAATGTGGAAGCACCATAGATAAGTGCTAGTACATCTAAGTGTAAGGCTTTTCTATCTCTAAAGAAGAACCAAAGAGCTCCAGCAACAGCAGTACAGCCAAGAGCGACCAAGAAATACATTATTTAGCACCTTCTTTCTTCACTTCTGGAAGAGCTTTTCTTTTTTTGAATTTAAGATAATCGAACACAAGGACTCCAATTGCCCAGGTGACAACAAGGATTCCTAACATGGCAGATCCTACAGTACCCATTTCATGGAACATCTCTGATAATGTTCCTTCTTCAGCAGCAGTGAAGAATGGTGGCCATGGGACGATTTCTCCATGGATTATATGTTCAATTGCTAAAATAAAGCTTCCAGCAAATAACATTAATTCTAAATAAGCGAGTTTTTTGCTCCACTTGGTATCGGAACCAAATTTTTCAATTTTAGGAGCAGTGCCTGCTAATTCTTTTTTCTTTTCGTGATGTTTAACAACATGACGAGCAACAGCGACGCCAACTCCAGCAGCAGCACTAACAACAAAACATGCCATAAATAATAATCTCCTTGTTAACTATAAGTTATTCTATATAATTTGCCTGTCTAATTCAAAACTTTTATGTATAAAGTTGAGAGAATACTTCTCCGACTGGTTTATTGATTTCTAAAACATTACCGAAATGGATGTCTAATTTATCTTTGTTGATGACCACAATATTGGTGCCACCATAATATCTAATGAGTCCACTAGCGGGATATACACTAAGTGATGTACCTGCCACAATTAATAAGTCCGCTCTTTCTAAAGCATTAACACTAGCCTCTAACACTAATTGATCTAAAGGTTCTTCATATAAAACAACATCTGGTTTTACGATTCCTCCACACCTTGGACATTTAGGAACTCCTATGGAGTTCTCTACGATTGATAGATCAAATCGCTCTCCACAATTCATACAAATGTTTCTATGAATTGAGCCGTGTAATTCTAAGACATTTTTAGAGCCTGCAAGTTGATGCAAGCCGTCTATATTTTGTGTGATAACAATGAGATTCTTTTTCTTTTCTAATTCTGCTAAAAATTTATGAGCAGCGTTAGGTTTAGCGGATTTGTTAATCATGAACTCTTTATAAAAATTATAAAAAGTATCAGTGTGATTCATAAAATAGGTATGAGAAAGCATCTCTTCGTATGGTCGACCATATTTAGAGTGGAGCTGATATAAGCCGTCTTTGCTTCTAAAGTCTTTGATTCCACTTTCAGTGGAAACACCTGCCCCACCAAAAAAGACAATATTATGTGATGTCTCAAGCAAATATTGAAGTCTAGAAATTTCGATATCCATAATTTCATTATATACACTTATGATTATTATGTATAATAATTGTTGTATGTATTTTGACCCTAAAACTACAAAATATCCTTATCCTGAAAACACGGACGGTCACTATTTAGATGTGATAGAAAAAACCCACTATGTTTTCGATGAGAACTATCCATATATCGATAAGTCTAAAAAATTTAGAAGAAAACAGTTCTGGGTTAGAGTGTTATTAAGAACTATTGTCTTTCCAATGGCAAAGATCCGATTTGGTTTAAAAATAAAAGGTAGAAAGAATCTTAAGATTTATAAAAATGATTTATCTCATGGAGTGATAAGTGTTTCTAACCACATTCATCTCTGGGACTATATCTTCTTAATGAAAGCGGTTAGACCAAGAAAGACTAATGTCTTAGTCTGGTCTCCTAATGTTAATGGTCCTAGTGGTGGCTCAGTTAGATTAGTAGGAGGAATTCCTATTCCAGAAAATAACTTAAAGGCCACAATGGTCTACTATAACGCGATTGAAAAGCTCATCAATGAGGAAAATGGTTGGCTTCAATTATATGCGGAAGGTAGCATGTGGGAATATTACGCGCCTATTAGACCATTTAAACGCGGTAGTAGTTTCTTTGCGATTCAATTTAATAAACCAGTTATGCCTATTGGCTATTCTTATAGAAAGCCAACATGGATTAGAAAACATATTTTTCATCAGTCTGCTAGAATCACTGCAAATATTGGTGAACCAATCTATCCAGACAACAGCATTATGGATAAAAATGAAAGAGAACTTGATTTAACTAAGCGTGTTCATAAAAGAATATGTGAACTAGTAGGTATAGAAAATAATATCTACCCACCGATTTTTGATAACTCCAAACGAGTGGACTATTATCCTCTAGATAACAAAGAAACTTGTAAATAGACAAATTATTAATATAATAATTACTTTGTATGGAAGAAAAACAAGAAAAACCTATACTTAACTTCTTAATGAAAACCCTTAACGGAATGGCCTATGGGCTATTCGCGACTTTAATTGTGGGCACAATCTTTGCCACAATTGGTAAGTTATTTGGCTATGGAGCAGAAACTAGTAAGTTCTGCAATTTCATAAATCAAATGTTTAACGGCCACACAACTATTGTGGGTGGTAAAGAAGTTGGTTGGTTAGGTATCGCCACTATATTACAAAACCTAACTGGTGCTGGTATTGGCGTTGGTATTGCTCTATCTTTAAAATTCGACCCACTTAAAACTATCGTTTTAGCTGCTGTTGGAGAAATAGCGGCCTGTACCTCTTTAGGCACAACATTTATCACCAGTGGTGGGAATATTGATCACCTTGCTTTTAAATTCCAAGTTGGTGATCCATTAACTATTTATCTAGTTTGTATCGGTGTTGCTCTAGCAATGAAATATGTGATTAGAAAGAAAACACCAGTTGATATTATTATCATTCCTTTATTTGGTGTCGCAGCTGGAACATTATTATCCTTAGGTATTAGATATCCTGCAATTAGTATAACCTATGCAGTTCAATGGCTAGTGGGTACTAGTACCCAAGCTGTTCCATTTGTTGCTGGCATGGTAGTGGCTGTTCTTATGGGCATGGCTCTTACCGCTCCTATTAGTAGTGCAGCGATAGCGGCAATGATATTTGTTATTAAACCAGACACAGATCCAAATATTATTCCAGGATTACTACTTGCTAGTGGAGCCGCAGTCGTTGGTTGTTCTACTCAGATGATTGGTTTTGCTGTGCAATCTAGAAAAGACAATAACATCGGCACTGTTATCTCTATAGGCATTGGTACTTCAATGCTTCAATTCAAAAACATATTAAAGAAACCAACGGTTTGGCTACCTACTATTATCGCTAGTGCAATCTTAGGACCAATATCAACTTGTTGGCTTGAATTAACATGTATGAGTGCTAATGCGGGTATGGGTACTGCAGGACTTGTTGGCCAAATTGGAACCATTGATTCTATGGGTGTTAATAACTGGCAAGTATGGGTAGGAATATTCGGATTAATGATTATCCTTCCTGGCGTATTAGTGTTTTTTATTGATTTATTATTTAGAAAACTTGGCTGGATTAAAGAGGGAGACTTAAAGGTCTAATGAATAAGTCTTTTTCTAGATATATCGCTCTTATTGGCGAAGATAATTTTAATAAACTTAAAGACAAGAAAGTGATTGTTTTTGGCATCGGTGGAGTTGGTGGATTCGTTGTGGAATCACTAGTTAGATGTGGGTTAGAGAATATTGCGATTGTAGATAACGACACAGTTGATGAATCTAATGTTAATAGACAACTTATAGCGATCAGCGATACGATTGGGCAAAATAAAGTTGATGTGATGGAAAAACACTGCAAATCCATAAATAAAAATGCAATAATCACCAAAATTCAAAAGTTTTATCTTCCTGTTAACGAATCCGAATTTGATTTATCTCAATATGACTATGTAATTGATTGTGTGGATACAGTATCTGCTAAGATATCAATTATTTGTAGGGCAAAGGAAAGTGGAGTTCCTGTTATTTCTGCTTTAGGCGCTGGTAATAAACTTGATCCCACAAAATTGATGGTTTCAGATATCTCAAAAACTGAGTATGACCCTTTAGCAAAAGTGATTCGAAAAGAACTTCGAAATAGAGGAATTAAAAATGTTAAAGTTGTTTATTCTAGCGAAAAACCAGTGAATGTAGTCGTAGATAATAATGAGCATGGAAGACACTCTCCTGCTAGCGCAATCTTTGTTCCAGCAAGCATGGGAATACTTATTGCGAAAACTGTAATTGATGATTTGTTGACACAAAATTAATTTATTTAAGAAATAACTTGATTTATACATTGTCTTTTAAGATAATATATTAGCGTTGGACCAGTGGTGTAGCGGTTAACATGTCTCCCTGTCACGGAGAAGATCGCGGGTTCGATTCCCGTCTGGTCCGCCAAAAAAATATCTTGAGGACTCGGCCTGGTAGCTCAGTTGGTAGAGCAGAGGACTGAAAATCCTCGTGTCGGCGGTTCAATCCCGTCCTAGGCCACCACGAGATTACAAAGCTTGATGAAAATCAGGCTTTTATTTTTTTCTTAAAACATAGTTTAAATAAAAAAGACCTTACGGTCTAATCTATTTATTGAGATTATATATCAGTAACACTAAGACTTGAAACGGTACGCCGATAAAGAATAAATACCAATAGTTCCCGTCAAAGAAGAATGCGATATAGGCCGCTGCTAGTAAAGTCCAAATAAATACTGAACGGAAAATAACTACTGATTTTGGGTATTTAAACATCCTTTTAGCAGCAATAGATATCACTAATGCACTAGCAGGTATACACCATAAATATACTGTCCAATATCTATTAATATGAATATCAGCTGTTTTCATATTCCAAATACTAGCTAAATGAATTGTCATACCAATAGTGAAAATAATAGTGATTATTAAACAAACAATAAGAGTTTTCTTATGAAAGTTAGGTGTTTGTTTAATGATTGATTTAAATTCCTGTTCTTTATTATGTTCGCTTAATATGTAATCAGTAGACACTCCATAGAAGTCAGCAATTTGTTTTAATACATCTACAGAGGGAAGAACAGATCCATTTTCCCATTTAGATACAGTTTTATCACTATAAGAGAACTTGTCTCCGAATTCTAATTGAGTGTATCCAGCTTTTTTTCTTAGGAATGTAAGATTTTCACCAACTACTTCGTTTAAAGATTTCATAACAATATTTTATCTTAATAGGAGAATTGGTCAAATATTATCTTTTAATATTTATTAAATATATTCTAGTTTTTTATGTGATTCTCATATTTTGAGAGTGGGTTTGTTCTATAATATTTCTTACGAATTGCTTTCTTTTATATACGCGCGTTAATCATAATGTGCTACAATAATATTCGATTTTAGGAACTATTATGAATATTGATTACGATTTAGTATCTATTATCCTAGTAGCCGCAAGTGGAGTTTCAATTGTTTTATTGATGCTTCTATCCATCTATTATCTTATTTATTGGAGTGTTTCTGCTCGACCATTGCAACTTGTTCCTCATAGTGATAAGAAAACCAAGTTTGCTTTATTAATCGCCGCAAGAAACGAATCTAATGTTATTGAAAATATTCTTAAGTCTTTATCTATACAAACTTATCCAAGAGAATATTTTGAAGCCTATTTTATTGTAGAATCTTTTGACGATCCTACAATTCAACTTGTTGAAAAGTACGGTTTTAAATGGTTTAAAAGAGATCAATTAGACGATAATAGGCGCACAAAGGGATTTGCTTTACAAGAATGTATTAATTATTTATGGAGGGAGAATTATTTATATGATTCTTATCTCATCTTTGACGCTGATAATATTTTAGAGCCTAATTATATCGAAGTAATGAACGACTTACGTCAAACAGGGGTTGAGGTTGGTATTGGCTATCGTAGCTTTACTAATGCGGACACAAACTGGGTGACCGCTAACTGTGCTTGTATGTTTTCATATATGAATCAAATTACTTCTTATGGTCGTAGTATTATTTTCCATAAAGCCACTTTAATGGGAACTGGCTACTTTGTAGATGATTCCATTATTAGAGATGCAGGTGGCTGGATATTTACTGGCATGACTGAAGATATTCAGCTAACTTCATATTGTTATTATCACGATATTTATATGTGCTATTATCCAGCAGTTTGCTTTTATGATGAACAAGCTAGTGACATGAAAACTGTTCATAATCAACATGTGCGTTGGTTAGCGGGATATATGCAACCAAGAAAATTCTTAAGAAAAGAAGGAACTCAAAAGGACTACCATTCTAAGAGATTACAAAGAATGATGACTTATGAATTTAAAGTAGGCATTATTCCATTTGTTGTCTTTAACATAGTAAGCTTTATTATTTTCGCTTTAGGAATCGCTTTTGGCGTTCTTTCCTTATTTTATGGACAAGCTTATCAAAGCGGTATTATCTTTGCGACAGCCGGATTCCAGATTTCCGTTTTATATATGTGCTTTGTCTTAACTGCGATGCTTTCGATTATTCGTAACCGTAAATATTTAAAACTTTCTATAAAAAACCAGATAAGATGTATCTTAAGTTATATGTTTTATTTCTATGACTTCTTAGCGGCCTTTATAGATATGATTATTCATCCAAGTAAAAGAACAACATGGGTGAGAATTGATCATACTGGCGATGTGAATAATAAGGATATTACAAGTGGCAAGTAAAAAAGATTGGAAAAAAACTAAAGTCATCTATTGGAAGGATGAAAATAAAGACGACTTCAATGAAGTCGGTTTAAAGCGTCCTTCCGTTCCAGAAGGCTATAAATATAAAAGAACCAACCCATTTAACAATTTAATTTCGGGTATCTTTTATCACGGAATCGCAAAACCAGTTTTAGGGTTTTATTGTCTATGTAAAGGGATGAAAGTTAAAGGAAAGAAAAACCTCAAGAAATTAGAAGGCAAAGGAGCGTTTATCTACTCTAATCACGTCGCGATTAGCGATGTTTTAAAATTCCAGGCTTTTGTTTTCTTTAATAAAAGAAGAGTAAATATTATTGGTTATCCCGATACATTAACTATGCCGATAGTGAGAAATCTCACTAGGGCGTTAGGCTATTTACCTCTACCTCTACCTGGAGATTTAAAAAATATGGTCTCTATGGTGGATGCGATGAAATTCTATTTAGAAAAAAGGCAATATATTTTAATATATCCAGAAGCCCATATTTGGCCATATTACACAAAAATTAGAAACTTCCATGGCGGCTCATTTAATTATCCTAGTAAACTTGAAGCTCCAGTACTTCCAGTTGTCACTACTTGGAGAAAAGTGAAATTCTTTAAAAAGCCAAGACAAACGATTCATATTTTAGAACCTATTTTTCCTGATCCAAATAAATCTAGCGCGGAGAATAAGGAATACTTATATCAGGCTACTTTGGAGGCAATGAAAAAATGTTCCGAATCCATCAATCAATATGAATATATAAAATATATCCATGTTGAAAACGAAGAAAAGAAACAATAAAATAGTTAGCAATATGATTACGATAAAGAAGAAATTAACATTACCAGAATATCGAGAAAGAAAAGAAGTTTATAAGACTCTTGGCTATAAAGAAATTAGCATGGTAGAAAAAGGCTATCACGCGATTGTCACTTACGAGATTGATGAGACCGATAAACATTATCCTGCGATTAGACATTTAGAAAAGAAATTATATCGAAAAGGACCATCTTTTTTACCAGTTATCCTTTTTGTGAGTGTCTCCTTCTTATTTTTATCGTTATTTGTTATTTTCTACGCGGTTCAAGGTAATCAATTTAATTTGATTGCTAATGCAGTCGGATTTTTACTACCAGCATTTGTTTCTCTTGCTTTAGCGGTTATTTATTCATATTTATACATTAGTATAAATAAAAGAATCATTGAAGAATCACCTTATCTTAAGGAAAATTTATCCTCAATTGTGGAATCAATAAAAAATAAATAAGTCCTTAAATTTTTAGATAAATTAATGCTATAATTTCTCTAATTAGATTGGGGGCTTTTTTATGTTAAAGTTAATAAATATTAAAAAAGACTATAAACTTAAAGACCAAGAACCGGTTCACGCTTTAAAAGGAATTTCACTTAATTTCCGTAGCCATGAATTCGTCGCTATCCTTGGTCAATCTGGCTGTGGTAAAACCACACTTTTAAATATTACTGGTGGCTTAGACCACTACGATGATGGTGATTTAATCATCAAAGGAAAAAGTACTAAAAACTTTACTGAATCGGATTGGGATACTTATCGAAACCATTCAATTGGCTTTGTTTTCCAGTCCTATAATTTAATTCCTCACCAATCGATAATTAAAAACGTTGAATTAGCTTTAACTATTTCAGGAATCGGTAAAGAAGAAAGATCTAGACGCGCTAAAGAAGCTTTAGACTTAGTTGGTTTAGCAGGTTTATATAAAAAGAAACCAAATCAACTTTCTGGTGGACAAATGCAACGTGTTTCTATTGCTCGTGCATTAGTCAATAATCCAGAAATCGTTTTAGCGGATGAACCTACTGGGGCGCTTGATAGTGAAACTTCTGTCCAAGTTATGGATATCATGAAAGATATCGCCAAGAATCACTTAGTGA
>CADCEE010000004.1:0-6901 GCA_902800355.1 uncultured Erysipelotrichaceae bacterium | reverse complement strand
TATGGTTACCCATAACCCAGAGTTAGCGGAAAAATATGCGACTCGTATTGTTAAAATGAAGGATGGAGAAATATTAGATGATAGTGATCCATTTTCAGATGAAGACGAGTCTAAAGAAGCTGCTAAGGCATTAAAAGCCTTAGAGGCTCAAGAAGCTAAAGGAGTTAATAAAGGCAAAAAGAAACATTCCTCTATGGGATTTTTCACTGCTTTTGGATTATCTTTATCAAACTTACGTAGTAAACTCAAAAGAACAATCTTAGTCGCTGTTGCTGGCTCTATTGGTATTATTGGTGTTTCAACCGTTTTAGCGGTGTCACACGGGGTTAATAACTTTATTGGAGATATGCAAAACGACTTACTTTCTTCCTATCCAATTCAAGTTGCCGAAGAAAGTATTGATCTTAATTCTCTTGTTACCGGTCTAATGAATCAGCAAAAAACTGATTTAGCAAATTTTGATGTTACTACCCAAGTCGGTATGGATAGCATGATTTCTTATTTATTAACTAAATATACAGACTTAACTAATGTTAAGACCAATGATATCACAACCGAATTTGTTGATTATATGAATAAGATGCCAAAGGACTATTATTCCGCGATGAGCATGAATTATTCTATTGATCCAACAAATAATATCTTTACAGCATTTAAAAAGAGTGATGAGGCTGACAAACAAATCATTTCTGTTAATGGTTTAACTCAACAATATATTAAAACTTTAATGACAGTTAAAGGCTTCAATGAATACGCTCAATTTGTGGATTTGTTTACTAACTTCATGAAACAACTTCCAGCGGAAGAACCTTATTTAAGCACCCAATATGACTTAGTTGGTAATTCTAAATATCCGACTAAAGATGATGAAATTTTACTTGTTGTCGATAAAGATCAAACCTTAACTGACTTAGTCTTTGCTCAACTTGGCTATTATCCTCAAGAAACATTCTTAAACGTTGCTAAAAGAGCAATTAAATTAAATGAATTAAAAATTCAATATGAAAAGCAAGAGCCTCCAATGACCAAGGATGAATACGAACAAAAGAAACAAGAAATTATTGATAAATATCAATATAATGTGGCTTTTGATATCGATGAGATTTTAGGACATGAATTCTATTATCTACCTCATGAACAGCTTTATAGTGAAGGCTCCACATTAGTTTCTCATAAACAAATCACTATGGAACTTAAAGGTAGCCTTGTTAGTGGAGGAGATTATTATTTATCTCTTGATTACAACCCTGAAAGTGATTCTTTAAGTGGAAAATCCTTTGAAATTACTTCTGCAGGAGCAAAAATGCATACGGTTGTCGCTACTAGAATGAGCCAAGCTCAAAGAGGCGATCCAACTCATAGTGAATTAGACGGACAATGGTCATATATTTATGTCGATAGTATTGACCGTGAGACTCTTGAGTTAATTAGTGAATTAAGAACAAAACAAAGCATGCCAGAAATTATCGCTTTCATTATGGCGCATCCTGAACTTGCAAATATTATTCATTTGATGAATATTAAATCATCTAATCCAACTTCTCCAAAAGATAGAACTGTTGTTTTTAACACAATTGAAGAAGGCAGTATTAGCGGTTTAATGGGACCATATGTGACCAATTTACAACCTAGTGGCACTAATCCTGGCATTACTGAAATCGAACCCTTAACTCCTGATTATTCTTATAATGCTGTTATTAATCCAGCTGATAGTAAATATGAAGGTAAGATTAAGCCAATGAAAGTTGTTGGTATTTTAAAACCAAAATCCACAACTAGATTTGGCTCTCTTAGACGTGGTGTATATTTCACCAAAGCTTTTACTGATACTTATAAAACAGATTCAAAAGCTAGTTCTATTTATACTGACTTTGAAGATCACATTATGAAACAAAGATACATTGAATCTCAATTCAATGCTTATGTTGAATTTGAATATGATGATTACACTGATGAAGATAATCCAGTAGTGAAAAAAGGCTATGCAGGATGTTTAAACGGTGACCAGTCATCAACAATGTCATCCATCTTTGCCTCATTCTTAAAAATGGGTGAAGATAATCTAAAAACTGATAAATTACATTTCCGTGCTTTAGCAGGATTAAAAATAGTGGACATTACTGATCCTGATGATACCTCTATTATTACGGGTCATGAAATTAGAAATGTGCCTCAATCTATTTCGATATATCCAAAGGATTTTGCTAAAAAAGATTTAGTTACTAACTATATTAAAGAGTGGAATAAAACCGCTGAAAAAGAGATTACATATACAGACACTATTAGTGCAATCGTAGAGATTATCTCTACCTTAGTCACTACTGTTAGTATTGCTTTAGTGGCCTTTACTTCCTTATCCTTAGTCGTTTCTTGCTTTATGATTGCGGTTATTACTTATATCTCAGTTATGGAGCGTGTTAAAGAAATTGGCGTTATTAGGTCAATGGGCGGACGTAAGAAAGACGTTTCACGTCTATTTATCGCCGAGAACCTAATTACTGGTTTTGCTAGTGGTGCTTTAGGAATTATTGTGACTTATATCTTACAGCTCATCATTAATGCGATTGTCGCTCCATTTGGAGTGAGCAATATTGCTGCCCTTCCATTCTTATGGGCGTTAATCATGATCGCTTTAAGTATCTTCTTAAGTGTTATCAGTGGACTTATCCCATCATTTAGTGCTTCTAAACAAGATCCAGTGGTGGCATTAAGAACTGAATAAATATGAAAAAAGTTGGTTTAGTGTCATTAGGGTGTTCTAAAAACCTCGTTGATAGCGAGAATATTTTAGGATTATTTGATCGTAACGGTTATGAAATCACTAATGATCCAAAAGACGCAGATATTATTGTTGTTAATACGTGCGGCTTTATTGAACCAAGTAAAAAAGAATCCATCGAAAATATTTTAGAGATGGTTTCTTATCATAAAAAAGTAGTAGTCACAGGCTGCTTAGCGGAACGCTATTACGAGGAACTTAAAAAAGAAATCCCAGAAGTGGATTTATTTATCCCGATTAGAGACTATGATAAGTTTAATAAACTATTATATAGTTTAGATAACTCTATTGACTCCTCTTTAGGAGTAGACGACGAATATCGAATTGTTTCTACTGGTCCATATAGTGCTTATTTAAAAATAGGCGAAGGATGCGATAATCGATGTAGTTATTGTGCAATCCCATTAATTAGAGGTCATTTTGTTTCTAGAGATATGGCTTCTATTATTAAAGAAGCAAAAGATTTAGCCTCTAACGGGATTAAAGAAGTTGTTGTTTTACAACAAGACACCACTAAATATGGAATAGATATAAAAGATCCAAATGTTAACATTGTTTCTTTATTAAAGGAATTACTTAAAATCAAAGAATTTGATTATATTCGTTTACTTTATTTATATCCTGATGAAATTAGTGATGAATTAATCGAATTAATTGGAAGCGACCCTCGACTTACTCCATATTTTGATATCCCTATTCAACATAGTGAGTCTTCTATTTTAAAAGCGATGTATAGAAGAGGGGATAAAGAGTTCCTTATTAAATTATTTAATAAGATTAGAACTAAAGTCCCTAATGCAATTTTAAGAACCACTGTAATGGTGGGCTTCCCAGGAGAAACAGAAGAAGACGTTGATAACCTTATTAAATTTATGAATGATATCAAATTTGATCATTTAGGCGCTTTTACTTATTCTCAAGAAGAAGATACAGATGCGGCTAATTTACCAAATCAAATTGAAGAATGCGAAAAAGTTAAAAGAAAAGATAAAGTGATGAAAGCTCAACAAAAGATTTCTTATCAACAAAATAAAAAACATGTTGGAGAAATCATGGAAGGTTTAGTAGTGGGAATGGATAATGACAGTTACCTACTTAGAAGTTATTGGAACGCTCCTGATGATATTGACGGGAAAATCTACTTTAGTAGTAATAAAGAATTACATATTGGAGACAAAGTGAAAGTAAAAATAAATAACGCCTTTGTTTATGATTTAATGGGGGAATATGTTTCCTAAAGATATATCTTTATTGCCTCATGAAATAGCTCACTATAAGGCCTTGGAGTCTTTAGCGGGTGAATGTACTTTATTTTTAAAACGCGATAATAACGCTTTTCCAATATCTAAACCATGTAAAGTAGCCTTATTTGGTAATGGAGCAAGACACACCTTAAAGGGTGGAACTGGCTCTGGAGATGTTAATTCTCATTTCTTTAATTCTATTGAAGAAGAATTAGAGCTAAATAGATTTGCTATTACCACTAAAAAGTGGCTAGATGCCTATGATGAAATTAAAAAGGATAGACATATCTCCTTTGTAAAAAGAGTGAAACAAGAAGCCAAAAAGATAGGTATTGGGGCACCTGCTTATGCAGTTGGTCAAATTGATAAAGAAGTAGAATATGATTTACCTATTGATGAGTATGAGGGCGATATTTGTGTATATGTATTAAGTAGAGTTAGCGGAGAAGGTAGCGACCGTAAACTTGAAAAAGGAGATGTCTATCTTACTGATACTGAGATTAAAGACATACTTTATTATCAAAAATATGAGAAATTTATTTTAGTTTTAAATACCTGTGGAGTAGTGGATTTATCTCCTATATTAGAAGTCCATAATATCTATTTATTATCTCAACTCGGAGTAGTGACTTCTTCTATTTTAGTGAAAGTTATTTTAGGAGAAATTAATCCAAGCGGGAAATTATCAGACACTTGGACCTCTTTAGCAGATTATCCATATATGAATGAATTTGGTGATATCAATAACACCAGATATTTAGAAGGAATATATGTTGGATATCGCTACTTTAACTCAAAAGGAATTAGACCATCCTTTCCACTAGGATTCGGACTTTCATATAGTAAATTTAGCTATCAATTTATTAATAGTGAAATAGATGAAGATATATTAAAACTGAAGGTTAATGTCACTAATGAATCTGATTATCCTGGAAAAGAAGTTATAGAAATATATAGTTCCTCTAAAGGAAGAATAAATACTCCTAAAGACACTCTTATATATTTTAGTAAAACTAGTGAAATCAAAGCGCATAAAAGTGAAGAGTTATCTTTATCAATTAATCTAAATTTATTGAGTGTATTTGATATAGAACTAAAAAAGAAACTTATCCAAAAAGGAACATATATTATTAGGGGTGGAAATCAAAGCATTGATCTCACTGATATATTAAAAATCGAAGTTAAAGAAGATATTATTCTTGATGAATTTAGACCTGTTTTATCTAAACCTGACTTTGAAGATTTATTGATTAATCCTATAGAAGATTTAGACGAGATTAAAATCAAAACGGAAGTGATTAACAAATCAAATTTTAAGGCACAAAAATCTGATATTTCGGGCAAATTTAGTGTAAAAATTCCAGAATTTATTAAATCTTTATCGCTTGATCAGTTGATTTTATTGAATCTTGGAGACTATAAAACTGGACTTGCTGGAATAATTGGACAAGCAGGTTCATTAGTTCCAGGAGCAGCAGGAGAAACTACTTTAAGAATTCCTGAAATCACTAACTCTTTAGTTATGGCGGATGGCCCAGCTGGGTTAAGATTAATTAGTGAATATAAACTTAATAATAAAGGCCACTATAATTTAGCAGAAGATTCAATCATGAAGGGGATTATGGATTTCCTTCCTTCAATCGCAAAAAAACTCCTTTTCAACGTTAAAAAGAATCACAAGAAAAAAGGAAATATTATGTATCAATATTGTTCTGCAATTCCAATTGCCACCGCCGTTGCTCAATCATTTAGTGAAGATGTTTGTTATCAAATCGGTAGGTTAGTAGCAGAAGAGATGAAATTATATGATATTGATATCTGGCTTGCCCCTGCTATGAATATCCATAGAAATCTTTTGTGCGGACGTAATTTTGAATACTATTCTGAAGACCCTTATTTAACTGGGGTTATTGCTTCTAATGTTGTTAAAGGTGTACAAAGTTTAGGCAAGATGACTTGTATTAAACACTTTGCTTGTAATAACCAAGAAACCAATAGATTTAATTCAAACTCCATTTTATCAGAACGATCTTTACGCGAAATCTATTTAAAAGGATTTGAGATTGCAATTAAAGAGTCTAGTCCAAGTGCAATCATGTCAAGTTATAATTTGATTAATGGTGTTCACGTTTCTGAAAATAGCAACTTATTAATTAAGACATTAAGAGAAGAGTGGAAATATAAAGGCTTAGTGATGACTGATTGGATTACTACTGGTCAAACTAATAATAAAAAAAGTATTCATCCTTCAGCTAGAGCATCAAAAGATTTGTCTAATGGTATCAATATTTGCATGCCTGGAAGTAAAAAGGATATAAAAGATATCAAGCGAGCACTAAAACAAGGTGAAATTACTATAGAACAATTAAGAATGAACGCCTCTATTGTTTATTCTTATATAACTGGAGAAAAAATTATATAAATATACTTGTATTAGTCGAACATATTTGTTTATAATCATTAAGCGTAAACCGCTTGCCTCCTTAGTTAAGTGGTATAACGGATCCATGGTAAGGATCTATTGCTAGTTCGATTCTGGCAGGAGGCACCATCATTAGCATTGAATCCTTGATACTACTTGTATTAAGGGTTTTTTAAAAACTGTGACACTTTTGTGGCGCATGTAGGTGTAATATATTAAATATTTTTATTGGAGGTGCTTTATGCTTAAGAAAAATGTAATCTTATTATTAACTAGCACAATGGCTATTGGCGCTTTTGTTTGTCTGAGCCATCGTTCGAACGATGAGCGAGTTAAAACCCCCAGATAGTCTGGGGAGGAGGTAAAACTTATAGTTTTGCCCAAAAGAAAAATCTCCTTACAATATTAATGCGGACCAACGCGTTAATATGAAAGGAGACATATGCCTCGAGACGA
>CADCEE010000003.1 GCA_902800355.1 uncultured Erysipelotrichaceae bacterium | reverse complement strand
TATCTAAACTTTCTAGTGCCTTATTCACTCTTGCGATATATAAAGTGCAGATTTCATCTTCTTCTTTGCTCATCGTAAATCTTTTCTTAAATAAACAATAAGAATAATTAGTCGCGACAAGTTTCATTCTTTTATCGTAAGAGACATCTAATGATTTTGTTCTCATAAATTAACCTCCTATCAATAGAAATAAATTGGACAGGCTTTCTTTTTTCCTCCTATTACTTTATTGGGGTGAATTTTCAAAAAAGTGTCCAAAATTTCAAATATTTTTTTATGAGGTTATGTTTTACTTTTAGTAAAGTTAATATATAATTTTTTCATGATTATTCTTACAGGAGCATCCGCGAGTGGTAAAACCGAAACCGCGCTTGGACTAGCTAGAAAGTACGGTTTAGTTAAAGCAATTACCACTACAACTAGAGAAATAAGAATTAACGAAACCAATGGAGTGGATTATTTCTTCGTGACTCCTAGTGAATTTGAAAAAATGATTAGAGAAGATAAGTTCGTGGAATATACATTATTCAACGGCAACTTATATGGCTCCACTAAAGATCAAATCGCTAATAATAAATGCGTAGTTATTGATCCAGCTGGCTTAAGAAGCTATGTCGGATTAAAAGATAGTTCAATCGTGACCTTCTATTTAGAGGCTGATGAAGAAACTAGAAGAGCAAGAATGGTTTCTCGAGGTGATGAATTAGAAAAAATCGAGTCCAGAATCAAACATGACCGCGAAGCATTCAAAAAAGAAAATATTGTAAAGGTTGATTACATCATTAAAAACTCAAGTGACGATGTCTTAGAAGACGTATGTGATCAAATCTATAAAATATATCATTCAATAGACAAATAAGTTTTCAAGAAGAAGCAATATATAACGTTCTTTAAGAAAACTTTTTTAATTTTCTTAATACTTGTATATAATACATATGGACTTATAAAGGAGAAAATATACATGGCAAAAATTGTCAAAGTTCATGGTCGCGAAGTTCTTGATTCTCGTGGTAACCCAACTGTTGAAGTTGAAGTTGTCCTTGAAGATGGCACAAAAGCACGCGCTATTGTTCCTTCTGGAGCCTCAACTGGAGAAAGTGAAGCTTTAGAATTAAGAGATGGCGACAAATCTAGATATGGCGGAAAAGGTGTTTTAAAAGCAGTTGAAAATGTGAACACCAAAATCGCTCCTGCAGTAGTCGGGTTAGAAGCTACAGATCAAGTTTTAGTGGATTCCACTATGCTTAAATTAGATGGCACCCCATTTAAGAAAAATTTAGGTGCTAATGCAGTCTTAGGTGTTTCCTTAGCAGTTGCTAGAGCTGCTGCTGAATCCTTAAAGATGCCATTATATCGTTACATTGGTGGCACAAACGGAAAAGTTATTCCAACCCCATGTATGAACGTTATTAATGGTGGCGCCCACGCACAAAGTAGCGTTGACTTCCAAGAATTCTTCATTATCCCAGCTGGCTTCCCATGCTTTAGAGAAGCTTTAAGAGCCGGTACCGAAATCTTCCACACCTTACAAAAGGTTGTTAAAGAACACGGTTATGAAACTGGTGTTGGTGATGAAGGTGGATTTGCCCCAAGCTGTAAACACGGCAATAAAGAACCTTTAGCCTTAATCGCTGAAGCAGTTGAAAGAGCAGGCTACAAATTAGGCGAACAAATCTTCTTAGGTATGGACGTTGCTTCCTCTGAATTCTATGAAGGAAACGGAATGTATAACCTCGTTAAATCTGGAGAAGGTAAAAAGACTACTGAAGAATTAATTGCTTACTTAGAAGAAATGGTCAAAGAATACCCAAGCATCGTTACCATCGAAGATGGTTTAGCGGAATCTGATTGGGAAGGTTGGGCCAAATTAACTCAAAGATTAGGTAAGAAAATCCAACTCGTTGGTGATGACTTATTCGTTACAAACCCAGAATTTGTTAGAAAAGGTATCGTTAATGATGTCGCTAACTCTGTCTTAATCAAAGTTAACCAAATCGGTACATTAACCGAAACATTAGATGCCATTAGACTTGCTCAAACCAACGGATACACCTGCATGGTCTCCCATAGATCTGGTGAAACCGAAGATAGCACTATTGCTGATTTAGCGGTCGCTGTTAATGCCGGACAAATCAAAACTGGTTCTGCTAGTAGAACAGACAGAATGGCCAAATACAATCAATTATTGAGAATTGAAGAAGAATTAGGTGAACACGCTATTTTCTT
The DNA here is from genome assembly GCA_902800355.1 of uncultured Erysipelotrichaceae bacterium. Classification (GTDB taxonomy): domain Bacteria; phylum Bacillota_I; class Bacilli_A; order RFN20; family CAG-826; genus UBA2450. The sequence goes on along the minus strand of CADCEE010000003.1, from coordinate 68,753 downwards.
AGGTGTTAAAGCCTTTGCTAATCGTAAATTCTAATTGATAGCAAATCAAACAAAAGAAAGACGTTCGTAGAACGTCTTTTATTTTTCGTCTTCTTCGTTAACGAATTCTTTATCGATAACTTTTAGTTTATGAACTGTATATTCGTCTGCATTAAGGACTTCACATTCATATCGTTCAGCAAAAATAAATTTATCGCCAGTTACCGCAAATCTATCAAGAATCTCCTGACAGAACCCACCGACAGTTTCGTAGTCTGTTTCAAATTCACCTTTATATTCAATGAGTTCAAAGAAGTCTTCGATATTCATTGAACCATCAACAATATAGGTTCCATTACCATTATCGATATATTCTTCTTCGATTTCATCAGTCTCATCAAAGATATCACCAACAATCTCTTCTAAGATATCTTCCATAGTGACAATACCTTCAAGTCCACCATATTCATCAATAATTAAAGCGATATGAATCTTTGAAGATTTAAATTCTTCTAATAAATCTAATAGTTGTCTATTTCTTGGAACCACTAGAGGTTTATAACATAAAGATAAAATATTAATATGTTCATCTTTTCTAAAGATGGCCTTAGCGAGTTCTTTAATAGGAAGAATACCTATGACATTATCAATCGTATCTTCATAAATTGGGATACGAGAATGTTTAAAGATTTCCCCTTCTTTAATAATCTCATCTAAATCAGATTCAATATTAATAGCGTATACATCAACACGTGGGGTCATAATTTCATGAGCCTCAACATCGTTAATGTTGATTGCTGATCTTACTAGTTCTGCATCTTGTTCATCATATTCTTCAGTTTCTTCTAATTCGTCCACCATGGTGGTGAGAACATCTTCATCAATTTGGTCTTCTTCTTTAGATTTCTTTTTAAATAAACGTCCAATAAATTGGAATAGTTTAGATATTGGCCAGACAAATGGGAAAGTTAAATATTTAAAGAAAAGAACTGGATAAGCATAAATTAAAGATAAAGAATAAGAGAATTTCTTAGAAAAACTCTTAGGAGCAAATTCTGCAAATATAATAATAAATACTGTAAAAAGAACAGTAACTACTGTAGTGCCCCAATCAGGATTCCACCACACTCCAATAAGGGTGATAATAGAAGAAGCTAAAATATTCACTAAATTATTGCCAAATAAAATAGAAGCAATAGAGAATTCATAATCTCTTGCTAATGATAAAGCAACTGTGGCTCTTTTTAGACCTTTTTTGGAGGCATCTTCAAGCTTAGACTGGTTAACCACACTATAAACCATATCGGCACTAGAAAAGAACATACTAAGAAAAGCTAATATCGCAATCGCAATCCAATACCACCAATGCATTATGCTTTTCTCCTTTTCTGGCTTGCAGGCTCAGAAATATCACTAACAATTTCTTCCAAGATATCTTCCATAGTGACCATACCAATAATCTTGTTGTGATTATTTCTTACTAAAGCAATATGGGTTCTATGTCTTCTAAACCCATTAAATAAATCATCAATCATGACATTAGAAGAGACGAAATATGGTTTTTGTAAAATGCTTCTAATAGAAACATGAGGGTCTTTAGAATATTCTTCAAAATAAATTTTCACATTAAGAATGCCAATCATATTATCAAAGACTTTGTCATATACAGGAATACGAGAATAATTAGTCTTTATAATGATGTTTTGCAGGTATTCATTAGTCAAATCACGCATATTTATTGCAAAAACAGCGTTTCTTGGTGTTAATACCTTCTCCACACTAGTGTCTAAATAATCCATCGTGGACTGCACGATTTCTGCTTGTTCTTCATCAATCATGTCACCTTCAGAAGCCTTTTCAATTTCATCAATTAGGTCTTCTTCGGTAAACTCTTCTTCCTCTTTTAAATGGAACGCTCTAGAAGTAAGTTTCACTCCACCTTCAAATAAAATAGTGATTGGAAATAAAAGAAACATTAATACATAGATTGGAATAGCAACAATCTTAGAGAATGTATCTGGAATACTTCTAGCAATAGTCTTAGGTAAAGTATCTCCCACAACATAAACAATAAAAGTCATAGTAATAGAAGATATCAAAGATATCGTAGCTTCAGGAATGCCAACTGTATTAAAGTAAGACAAAAATAACAATGTCGAGATTGATGATATAGCGATAGCAACAGCGTTATTTCCAATAAGGATGATCGTTAGGGCACGATCATATTTATCTATAATACGTAATAGTATTTTAGGAATGGTTTTTCCGTCCTCTGCATCGACCTGCATTTTAAATTTGTTACAGCAAGCGATAGAGGTCTCAGCCCCGGAAAAGAAAAAGTGCAATATTATTAAGATGATAATGATAATCCACGATATAGCGGGGTCAGGCATTAAATAACCACTTCCATTCTGAACTGACAAGTTCGGTTACACATTATATCATATAATTTGTAAACATCTATGAGATATAAAAAAGACCAACAAAGTTGGTCTAATTTATTTGGAAGTGATTATTCAGCTTCTTTCTCTTTTTTCTTTTCCGCAGCCATTTCTGCTTTAAGTTCTTTGATCCAGTTAACTTTTCCGACTTCACCTTGTTCAAGGTTATCTTTTTCCATAACAGCTTGAATGAGGTCTTTACATCTTCTAACAGATAATCCGGATTTAACTTTAAACACTAATGGGATTTCCGCATACATCTCTTTATTAGAGGCATCTTGCACTGGGATGGTACTTCCTTCATAATCTTTTGGATCTAATGCGAAGTATAATTTGAGTGATTTACCAGCAACAGTGATTCTCACATACATTTTCTTATGTAAACGGAATGTATCGCCAACGGCGGAAATACGAGATTTAACTCCGTAACTAAGAATTTCATTCTTAAGTTCGTTATATAATTCATGTAATTCTTTATCGGATTTTAATAATCTTTCCGCAAAGCCAATTCTTTCATATTTAGGAGCTTCTGGTTTACCTTCTTCTACTGGTTTTTTAACAAATAGAGGAACTGGTTCACTTTTCACTACTGGAGCAGGAGCTGGTTCAGGTTTTGGTTCTTCCTTAACTGGCTCTGGTACTGGCTCTAGTACTGGCTCTGGTTTTGGTTCTGGTTTTGGTTCTTCCTTAACTGGCTCAGCTTTAGGAGCATCAACAACAACTGGAGCAGGAGCAGCAGGAGTAACTCCGTTAATACCGCCATTGAAATATTGGACAACAAGTGGTCCACCAAAGGTGGCACCGGTAATAGTTTGATTACCAGCAGGTGCTTGTTGTGGTTTTTCTGGTTGGTTAGCGTTGTTACGAGCGATTTCATCTCTAACGATATCTCTAACAACTTCTCTTAATAATGAAGCAAGGGAATTTTGATCTAAACCGTTATTTGCAGCTGGAGCATTGTTAACATTAACATTAACTTGTTGAGCTGGCTCTGGTTCAACTTTCTTTTCTTCTTCAACAGGTTCTTCAACCTTTTCTTCAGGAATTGGTTCTGGTTCAACTGGAGCTTCTTCTTCAACAGGTTCAGCAATCACTACAGGTTCTTCAACGGTTGGAGCAGATAATTCTTCACCTTCTTCAACAATTTCAGGATCTGCAGCTTCTTCTGCTACTGGAGCAATAGCGAGTTCTGGTTCGACTTTACGATCACTTGCCCATGCTAAGCCTAAGGCGTAAGTGACATAAGTAACGATAACCCCAGCGCTAGCAAAGAACATATAGAATAATCCAAGAACAATTTTACTAGCTTCACCAGATTGAATCATTGGCACATAAAGAACAGGACTAAATGTTAATAAGGCAACGATTGCAAATAAGGCAAATACCATCACAGGAATAAATGCTAAATATTTGAATCTCTTCTTTAAGCAAGAAACAACAATGCCAAGGACAAATGTCACTAACCAAATTCCTGATAAGGTTAACATAACAATTGACAAGGCAAGACCTAATCCTTCACCACCTTTGAATGGTAAGGCATACATCTCTCCGATTGATTCGAAGGATTCTTTAAGTGCTGGTCCAAATTCGCGATGAGCAAATACTGGTGACAATATAAATAATGTAGTAAATGCAAGTAATAAGACAGCACTAACAGAAGCAAGTACAATTAATGTAATTTTATGACTCTTTTTCATAGACAAAAATCTCCTATCTATACTTAATTATATACATATAGGCGTGTGTGTAAAGAAATTTTGAAAAAATAATGGGTTTTTTCGCAAATTTTATCGGAAAAAGCCCCATATTTGTATATTACTAAGAAATTATTTCTCTATTTGATTAAGGCGTTCGCTTGCCTCTTTATAGTATCTGATATAGCTCTTTTTGCAGTATCTTTTGTGCTTATCTACTTCTTCAATTTCAGGCTCTTTAAACTTATATCTTCCATTCACTTTCCAGAACTGTAAGAAGCCACAAGAGAAGGCATTAGTAGGACAATTGAATGAGCAGCGTGCACATAACGTACAGTGCCATCCAAACTTGAATTTTCCATCTGCATATTTGATGTTATTTAAAGGACAAGAGTTCACACATTTCATGCATTTAATACATTTCTTTTTCTTAATTCTAAGCATCTTCCCATATAAAGGGGCGTATAGTTGTTCAATTCTGATAAGCCAAATAAAGAAATGCACTGATAGATGCTCTTTAAGTTTATGAGGTTTATTCTCAGCAAGATATTCCTTAACATCTAATTCTGATAACGCAAGCATTGTCTTATACATTTCATAGGCTCGCTTTTCTGTATGTCTAAAAATCATGTTATAAGGCATTAAGTAATGATATTCACTTTCAATAACAAGATTTCTTCTTTTTAAAATACGCGCTACTTTATAATCGCTAGAATGGTTCAATGTCATATATTCACCACTCACCATAATGATAAATGCTGGCTTTTTAGCGGAAAGTTTAGCGATTCTAGTAGTAAATTTCCAAAGCACTCTAGGTGCATTGAAAGCGTGAATTGGGTAAGCAATACCTACTTTGTCATAGTTAGAAACATCTATTTTTTCTTCTTTGACATCTTCAACTTTAAATAAATCACATTCGATATGATGTTTTTTAGCTTCTTCAGCCCATTTCTTGCAGACTAATTCAGTGTTACCGGTTCCAGAGAAGTAATATATTGCTATTTTCATAGTTATTCCCTAATTTTTTTATAGTGAGCGTTGAATTTATCATCAAAATAGTAATAATTGTCTTCATTTTGCTCATGTCTATCATACCAAACTTGCGCATAAATTTTATCTTTTTTGCTTAAGCGGTCAAAATCCCAGGCATGTTCTTTATAAGACACATTATACCAGTGACCACAATATAAAACTGTATGTGGGGAGGCAATAAATCTTTCGCCGTCTTGAGTCTCCCATTCTACTTTTTTAAAAATATCACCCATCTTAAATTCTTTGGTAATTAATTTTCCACCATGAGCCTCAGCAACTTTTCTTAAATCATCAATCGAGAGTTCGGTTCTTGGTTTATCAATATCAAAGAAATGATTTAGTCTAGTAGGATGAGTTCTTAAATATTCATAATCAACACTATTGCCGTCTAGATCTCTACCTTTACATAAAATATTAAAGCCATCCCACTTCTTTGGTAATTCTTCATATTTCTTGCTTCCACCAAAATAAGCAACCATTCTGGCTTCATCTTTATGCTTATACCAATACATAGGCGCGTTATCATCTTTTAATAAAGGTTTAATAATAAATGCTTTAAGTAATTTTTTAGGAACAATACGGCCTAAAGAGAATAATTTGTGGTCTTTAGCGACTTTATCCCAGAAATCATAGGCATTCTCTCCAACATAATGGAACAAATTATCTAATTTATCCCCGTCTGAGTACCATAAACCATGGAAATTTCTTGTCGCATTATAATTAGGTTCAAAAAATTGAAAGAAATTAGCACCTATCATCTTAAAACCTAATTCCATGGTTTCAAATCCGATAATACGGCTTTTCTCTCCACCTGTTAAATTAAAACAATGTTTCCAGAAGTTATCAGTATTTAATTCACCTTTAACATCCGCTCTAATGATATTTCTATATAAGGTCGCACTAGTTCTAGCAGTAGACCATTCCAAAGGAGAGTTCACACAAGTGTGAAACATTAACCCATCGTCAATATTTTTAGCGAGCATCTTGTCATATAACATCGCGGTTTGTCTAATCACAGCCCAGTTAGTGATACTAGATTCTAAGACCATGAATTCTCCACGCATCTTCGTTAAAGCATAAATGTCAAAAGGAGAAATTAATAATGGATCACCAACTTCTCCATATAAATGTTTGTCACATCTATCTCCATATAAGCCCACGGTAGAAGTGTGTATTAGTTTTGGTTGATGTTCTTTTATCTCTTCGATAGCTTCAACAAGCACTTTGACTCCAATTTCATTTACTTCAATAGCGTGATCTGGATGTTTATCGCTTTCTGGAGGGATAGCGGCCGCTAAATTAATAACATAGTCAGTGTCTTTAATTAATTCTTTAACAATTTTTTTATTTGCTAATGAGCCAACAAATACTTTCACTTTGTTTCTATATTTCTTATTGGCTTTTAAAATCTTTTTTGTGCCTTTTTTATCATGATCAAGAATTCTAATTTCTTCGATATATTCTTCAGGGAGCAAATAAGCAAAAATCCTTTCTCCCATATTTCCACTAGCCCCAGTAAGTGTAATTTTTATCTTATTCATATTTTAACCTTCTTTTATATACCTAAGTAATGTGATAAAACCACCCAAACAGCAAGAGTTAAAAGAATACATCCACCAATAATTTGAGTGATCTCATATTTGCCTTTAAATAATTTAACAATTTGTTTTCCAAGTATCACTCCAACTAAAGATAGGATAAATGTGATAACTAAGATTATAGAAACATGTAACCAAATAGTGACATTATTAGACATATTAGAGTGTAACGCTACCCCTGATGCTAAAGCGTCAATCGCGGTAGCAACACCCATAATAAGTACTTCTTTATAAGAGAATAATTTGACTTTCTTTTCTTCTAATGGCTTTCTTAATTCTTTTATGCCTTCAAGTAACATCTTTAAACCAATAAATATTAATAAAGCAAAGGCAAGCCAAGTGACCACTAGGGCCATTATACTCGCGTATTTATCATTGCCCACCGCTACTTCAATAACCTCTACTAGCCAATAGCCAATTAAAGGCATTACTGCTTGCATCACTCCAAATGTGGTAGCGATAAATAAAGCCTTCTTTTTATTGATATCTTTATAAACTAAGCCGTCCGTAATAGAAACCGCAAAAGCATCCATTGCTAACGCTAATCCTAAATAGATAACCAAGAGAATTATTTGTGCACTCATAATCGAATATCGATTATCTATTTTAGCAAATAATTACTATTATGCACTATATATTTACTCTCCTATATAATAGAAATATGAAATATGTTGTCTTATCTGGTGTCTCTGGCGGTATGGGACTAACCACCGCTAAGAAATTAATTGAAAACGGTTATCATGTTTTTGGTTTAGATATTAAAGCCCCGAAAGAAGAAATTAAAGACCTCACTTATATCAAAACTGATTTAAGAGATTTAAAGTCGATAGAAACAAGTTACATTGAAGTGTCTCATAAAGTTAAAGAGATTGAGGCTATTATTTCTATGGCGGGTATTTATGACGTTAACTCACTAGTGGAAATGTCTGAAGAAGCATTTATTAGAATCTTTGACATTAATGTTTTTGCAATTTATAGGCTAAATAAAATCTATCTTCCTTTATTAAAGGAAAGAGGGAAAGTCATTGTTGTATCTAGTGAATTAGCCCCATTAGATCCACTTCCTTTTACTGGGATATACGGCATCACCAAGTCCACAATAGAAAAATATGCTTATTCTTTAAGAATGGAATTACAGTTATTAAATAAACAAGTAATTGTTATTCGCCCAGGAGCGGTTAATACAACCTTATTAGACGATTCCACAAGTGGCATAAAAAGGTTTTCTGGCTCTACTGAATTATATAAATATAACGCTAATAAATTTATGGATATCACCAATAAAGTAGAAGCTAGAAAGATTCCTCCAGAAAAAATTGCTAATCTAACTTATAAGATTTTAAAGAAAAAGAAGCCTAAATACGTCTATAAAATAAATCGTAACAAGCTTCTATTATTGCTTAACATTTTGCCAGATAGATTACAAAACTGGATCATTAAGAAGATATTATTATCTAAGAAGAAATAGTAAATGAATGTGGATCTAATTTACCGCAAGTAGGATCCACATTTTTATTATTTGCTTCATCACTTGCTTCAATATAATATTTGACCGAGTCACCACTATTAAGATTAGAAAATGTATATAAATAATTTGATGTTTCTTTAAATTGTATCATTTCATCTTTTATATAATCAGCGCCATTAATAGAGTAAAAGATATCAACGTTTTTAATGTCTTGTTTAGCATAGCTAACTATATTTGTTTTCACTAAATATTTTTCTGCTATAGCAACCGTCCCATTAAGCACTTCTCTAGAATCAATAAAAAGCATATTGCTATTAGGAATCTCATGAGTGCGGCAATGAAGCGCGTCAGTATTTAAAAAAGCATTATATGAGGAACTATCATACCCTTTAACTCCATGAACTATATATCCTGGTAAAGCTTCTTGATAGACTTTGAGAGCCTTTTGATTATAGGAAGAATTATCTCCTAAAGGCATATAGACGTGTTTATTCGCAATTAATGAATTAGTATATGGAGCAACAACTTCTCCACCTGGTTCATCAATTCGATAAATGCGGTAATTATATCCATAAATACATTTCAATTTTCCTAATTCTTCTGCCACTTGTTCATAATAATCATAGCGAGAATTTGTAGCCGGTAATTTAGCCACGATTATCTTATCAGGCGCTACTATTTTCCCCCAGCAATCTATATGGGCGATATAATCACCTTGTGGATCAATAGTGATAGCATAGTTATCAACTCCACAATAATTTTTCATACTCGTTTTAACTTTAGTCGCATTATTACTATTTTCTTGGACCACTAAATCATCACTAAAAGCAGTAAACCTTCCGTCTTGCATTAAATTGCCACCTGTATGAGTGAGATTCATTTTTGTATAACTCATATCTAAATAATTAGAAAGCTTAATAGAAACGTCATTTTGCTCTGTTCTATATGGACGATTATAATTAAAATCCACAATTGATAGATCTAAATTATTAAAAACATAAAACGGAGAAAAATCTCTTACCCAATAGCTATAATCGTCATCTATATTCATATCAACAAATGTCACATTGTCTAAATTAATTCCTTCATCATTAAAAGATGATTTTGCTTCATTAATTCTCGATTTATTTCGGCTATCAGGATTAACAAGTAAAAGAATTTTGTTATCTTTAGCAATTTCTTTATAGACGCTTAAAGGCATGTTATTTGGATAACACATTTTAATTCTACTAACGGGTTCAAATTCCGCTGGCATTCTTTTAGAAATGTTTTCAATTACTTTGTAATCATCTGGTTCAACTGGGTCAACAGGTTCAATAGGGTCGACTGGGTCGCCTGGATCCACTATTTCTGGATTATTGCTAGTAGTAGAGCATGAAGAAAATGATACTAAGCTAGCTAAAACAAATAACAAGCAGATTTTCTTTGTTTTCGTCATGGTTTTATTTTATAAAAATCGTTACTCCAATATCAACTTTAAAACTAGATATCTTCTTTTGTTTTACGGAGTTGTTTAATTCTATTTCGTAATTCTTTTTTGAAGTCTTCAAATCTTAAGTCAGCAAGTTCTTTATAATATTTTGCTTTAGTGGCTAAGTGGATTGAATAAGCAAAATCCACCACCATCGCTCCTATAACTGCTCCTACAAAATAAGTGTAAATTAAATTTTCACTAATCCAGGAAATTCCACTTACTAAAAACGGATTAATTAGGAAATAATATAGGGATCCAACCGCTAACCAAATTAAAGAAAACGAAGGGCAAATAATACCCATAATATTTCCTTTACGATCACTATAATCCCAAAGCTTAACTTTTAAACCTTTAATAAATATTAATCCCGCTAAAAATTCCACAACTGTCATCCCTACTCCGATAATTAGAATACGAACAACAATATCAACTGCGTGATTAGTAATTCCTAAAGGAATATTACTAACCGCATATAAGACAATGACTCCAAAGCCATATATTGGTAAATATGGTCCCATTAAAAAACCAGGATTCATCCATTTGTGCTGCGAAACAAATCTTCTGAAGAATAATTCAATAACCCAGCCAATTAATGAGCCAATTACAAATAAAGTTGAGATAATAACAAGATATTTCATATTCTCAACTATTCTAATACTGAAGTAAAAATAAAGAAATAAAAAAGGCTAGGGCGATGTTATCTATCAACCCTCTTAAACATTTTTTAAAAAAGCAATTGTATATAGCTCAAGATTGCTAGAATTTAATTTTTGCTTTGAAAATGAAATTAGTGCACGGACTGTGCACCAAATTCTATGGAGCGTCATATATTCAAACATCATTTAAATGCAATAATTTATTAATAAATGAAATTGGGGAACAACCTGTTCTCAAAATTCCGTGGAGCAACATATATTCAAATATCATTTAAATACAATAATTTATTAATAAATGAAATTAGGTCACAACCTGTGACCCAAATTCCATGTAGCACTCTATGTTCAATGTTATTTAATACAATAATTTATTAATAAATTAATTGAGAATAATTATAGTAAATGTTATTATAAAAAAGTATCTATTAGCAGACTATCGGCGCTATGAACTAGTTATAAACAAAGTCGACCATACGCAGGTACACGATAGGGCACCCTAATAGAGACTGCAAGATTGGATGTGTTAGGATCTTGCATTGTGGAAAGCATCGCCCAGAAGATAACTTAATGTGTTAGGAGAGCAGAAAACAATGAATGCTCACACATTATTATCCACGCTCCACACAAATAGTTAATATTTGAATCAGAGGCCATCCAACTGAATCAGTGATGAAACACCAGTAACTATGGTTGATAGGGATATCAGCAGTTAGTTACAAAAGGTGTTTTAGGTTGGATGGTTTTTATTTCCTTCTAAATCACCTTGTCGATGATATAGGAGGATAAAACAATGTTGATCGACACAAAATTTCAAAAATGGGTTGAAAGCCTTTCCCAAAATTATAAAAAGGCTCAAATTAAAGCCGCTATCCATGTCAACAGTAATCTAATTAAATTCTATTACGAATTAGGTAAAGAGATTTCTAAAACATCATTCAAAGCAAGTTACGGAAATCATTTCTATGATTTGTTGAGCATTGAACTTAAAAAGGCTATTCCTAACGCCAAAGGATTAAATCATCAAAATCTGAGATATGCGGAAAAATTTTATACTCTGTATAAACATATTTTCCCACAAGTTGTGGAACAATTGCTATTAGTACCTTGGGGGCACCATAGAATCATCATTGATAAATGCAAGACAATAGAGAAAAGTTTGTTCTATATCAAAACAACAGTTGAAAACAATTTGTCTAGATATGATTTGGAAAGTCGCATATTAGCAAATGTTTTTGAAAGAAATCAAAACACTGTAGATAATTTTAAAGTATCGCTACCATCTGTTAATATCGAAATAACAAATCAAATAATGAAGGATCCTTATGAGTTTGATTTTCTAGCAATAAGAGAAAATTACGACGAAAAGGAGTTAAAAGATGAACTGACAAAGCATATTGAATCATTCCTTTTGGAATTAGGAAATGGATTTGCGTATGTTGGAAAAGAAGTTCGCTTGCTACTAGGCGACACCGAAATGTATTGCGATTTATTGTTTTATAACATTAAAGCACATTGCTATGTAGTGATAGAAATTAAAACTGGTCAATTCAAGCCAGAACATATGGGACAACTAATTGGCTATGTCGCCGCTATTGACGCAACACTAAAGGGTGAAATAGATAACAAAACAGTTGGAATTTTGGTTTGTAAGAACAAAGACAATTCATTAGCTAAACACATAATTAATGGGGTAGGTTTACCAGTTGGCATATCCGAATATCAATTATCAAATTTGATTCCAGAAAAATACAAATCATCTCTTCCAACAATTGATGAATTAGAAGAAAGCGATGATAAATAACATGAAAAGATTCATTTTAAAATGGGGTAGAGGAAGCGTTTATGGAATACAAATAGTGTACAAGACGGCAACCGTTGAGGAAGAAAACATTGATAATATAAATCCATTAGAAATATTGCCCGATGATATAAAAAGAAAAGTTCCTTACGTTAGAATAATTCACACTTCTGAAACAAAAAGAAATTATGACTATGGAAGCTGGGTTGATTTTATTGAAGCTGAAGAAATAAAACAAAAGGACTGACACGTTTGTATCAATCCTATTTTATAATACATAGTATTATAAGTGAATTTGGCATGGTGTAAATATTTTAATGACTTGAGACCTTTGGAACGAATAAATATTAGTTTAAATATTCTTTTTAATAAATCCTTCAATCTTGTCAAAAGGAATCTTATCGTGATTTATGCCACCATCATATAAGTCGCAGTGTGTAGCGTCTTTGACTAATAAAAATTCTTTATTGTCGCCTTTTAATAACTTAAACGCATCTTGACCAAAATATAAAGAATGGGCTTTTTCACCATGAACAATTAAAACAGCACTTCTAATCTCTGAGGCATAGGTAAATAATCTTGTATTCAATAAAGAAGTACTTGCAGTAACATTCCATCCACCATTGCTATTTAAACTACGAACATGATATCCGCGTGGAGTTTTATAGTAGTCATAATATTGTTTAACAAACCAAGGAGCGTCAGTTGGATCGTCCACTACTCCTCCGCCTAGTTTATAATTACCATTCTTATAATCTAATGTTCTTTGATTATTAATAGCCACTCTTGCTTGATATCTACTTTCTTCATTATTTCCTTCATCGTAATAGCCATTGCCAGTCACTCTAGACATATCGTACATAGTAATAGCGACTGTCGCTTTAACTCTTGTATCAATGCATGCGGTTTGAATAGCCATGCCACCCCAACCACAAATACCGATGATAGAGATTTTATCGTGGTCAACATTATTTAAATTTGATAAATAATCTACTGCAGCTTGGAAATCTTCAACGTTGATATCTGGTGAATTCATATATCGTGGTTCCCCACCGCTTTCACCAGTAAAAGATGGATCAAAGGCAATGGTTAAGAATCCTCTTTTAGCCATCTCTTGAGCGTATAGTCCACTTAATTGTTCCTTAACCGCACCAAAAGGACCAGATACCGCAATTGCGGGAAACTTATTTCCTTCTTTTGGCCAATACATATCCGCAGCAAGTTCAATGCCAAAATGATTTTTAAAGGTTACTTTTTGATGATTGATAGTTTCATCTTTTGGGAAAACTTTATCCCATTCACTAACTAGTTTAAGCATTAGATATTCCTCCCCATTTCATATACTTGTTTTAATTTTTCACTATTTTTGATTTCGTTAAGCCCGTTCATTCCGCCGATAAATAAAGTGTCTTTAAGCTCCACGCCTTCAAAGCAATCAATCCAACCTTGTAAGCCATTAATTGCTTTAATAGGAACATATTGTTCATCTTCTGCGGCAACAGTTAAGAAATAAATGTCTTTAAATTTATAATCTCTTGAATATAAGGAATTGCATCTGTCAATCAAGGTTTTCATTTGACCAGACATTTCATAATAATAGATTGGTGACACCCAAACGATAACTTCACTTTCACACATCTTATCCGCAATTTCAATCGCGTCATCATTAATAATGCACTTATGAGTTTTTTGGCACGCTAAACAGCCTCTACAAAAGGCAATTTGTTTATCCTTTAAAGAAATAAATTCAACATCATGCCCCGCTTCTTTTGCCCCTTTTTCAAATTCATGGGCTAAGAATTCAGAATTGCTTCCGCTTCTAATACTTGTTGAAATAATTAATACTTTTTTCATTTTTCTTCTCCTTTTATAACAAACGTAACAGACGATTTATTTAGCAAAACATTTAGTTCACTATTATCTAGATTAATGTGTCCGAGTCTAGTATATGACCAAGAGCTATTATTATAAAAAACTGAAATAGCGTTACCGTTATATAAAACGATATCTCCTGGCACTACATTGATTTGCGAATCGTTTCTAACAATACTTTGACCAATAGAACCTGTTTGTTCAAAACCGCCATATTGATGCATATTAATAGTTAATGGTAATATCCCTTTTATAGCATTAACTGAGTCATTATCTTCCCAGTAGACGTCTAATTCTTGATTATCAATTGATAGTGTCATATTTATTTCCTTATCTATAGGTGTTTCTGGTGAATTTGTTTTATTATTACAACTAGTTAGGATAAGTACCGGTAAAATAAAACTTAATAGCCTATTCATCTTTGTCTCCTATTATTTTTGGCAATTCATCGACATCTAAAGTCGCTTCTGGATTTGGCCAATCTTTCACCACTTCTTCTGTTCCTGCTTCTAGAGCTTTTTCGTAATATGCTTTTTTAAAATCGATTTGCTTTTTGTAATATTTAAGTTCTTTGATTTGTTTTTTAATAATTTCTTCTTGTTCTAAGATAAGTTGATATCTTTCCTTTAATGTTTCATCACCTTTTAAAGCTAGATCAACATATTCTTTTATCTTCTTAATCGGCATATTTAAGTTTTTTAAACAGTTAAGCATTCTAAGCCACGGAAAATCCTTATCTTCAAATACACGTATGCCGTTCACTCTTTTTACTAAAGGAAATAATCCTTCTTTATCGTAGTATCTAATCGTATATGTTGAGACATTAAGCATCTTAGCAACTTCTGATATGGAATAACTCATATTTATCACCTCGTATTTATATTGTAAAAGTTAGAGTTAACTCTAGGTCAAGCACAAAATAAAAAAGGATAAATATTTTGTATCAATCCTATTTAATTAAGTTGGCAGGGTGTAAAGATTTTAAACAATTCTACACCTCATGGAACAAATTCTACACCAACCAATTTTATATAGCATTTAGTGCCGATTCATTAAATTCTTTCATCACTGCCTTGTTCTTGGTGTTATAAATGACATTTGTGTCTTTTTCACAATCAATCTCGTCAACAACACCAGCTGGATCTGTAAGCACAATGTCGTCATTATCGAACGAAAGGTTTGTATTTTTATTATTTGTATGAGTAATCTTGGAGTGTGTATAACCATCAATGTAAACCATGTTTTCCCAAACATCCAAAACTGCAAATTCGTTTTTTGATTTAGCAGTTAATAAAGGTATAACGTGGTGCAATTCGAATCCTGGTTGTTTTTTGACTTCGTGATTTTTAAAGTATTCTTCTTTTTCTTTGAGTGATCTCTTGAGTTTTGTATCGTCGTCAAATAAACTGGCCTCACCTAAACGAATAACAAGTTTTTCTTGTCTCAATTCAAACAAAACAGTTTGGTCCAGAAGCATAAAAATTTGCTGGGTTTCATTTTTCCAGTTGTGGAAATCACGTTTGTTCAATTTGCTTCCACCAAATTTCTTAGGATCACAATACTCGGCAACAATATCCACCACTGCTTGTCTTTGAAATCCGCTCATACTCCTAAATTCTAATACATAATCAACCAATTCAGATTTTGTATACAAATGACCATTTAGTTTTTGATCAATAAAAGACATGAAAAATTGAAATTCTGTCATGGTTAACTTATCGTTTATTGAAACCACATCCAATAATTCATCTGCTAAGCCATTTGTCAAAGTGTCAATCGCTTTTGTATAAATTAAATTTCTTTGAAAAATATCAGCTGCGTTTTTCACAAGCTCTGCTCCAAGCGGGGTCAGCGAAACAGATTTAATCTGACTTCTCTCAAAAGGTCCAATTTTGTATCCATGTTCATTGTATCTATAGATAAAACCCATTCTATGTAAATCAACAAAGAAGTTTTTTCTCACCGAATCCTGAGTACATCTTTCAAGTTTGGCACATAGATTATTTACATATTGTGCATAAACTTTTTCTTCTGGGTAATTATATGGCCTTTTGCTTAGATCAGAAGTTCTTATAAACATCTTGTTGCGACCAACGAGATTATACATTTCAGTAAGCATTGTTGTTATAAAAACCACATCATACCTATTGTGTTGAGAAAGTTGAATTCCTCGATAGTTAACGTCAAGTATTCTTTCGCCTAAAAAGCGCAGACATTTTTTGCTTGGATCGATTTTAGCAAGATTCTCCCTAATTCCCATTTTTCAGTCGCTCCTTAATGATTCGATAGTATTCATTGTTGTTTTCACAACCGATAAAATGTCGATTAAGTTTTTTTGCAATATAAGCGGTAGTTCCTGTACCACTGAAAAGATCCAAAACTAAGTCGCCATCGTTAGAACTTGCTTTTATCATTCTTTCAATCATTGGCTCAGGTTTTGGAGTAGGGTGTGATTGTTTTACCGTTTTTCCATTTTTCTTATTTGTATGTCTAACTGACGTGAACTCCCAAACATCAGGGCAAAGTTTTCCATTAGGATTTGGAAACCATCTCTTCCCATTTTTCAAAATGCCCTTTGATTGAGCAGCAGCTATTCTGTCGCTTGATAAATATGGTTCTCTTATATCATCGCAGTTAAAGACAAAGTCTTTTTTTGATTTTGTAAAATATAAAATAGTCTCTTGGCTATTAACATATTTCTTTTTGCACGCACTGAAACCATCTTTTTTATACCAAACAATCCAGTTTCTATAATCCAAACCTGCTTCGACTAAATAAGACAAAATAAAAGCCGAGTTAAAAGCTGTATTAAAAATATAGAGAGATCCATTATCCTTCAGTTTATTAATCACTAAATTAAGATACTTGGTTGTGAATTTCATGAATTCACTATGACTTTTAAATGTATCCCAATCTCCTTGATTAAGATTATATGGCGGATCAATAATAGCTAAATCAACTGATTTGTCTTTAACTTCTTTTAGAAATTCAAAAACGTCCATTAAGTCTATAGAGTCTTGGTGAATCATTTCTTTTTCACCTCAACACTATCTAATTTCTTTTGTATTATTTCGGCATAAGAATCATATAGTTCATAGCCGACATATTGTCTTCCTAATTCTTTAGCAACTTTTAAAGTTGTTCCGCTGCCAGTGAACGGATCCAAAACTACGCCATTATAAAATGAGAATAATTTAATGCATCTTCTAGCAATTTCTTCAGGCATGATAGCTGAGTGGATACCGAATGCTAAATCGCTTTTGTTTGGTATAGCAATATCCCATATTTGTTTGGTGTATTCGACCCACTCTTTTTCGGTTAACTTGCTTTTCTCTTTGTCTTCTTTAGAAACAGGTAATGGTTTGCCGTCTTTAACATAGATTGTAATGAACTCGGTAGTATTTTGAGCGTAAAAATTAGCTGGATATGGATAAGAACCAAACATTAGCTTTTTGGTTGAATTCTTACGATTCCAAATGTATAAGTCCATTAAATAGAAATCAGTTTTTGCCAAGATAGAGTTTTGTATCTCACTTTGAATGTCAAAAATGTCTCTGTTGTAATGAGTGTTCATATCCTTTTTAATCATCGGCATCAAAGGTACATTGATACACAACTTGCCATTAGGCTTAAGAACTCTAAAGCATTCCTTCCAGATTGGAACAAGACTGCTTATGTATTCCTTAAAAGAATCAATATTTCCGACATCATTTGTATTTGCATTAGTGACAACGTTTTCTTGTCTGCCATCCATAAAATAGTCTTTGATATTGAAATACGGAGGCGAAGTAATAATGCAATCTACACTATTTGATGGAATCTCCTTCATTTTTGAGGAGCTTTTAAAATAAACAGTATTAAAAGGACTGTTCTTTAATTCTCCATTGCTTTTATAAATATCCCTTAACTCTTTTTCCTTCATAAGAAAACCTTGAAATCCAATCTAAAAACCAAGGTATGCTTGATTTCTATTACATTTTACAAAGTTTAACTTGATTTTACTACTAAAGAAATCAAGGTTTCTTTGATTATTTTTCTAGAGGGAAAAGAAAATGAGACTAAGAGAACTTCGAAATAAGAGTGGTCTAACTCAAAATGAAATAGCCAGCAAACTTGGTGTTTCTGGTCAAACAATACTCAATTGGGAAAACGGAATATATGAGCCGAAAATCAACCAGCTTATTCAATTAGCAGATTTATTTAACGTGACAGTTGATTACTTAATTGAGCGTAAAAACAACGACAAAAAAGCTGATGATATATGTAGAGAGTTGGAAAGAATCCCTAAAGATGATGTCATCAACTTTATAAAAGAAGAAATCAAAAAGCTGTAGTTTATTTTTGAATAATATGAGAGTCATAATCACAGGCTCTCTTTTTCATTCTAAATATGCTTTCTTCAATGTTGTATTTATGAGCGATGTTTCTTTCTATTTCGATGTAATCAAAGAAAAAAGGATAATACATATTTGTATTATCCTATTTTTTTAAGTTGGTGACCCAAACGGGATTCGAACCCGTGAATGTTGCCTTGAGAGGGCAATGAGTTAAGCCGCTTCTCCATTGGGCCAGTTGGTGGTAATTATACCACCGTTTATATTTATTTAGAAAGAACTTGATTAATTCTTCTATGGCATTCCTCTAATCCAAGGACTTGCATCACATAATATAAATTAGGGGAATTCTTTTTAGTTGTTAAGGTGATTCTTAATATTTCAGCGACATCACCAATCATGCCTTTATAGGCTTCTGGATTAGCCTTAAAGGCTTTTCTATCACTTGAGAAGCCAAGAGATTCGCCAATAGATTTCATTTGAGAGAACCAAGTTTGTTCATCTTTAGTAATGTCTAACTCTTTTAAAGCGGATAAAACTTCTTTAACTTGTTCTAACGAGAATTTCTCATTATAGACAAGCCCGTTAGTCTTAACATATTCTTCATATAAATCTTTATAGAAGAAGGAAATAAGGTCATATAATCCACCTAATTTCTCATAGTCTTTTCTAGGATTTTCTTTTTCTCTTTCGATGTTAATAATCTTTTTAAAGTATTCAGGGTCAGATGACACTAAATTATAAAGTTTTTCATCATATTCTTTAGAATATTTTAATGTCATCTCTAACATTTCTTCTTTAGACTTCTTAGATAAAATTTCTCTAGAGAAGAAATTAAGTTTACCCATATCAAATAAAGCGCCTTCTAAAGACATCTTATCAAAGGAGAATTTGAATTCTTCCATATGCTCAAATTTATGTTCAAAGATCCATTCTTCAAAATTAGAATTAGCGATTGTCATTAAATACATAATAAGGGCTTCGCTAGGATAACCATCTTTTAAGAAATAGCTAACTGCCGCTTCATTATCTAATCTTTTAGATAATTTACGTTTATTGCCGTTTTCTCCAATTTTCATAATAACTGGTAAATGGGCATATTTAGGAGCGGTCCAGCCTAAGGCCTTAAATAATTCTAAGTGAATTGGTAAACTTGCAATCCACTCCTCTCCACGGATAACTGTGGTTGTTCTCATAAAGTGATCATCACAAACGTGAGCGAAGTGATAAGTTGGTAAACCATCACTTTTAAAGATAACGATATCCATATCATTTTCCGCGATTTCAAAATTGCCGTGCACTAAATCAGTGACTTTGATCTTATGAATATGATTTCCAGATGATTTAAAGCGGATAACGTATGGATCACCTTTTAAAATTCTTTCTTTTCTTTCGTCGTTATTTAAATAACGATATTTCGCAAATGGTCCATAATATCCTGGAATAATTTTTGCTTTTTCTTGCTTGGCTCTAATATCATCAAGTTCTTCTTGTGAACAGAAACAAGGATAAGCTTTACCTTCTTCTAATAAATGTTTAATGACCACTTTATAGATGTCCGCTCTTTCGGATTGA
This sequence comes from uncultured Erysipelotrichaceae bacterium, assembly GCA_902800355.1. GTDB lineage: Bacteria > Bacillota_I > Bacilli_A > RFN20 > CAG-826 > UBA2450. The sequence continues at coordinate 48,832 of CADCEE010000003.1, read as the reverse complement.
ACATATGGTCCATATTTTCCTACTTGATGGTCACCTAAATAACCTTCATTTGGGACAATATTAAATAGTTTCAATTGTTCTAATAGTTGGAGTCCACTACCTTCAATTTCTCTTTTAGTGTCAGTATCTTCAAGTCGAACATAAAAGATTCCATTAGAGTCACCAGCGACTTTATGACAAACCATCGAAGTAAATAGACTACCAGTATGTAAAAATCCTGTTGGGCTTGGAGCGAATCTAGTAACTTCCGCACCCTCTTGTAGTTGACGAAGTGGGTATCTAGCCTCTAAATCATCAATACTTTCTTTTACTTCAGGGAATATTAATTCTGCTAATTCTTTATCTGACACCATCTTAGCTTTCTCCTTTTTAAATAATTCTTACAAATTATATTGCATAATCAACTAGTTTTGTTATAATAATTTAGCAATTTTGAATTGCAGGCGTAGTTCAGTGGTAGAACACTACCTTGCCAAGGTAGTTATGCGGGTCCGATTCCCGTCGCCTGCTCCAAAACGATTAATTCAACTCGTAAGGGTTGTTTTTTATTTATTCTCCTCGTTTAATTTATTAATAAAGCGAACAATACTTTCTTCATTGAGATTTTTGATATTCTCTTGATCAAATTTCTTAATAGTCTTTGCTAAATCTTTTCTTTTAACGATTTGGAATTGGTCACTATGTCCTTCAATTTTAATATCAGAGTCATTATTAATGACCACTAAGCCTTTTAAGAAGGAATGATTTAAATCGTTAAACAAAGATAATCTTTTTGTTAAGTTAATGTTGTAATTAATTGGATTAGCAACAATACTAGTTCCTTTTTTATTCACATTCACCAATTCTTCGCCTTGGAATTTTCCAGATAACACTCCAGAAATAGAAAAGACACTGATGATAATGATGTATTTATTTGAAATCACTAAGTGATCAATTAGACCTGTATTAGAGTCATCAAAATCAATACGATAGTCATTTAATAATAAATAGTCATTATGCTCACATATTCTACTAAGTTTTAAATATGTTAATTCTCTAGCGTGTTTTCTAACATATCGATTTCTATAATATAGAAAAGCGAATAAAAATAAGATTAATAGCACTCCTACTGTTGCTAAAGATATATATAAAGTTTGACCAGGAGTTAATAAAATCATGCCTGTATATTAACAAAAAATGACCATTATTTAAAGGTCATTTTAATCAAATATTGTTTCTCCGTTTTTCGCGGCCTTAATAAACCTTAATAACTCACCTTTAGATGTCTTTTTTGATATCTCTGGAAGATTATCAATATCGAAGAATCCGACATCATCAGTCTCATATTCATGTTCTTTATTTAACTTGGTTAATTTAGCCTCAAATATTGCAACATATTCTGGAATAGAAGTTGGAGCTTTAAATGGAGTTCTACTAGTTAGACCAACAAGTCTAACAATTTCTATTTCCGCTCCTGCTTCTTGTTTACATTCATTTTTTGCAGTTTGAGAAGGTGAATCATATAAATCCGCCCAGCCCCCAGGAAGAGAATATGCATGTAAAGCGGCTTCTCTAACCATTAAGACCTTAGATTTGTCTTCGTTAAAGATGATAGTCCTCACAGAAACATTTGGTGTCGGGTAGATATCCCTTTGGAAATAATTAGGGCGGTCAAATTTGACTTCTAAAAAATCTTCTAAAAATTTTGTGCTTAAATCGTTTAACTCTTTGTAATTAGTTAACGCATAAGGGTCTTTAGAATAAACAAGTCCAATCTTGCTAATAGATTGAACTTTGAGTATAAAATCGTAAACTTGTTTGGAATCCATTTATTAACCTATTATTGAGCCACTCCATCCATGTAGTTTTCAAACACTCTTAAGAAGGATTCTTGGTCGACTGGATCAAGTTGCCCGTTGACCGCAAAAGAAATTCTTCCGGTTTCTTCAGAAACAACAACAGTCACACTATCAGAGATTTCTGAGATACCTAAAGCGGCTCTATGACGGCTACCATATTTACCAGCAAATGGCTTAGTAGTTGGGGTATAGAAAACACTAGCAGCGACAATTTCATTACCGTGGATGACAACCGCTCCATCGTGTAAACGAGTTCCTGGATAGAAGATGGTCACTAACAATTCCGCAGATACCGGTGCTCTAACAGCGACACCATTTTTAATGACATCTTGTAAAGAAGTATTCTTTTCAAAAGTCATAATCGCACCAGTTCTAGTTTTGCTTAAATTAATGACCGCTTTTTCAATGGTTTTATATAATAACTCTCTATTATAAATCTTCTCAACTTCCATCTTACCAGATTTCACTCTACTACCTTTAAATGGATTAGCTAAGAATTGTCTTAAGTCTCCTAAGTTGGTAAACAAAGAGATAGTGACTCCAACAGAAGATAAACCAACACAAGCAACAAAGACATAGGTAAGGTTGAAGATAAATGTTAATAAAACAACAACAAAGGAGATAGAAACAAATAAATATCCAGCAAGACGTTTAACAATCTTGCTATACATCAAAAATAGGAATCCATACATTCCAATAATGACAAATAACGAAATTATAAATTGTGCAATGTGCATCGTATCCCAAGCAAATAACATATTCTATCCTCCTATAGTCAGCTTAATAATTTTACAATTATTGGACTAGACTATCAATTTATTACTTAATTTTAGTCAAATCGAGTTTCACAATTGTCGGCTCAAAGTTAACCTCTTTTTTTGCAAATTTATATTTATGTATTTTATGATATTTCACTAATTCAGTTTCTCCTTTTGGAGCAACTTTTAAATAGAGTTTATCGCTACTAGGATCATAAACTCTTTCTAAATAGTGATATCTAATAAGCATCACTATTAAACGTGATACTTTTTTCGAGTTATAAGATATTAATGTCTTATATGTTAATAGTTCACTAAAATTTTTAGTTTCTTCATCATCTATTCCAGAAAGGATTTTATAAACTCCTTCTGGTAGAGGATAATAGTTATCTTTATTTAGTAAAGACACTGTCTCTAGGATTTTTAAATCACTAGTTTCTAATACATAGGCATTTCTAACTTTTTTCATAAAATCAGTTTACTGATTATCTATTTAAACTTCAATATAGAAAAAGTTTGGTGATAACTAGTTATTGTTGTACAATAGATGTGCAAATAAAGGAGATATAGTATGGGAACACCTCATATAAATGCTGAAAAAGGCGATTTCGCTAAGGTTGTTTTAATGCCTGGAGATCCAATTAGAGCAAAGTGGATCGCTGAAACTTATTTACACGATTATAAAGAAGTAACAAATGTTAGAGGTATCTTAGGATATACCGGATACACTAAAAATAATAAAAAATTATCAGTTATGGCCTCAGGAATGGGTATGCCTTCTATTGGTATTTATTCTAGTGAACTCTTTATGAGTTATGGAGTAGAAATCATTATTAGAGTAGGTACATGTGGAACATATCAACCAAACATCAGTTTAAAAGATGTATTAATTTGTTCTGGAGCTTGTACTGATAGTAACTGGATGAGTCAATTTAAATTAAATGGAACATATTCTGCAGTTGCAGACTTTGATTTAATGGTCACCGCTTATGAAGAAGCAAAAAAAGCTAATATTCCATATCACGGAGGAAATATCTTCGCTGCTGATGTCTTCTATGATTACGATCCAGAAATCTGGAAAAGATGGGCTGCCTTAGGCGTGATGGGTGTGGAGATGGAATCTTATGCCTTATACGCTAACGCCGCTAGATTTGGTAAAAGAGCATTATGCTTATTAACAGTCACAGACAGCTTCATTAATCATGATGAAAAGCTCACATCCGAAGAAAGAGCCTTTGGCTTAGCAAGAATGATTGAACTCGCTATAGCGACTGCTGAACATTATTGCTAAACTTTGTATTTCAAAAATTATAATTAACATTGATAACAACAATAAGCTATGCTACTTTATTAATAGAAGAACGGCTATGTACGAATTAGGTTTCGGGTCGCCGTTCTTTTTTATTTAAATTTTTTTCTGATTATTTTCATTTTCTTTTTATCTTTTCGCGAAAATTTCCATCGTTTCTTTTTAGACCCAAATTTGGAAGGAATCGATGTCTATCGTTTGTAAGTGGATAATTTTTAAAATTCAAGAATTTAGAATGGTCAACCAGTGGTTGACTTTTTTTATTGCTATAAAGTAAATGGAACTTTCTAATTAATTTTAAATTGGTCAATGAATAACCTGTCCCAAACTCTTTTGTTAATTCAAAAGACAATTTATTCAAAAGATCTTTGCCATATTTAGCCCGATTATTCCCTTTCTATTCTTGTTTCACTATTCGTCTTCCAATCTCATAATAGGTATAAACCATAGCGATGTTGATTGAAGTTACTACTCTTTGTTTGGCAGAGTTAACCAGTTCCTTAATTTCGCTTAAGAACTTAGTGTCGATAATTGAATTCATAAAAATACCTCTCATATATATAAGAGTGGTAATTTTCAAAAATTTGCGAAAAAATTTTAAAAAAATTAAAAAAGACCACACTTTTATGTGGCCTAATCAAATATTGTGGCGCGCCATGAAGGACTCGAACCCTCAACTTCCAGATTCGAAGTCTGACACTCTATCCAGTTGAGTTAATGGCGCATTCCACTATATTAAACACTTTTACGTTTAATTTTTCTATATAAGATTAATAAAGAATTAATGACCATTAATACAGTTAATCCAGTGTCTGCTAATACCGCTAACCACATTGGAATAAGTTCGCCCTTTCCTAATAAGCTAGTAATAATTGCCGCTAACTCTACTCCAATTTTTACACTTAACGCAAAGATAATATTAAATACTGATGTATGTCTAGCAATCTTAGCAATTCTAATAGAGTCATAAACTTTCATTGGTTCATCATTCATGATCACAACATCAGCACTTTCAATCGCAGCGTCACTACCAATTGCACCCATTGCAAAGCCAATATCCGCTCTTTTGATGGAGGCAGCATCATTGATACCATCCCCAATAAAACCAGTCGCGTATTTATTAGAAAGTTCTTTTTCTAAACATTCAATCTTTTGATCTGGGAGTAAAGAAGAATAATATTTTTTAATTCCTAATTCATTACATAATTTTTGTGTATTATGTTCTTTATCTCCAGTAAGTAGAACAACATCCACTCCACTATTTTGAAGTGATGAAACTAACTCTTTACTGCTCTCTCTAACCTCATCAGATATCACTAAATATCCAATGTATTTACCATCATAAACGCAGTATACAACTACGCCGTTTTCATCAACTTCTTCAAAGTTAATTTCATATTCTTTTAAAAGCTTAGAATTACCAATTAAGACCATATCGCCGTTATAAGTAGCGCATACCCCTAAACCTGCTAATTCTTCAAAATTTTCGCTCAAAACTGAGCTTTTTCTTAATTTTGCTATAGTTTTTCCAATAGGATGGTTACTTAAAGATTCAACACTAGACATCACATCAAGTAAGAAATCCTCTTTAACTCCGATAGGAACAATTTTGCTTATTTCAAAGACGCCTTTAGTTAAAGTACCAGTCTTATCAGTCACTAGTTTTTCCATACGATTAAGCTCATCAATATAGTTAGTGCCTTTAAAGACAATACCGTTTTTACTCGCTAATCCTAAGGCGGCAAAATAAGCAAGTGGAACGGAAATAACAATTGCACAAGGACATGCTACTACCATCATCTTAAGCCCTAAGATAATCCAGTCTTTCCAGTTATTGGTAATTGCTCCTCCAATAACTGCAACAAGTAAAGAAACAATAAAGACAATTGGGGTGTACCATTTAGCAAATCTAGAAACAAATTCATCAGCCTTAGATTTTTTAGCCCCGCTATTAGAAATTAAATCAATAATCTTACTAACCGCAGAATTCTGATAAGTTCTAATAACTCTTAAATTTAAAGTTCCTTCTTTTAATAAATATCCAGAATATAATTCCATATCTTCTTTTGCTGATACCGGAACAAATTCTCCAGTTAAACTAGAAGTATCAACTTGACCTTCTCCAGAAATAACCACAGCATCAACAGGAATATATTCTCCAGCAGTCACTACAACCACATCATTTACATTGAGCATATCTGGAGAGACTTCTTGAATTTCACCATTAACTAATCTAGCTGCGTGTTCAATTCTTAAATTGACCGCTCTAGCGACAGCCTCTTTAGATTTATTAGTGGCAATCCCTTCAATAATCTTGCCAACTTGATATAAAGTCACCACCATTAAAGCTTCCATAAAGAAATGAGATTCATGAGCGATAATTGCCACAATAAAGGCACCTAACGTACATAAAGTAATTAAAAGAGATTCATCAATTGGATTTTCTTTATGAATAATATGAAGAATTACTTTCCAAGTAACATCATAAGTTAATAAAACAATTCCAAAAGCGTATAGTCCTAATTGAAGATAGAATTGTTCATGAGTTAAAGCAATCGAGCACACTAAGATAATAGTGACACCAATAATAACTCTAGCTAATGTATACCAGAAATCTTTATTAAAGATTTTGTATCTCTTTTTTTGTTTAGAAGCATCTTCAATTTCAATTGGATCAGATTCAACTTCTGCGATTGATTTTAAAATATCATCAATAGTTAATTCTTTATCTTTATATTCAATAAATAATTTGTCTTTAGCAAAATCGATTACTGCATTATTAATGGCAGGATGTTTATTTAAATGTTTTTCACTTTTAAGAGCGCAGTGCGCGCAATCAAAACCAGTGATATGATAACTCTTCTTAATCATGATGTTCTCCTTCTAAAACATGCTCATAAGTAATTTGCATGATTTGCTTAACATGTTCATCTTTTAATGAATAATAAATTTTGGTGCCTTCTTTTCTAGATTTAACAAAATCACCATCTTTTAAATCTTTTAATTGATGGGACACTAAAGACTGACTACATCCAATTTGTAAAGCAATATCATTAACGCATTTTTCAATCAAATGATGAGGATCACTACTAGAAGTATCTAATTCATCTAATAGACAAAATAGAATCTTAAGTCTAGTCGCATCTCCTGCTAGCTTTAAGGTATCTTGCATCTTATTTATTACATGTTCGTTGATATACATAATTACTTACCTCGAGTATATTATATGAACATCTATTCATATTTGCAACAATAAAAATGAACAATCATTCATATTTCTCTGATTGTCCAACTTTTTACTATATAAATCTATATGATATTAATTTATCTTTAAGATAATTTAATTCTAATTCAAAATATGGTTCGTTATTAATTAACTTCTTAAGGAAGATCTTATCTCCTTCCCATAATTCTAAGGAGAATAAATCACTTTTTTTAATCCAACTCAATGTACCTTCATCGCACTCAATTAGATTACCTTTAAAGTCGCTAACAACGTATAAATGCATTAATTCAGATATATCGTCATAATTAAAATGAATTAATCCCTTTTTACTATAAGAAATTACATCTAATCCTGTTTCTTCTTTGATTTCTCTAAATAAAGCATCTATAGGAGTTTCTTCTTTTTCTAAATGACCTCCTACACCTATCCATTTATTCGCGTTAATATCATGCTTCTTTTTGTTTCTTAAAAGCATTAAAAATGAGTCATCTCTTTCTATATAAGCTAGGACTGTTTCTTTATTCTTTTTCATAGACTATTTTTATTTTAAATAAAAAGGCAGTTTTTGTTAACTGCCATTTTTAATAATGGAGCACCTGACGGGAATCGGACCCGCGTGTTCAGCTTGGGAAGCTAACATTCTACCATTGAATCACAGGTGCGTATCTATTAAAAATCCCTCAATCGCTTGGGGGAATTTTCATAATTTTGGTGGGTACTGACGGGATCGAACCGCCGACCTTCTGTACGTCAAACAGATGCTCTCCCAGCTGAGCTAAATACCCAACCCACTGCTTCTATATAAGCAGCGATACATATTATATATAGTTATTATTAATAAAAGCAAATATTTTTTATCGTATAACAAGAAAAAAGCCCAGAAACTAATGTTTCTAGGCCTTAAATCTATTAAGTTATAACTTAATTGAATTGTGAATTATAGATTTCAGAGTATAATCCACCAAGCTTCATTAAGGAATCATGGTTACCAGTCTCAACGATATTACCATCTTTCATAACGAAGATTAAATCAGCGTTTTTAATGGTGGATAATCTATGAGCGATAACAAAGCTAGTTCTACCTTTAGTAAGAGAATCCATCGCCTTTTGAATTAAGATTTCGGTTCTAGTATCAACGTTACTAGTTGCTTCATCTAGAATAAGCATTGGAGCGTTTTCTGTCATTGCTCTAGCGATAGTTACTAATTGTTTTTGACCAGCGGATAAAGCGCTTTCCTTTTGAATGACCGTGTCTATACCTTGTGGGAGAGTGCTCACAAAGTGAGATAAGTTAGTCTCTTCTAAGATTTCATTAAGTCTATTCTCATCAACATTCTTAAGGTTATAGACAATATTTTCTCTTAAGGAGCCATTAATAACCCATGTTTCTTGTAAGATCATACCGAAGATATCACGTAACTCTGCTCTAGTCATATCTTTGATGGATACTCCATCAACTAAAATATCTCCACTAGTTAATTCATAGAATCTCATTAATAAGTTAACTAAAGTGGTTTTACCAGCACCAGTAGGACCAATAATCGCTACTTTCATACCTGGTTTAATCTTACCAGAGAAATGTTTAATAGTGAGTTTATTTGGATCATAACCAAAGCACACATCTTTGAATTCCACTTCTCCTCTAATTTTAGAGTGATCAAGTAAGAATTCTTTTTGTTCTTCAACAGGTAATTCTTCTTTTTCTAAGAAATCAAAGACACGGTTACAAGCCGCAGTACCAAGTTGAATGGTTGAGCTGGCTTGACCAATTTGAGCGAGTGGTTCTTGGAATAAAGAAACATAAACGATAAAGCCAGTAATAATACCCATATCAAATTTCACTGGATCTTTAGCAATTAATAAGCCAGCGGTAATTAAGACTGCTGCATAAGTTAAATAAGAAACAAATTGCATAGCAGGTTCAATTAATCCACCCCAAGCTTGGGATCTATATAAGATTGAGCCAAGTAAATCGTTTTTCTTCTTGAATTCAGAAATCTTAAGTTTTTCAGCGTTAAAGGCTTTGATAACAAGTTGACCAGAATAGTTTTCTTCAACTGTCGCGTTAACTTCGCCAAGAACCTTTTGGTTCTCATTGAATAATGGTAAAGCCTTCTTAAATGTTAATAGGATAATAATTAACATGATTGGTAATGAGCAGAGGACGACAAGGGCCATTTGCCAACTTGCAATAAACATTGCAATAATAACACCAACTAACATTACTACTGAGTTAACAAGTAATGAAATAGAGTTTTGTAATGAAGTTGATAAGGTATCAACGTCGTTAGTAATAACGGATAAGATGTCACCAAATTGAGTGGTGTCGAAATAATTAAGAGGCATCTTATTGATTTTAGCGGCGATGTCTCTTCTTAAATCTTTAGAGAACTTTTGAATAATCGTGTTAAGAATATATCCAGAGATAAAACCAGTGATAAAGGATAAAGAGATATAAATCACTAATTGAATGGCTAACTTTAACACATTCGCTAAATCTAAAACAACAAGGCCATCAACTATTTGCTTGTCTTTTGGATTAATCGCGTTAGTTAATTCTCTAATTGTGCCTGGAGTAAGAATAGTAAGAACAACTGAAGCAATAAGTAAGACAATGGAGATAACAAAAGGAACATAGTATTTACGGAATGCTTTAACTAGGCTACCAAGTTTGTTAGAACTAGCTTTTTTCATTAATTTACTCATAATCCTAATTCCTCCTTACTTAATTGAGATAAGGCAATTTCTTGGTAAACTGGACAATTTCTAATTAAGTCTTTATGTTTACCTAAGCCCACCATTTGACCATGGTCTAATACGACGATTTGGTCAGCGTCCATAATAGTACCAACACGTTGAGCAATAATCACTCTAGTGGCTTCTGGAAGTCTTTCCGCAATTCTTCCTCTAACAACTTTATCAGTACGATAGTCTAAGGCTGAGAAAGAATCATCAAAGATTAAAATTTCTGGTTTAGGGGCAATTGCTCTAGCGATACAAAGTCTCTGTTTTTGTCCACCAGAGAAGTTAGATCCGCCTTGAGCAACTTCAGAATCATAGCCGTTACGTTTATTCATAACAAAGCCATCCGCATCAGCGATTTCAGCAGCCCATTTAACATCGGCTAAAGTCATATTTGGATCTTTTAAGGCAATATTATCTTTAATATTACCTTTAAATAAGAACCCTCTTTGAGGAGCGTAACCAATACGATCTCTTAAATCGGATTGTAAAACATCTTTAACATTAACTCCATCGACTAAAACTTCACCACTAGTGCAGTCTGCCATACGAGGAATTAAATTAATAATTGTGGTTTTTCCACTACCAGTTGCCCCGATAAAAGCAATGGTTTCACCTTTATTAACTTTAAAGGAGATATTGGAAACCGCTTCTTTATCGCTGCCAGGATAAGCAAAGCCAACGTTTTTAAATTCGATGGTTCCTTTTTCTTTGAACTCTACTGGATGATCAGTGTCTAAAACAGAAACTGAATGACCAATAACTTCACGAATACGTTTCGCACTAACAGAGGCTCTTGGCCAAATAACAATTAAGGTAATCACTAAAATGAATGACATAACGATTTGGCTAGCAAGCATGACGAATGAGTTATTAGAGTTAAAGGCATTGGTAGCGGCCTCAAGGCTTAATCCATTAATAATATAAGCACTAACCCATAAAATAGATAAAGATAAGCCCATCATAACCATCATCACAAATGGGGTAAAGAAGGCTAATACACGACCAATAAAGATTTGAGTCTTTGTATATGGGACATTAACTTTGTCGAATTTTTCTTCTTGATAAGTTTCAGCATTAAAGGCTCTAACCACTCTCACGCCGGTAAGATTTTCTCTACTTGAAACGTTAAGAGCATCGGTTAATTTTTGAATGATTCTAAATTTAGGTGTCACCATAAATAATAAGATGGCAACAGCAGCGACTAATAAGACAACCCAAACTACAGTAACAATTGTTAATTTAGCGTTTGCTTGTGTTGCAAGTAAGATAACAGACCAGACCATGGTGACAGGAGCCACAAATGCGGTCTTTAAGAATGTTAACCAAGCAAGGTGAACATTTTGAATGTCGTTTGTGGTTCTAGTAATTAAAGATTCAGTTGAGAAAGACGCAAAGTCTGCAATTGCGAATTCATTGACTCTTTCATATAACTTTTGTCTTAATCGAGTAACTGTACCACTAGCAGTCGCACTAGCAATGATTTTGATGATGATATCAACAACCACCATCGCTACAGCACAAACAATCATTCCTAATCCATTTAACCATACCGCTTCAGTACCTTGTGTACTAGCAGCACCAACAGCAGCGGTTAACAAGCCAATATAGGAGACGATTGTCATCATGAAATAGACTTGAGCTAAGGTGAGTAGGAAAATAAACACTACTGCGACCCATTGTCTAGCCGTCATGTTTTTAAATAATAGCTTGAACATAAGCTCTCCTTTCTTAAGAACGAACTATCTATACAAAGCAAGAGACACCTTTAGAAAAATAAGACGATGTCTGTTTATTCTCTGCATAAAATAACTGCTACTATTTTATGGGTTTTATATTAATTTGTTAAGAACAAATATTTATAAAAATAATAAAACCCCTTTTAAGGGGGCTAAATTAACTAATTGGTGCCGTCTATAGGAATTGAACCTACAACCTACTGATTACGATTCAGTTGCTCTGCCAGATTGAGCTAAGACGGCAAATATCGTCCTACTTAATCTTTAATGGGTGCTTATTAATATACGTGCAAAATCGAATATTATATCCATTATCTTCAATAACTTCAGATTGTTCTTTTAATTCGAAATAAGGGTCTTTATCTAAGTTAGGGAAGAAAAGCTCCGCTCCTCCAATCGCATCAACTTTTGTTAATAAAACTTTATTAACATATGGAAGAGTTTGTCGATAAATTGAAGCTCCTCCAATGATATAGACATCTTCGTTTTCTGCATGTTTAGCAATCGCTTTTAAAAACTCTTGGAAGTCATGGACATTTTCCACTCCTACATAGTTATGAGATTCGTCTTGGCTAATCACGATGTGATGTCTATTTTTAAGCGGCTTAGAATTAGGGAAGGACAATAAAGTATTTTCTCCTAAAGCCACTACATGATTTAAAGTAGTTTCTTTAAAAAACTTCATATCCTTAGGAAGAGAAAATAATAGACCGTTACGTCTTCCAATACCCCAGGCTTTATCAACACATAAAATAGTTATAATCATAATTAAATCGCTACCGGAATTTTCTTATCTAAAGGTTCAAATTCATAGTCAATTAACTTGAAAGAATCAACAGTGAAATCATAAAAGTTTTTAATACTTGGATCAACCCAAAGTTTAGGGGCTTTATGTTGTGGTTTAGCGATCACTTCTTTAACAATATCAACATGTCGATCATAGATATGTGCATCAGCGATAACATGGACTAATTCACCGGCTTTAAGTCCAGAAACTTGAGCAAACATTATTAATAATAATGAATACTGTAAAACATTCCAGTTATTCGCAGTTAACATATCATTACTTCTTTGATTTAAAATACCGTTAAGCGTGTCACCACTGACATTAAAAGTCATAGAATAGGCACAAGGATATAAATTCATCTCATGTAAGTCTTGAAAATTATAAATATTAGTTAAGATTCTTCTAGATTGAGGATTATGTTTTAAGTCATATAGCACTCTATCGACTTGATCAAACTCCCCTTCTTTATATTGGTGTTTAATTCCAAGTTGATAGCCATATGCTTTACCAATAGAGCCAGTTTCATCCGCCCAAGAATCCCAAATATGGCTTTTTAAATCGTGGATGTTATTAGATTTCTTTTGCCAAATCCAAAGTAATTCATCTAAACATGATTTAAAGGCAGTTCTTCTAATTGTTAAAATTGGAAGTTCTTCTTGTAAATTATAGCGATTAACAATACAAAATTTCTTAATCGTATGCGCGGGGGTTCCATCTTCCCAATGTGGTCTAACATCTAATTTTTCATCAGAAAAACCATTTTCTAAAATGTCTTTCATATTTTGAACAAAGATTTGATCCGCTTTTGACATGATTATTCCCCTCCAATTAACTTATATAATATTCTATATCTAAAGTAATTTATTACTTTATTATTGCTATATTTGGTGCCCGGGGTCGGACTCGAACCGACATGGCTGTTAACCGATGGATTTTGAGTCCATTGCGTCTACCAATTTCACCACTCGGGCATTAGCAATATTATATTACTAATGAATAATTAATATAAAGAGTTATTTTGGCTCTTTTCTCCATTTTGGAGTTAATGAGTATCCATATGTATTTTGTTTTTTAAAAACAATGATTAAAGTTAGGATTGTCGCTAATAATTCGGCAACAACAATAGAAAGCCATATTCCGTCCACTCCCATAATTAAAGGAAGTAGCATCACTGAAGAAACTTGAAACACTAAAGTTCGACATATCGATATCAAGGCAGACAATAATCCATTATTAAGCGCGGTAAATAAGCCAGAGCCAAACATCGAGAAACCGGCAATAAAATAACAAGCTGAATAAATTACCATAGCCCTAACAGATAATTCTAATAATTCAGGATAGTTATTAGCGAATATCATCGATAATGGCCTAGATAATGCTAAAGATAATATAGTCATTAAAAATCCAGACACCGCTACAAAATTAAAACTGAGTTTTATCACATTAGATAATTCGCTTTTATTTTTTGCTCCATAGTTATAAGCAATAACCGGAGATATCCCCATCGTATATCCAGAGAATATCGAAAAGAAAATAAAGCAGACATAACCAATTACTCCATATGCTGCTACTCCAATTTCGCCAATATATTTTAATAGTTGCATATTAAATAAAATAGCAATCAAACTACTAGAAACATTACCAACGAATTCACTACTCCCATTAGTGACACTTTTAAATATATCTTTGATATCAAATTCCGCTTTACCTAATCTAATTAAATTCTTCTTTCTTATAAAGAAATATAATAACGGACCAATTGCAGAGATAAACATTCCCGCTAAAGAAGCAAAAGCCGCTCCAGAAGCACCATAACCACAAACTCCTACTAGAATATAATCTAGTAACATATTTACTAATCCACTAGATAAAGAGAAAATAAATCCTAAGTGGCTAGTCTCATTAACAGAGAACATGCAGTGGAAATATCCCTGTAACATAAATAAAACCACTCCACCCATCATAATGCGTCCATAAATTTCCGCATTATCAATCATCTCTTCTGATGTAGCGACAGAATTAATCGAAGCAAAGCCTTGAGCAATTGGTCTAATCGCAAAAAAGAAGGCAAGTCCAAGCACTAGACCTGAAATTAAAGTTGTATAAGTGATTAAAGAAAAAGTTTTATTAGCCTTTTCGTTTCTTTTCTCTCCTAAATATTTAGAAACTAACGCGGCTCCTCCTGCTCCAAACATAAAGCCAACACAAGCGACAATCATAATGATTGGAAAGATCAAATTAACACCTGCAAAAGCGCTACTAGAAGCGTAATTAGTTAAAAAGAAACCATCTACTATCCAATATATTGAAGTGATAAACATCATTAAAATTGGAGAGATGGTAAATCTCAGTATTTTCTTATAAGTAAAATGGTCTGATAAATGGATTTTGCTCATATTTTATAAGAAAACGGGTTATACCCGTAATGAATAATTGGTGTGGCTAAGAGGACTTGAACCTCCATGGATTTCTCCACTAGCGTCTGAAACTAGCGCGTCTACCAATTCCGCCATAGCCACATAAAATTATGATTCAGGGATTTGACGTTTCTTGTTCTCCTCCTCTTGAACTTTCATATAGTTGATTTTGTGATATTTAGTGTATGGCAAAGAATCAACAAACTCTATTTCTTTTGGAACAGCCCAAGAAATTAATTTCTTTTGGCATTCAGAAACAATACGTTCTTTGTTTTTGTTTTTGCCCACTATTACCGCTTTAACTGCATTAATTAATTTCTCATCAGGGATTTGAATAACGCAAACAGCTGTAATTCCTGACATACGAGAAATGACTTCTTCAATTTCACTAGGGAAAACCGCTACTCCAGATACCTTAATAACACGTTTTTTACGAGTTTTAAAATATAAGAATCCATCTTCATCAATATAGCCAAGGTCTCCAGTTTTTAAATAACCATCACTAGTGTAGACATTTTTAGATGCTTCCTCATCTTTATAATAACCAAGCATATTATTATCACTCTTAATAGAAATTTCTCCAATTTGGCCAGGTTTTAATACTTTGTCGTTATCATCTAAAATACGGAATTTAACTCCAGAAATAGGATAACCAATTGAGCCATATTTATGATGTCTATGGGTGTTAACAGAACACACTGATAAAGCTTCGGTCAAGCCATATCCTTCAAATAAACGGCAATTTGATTTTCTTTTAATCATCACCGCATCAAAGACTTCTTTAATTTTGCTGTTAAGGCTATCGCCTCCAGAGAAACAACTACCTAACTCTTTTAAGTGTTTATTTTTAATAAATGACTTCTCGTTTAATAAAGCTTTAAAGACAGATGGTACTCCACATATACAGATGACATTTTTACATTTATTCATCATCTTAGAAACTGCTTTAGCAGAGAATTTAGGAATAAGAACTACTCCAAAAGAATTCACAAGTGGCGCGTGCATGGTCATACATAAACCAAACCCATGGAAACTAGGGAGAACTGAAACAAGAGATTTACCAATAAATTCGCTAGGACTCATACACATAATTTCGCTAATCCTACTAGCGGTAAAATTGAAGCTACGAGAACTTAAACAAATAGTTTTTGCTTCCCCAGTAGTAGAGGCACTATGAAGCAAGACACAAGTCTCTTCTTTAAGTAAAGGAACTTCCACTCCATCAATCTTGATACGCTTTAAATCATCATAGAAGAAGAATTTCTTTTCTTTTCTAAGCATCTTAGTAGCCCAGGAATTTTGAATCTTATAAGCACGCTTTTGATAGCGAGGTAAAAAACTTCCTGCCTGACAAACAACAATGTGACCGTTAAATTTACGGTAATCGATTAATTCTTTGTAAACTTTTTGATCAAATAGGAACGCTAACTTACAGTTAGAGTCATCGTAATAGTGCTGCATCACTTCACAAGGTGAATTTGGATGAACCATATTACAAATCGCTCCAATTTTATTAATCGCATAGAACAAAATAATTGTTTGTGGGATATTAGGAAGAGATACTAAAACCGACTCTCCTTTTTTGATTAAAAATTGATTTTGTAAAATGGCGGCCATCTCATCAATTTTTTCTAAGAGCTTAGCAAAAGATAATTTACCGTTAAAATAATAAATCGCTGTTTCTTTAGGAACTTTTTCCGCTCCATATTTATATGCCTGATATAAAGTTAATTCTTCTACCATATTAGATAAACACTCCTATCAGCATAAATAGACCAGTAAATATTACTTCATGAGCAATATAAATTACTAAGGTATGTCGACCAAGTAAACAAATTGGTTTTTCCCATCTTCCTTTTTTAGAAATGACACTCTTTTTTTCTTTATAGACGTATCTAGCGAATATCACTCCTAAGAATAAGAAAATAACATAAGGGAATAAAGGAAGATAATCCCCAACATATCCCGCTTTAATTGGATTAAAAGGACAATATAACATCGCTGTTAAAGGATTATAAGTTCCATCATTGTATTGATTATAAGTAACAGTGATTAATACATAAAATAGAATTAATAATCCCACCACAAAGAACAAATTCTTTGAACTTAGTCTTTGACATAAAGCGTATAGCAATATTGATAAGGCAATAACCCCTAAAATATTAATATCCACGATCACCACTCTAGAGCCAAATAAAGATGTTAACTGTAAGATATGGGTACCAAGCATAATAAATATCGATACCCCTAAAAGTAATAAACCTCGCTTTTTATTATTTCTAGATAAGTGGCAAGATACTCCACAAGTAAACATGAAAAGCATTAAAACAACTTGACGAACAACAAATCTTAAATTGCTAGTCCAATACCAAGTGAGGAATCCACTACTATAATGGAAAATGTAGTAGTTAATAAACCACATGAGATGATCAAACACCACAAGCAAGATTAAAAATCCACGCATCAAATCAATCTCATGGATACGAGATTCGAATCTAGAATTGTAAAGTTGTTTTAATTTTCCCATAATCGTTAATTAATTGGTCGGGAAGGCGGGATTTGAACCCGTAACCTCAAGTACCCGAAACTTGCGCGCTACCAAGTTGCGCTACTTCCCGAATTAAAAGTCTCCAAAGTCAAACAAGGAAAGCTGGTCGCTTTCATTTAAATTATCTAAAACACCCATGTCAGAAAGATCTTTGACATTCGTGGAAGTTAATTTAGTTCTTCTAAGTAAATCTTCTTTAGAAGTAAATGGTTTTTTTGTTCTCTCTTCAATAACGGTAATCGCGTTATTTTCTCCTAAGCCATCAATAGTGATAAATGGAGGAATAAGAGCTTTAGCTTCGTGATCCACTACAAATTTAGTCGCATCACTTCGATATAGATCAATATTTTCAAATTTATAGCCTCTTTCTGTCATTTCTACAGCGATTTGAAGAGTCTTATATTGTTCTTCTTCTTTTGGAGTTAATTTCTCTCCTGTGGTCTTTTCTTTGACTCTTAGTTGTTCTAAACGATTAATAATCGCATCTTCTCCCTTAATCATTGGGATGATGTCATATTGTTTGGATCTAACCGAGAAGAAAGTAGCATAAAATTCTAAAGGATAATGGACTTTAAAATAGCCCACTCTTATAGCCATAGTGACGTAAGCCACCGCATGGCCTTTAGGGAACATGTATTTAATTTTCTTACATGAGGCAATATACCAAGAAGGGACACCGTGCGCTAACATCGCTTCTTCATATTCTGGTTTTAAGCCTCTTCCTTTACGGACATCTTCCATAATGGCAAAAGACACTCTAGAAGGTAATCCTTTAGAAATAAGATATCCCATAATATCATCACGACATCCAATCACTTCTTGTAAGGTTGTCGTTTTATTATCAATTAAAGTTTCCGCGTTACCGTTCCATACATTAGTACCGTGTGATAATCCAGAAATAATCACCAAATCAGAGAACGTTGTTGGTTTAGTTTTTTCTAATATACCTCTAACGAAATCAGTACCAAATTCTGGAATCGCCATCGCACCGGTAGACTGATTTAAATAATTATTATTTAATTTTAAAGAATCAGTCTTAGAGAACAAGGCTAAAACTTCCGGATCATTCATTGGAATATCTTTAATATCAATATGTGTTAAATCACACATCATTTTTAAGGCGACTGGGTCAACGTGACCAAGCATATCAAGTTTTAAAATAGTGTCATGGATAGAATGGAAGTCGAAGTGAGTAGTTTTCCAGGCGCTATCAACTTCATCTGCAGGCCACTGAATTGGAGTAAAATCATAAACTGTATGGTCGCTAGGAATAACAACAATACCACCAGGATGTTGTCCGGTAGTACGTTTAACGCCTACACATCCGCTAGCTAAATAATCTAATTTCACTTTAGGATATTTCATCGCTGCTTCTTTGGCGTCTTCTTCGCTCATCCCGTTAGCGATATATTTTCTTTCAATGTAACCTCGAGCAAAACCAAAAGCAGTTTTATCTGCAACTGTTTCAATTGTTCCTGCTCTAAAGACGTTGTCTTTACCTAATAAGACTTTTGTATATTCGTGAGCGGTAGCTTGATAATCTCCTGGGAAGTTTAAGTCAATATCAGGAACTTTATCCGCTTCAAATCCTAGGAATGTTTCAAATGGAATATTTTGTCCGTCTCTAATTAATTCTTCTCCACACACCGGACACTTCTTAGGAGGTAAATCAAATCCACTTCTGACTTCTGGATAATTCTCTTTTCCCCACTCTAAATGGTGACAGTGAGAACAAATATAATGAGGTGGAAGCGGATTAACTTCAGTAATTCCACTCATAGTGGCAACAAATGAACTACCAACAGAACCACGGCTACCGACAATATAGCCATCTTCATTAGATTTTTTCACTAATTCATGAGCAATGTAATAAATAACAGAATATCCATTAGAAATAATACCGTTAAGTTCGGTGTCTAATCGATTTTGAATAAATTCTGGAAGTGGGTCTCCATATAATTTATGGGCGTTAGAGAAACATAAGTCTTTTAGCTTATTTTCAACGTTTTCAATTTGTGGAGTATATAAGTGGTCATTAGGAACAGGTAAAATAGGATCAATCATATCCGCAATCTTGTTGGTGTTAGTGATCACTATTTCTTCCGCTAAATCTTTATCTAAGAATGAGAAACACTCTAACATTTCTTCAGTAGAACGATAATGTTGATCAGGGTTTTCAAAAGGAGAGACGTCTCTTCTAGAATATGGATTAAGTGGGTGATTAACTTTACCAACTTGAGGAGCAGAGATATAAACATCTCTAAAGACTTTTTGTTCTGGAGTAACATAGTGAACATCTCCAGTAGCCACTACTGTCTTATTAATCTCTTTAGCGGCCTCTATTATATCTTTGATATAAGTTAATACATCTTCTTGAGTGAGTTCTCCCATATTCACTAAGAAAGAATAGTTCTCTGGAGGTTGTACTTCGATATAATCATAGAAAGAACAAACTTCTTTAAGTCTATCTTTGGAGTAATATCTCGCGGTTTCAAATACATCCCCGTTAAAACAAGCAGAACCAATGAGTAAGTTTTTACGGTATTCACTAATAATTCTTCTAGGAATACGAGGAAGATTAGCAAAATAATCAATATTAGAAATAGACACCAAACGATATAAGTCTTTTAGACCTTCAATATTTTTAGCCATCGCTATAACGTGTTTTGGTCTTAAATGAACAATACCTTCTTTTACTAATTCAAGATTTTGAAGTTCTTCATGTTTTAGGTGGATATTATCTTTAGTAAGTTGGACTAAAAGGGCTTGCCATACTTCACTTAAAACAAAGGCGTCGTAGTCCGCTCTATGGGCGCTTTCTTCATCGTATTTAACTTCTAGTCTACGACAAAGTGAACCTAAGTTATGGGCTCTAGCATCAGGATAGGCATATCTAGACAACATTAAAGTATCGACTACACCATTGCTAATTTCTTTTTGCCCTAAACTAATTAACGCTTCGTTTAAGAAGGCGATATCAAATGATGCGTTATGAGTAACTAAAATAGAATCGCCAATAAATTCTAAAATCTTTGGCATCGCTTCTTTAATAGTTGGGGCGGATTTCACCATCTCATTAGTAATGTTGGTGAGTTTAGTAATCTTTGGAGTAATTTCTCTTTCAGGATTAATCAAAATATCAATTTGGTTAACCACTGCACCATGTTCAATTTTTACTGCACCAAATTCGATAATTTTTTCATATCTCGCACTTAATCCTGTAGTTTCAAAGTCGAATACGACATAACTTGCTTTATTTAACTCGACTGGTTTTGGATTAAACACGTATTTAATCTGGTCATCAACCATGTAAAATTCGCAGCCATAAAGCATTTTTATATCATGTTTCTTACCAGCAGCTTGAGCATCAGGGAATCCTTGTACGCAGCCATGGTCAGTTATCGCCATAGCGGTATGGCCAAGTTTTTTAGCATAAGCACAATAATCATTCATCGTTCCAATACCGTCTTGAGTGGACATGTTACTATGTAAATGGAGTTCCACTCTTTTTATTGGAGTAGCATCAGGAACAATTTCTTTAGGTGGAAGTAAATCGATATAGTGGGCCTTAACCACTAATTGATGAGAATAATCATCAACATAGGCCACCCCTCTAACTCTAACGTTAGCGTTTAATATTTGGCTCACAAAATCATCATCAACTTGAGAGTTTTGATACATATTACAGGCAATAGCCCCACCAAATTCATCGACTACTTCAAAATTAAGACGTTTTCTATCGCCTCTTTCAATTACTTCTTTAGCGAAAACTTTGCCATTAAAGTCAACATGATCGCTTTCTGGAGTAATATCTTCGATTTTCTCTATATATACGTATTTACCGCGTCTATTTAATCTTGCTCTTTCACGCTCTTTAAGCATGATTTCGCGGTTTTTCTTCATTTCTTTTAAGAGTTGATCTTCTACTAAAGCATTTTTCTCGCTTTGTTCTTTTTCTACTAAAGCGGATACATCATTTCTATCCAAGATTTCTGGTTCTTCTTTAGCCTGCTCAATATCTTCTACTGCGGTTTCAGAAGCATTCTCCACTGTTTCTTTTCTGGTCTCTTCATCAGCGATTACTCCTACTTCTTTAGGAGGTAAGACATTCTCTTCAATATCGATAAAATCATAACTGATGAAGCTTAAGAAATCTTTAAAGTCATTAACAATAAATTCATTTCTTTTCTTAAAAGATTCGTCTAGATAGTTAATTTGAATAAGAGAATCACTAACAGGAATAAGTTCAATATCACTATCGCTACGATACAAATATCTAAACCAGTCATCAAATAAATTAATCGCGTCTTTGGTGGTTGGTCTACTCTTATAAGAGAAATGTAATGTATATGGATAATTAATGGTGTTTAGCCCGTCTTGAAATTGTCTTAGTAACTCATAAGTCCAAGGAACTTGTTTAGAGATAATCATATCAATTTGTTGATAGTTAAAACGATTACGACCCACCATTTCAAAATCAAGATCAAAATCATCGATATTCTCGATATGGATTGAGTTTAAAAAGCTTTTCATTTTTTCTTGCATATTAAACCACCATAATAATGTCCTTGATAACAATCATAATCATCAAAGCGAAAAGTAACATAATTCCAATCGCGGAAACTGTATTTTTAACTTTAGGAGGTATCTCTTTATGAGCTACACCTTCTACAATTGTCACTAAGAACTGCCATCCATCTAATCCTGGGAATGGGAGTAAATTAACAATTCCTAAGTTAACGGAAATCATCGCCCACATAAATAAGAAATTACCAAAGCCGTTTTGTTCTAAAGTTTGAGTAGTGACCACCCCAATAGCGATAATTCCTCCAACATTTTTCCAGCCGTCTTTAGTAAATAAAGAGCCTAAACCTCTAAAGATTAAAGTTGTGGAATTACCAAAGTCTTTAAAGCTCTTAGTGACTGACTCGCCATAACTATTTCGATATTCATCTAATTGCATAGCAATACCTAGTTTGCTATCAAGATTATTATTAACAACAGAAACATTTATTGGGTGATGTCCTGCTAATGTTTTATTTTTTTCATCAAAAACATCAACAGCGAAATCCACAGATGTTGGACTTAAATTGGTTCGCTTAATAAGATTTTCTTCAACGTTAGGATAATAAGAACGATACTCTTTAGATTTGAAGTAGATAGTAGACTTTTCTCCTTCAATAATTTTCTCGTTAACAACATTACCCATGATGTAAATCTTAGTTCCATCAGGAACAAGAACAAATTTCTTAAACTCTTCATCGGTTAAAGTAATAGAAACGAGAATTGTTTTATCTTCTAAAGGAACCATATATTGATCAGTATCTAAATAATTTTCTACAATGTAGAAATAAACAGTCTTATCTTTACATCCGGCCCAGTGGAAATATCCATTTAGCAAATAGTCTTCACTATCTAAGACATATTCTTTATTAAAGAATTGCTCAAAAGTTAATATTGTGGCGCTACTGGTGATATCACCTAATTGCACCTTTTTAAAGACGACTGCTTTATCAGCGATATCAGAGTTCTTAATCGTCATTTTAGAATAATCAAAACCCATAAAAGCTTTATCGCTTGGACTAGATACATAATTCATATCAGCGTTATCGTCATAGAAAATATAAAAACTATCTCCATAGCTTAATCTAGGAGCATAGACAAAGTCTTGACTCTTAAGTCCAGCATTAGCGGCAATAGAATCTGGTCTAACTGTAATATGAGCGGTTCTAGCGGTATAAGTTGGGAAAGCAATATTCACAATAAAGAATACCACCATCGCTAAAACAAAATTCATCAAAATACCGGCGGTCATAATAATGGCGCGTTTCCAGTGTTTGATGTTATTTATAGAGCGACTAGCATCAATCTGTACTCCTTCAAATTCTGGTGGAACAGCGTCAGCCTCTCCATACATTGAAACAAACCCACCAAATGGAATCGCTCTTAAAGAGAATCTAGTTTCTCCATTTTTACGTTTAAAAGATAATAGTCGAGGTCCAAATCCTAAAGCGTATTCAAAACAATACACCTTAAAAATCTTTGCGGTAATTAAGTGTCCGGCTTCATGGACCATGATAAGAGTAGATAAACAAACTAAGAAAAGAAGGATATATAGAAACGTCATCATCTATGTCCTCCTAACTCTTTAATGAGTTTATGAGAATATTCTTTAGTTAATCTATCAATTTCAAGGATATCTTCTAAAGTTGGTTTAGCGATATATTTCATATTCTTTAAACTAAGTTCAATAATTCTTTCAATGTCTAAGAAGCTAATCTTATGGTCTAAGAAAGCGTATACTGCTTCTTCGTTACTACGATTTAATATCGTCCCCATAGTCCCTTTTTTATCTAAGACTACTTTGGCGAATTTAATTGCAGGGAATCGAGCAATATCAAAAGAGTGGAAATGTAGACCTTTTAAATCATCTAACGACTTAAAATAAGATGTCTTAAAAGGAATATTTCCTTGATATAAGGCGAACTTGATTGGATTTCTCATATCTGGCTTAGAAATTTCTCCACGATACCCTCCACTAGTTAAAGAAACATAACTATGTAAATAAGATTCATCGTGAAGCGTAACCCCCACTTTTGAATATGGGTAATTAAATAAATAACCAGCCTCGATAATTTCAAAACACTTATTCAACATTGTTGCGCTATCGATGGTAATTTTATTTCCCATCTTCCAGGTAGGATGCTTTAAAGCATCTTCAGGAGTAACATCTTTTAACTCTTCTCTAGATAATTTTCTAAAAGATCCTCCAGAAGCAGTGAGAATTAATTTATTAACATCTAAAGAATCAACTTTTAAACACTTCCATAAAGCGGAATGTTCACTATCGATAGGATATAATTCCCCGTTATATTCTTTTAAAAAAGAATTAATTAAGTCTCCTCCAACCACTAACGACTCTTTATTTGCTAAAGCTAATTTCTTATGACATTTAATGGCTTCAATTGAAGGAAGTAAACCCACAAATCCCACCAAAGCGTTAACCACCATTTCTGAATCGCTATTTCTAATTAATTCAACTAAACCGTTATCTCCGCTATAAAAGGAGATATTAGGATATCTTCTAGAATATTCTCTAGCTTTAGATTTATTAGAAATACAAATATATTTCACTTCTGGGTGCTTTCTTAATATATAAGAAATGCATCTAGTTCTTTTACCAACTGAAAAGGCCACTAAAGAAAAATCTTTAGGGTTTTTATCAATTACATCAATGGTTTGTTTACCAATTGATCCAGATGCCCCAAGTAAACATATTTTCATAACTATACCAAGAATTGTTCCCAGTTAAACTTGCCTTCATTAATCGCAGAAAGCATAAAAACGAAGATAGAAGCCACGATCACCGTAAACAAAATAGAATCTAGCCTATCTAAAACTCCACCATGGCCAGGAATGAGTTTTCCATAATCTTTAATTCCCCAATATCTTTTAATTGAGGAGAAAACGAAGTCACCAAGAGTGGCGAATAATGGAATGATAAGAGATAAGATAAGTATTAAATACCAGTTATCTGCTAAGGAAACAAAGAAGTTACCATCTTTATCGCCAAAGATAGGGAATCCACAAACAGTTAATACGATTCCAAATACACTAGATAAAACAAAGGAAATCACCACTCCGCCAACAAATCCTTCCCAAGTTTTCTTAGGAGAGATTCTTTCATTCATCTTGTTTTTACCAAAGAAGACACCGACGAAATATGCGCCAGTATCAGTCATAAATGTAGAAAGAATAACAAACACTAATAACATAGAAGGTTTAATAGTGTTACTTATAGTAAAGTCCCATGCTTTTACTTCAGCATTTTGATAAAGGGAAATTGGATAATATCTTAAATAGAATAAGCATTGGAAACCAAATCCCAATAAAATCGCCATAGCAATTAAGAAACACGCATCATGGACCGTGAAGTCTTTATAAATAACGGTTAATAAGAAGACTAGGAAAACACCAACAACAACCACGATGATTGGCAAATAAATCATCTGATAATATTGGTCAATTTTACTAATTGCTGCTCCATTAACAGCCATATATTTAAATAACGGCCAATAAGCAATAAGAGCAACAAATATAAAATAAACAATAAGAGTGACAACCGTTCTTCTATTAGTACAGCCCAAGATTTCGTAACATGCCACACCTAAGGCAAAAGTTATAACTGCAAAATAAATCCAGTCACCTAAGAAAATGGCCGGGACTACAATTATTAAGCCGACAATCGCGGAGATAATTCTAGTGAGCATAGATTTTTTCGCGCCACTAGATAATTCATTCTTTTTGAAGAAACCTTGGTTTTTTTCTTTTTTAGAGAAGAAACCTCTTCTCACAGGGGTTTCAACATCATTAGAGTTAATAGGCATAGTTTCGACATCTTTTTCCGCTACAGAAACTACTTCAATAACATCATCTTTCTTTTTCATTGATTGTTCCAAACCTCCTGTTCCTTTCGTAATAAATATTGATACATTTTCTAAATTCTTCTTTTGTAAAATCTGGCCATGTAGTCTCAGGGAAGATAAATTCTGAATAGGCTAATTGCCATGGTAGATAATTACTAGTCCTTAATTCTCCTGATGTTCTAATTAATAAGTCCACCGGAGGAAGACCTGCTGTATATAAATAGCTTTCAAATAATTCTTCGGTTAATTCTTCTGGTTTTCTTTTTCCTGCTTCCACTTCTTTAGCGAATAATGTCGCCGCTCTAACTATTTCGGCTTTCCCACCATAGTTTAAGCAAATATTGAAATAGAAACGTTTTAAGTCTTTAGTTTTTTCTACCGCATCATTAATCACTTTCTGTGTTCTTTCTGGCAATCGAGAGATGTCTCCAGAGATTCTGACACATGATCCGTCTTTAATAATGCGTTTAATCTCTTTTTTGAAAAAGATCTCTAAATATTTGAACAAGTGATTAATTTCACTTTTTGGTCGATTCCAGTTCTCGGTAGAAAAAGCGTATAAAGACATTGCTAATACGCCCTGAGCAAGACATTCCTCATAAATATCAATTATGCGATCACATCCTGCTTTATGACCTAAATGGCGAGGTAATCCGCGTCTTTTAGCCCATCGTCCGTTACCGTCCATAATGAACGCTACATGTAGTAATTTATTTTCACTTTGTTCCATACTATTATTCATAGTATACAAAAAAGTGCGCCGAAACGCACTTATTAATGTAATTTTTTTCTTTTAGAAACTGGCTACATTAGATCGCCATGATTTCTTTTTCTTTTTCCGCAAGGATATTATCGACGTTTTTTATAGCCTCATCAGTGACCTTTTGGACGTCGTCTTGGGCTCTTTTTAATAGGTCTTCAGAGTAGGAATCATCAATCTTTAAAATGTCCATATAATCTCTTCTGATATTTCTAATTGCCACTTTTGCTTCTTCAGCGTATTTATGAGCTTGTTTAACAATATCTTTTCTTCTTTCTTCTGTAAGAACTGGGATAATTAAACGGACACAAACACCTTCGTTAATTGGGTTTAATCCTAAGTCACTAGCATTAATCGCCGCGACAACATTTTTCACATCATTTTTATCATATGGTTTAATCAAAAGTTGTCTTGGTTCTGGAACAGAAATTGAAGAGATTTGATTAAGTGGAGTAGGAGAGCCGTAATAGTCCACCTCAATGCCGTTAAGCATTGCTGGTGAGGCTCTACCGGTTCTTAAAGTTGATAAAGTAGCACGAAATGAATCAATACTTTTGTTCATCTTTTCTTGCGCTTCAAGTGCATATGCATCCATAGTTTTTATTCTCCTTTTTTGCAGACAGTGCCTACATTAATTCCACGAGCAGCTTTGTGGAAATTATTTAAATCTTGCATGGAAAACACCAAGATTTGGATATTTGTATTCTCTATTAATTCTATCGCAGTCTGGTCCATAATTTGAACATTTAATTCTCTCATCTTTTGATAAGTGATTTCTGGATAGAAAGTAGCATCACTATAAACGGTTGGGTCTTTATCATAAACTCCCTTAACTCCGTTTTTTGCCATTAAGATGGCATCACATTTGGTTTCAATAGCTCTTAAAGTAGCAGCAGTATCGGTGGTAAAGAATGGTTTGCCTGTACCTCCCGCTAAGAAAGTAATCTTACCGTTAGATAAGTCTTTTTTCACTTTTTCCACATCATAAGGAATGGTTACTCCTTCAATAGCAGGGATTGCACTATAGACAACAGAATCCACTCCCATCTTTTTAAGGGCGCTACTCATCGCCACTGCATTAATTACTGTACCAAGCATTCCCATATAATCAGCAGGAACACGCTCAATACCAATTTTATCAGCGACTTTGCCTCTCCAAATATTACCCGCTCCAATCACTATCGCAACTTCCATGCCTTCGTCGTGAAGTACTTTAATTCTTTCACATAAAGCATTTAAGGATTCGACATCGATAATGTTATCAGAGGATTTAATTCCAAGGGCTTCGCCACTAAGTTTTAGTAAGACTCTTTTATACATTTTGGGCCTCCTTTTGTAAAAAAAGAAACACGAAATCGTGCTTCTTTAAATAATTAAATTATTTAGCTTGTGACATGACTTCAGCAGCGAAATCATCTTTTCTCTTTTCGATACCTTCACCAACTTGGTAACGAACAAAGCCTAAAACTTTCGCTCCTTTTTCAGAAACTAATTGACCAACAGTCTTGCTATCATCCTTTAAGAATGGTTGCGCTTCTAAGGTCATTTCTGCGAAGTATTTATTAATTTTGCCTTCTAAGATTTTTTCTAAGACAGGGGCTGGTTTATTCGCGAGTTTTTCATCGTTTTTAGCAGCTTCTTTTTGAACAGACATTTCGTGTTCTTTAGCATCTGCTGGAACATCCGCCATTGTTAAATATTGTGGATTGTTAGCAGCAATATGCATTGCTAAGTCATGAGCTAATTCTTCATCTCCGCCTTTAACGCTAACGGCAACGGCAATCTTTCCACCCATATGGATGTATGTACCGATACATGCGCCTTCTTCTTTTGGCATGATGACAAATCTTCTTAAATCGAATTTCTCACCCATTTTAACAGTGGCGTCAGTGAATAAGTCTTGTGTTAATTCTTTAGCTTTTTCTACTGATTCTGGTTCGTTCTTTAAGATCACATCAGCAACACTTTCCACTAATTCACGGAAAGCATCGCCTTTGGCGACGAAGTCAGTTTCACAGTTAACTTCTAAAACGACGACCTTGCCACAATGTCCGCAAACTTTAACGATTGCTAAACCTTCAGCGGCAATTCTGTCGGCCTTTTTAGCAGCTTTTGCTAAGCCTTTTTCTCTTAACCAGTCTGTTGCTTTTTCAACGTCACAGTCATTAGCGAGTAATGCGCCTTTACAGTCCATTAATCCAGCACCAGTACGGTCTCTTAATACTTTGATTAAATCAATTAAACTTTCACCCATGATTATTTTTCCTCAGGTTTTGCTTCTTTTTTAGCAGCTGGTTTTTTAGCAGGAGCCTTTTTGGCTGGTGCTTTCTTTTCTTCAGCAGGTTTTTCTTCTTTCTTTTCAGCAGCTAATTCAGCTTGTTCTTTAGCCACTGCAGCAGCCTTATCATGAGAAGCTTGTCTTAAAGCTTGCTCTTTTTCATAAGCTTCTTGTCTAGCTGCTCTTTCAGCTCTGATTCTTGCTAATTTTTCAGCATTTTCTTTATCTGTTTGCTTAATGACTTCTTTCATGGTGATGTCTTCGCCTTCATCTTTAATGTAAGCGACAACTGGGATACCACCTTTAGATTCCACAACGGCATCAGCGATAACCGCTAAGATTAAGCTAACACTTCTAATGGCGTCATCATTTGCAGGAATAACGTAGTCCACTAAATCTGGGTCGCTGTTGGTATCGATAATACCAAACACAGGGACGCCTAACTTTCTAGCTTCTGCAACAGCGTTATGTTCAATATTTGGATCGATGACAAATAAAGCATTTGGCACCTTTCTCATTTCTTTAATACCTTCTAAGTTTTTAGAAAGTTTTTCTTTTTCTTTTCTTAATTGGGCAGCTTCCACTTTTGGTAATAAGTCGAGTTCGCCTTCTTCATCTCTTCTTTCTAATTCTTTGAGGTATCTAATACGACTTTGAATTGTCTTGAAGTTTGTTAAGGTTCCACCTAACCATCTGTTAGTGATGTAGAAACTTCCAGAACGGAGAGCTTCTGCTTCCACTGCTTCTTTACATTGTTTTTTAGTTCCAACAAAGAGAACTTTTCCACCATTATCGACGATTTCTTTCATTGCTTTATAAGCAGTGATAATTAAATCGACTGTCTTTTGTAAATCGATAATGTAGACACCGTTTCTAGCTCCATAGATGTATCTTTTCATCTTTGGATTCCATCTGCGGGTTTGATGACCAAAATGTGCACCAGCTTCTAAAAGCTTTTTCATGGTGATAATTGGTGCATCAGGATCATGCACGACTGCTTCCATTGGGTTAGCAGCCACTTCAGTAGATTCTTCTACTAATTCTTTCTTTTCTTCGCTCATTTGAGCCTCCTTATGTTTAGCCTCCACCGCTTCTAACAACTACCCTCACATTTTATGTGAGACAACGGAGTTGAATCCACGGTGTGTGTAGTCTCTATATCTTATAGAGCGTAGTAATCATAGCAAACTAAAAAGAGTTAATCAACGAGAAAAATATATATTTTTATCTTTTATTTCTTATGGGCTCGAGGATGATAAGAGGAATATGCCTCTTGCATTGCTTCTTCAGTCACATGGGTATAAATCTGAGTAGCGTTTATACTTTCATGTCCGAGTAATTCTTGAATGACACGGAGATCCGCTCCATTTTCTAATAGATGAGTAGCGAAACTATGTCTTAAAATATGTGGATGTAAATTCACAAACGTTTCAGTCTTTTTCTCAATGGAATCTAAGATATATTCTAGGCCTCTAACAGTTAAAGGCTGTCCTTTGTTATTAAAGATTAATTTTTGTCCGTCTTTTAATTCGACGATTGGACTTCTTCCAAGTAATTTTGGTCGGCATAACTTCAAATAGTTTTCTAAGTCAGACTTACACTGCTCACTAAAAGGCACAATTCTTTCTTTTCGACCCTTGCCATATACTTTCACAAGCCTTTGTTTTAAATAAACATCTTGAACGTTAATTCCACATAATTCGCTGGCTCTAAGACCGCAATAATATAGCAAAGATAAAATCGCTTGATCTCTAATAGCTAACTCATCAGTTCTTTTATGATTTTCTTTTAAAATCTCTTCTATTTGTTCTTTATAAAGAACACGTGGGAATTTTTTCTCCACTTTTGGTGAATCAATAAATAGAAATGGATCTTCTTCAATAAGTTTTTGTTTATATAAAAATTTATAGAATTGTTTCAAGGCTGTTAATCTTCTTTTGCAACTTCTTTTAGAGACGCCGCTAGTCATTTCCATCGTAAAGAAATTACGGATAACAATCGGGTCGACTTCATCCATGTTAATCCCTTCTTTTAGTAAAAAAGCAAAAAACTTATCGATATCTTCTTGATAAGATTTCACCGTTAGACTAGAGCAGTTTCTAACATACTTCAAATAATCTAAAAATTCTTTTTCAGGTTTATTCATAACAACGTTATTTTAACAAAAAAGGCGCTTTATTTGCGTCTTTTTTTCAAAAGTTTTTCCATATGGTTACAAGTTGGATAATTCGTACACCCAAGGAAATAACCATATTTGCCTTTCTTTTTAATAAGCTGACCGGTTTCACAGTCAGGGCATTTTTTTACAAATTCCACTACGGTATCCACTGGTTTTTCTTCTTTAACGATATATTTGCAGTGAGGATATCCACTACAAGCGACAAAGACTTTACCTTTTGCATCTTTTCTTTCCACAAGTGGCTTGCCGCATTCTGGACAAAGTTCACCAGTATAAACAACTTCCTTCTTTTCTTTTTGGACGTATTTACATTCTGGATAATTAGAGCAACCCACAAATTGGCCGTTTTTCCCTTCTTTATAAATTAAAGGAGCGCCACATTTTGGACATAATTCACCAGTAGGAATAGGATCATCAACATACATCACTTTTTGCACTTTATTGAATTGATCCATAAATTCATTATAGAAATTAGATAATATATCTAAAGAAGAGGAATCTCCTTCTGAAATTGTATCTAATTTAGTTTCCATATCCGCGGTATATTTCGCGTTCACAATATTTGGGAAATATTTCTCTAATACATGCGCGGTCTTTTTACCTTGATCGGTAACAATTAAAATACCTTTTTCTTCATCAACATATTTTCTTTTCTTAAGTGTAGAAATAGTTGAAGCGTAAGTAGAAGGTCTACCAATACCCACTTCTTCCATTAATTTAACGATTTTTGCCTCGCTATATCTACTTGGTGGAGTGGTAAACTTTTGCTCAATCTCTTTTTTAACCAATGTTAATTCATCTTTAACGTTAATATATGGAAGATTCTTATAATGTTTAGTTTCTTCTTCATCTTTATAAACGATTTCATATCCTGGGAATAAGGTTCTAGTAAACTCTAATTTAAATTTCACTCCATTAGAAGATAAATGGACTACTAAAGTTTCTTCTTTCTTCCCTTTCATTAAACTTGCTAAAGTACGATTATAAATTAATTTATAAAGATTATATTGTTCTGGGGTTAAGAAACTTCTAATGGATTCAGGGGTTCTATGATTACTAGTAGGTCTAATAGCTTCATGAGCGTCTTGAGTTAATTCACCTGCTTTAAACGCTTTTGGTTTACCTAAATATTCTTTGCCATAAGTTTCTAAAATATATTTACCAGCACGCTCCACAAAAATAGGGGCAAGTCTAGTAGAATCAGTACGCATATAGGTAATTAAACCAACATGCTCTCCATTAACAGAAATACCTTCATATAAAGACTGAGCGACTCTTTGAGTTTTATCGGTTTTAAACTTTAATCTAGAGAAAGCTTCTTGCTGTAAAGTTGAAGTGGTAAAAGGAACTTTTGATTCAATAGTTTTCACCACAGTTTCTACAGAATCCACTGTTAATTTATCTTTTAATAAAGATAATATATGTCCAGCTTCTTCTTTAGTGTCTATGTTTTTCTTACCAGTTTCATCACTAACAAAAGTGAGTTCAAATTCCTTATTATTTAATAAAATAGAGGCATTAATTTTCCAATATTCTTCTGGGACAAATTTATCAATTTCCAATTCTTGATCATAGACTAATTTTAAAGTTGCAGACTGCACTCTTCCGGCACTTTTTGAATGGATCTTTTTGTTCAATAAAGAAGACAATTTAAAGCCAATAATACGGTCTAACATTCTCCTAGTTTCTTGAGAAGCAACTAAATCTAAATCAATTGTTCTAGGATTTTTTAAAGCTTCGTTAATTGAGTCTCTAGTAATTTCATGGAATTCTAATCTTTTATTAGTTTTCACGTTTAAACCAAGTACTTGCGCTAAATGCCAAGCGATGGCTTCACCTTCACGGTCCGGGTCAGTTGCCAGAATCACTTCATCAGATTCGTCTGCAATCTTTTTTAAGTCATACACTACTTTTCTTTTATCATTATTAATAACGTACGCGGGCGCGAAATTGTGTTCAATGTCAATTCCTAGGCCTCCTTTACCCTTTGTGGCTAGGTCTCGTATGTGTCCATACGAGGCTTTAACAACATAGTTTTCGCCTAGATATCTTTTGATTGTTTCACATTTTGTTGGAGATTCAACGATTACTAGTTTCATAAGATTGCCCCACAATTATGTTTACTTAAAATGTCAATGTCAACGGCAAAAATCCTTATATATATTCTTAAATAAACAATGTTATTTAACTTCACATAATAAAGATTTTTTCTCATCATCAAGATATTCCAATACATCATTAGGCTCAGTCACAATAGGGCAGCCTTCTTTAATAAATAAGTCATTTAATGAATCACGAATATTTCCTGACGGTATCGACATTAATATCCTATTTAGCTCTAGTGTATAGTTCGCTGTGATAAGGGTTCCACTAACCTTTTTAGCTTCTCCTACTAAAGTGCCTTTAGCAAAAGCGGCTATGAGCCGATTCCTTTGATGGAAGTTGTTTTTTTCAGGAGGCACAGTCCCATAATATTCCGAAATCACTAAATTGTTCTTTTTAATAGTTTCATATAGTTCGGAATTACTAGAGGGATAACAATAATCAATCCCATTAGCTAAGACCGCAATCGTCTTGCCTCCATTTTCTAAAGCTGCTAAATGCGCTACTTTATCTATACCCCTTGCTAAACCGGAAACAATGTTATAACGGTTACATATTCCTTGAACGATATAATAAACATTTTCTGCTCCTTGAGATGTGGGTTCTCTTCCTCCCACTACCGCTACATTATCTTCTTTATTAAATAAAAGGGATATATCTCCATAATAAAATAGGACAATTGGAGGATAACGTGACTCTTTTAGATAAGTTGGATAGTCTGGATCAAGGATTGTTAAAACTTTGCTCTTTACACTTTTAAGATGAATCTCTGCTAACTCTTCATCGATAAACTCTTTTCTTAAAATAGCAGCTACCATAGCACGTACATCTCCTTGATAATGAACGGCCATGGCAATTAAAAAATCTCTCGAATTCATAAAAACACCTCTCACTATATAAAGAGTCGTTTTTTTCGAAAATTTGTGAAAAAAAATTAAAAAAGTTTTATTTTTTCAATTGTAAAGGCTTTAACAGGAGCATAGCTAAATCGATATAATCCCTTGATTGGGCCATACTTTTTTAGTAATTCCATATGTAATTTTGTGCCATATCCTTTATGTTTAGCAATTTGATAAGCTGGATACTTTTTATCTAATTCATAACAAATATGATCTCTAGTAACCTTTGCCATAATTGAAGCGGCGGCAATACACATTGCTTTAGCGTCGCCATGGATTATTGCTTCAAATTGTAAATCAGTTTGCATCTTCACCGCATCAGTTAAAATCATATCTATTTTGTGATTAAGTTTATCAAGCGCCATAATCATTGCTTTTCTTGAAGCATTTAAAATATTAATTTTATCTATTTCTTCAGCAGAGACTTCCGCTACCGCCCAAGCGATCGCGTTATCTTTAATAATTTGATAAGCTTCCTCTCTTTGTTTTTCGCTTAATTGCTTAGAGTCGTTAATTAAGTCGCATTTAAAATCTTTAGGGAGAATAACAGCCCCTGCTACTACCGGACCTAATAAACAGCCTCTACCAGCTTCATCGCAGCCAGCAATATATTTTATAGTTTTACTATAATATTGTTGTTCGTAATCTAAACTCATTGTGCGTGTTCTAAAGTAATACGGCCAAGTTTACCGTCTTTAAATTCTTTTAACAACAAAGAATACGCTCTTTCACGGTCGTTTAGTAAAGCCCGTCTAGCGCAGATTTGAGTAATAACATCTTCAAAGTTAGAGAGGTCGATAACACCAAATCTCTCTTTTAAAGCCTCTGGATAGAACTTATTTAAGTATTTGA
Organism: uncultured Erysipelotrichaceae bacterium; assembly: GCA_902800355.1. GTDB lineage: Bacteria > Bacillota_I > Bacilli_A > RFN20 > CAG-826 > UBA2450. The sequence continues at coordinate 13,971 of CADCEE010000003.1, read as the reverse complement.
TGAGATAGATAGATAAATCCTCATTAGGGAGTATTTCTTCTCTTATTGAGCCTAAAAGCGCAAGATTAATGGCTTTGGTCTTATCATCATAGTTCATTGGTAAGATACCAGGAGTGTCTAATAAGATAAAATCGTTATTTACTTTAATAAACTGCTCTCCTCTAGTGTAACCAGGTTTATTTTGCACTCCGGCCGCACTTCTTTTGGCTAAGCGATTAATTAAAGATGATTTACCAACATTAGGAACACCAATGATCATGGTTTTAAGTGGTTGTGGTTTCATTCCTTTGGCAGCTTCTTTAGCGTGCTTTTCAGCCCCTAGTTTTTTCACTTCATTAGAAATAATCTGAGTGGATTTTTGTTCATTAAGATTCAAAATTAAAAGTGAATCTACACTTTTTTTAAAATATTCTTCCCATTTTTTGGTTTCTACAGGATCTGCTAAATCATTTTTTGATAAGACAAAAATACGTTTTTTATTTTGGACTCTTTTTTCAAATTCTGGATTAATAGAACTTAATGGAGCTCTTGCGTCTAAAATCTCAATAACAATATCAACTAATTTAATTTTAGCCTCAATTTCATTTAAGGCTTTTTTCATATGACCGGGAAACCAATGTATTTGACTCATGCTAGAAATCGTACCTTTCTGGTATGTTGTGCATATCAAATGTCTCTTCAGTTACGTCATTATATGTAGCATATGCATTAATGCATATTACTCTTCCTTGTAAGTCATTTGCGGTTAATCTATTTGTTTGATGAATATTTTCATAAGAGTCCGTACTACCTTGCCAGTTATCTCCCATCACAAAATATTCGTCATCTTTTAAATCTTTATGGAACTCTCTAGGCTTTTTATCATTAGTACCAATTGGATTATGATGAGATGTTCTAAAGGTTTTATTAGGCAATACAAACTCGTTTACACTATAAGTTAAAGATACATCTTTATATAATTTATTACCGTCTTTATCGTAATACATAGCCTCGAACGTTTGAGTAAAATCTTTTCTTGTGGATTTAAGTTCATAAGTTGGTTTACCTTGCTTATATGCCCTAAAAGTATATTCACAAGTTTCATCATCATAAGTTAAAGCGACAGTCTCACCTGGAAAACCCCAGACTCTTTTGATTTTATAGTCCTTGTTATATCCATTCCATCCTTGAGGATAATAAGTCACAACAACATCGAAACGATGAAGGCTAGCAACAGAACCTTTACTAATGTCAGCAATACCATAGTTATACCTGATATGGTAGTTGATTTTTTCATCAGTATAACTTCCGCCACCTGCTAAAGTTGGCCACATCGACTGTCCATTAACAACAATTGGTTGATAATACTTCTTTTTGAAGATAAAGCAGCTAGTGATTACAATAGAAATCGCAAGGACGAAATATAAGATAGGGAAAAACCATGCTTGAAATTTTTCACTATTGTAAAATTTCTTTGTCATGTTTTAAATTATACTTTGTATACGCGTAATAAACAAGAAAAAAGGAACCGTTTAATCGATTCCTTTTAATAGCTACAATTAACGAATTATAGAACTTCCTTAATACGAGCAGCTTTACCTGAACGTTTACGGATATAAGTGATTTTATTTCTTCTCACTTTACCTTTTCTCATTACTTCGATTCCCGCAATACTTGGAGAATGTAATGGGAAGGTTCTTTCCACACCGATGCCACTGGACATCTTACGAACGGTAAACGTAGCATTAACACCGCCACCTCTTCTTTGGATAACAACACCTTGGAAAACTTGAATTCTGGATTTGTTACCTTCGATAATACGAACAGAAACTTTGACTTCGTCACCAGATTTGAATTCTGGAATATCTGTTCTGAGTTGGGATGCGGTAATTTCTTCAACTAATCTGTTGTTCATTTTGTACGCCTCCTAATAGATATTAGTTCTCTTGGTGTTCATTCTCATCTGACAGCGGAGCACCCGTATCATGTTAAAACATGCTTGATAATAATATCATAGTGGACACTCTTTGCAAGCATTAATTTTATTAAATTGTGTAAATATTGTTAGCTGTAAAGTAAAAATACTTGACACATATAAAAATAAAACTTACTATAGTAGAGCAAAATTTGGAGGAAACAAAAAATGGCAGTTAAAATCAGATTAACAAGAATTGGTAGACATAAAGATCCATTCTTTAGAATCGTCGCCGCTGATAGTAGATACGCAAGAGACGGAAGATATATCGAACAAATCGGTTATTTCGATCCAGAAAAAGGTGTCGAAAATGCAGTTATCGACGAAGAATTAGCATTAAAATGGTTAGCTTTAGGTGCTACACCATCCGAAACAGTTAAAGCAATGTTCAACAGAAAAGGACTTAACGCTAAAACTGTAGAAGCCAAAAAAGGAAAATAATTCTATGGATTACGAAAATATAGTCCATACCTTAATCGACGATATTGTAGAAGATCCAAAATCAATTTTCATTAGAGTCTCCGAAGGAACCACTCCTAAAGATGTACTCATTATTATTGCAGCGGAGAAAGAAGATACCGCTCGATTAATTGGTCACAAAGGAATTATTGCGAATGCATTAAGAGAAGTTGTGGGCGTTGCTGGTAAAAGCGAAAACAAACGCATCCACATCAAATTCGAATCATTCGAAGACGAAAAGGTGGATTAATATCCTCCTTTTTCTTATTATTAAATTATGGAATACGTTAGTTTAGGAGTTATCAAAGATTCATTTGGCCTAGATGGCACCATAAAAATCTATAGCACTACCTCAAATCAATCTAAAAGATATAAGGCAGGCGCTACAGTGTTTTTGTATAACCCACAAACTAACGAAAGAAAAGAACTAAAAGTTATCAAATATCGACAAAACGGACCATTTGATTTTCTTAAGGTAGAAGAGATAAATACGCCTGAAGAAGTTAAACTATTAAAAGGATATGAAATACATGCTATTAAGGATGAAATATCTTTAGAAAAAGGGATGTATTTCTACTCAGATTTAAAAGGATGTAACGTTGTTGATAAAGATAATAATTTATTAGGTATAGTTAAAGAAGTTGAAGAATATCCTGCCCAACTTACCCTCAGAGTTGCTCGTAAAGGAAAAGGAGACTTCTTTGTGCCTTTTGTAAAACAGTTTATCAAGTCTGTTGATATCGAAAATAAGCGGATTTTGATAGAAATTATTGAGGGATTGCTATGAAAATTACAATTTTAACTTTATTCCCAGAAATGTTTGATGGGTTTCTAACTAACTCAATTATTAAGCGCGCAATAGCTAAGAAAATAGTTGATGTAGAAGTAGTTAATATTAGAGATTATACAAAAGATAAAAATCATCGAGTCGACTCCGCTCCAATTGGTGGAGGAGCCGGACTTATTATGAAGTGTCAACCAATTGTAGATTGCATTAATGATCATAAAGAAAAACATTCAAAAGTTATTATGCTTTCTCCAAGAGGTACGACCTATAATCAGCAAAGAGCAAAAGAACTTTCAAAAGAAGTACACATTATCCTACTATGTGGACATTATGAAGGAATAGATGAACGCGTAAATAAATACGTTGATGAATCTATTTCTATCGGTGACTATATATTAACTGGTGGCGAAATTGGCTCAATGGCAATCGCTGACTCTATTATTAGGCTATTAGATGGAGCCATCGCTAAAGAAAGCATTGAATCAGAATCATTTGACGAGAATTTATTAGAGTACCCTCAATACACTGAACCATATGAATATAATGGAGACAAAGTTCCTGACATTTTATATTCTGGAAATCATCAAGCAATTAATAAGTGGAGAAGAAAAAAATCTCTTAATCTTACAAAAGAGCTTCGTCCGGATTTATTTAAAAAAGTAAACTTGTCTAAAGCTGATAAAAAATTATTAGATGAAGACAAAGAAAAAGCAGCGAAGTGGGAACTTGCTGCTATTGAAAAAGGCAAAAAGTTTATTAAATAAACTTATCTCATTCCACCAAATCCTGGTGGCATTCCTGGTGGCATCCTGCCACTTTTTTTGTATTGCTCCATTTGTTTCATCATATCTTTCATTTGTTCGTATTTCTTTAAGACACGATTAACATCACTTACTTGTTTGCCACATCCATTAGCCACTCTTATTTTTCTAGAATATTGAAAAATAGATGGGTTGTGTCTTTCTTCATAAGTCATGGAATTTATAATAATTTCAAAATTACGCATTTCTTTTTCGGCAATTGCTTGTTGCTCAGGAGAAATCTTTGGCATACCTGGAATTAGTTTCAACAATCCACCTAATGAGCCTAGTTTTTGAACTTGCCTCATCTGAGCGAGCATATCATCTAAGCCAAATTTACCGCTCATCATCTTATTAGCGGCTTTTTTAGCTTCTTTTTCATCCACTTCTTCTTGTACCTTTTCTACAAGAGTCATGACATCTCCCATGCCCAAGATACGATCTGCCATTCTATCAGCATGGAAGATATCTAAATCAGATACTTTTTCACCAACACCAGAGAACTTAATAGGTACTCCAGTCATGTGTCTAATACTTAAAGCAGAACCACCACGCGCATCACCATCTAATTTTGAAATAATAACACCAGTTAATGACAATGAGTCATTAAATGCTTTAGCAACATTCACTGCATCTTGACCGCTCATTGCATCAACAAGGAGTAAAATCCACTACTTTTTTAATTTGATTAAGCTCTTCCATTAAGGCTTCATCAATTGCAATTCTACCGGCGGTATCGATAATTAAAACATCATAATGATCATTAAAAGCCAAAGCTTTAGCTTCTTTTGATATTTCAACTGGAGATACATCAGTACCCTTCTTAAATAAAGGAACATCAATTGATTTAGCAATTTGCTCTAATTGATCAATAGCGGCAGGCCTATAGATATCGCCTGCAGCCAATAATACTTTCTTATGAAGCTTATTCTTCATTAAATATGCAAGCTTACCAGCAGTGGTTGTTTTACCACTACCTTGTAAACCAACAAGTAAGATCACAGTTGGTTTATTAGCTTGATATTTAATTTCATTTTCACCACCACCAAGAAGAGTCTCTAATTCATCATGAACAATCTTGGTAATCATTTGACTAGGATTTAACTTAGTGTAAACCTCTTGGCCAATAGCTTTTTCCTTAACATTGTTAATAAATTCTTTAACGACTTTGTAGTTTACATCTGCTTCTAAAAGAGCAACGCGAATTTCCTTCAACATTTCGTCCATATTGGACTCAGTTAAACGAGCTTGACCACGTATCTTTTTAAATATTCTAGATAGCTTTTCAGTTAGATTCTCAAATGCCATAATCTAACTCCTTTTCTAATTCTTCAATTTCTTTAAATTCGGTAGTATTGAGGCATTTTTCTTTAAGTTTTGACGATAATTTAAGTAGTTTGTCGCTCTTCTCTAATAAGTGCACTTTAGCCTCACATTCATCTAATTTTTGACAAGACTTTTTTATAGCGTCTTCAACCGCTGCTCTAGATATATTTCTAGATTCAGCAATCTCGCTTAATGATAAGTCAGCTAAAAAATAATCTCCAAATACTTCTAATTGTTTGTGGGTTAGAAAATCTTTGTAGATATTATAGAGTTTAACGTATCGAACTGTTTGCTCAATCTTCTCCATTTTTATCTCCTACACATAACCCGTAAATATAACTTTCGAGATCAAATTCTTTTAAGTCAGTCATCTTTTCGCCTAAGCCAATAAATCTAACTGGAACACCAAGTTCTTCTCTAATAGCCAAAATGATACCGCCTTTAGAAGTGCCATCCATTTTAGTAATAACAACCCCAGTTAAGTCAGTAACTTCGGCAAATGCTTTTGCCTGAACAACGCCGTTTTGACCAGTAGTCGCATCAATAATTAAGAAAGTCTCATGAGGTGCACCTGGAATACATTTATTAATAACACGTTTTAATTTAGATAATTCATCCATTAAATATTGTTTATTATGTAATCTTCCAGAAACATCAACGATAACTAAATCAATATTATCTTTCTTAGCTGTGCTAAGACCATCATAAGCAACTGAACTTGGATCAGAATTATATGGTCCAGTAACTACATTAATATTTAATCTATTGCCCCAGATTTGTAATTGTTCGCTTGCCCCTGCTCTAAAAGTATCTGCCGCAACTAATAAAACAGATTTGCCCTGTTCAATATATCGATTTGCAAGTTTAGCGATTGTGGTAGTTTTACCAACTCCATTAACACCGACAACAAGTAACACAGTTGGTCCATTTTCTACAAAACGAATATCAGTTAAAGATTCACCTTTAGCCATATAGCCACTAAATAAATGATCAATTAATAATTCGTTTAACTCATCAGCATCAGATATCTTCTTTTCACGGCTTTCTTGAAGAAGCTCATCAATAACTTTTAAAGTTAAATTAACACCAACATCACTTTCAATTAAGATTTCTTCAAGTTCTTCAAAATAGTCTTGATTAACTTTCTTATATTTCTTACTTAATTCATTAAGTCTATTAGAAAAATTCTGACGTGATTTGCTCATTCCCTCGGAATAAGAATCAACGTTAGTGTCTTTCTTTTTAGAAAATTTATCTTTTAAAAAAGATAATAATCCCATTATAGACTCCTTTTACTTAAAGCATCTTTTGCAGCTGCTTCTTCTGCGGCTTTCTTAGATTTGCCTTGTCCTTTACCTAAAATTAATCCGTTGAACATCACTTGAGAAACAAAAGTTCTATCATGTGGTGGACCAAATTCATCAATTAATTCATATCTAACCGCTTCACGATATTCAGATTGAATTTCTTCTTGCAATCTTGTTTTGGCATCAATAATGTCATCTATATTAGTTTGTTTAACATCTTCATAAAGGATTTTTTCAATGACTTTGTAAGCGATATCAATTCCTTGGTCTAAATAAATCGCACCTACAAAAGCTTCAAAAACATCTTCCAGAATTTTGTCACTTTTCGCTAATTGCTCTCTAGTAATAGAGTGACCAATACGAATTAATTCGTATAAGTTATATTTTCTAGAATAATTAGCTAAAGATTTAGAACATACTAAATAAGATCTAAGTTTAGACATATAGCCTTGGTCCATCTCTGGGTGTAATTTATAAATTAAATCAGCAGAAACAAAACCGATCACTGAATCACCAACAAACTCTAACCTTTCATAATCTTGATGTTTAGTGTTTAAATCTGAATTACAAGAAGGGTGAGTTAAAGCAAGTTCGTAATAAGCAATATCACAAGGATTAATTTCAAAGGAACTTAATAAATCTAATAATTCCATTATTCTTTAATTCCCTCCTTAATCTTTTCAATAATATTTTCTTGTACGAGTTTATAAGCAACATTAATAGCACATTCAAAAGCGTAACTATCAGAACTACCGTGGGCCTTTACAACCACTCCATTAATTCCAAGTAGCATTGCTCCGCCGGTGGACTTATAGTCCATGGTCTCTGACATCTCTTTAATTCCTTTTCTAACAAATAGATATCCGAGTTTAGAGAATAAGTTACGTTTAAAGGCAGCTTTAATCATATTAGACATCATTTTTGCCATACCTTCACTACTCTTTAAGAAGGTGTTGCCAGTAAAGCCATCACAAACTACGACATCGCATTCTCCGCTAAGAGCGTTTCTAGCTTCGATATTACCTTTAAAATATGGTTTATCTTTAAGTAATTTATAAGCTAATTTCCCACTTGGAGAACCTTTGCCTTCTTCAGTACCATTGCTTAATAAGCAAACAGAAGGATTTTCCACTCCCAAAATATATTTAGAATATAAAGAACCAATGACAGCGAATTGGGCTAATTCCTCAGGAGAATTTTCATTGCTTGCTCCAATATCAAGAATAACGACTTTCTTACCTTTAATCTTAGTTGGGAAAGGAGCGATAAATGCTGCTCTATGAACTCCTTCAATAGTTTTAAGAATTAAAGTTGATAAAGATAAGAATCCACCAGTAGATCCAGCAGAAACCATAGCATCAATTTTTCCTTCTTTAGCATATTGACACATCTTATAAATAGAGGACTCTTTCATTCTCATCGCTTCAAGAGGTCCGGCTTCCATAGGAACAACATCAGGAGCGTGAACAACTTCACATACTCCTTTAAGATCTATTAAATCTTTTTCATTGCCAAAGGCAATAAACTCAACTTCCTTATTCTTTTCTTTGAAATTTTTAATGGCAGGAACAATAACGGCATAACCGTTATCTCCACCAGTACAATCAATACCAATTCTAATCATAATAATTCCTTATTCTTCTTCTAAATTAAAAATTTATACTCACAATAATATGTATTATACCTTAATTATAGGATTATATTCTATACTCTTTGAACAATGAGCTAATAAGTAACGATATTCTTCGTTATTTTTATTAGCGATTATTTTTCTAGCGTCGTCTCTTGCGACCACAAAGATTTTAATATCATCAATCATATTTAAATATCTAAAATCGGGAATACCAGATTGCTTAATTCCCACTAGTTCTCCAGGACCACGTAACGCTAAATCTTTTTCAGCAATTTCAAAGCCGTCATTACTAGTTGTTAATATTTCTAATTTCTCTTTATCTTCTAAATCATCAATAGCTAATAAACATATAGATTTAGTGCCGTCTCGACCAATTCTTCCTCTTAATTGATGTAAAGATGCTAGACCAAAATTATTCGGGTCATAAATAACCATAACGGTCGCACTTTTAACATCAATTCCTACTTCAATAACTTGAGTGGAAACTAAGATATCAATGTTCCCATTAGAGAACCTATCTAATACATCTTCTTTCTCATTTTGCTTCATTTTTCCGTGCAAAAGCCCTACTTTTTCCTTATAACGTAGCAAATATCGAGCAAATAACTTCTCTACTGAGTACTTATCATTTTCACTAAACTCGATAAGTGGAGCGACTATATAAACCTTCTGATTTTTTGCTAATGCTTTATCAACAAATTCAAAGATTTTACTATCTTCCGAATCAACAATTTTTGTAGAAACGTCCCTTTTAACATTAGGGAACATATATAGAGTTGATATCTCTAAATCACCATAAATTGACAAAGCTAAAGAACGTGGAATTGGAGTAGCAGACATCATCAGTAAATCTGCATGTTCACCTTTATCCATAAGCGCTTTTCTTTGGTTAACGCCAAAGCGATGTTGTTCATCAATAATCACTAATCCTAAAGAATTATATTTAACGGCTTTTGCAAATAAAGCATGTGTACCAATAACTATATCTACTAAGCCTTCTTCTATATCATCATAAATTCTTCTTTTTTCACTTAACGGCGTTGAACCTACCAGCAAAACAATTCTTAGTTTAGTTTCTTTAAATAACTTTTTAGCGTTTTCATAATGTTGTCTAGCTAGAGCGTCAGTTGGGGCCATTAAAGCTCCTTGATCTCCTCTTTTAAAATTAGCAAATAAAGCAATAAAAGACACTAGTGTCTTTCCAGTGCCAACATCACCTTGTAGTAAGCGATACATCAAAGAAGACTGATTCATATCTTCAATAATCTCTTTAGAGGCTACTATTTGATCTTCAGTTAATTTATATGGTAAAGAAGAAATAAACTCTTCACAGCTCGATAAATCAATCGGTTCTTTTTTTACTTTTTGAAGGGATTTATTCTCTTCTTTAATTAGTTGATTCTTTAAAGAGAATTCTAAAGCTTCTTCATATTTTAAATAGCGGTATGCTTGATGAATATCTTCATAGTTATGAGGTTGATGAGCCTTTCTTAAAGCGTATTCTTTATTACATAAACGGTATTTTTCTCTAAGCGAATAAGGAACTAGACTTGGTATATGCCCTTTAACTGCCTCTAAACAGCGATTTACTAAAGTAATATAGTCTTTATTAGCTAAATCCTTAGGGAGAATATAAACAGGCTTTAAAACCTTATTATCTTCAATTTTTCCTTTTACAAAATTAATTAAATTAAGGGAGTTACGAGATTTATCATAACTACCTGTAATTGTGTAATATTCATTAATAGTCACCGACTTAGTTAGATAGGGTCTATTATAGGCAATTACTTTAAAATAAGTATTTGTATCTGTTAAAACGTCAAAGGTCACAATTGTGGTTTTTCTAGCTAATACTTTTTTAGGAGTAGTCACCACTTTCGCATATATTGTTACTTTTTCTTTATCTACTAAATGTCTTTCATGAGTTAAAGAAAAATCATCATATCGTTTAGGTAGGTGATATAAAACAAAAAAAAAAAAAAAAATACCCATCTTGCCAAGAAGGTAATTCATTCTTTTAGAAGATGATAATTTCTCGCCCATATAAATAAAATAGCAATCAGACGATTGCTATTCAACACTTATTAAGAATGAGTAGACGTTTTGTTTACCGTCTTTAACATCAATATTAAGATCTGGATATTTTTCCTCAATAGCTTTTTTAGAACTAACGAAGTCTTCTCGTTTAACGTCCGCTCCTAAGAAGATGGTAAGAATTGCGCTTTCTTCATCAATCATCTTATCCACTAATTCCACTAAAGCAGTGAATTTATCTTTAACACCAACAACGATTTCTTTTTCATAGATTCCAATATAATCATCTTTTTGGATTCTAATGCCATTAAGTTCGCAGTCTCTAATAGAGAACGTCACTTCTCCAGATTTCACGTTTTTAAGTGAATATCTCATATTACGCATATTTTCTTCTGGGTCAGTGTCTTGATCAAGTGACATCATAGCCACTATTCCTTGAGGAATAGTTTTACTTGGAATTACAAAGACGTTTTTACCTTCTTCAGAAGCAATATCAGCAGCTTGAGATGCCGCCATAACAATATTGGAGTTATTTGGTAAGATAAAGATATTTTCCGCGTTAATCTTTCTAATCGCAGATAAGAAATCTTCACTAGATGGATTCATGGTTTGTCCACCACTTACAATATAAGTTGCCCCTAATTCTTTAAAATAGGCAGATATACCTTCTCCAGAACTAACAGCGATAACTGCATTAGTGATTTTTTCAGATGGTAATTCTTGTTCTTCTTCTTTTGCTTTTGGTGTAGCCTCTATTTCAGAAACTAAATCAACATGAGGCTTAACATCCGCTCCATCTGCTAAAGCGTGATGTTGTTCAGTCATATTTTCAATCTTCAGTTTTAAGAATTCACCATACTGTTGAGCATAGTTAAGAATTTCTCCAGGAGTTAAAGTATGAACATGAACTTTAACGATGTCATCATCTTTAACAACTACTAAAGATTGTCCGTGTGAATTAAGCCAGTTAGTAAATCTAGATTGATTAAAAATCTTTTTAACAGAATCTGGACCTAAAGACATAATGAATTCAGTGCAGTATCCAAATTCCTCTTCTTCCATAGCAGTAGCGGCAGCGGAAGCAATCGCTCCAGCGGAAACATTTTTATCATCTCTAGATACTTCTTGACCAATACTAGCAAGATACATACCTTCAATGATTCTCACTAAGCCAGTACCGCCACTATCAACAACACCAACTTCTTTTAAAATTGGTAATAATTCTGGGGTTCTATTTAAAGAAGCATTAGCTTCTTGAAGTAAAATTTCGAGTGTCTTTTCAATCGACATTCCTTCTTTAACTTTTTGATTTAAAGCAGCGCTAGATTCTCTAATAACAGTAAGAATTGTACCTTCAACTGGTCTCATAACTGCTTTATAAGCAGTTTCACTACCAGCTTTAAAAGCTTGCGCTAATAAGAAGCAATCAATTTCTTCTACCCCTTCTAATACGCTAGAGAAGCCCCTAAAGATTTGAGAAGTAATAACGCCAGAATTTCCTCTAGCGCCCATTAATAAGCCGCGCGAGAAAGTTTTAGCAATAAGAAAAGCATTATTTTCATTAATACCGTTAATCTCATTAGCCCCACTAGTCATAGTGAGATTCATGTTAATACCAGTATCACCATCAGGAACAGGGAAGACGTTTAAAGCATCCACTTCTGGATAATGATTGAATAAATTGTTACTGGCGCTTATCAAGAATTTCTTTAATGTAAGACCATCTATTGTTTTCATAAATTAAATGTATACTTTTTAGGTTTATATAAACCTACGAGTATTCTACATAGGTAATATAATTATGTCAAGTTAACCCTTATTGTGTAAGCTTGCTTGTTCAGCGAAATAATGAAGAACATTCATAATTTCTGAGCCATTATCACCATAAGAAATTATCACGTGGTTACCATAACTTTTATTGATTAATGGATATAGATCCTCATCTTCAAGTTTCACTAAGATTTGGGTTCTACAATAATTTGGTAATTTTAAGTTTTCTTTAATTTCTCCAGAAACTAATAAATAGTTCTTTAAGTCCCTAGATAATTTGAAGATTGTGATTTCTCCTTTGGATAATTCACCTCTTACTCCAATTCCTAATCCACTTTCAAAATGGGTCATGAATTCAATTTTATTGGCCATACTTAAAGGTAAAGTACAATGAGCGAATAAGACTTCATTATCATTATCTTTATCGCCAAAAGTGATTCGACTTGGATTAGCCTGGAAAGACACCTTATCAGTACAAGCTTTAATAATTAACATTGACAACATACTAGGAACATCGCCTTCGCAAGTTGCAATAATCCCTTCATCATTAAGCATCGCTAAAGCAAGGCATGCGGTGTTCTTATATTCTTCAATTAAATCAAAACATCTAAGGGTAAATCCTTTAAGTTTATAACGCTCAATAATACGCTTAAGACCGCTATAAATCGTTAAAGCTCCCGTCAAAACCTCGCTATTTTGCGCTAATTTCTCATATTTTGCCTTATTTGGAATGTTTTCAATTAATCCATTATCAATCTCCATTTTGAGTTCTTTAGAGGTGATATCAATAAGGTTCACATTATATATTCTTTTAGCCTCTTCATAATCAACTAATGAGGCAATTAACCAGTCACTAGGTTTGCCAATAACTCCTAAATTAGCCCCACTAATAAATCTTTTAGCGATTTCAATTTTGGAGATTTCAACAATGGCACTAGCGATTTCTTTTTCTTTACCAAATAGTAAAATGCAGTCTTCTTTATTATTAGATAAGAAAGACTTAATTTCTAAACAGGCTGGTAAAGAATTATTTAAACAGTCGCTAATTAAAATAATTGGTCGAGGTAATTCTTTTTCAATTTTGATGAAGTGTTGTTCACTTCCACCAGTTTCAATAAATATCACATTAAATAAAGCGGAACTATCATTTTCCACTAATTCATAATCTTTATCAAAAAGTTCATTATTGAGTTCATCAATAAACGCGTCGCCTTCTTTTTTAAAGGAGGCATTAGGATCTAAAGAATTTGCTAATCTGATAACGTTAATTTTCATAAAATATACCTCGACTATAATTATAAATTATCTATAAACTATATGGAAATAAAAAAGCCCGGCAGCTCGCTATTTTTGCACTTACGTACTATCTTCACCACTACAGTGCTTAACTTCTGTGTTCGGTATGGGAACAGGTGTGTCCACTGCGCTATCGCCACCAGACTTTTTTTAGAGAACCTTGTTCTCTGAAAACTAGATATTATCACATTGATCTCACTAATTAAAGCATTAACATAAATTTTACTTATGGACTTGTTAAAATCTTAGAAATTAAGTCCTCGTTCTATTAGTATTAGTCAGCTGAATGCCTCACGACACTTACACTTCTAACCTATCAACCTCCTAACTTTGGAGGGAACTTACTTCTTGCGAATGGGAAGTCTCATCTTATGGTTGGCTTCACGCTTAGATGCTTTCAGCGTTTATCCGTTCCATGGGTAGCTACCCGGCCATGCCACTGGCGTGACAACCGATATACCATTGCCATGTTCAACCCGGTCCTCTCGTACTAAGGTCAAATCCATTCAAACTTCCTGCGCCCACGACAGATAGGGACCAAACTGTCTCACGACGTTTTGAACCCAGCTCGCGTACCACTTTAATTGGCGAACAGCCAAACCCTT
>CADCEE010000002.1 GCA_902800355.1 uncultured Erysipelotrichaceae bacterium | reverse complement strand
AGCCCTTAAATCTATTAAGAATGGAGTACTTACATCTATAAATGAACCTATCGGTAATAGTTTTATTGTCATCATTTGTTCGATTAGTATTGCCTCTTTATTTGCTATATATGTAATAACAAAGAAAAAGAAGGGAAATAGATAATTTTGAATAAATTTCATAAATTATTAATTCTTTCCTCAACTTTATTTTTTGCTATTTCTTGTGGAGAAACACCTTCTAAAATTGAAGATCCTATTTTAGAAAATATTTCTCTATCTGGAACTTATCAAACCAGTTTTACTGTTGATGATTCTTTCACTTATGAAGGCTTAATAGTGACCGCTCATTATAGTGATAATTCTATTAATAATATTGAAGAAAGAGACTATAGTGTTTCTACTCCTGATATGTCGACTAAAGGAGTTAAAGAAGTCACTGTTACTTATTTAAGCAAAACCGCGACTTATAGTGTGACAGTTAATGAAAAAAGTGGACCTCAAATTGAATTAATAGATATATCTATTTCTGGAACACATAAGACAGAATTTGAAGTAGGAGACACTTTCACTTATGATGGATTAATTGTTACCGCTATATATAGTATAGGTAATCCAGTAGTGGTCACCCCTACTAGTGTTTCTTCTCCTAACATGAATATAGAAGGAGAACAAATAATAACAGTCACTTATTTAACTAAAAGTAAGACTTACACAATTACTATTTCCGCTAAAGAAATTATTCCTCCTGAAGAAGAGGAAGAAGATACTTATAAAGGATATTTACGTTTATCGGAAACTAGACTCGAAATCAAAAGAGATTCAACTACTCAATATCAAGTACTTCCTATTCCTCAAGGATTTGAACCTGAAGGTATTTTCCCTTATGAATATCTAGTTAGTGAATCTAACTTAATTACTGTTTCTAAATATGGGACTGTGAAATCTGCTAAAAATAAGAATGGGAAATGCACAATCACTTGTCGCTGTACTGATCCAAATTATAGTGATATGACTGCAATTTGCTATGTGACAATTATGGAAGAATTACCAGTAAAACAAAAAGGCTGGGTTAGAGTAGATGATTATGATTCATTAAGTGATGGCGATATTTTAGTGATGGCCTCTCCTGCTCAAGGAGTAACCGCATCTTTAGACACTCTTCATTCCCATTTGAATCCTGTTACTTCATCTTTTAGTAGCGATAAGAAAACCATCACTTCTTTAGGTGAAGGATCAATAGAATTTGTTCTTGGTTTAGAGGATAAAGGGATGACTTTAGAAGCGCAAACTGGAGAATATTTAGTTTGTACACATCAAGGAAAAGTTAAATTAGATTCTTCTAATAAAACTAATAAATACTGGTATATTCACTCAAACATTGACCCCGAAGAGGGTACCGGTAGTATCGATGATGGAGCGGTTATTGAAAATAATGTTGAAAGTTTAGGATATATAATGTTTAATATAACCTTAGGTTATTTTTCTACATATGTAGATAATAGTATCTCTAAGTATATGGCTTTACCATTCCTATATAGATTACAGGAGTTAAATTAAGAAGTTTTTTACATCATGAAAAGAAACACAAAAATTATTGGTGGTGGCTTAGGAATATTAGGCGCAGTTGTCGCTGTGGCTTTAGGTGTCACCACAATTAAATCTGGCTTAGCTCAAGCCTTATATAGTGCTAGAACAAGTCAACTAAACCAAATAGTGTTAGATTCTACTAACAAAGTCACTACTGCTGGTGATCATGTTCAACATACTCAAAAAGGTAATAACGTTACATTTACATATAGTGGAGTTGCAGCTTCTACCGGTGGACATGTCACATTAAATGCAAATGGTACTTTAATAAACAAAGATTGGATTAGGTCGATCACTTCTTTCTCTTGCGTTTTTAATCAAGTAGGAGCAATATCTGCTCAAGTATCTTATGGTGGAGATGTCTGGGGTGATTCTTTTGTCCTTAATAGTGGACAAGTATATGAACCAGGTACAAACCCATATTATATAAAATTTACTGCTTCTAGCACTGTGACTATTTCATCACTTACTTATAACTATAGTTGTGTTGAAAATCCAGATGCTCACGAAGGAGAAGAGAGCGGAGGAGAAGAGATATCTTATTACCAAAAAGTAACAAATACATCTCAAGTTACTGAAGGGCATTATTTGATTGTTTATGAAGTTTCATCCACTTCAGCAAAGATTTTAAATGGTGGTTTAAGTTCTTCCGGAGTTGATGTTGTTTCAAATTATGTAACTGCTTCTATTTCCGATAACATTATCGAGCCTTCTGATAGCATTAATGGCGCAGCATTCGAGTTTTCTTCTGTCTCTGGTGGATTTAGCATCATGTCTATTAATGATTATTACATTTATCACACCGGATCAAAGAACACGCTTAACACTAGCTCCACAGCTCAGGCAAACGAAATAGAAATTGATTCTTCTTATTATGCAACCATTTCCTCTGGAACATACCATATCAAATTCAACACTTCCACAAACAATGGAGATAGATTTAGATACTACACTTCAGATGTTAATGTTTGCTTATACAAACTTGTTTCTGAATCATCTAGCCCATCTTATGATAAACCTGATTCATTTATTTCAGGATTTGAAATTAGCGATAGTGTTACATCATTTAATCAAAACAATGTTTTCGATGATGCTAATGGATTAGTTGTTAAATCTGTTAAGAATGATGGAACTAAAACAGAATTATCAAGAGGCAATGGAGCTGATAACTATAGTTATGTTGTTTATGATTCTAACGACCAAGCGATTGACACTAGTGTTGCGTTCGGAAATACTGAGTATGCTTTATACACTGTCGTTGTCAGTTATAAAAACTTTATTCCATCTGAATATACAATTACTGTTAACTATGTAAAGACTTTAACTCAAATTGAAGTTAATAGCACTAATACAATATTTAATACTGCACAAAAATTGTCTGACTTTACATCTGGTATTTCTGTTAATTTGAAATATCACGATGCGACATCGGATGATAACATTGGCTATTCTGCTTTTAACAGCTACAACCTAACATTAACATTATTAAATCCTAGCTTGGTTTCTTATTCGATTACATCATTATTTGGCACTACAGGTACTTGGAAGATTAAAGTTGAATCTACTGTATTCAATGTTTCCGGAACACTTAATATCACAGTTAACGCTATTCCAGTTACCGGAATCTCTGTTACTGGTGAATCTGCAACTGTTGAAGAAGAATCGCAATTACAATTAACTGCATCTGTTGTTCCAAATAATGCAACAGTTCAAACTGTTACTTGGTCTAGTAACCATGAAAGCATTGCTACTGTTAACACAAATGGTTTAGTTACTGGCGTTTCTGCTGGTGAAGCAAGAATTACTGCGACTGCCACTGATGGCTCAGCAGTTTATGGATATATCGACATTACTGTTACTGCTAAACCACAACAAGATAATTTTGATGCTGATATGACAACAGGATCTAATGCTATGGCATGTACTGTTGATGGTAGTGAAGGCGTTAAG
This sequence comes from uncultured Erysipelotrichaceae bacterium, assembly GCA_902800355.1. GTDB lineage: Bacteria > Bacillota_I > Bacilli_A > RFN20 > CAG-826 > UBA2450. The sequence goes on along the minus strand of CADCEE010000002.1, from coordinate 79,292 downwards.
GTTGGAACCAGTAAAGCTGCTGGTAGCATGACTATCAGAGTTGGTGCTGGTGCAACTAAGTTATCATTCTATGCTGCAGGCTGGAATGGTACTAGCACAGTCATCAACTTATCTGGTGCAACATGTGGCACATCATCATTCAGCTTAACAGCAGATTCTGGTATTTCCGGTTCTGGTAGTGCTTATACCTTAAGTGGTACTGAATCAGATTATTATTACGAAACAACTCTCACTGGCGTTACAAGCGAAACAGATATTACTGTTTCTGCATCAACTAGATTTGCTTTATGGAAAGCTAAATATTATACAACCGCTGTTGAACCAGTATATCCAACATCTATTTCATTAGAAGCCGGTTCTACAAGCGTTGCTATTGGTGGTACTACTTCTTTAGAAGTCAGTTACTCTCCAAATAGTACAAACGTAAAGAATGTCACATTCTCTTCTAACGCAACTAGTGTTGCTACAGTTAGTAGCGAAGGCATTGTTACTGGTGTTGCTGCTGGTAATGCAAGAATTACTGCAACAGCAGAAGCTGAAAATAGTGGAACAGTAACTGCTTATGTAGATATCACTGTTACAGCTATTGCTGTTACTAGTGTATCTGTAAGCCCAACTTCTGCATCATTGACTGTTAATCAAACTCAACAATTAACTGCTACTATTTCACCATCAAATGCAACAAATAAGAATGTCACATGGGAATCTGACGCAACTTCAGTTGCCACAGTATCCAGTACTGGTTTAGTAACTGCAAAAGCAGAAGGAACTGCAACAATTACAGTAAAATCTGCTGCTGATAGCACTAAAAAAGCAACTTGTACTATTACTGTTACTGCTAGCGGTGGAGGTAGCTCAGGCGGTGGTGAAGAGACCACAACATATCAATTTACTAGTAAATCTTGGGCTGCAACTCCGGCTAACTGGACAAGTGGCAAAGATGGTAATGGATATTCTAATAGTGGTGTTCAAGTCACAAGTGGTTATAGTGGTGCTAACGGAACATCTCCTGTTTCCTTTGATGCAGTTCAATCTGTCACTGTTACTTATTGCACAAACTCTAAGAGTGGTGCAGGTAACATCACCGTATTAGTTGGTGGAACAGAAATTTCTTCTCAATCAGTCACTACATCTGGCGGAACAACCGGCAGAGATATGACGTTTACAAGTGACGGCTCTTTAAGTGGTAAGGTTAAGATTTCTGTCGAATGTACTACTAATAGTATTTATATCATTGCATGTTCAATTACTACTGGAACTGCTGAACCAACTAACCCAACATCTATTTCTATTAGTCCAAGCTCTGTTGAATTAGCTCCTGGTGGATCTAAGAATCTAGCGGTTAACTATACTCCAAGTAATGCTAACCAAAATAAAGAAGTAACTTGGTCTAGATATAGTGGTAGCAGCAATATTACCGTTAGTAGCGCTGGCGTTGTTACTGTTTCTAGTAACGCTTCAGCAGGTAATACTGCCGTTATTAGAGCAACATTAACCAATATAAGCAGCATTTACGCTCAATGTACTGTTACGGTTGTTGAACAAACTCAAGACGATCAAACAATCTTAATCTATCTTTGTGGATCCGACCTTGAAAGTAATGGACAAACTAGCGCAAGTAGCGCGTCTGGATATGCTTCTGGTGATATTACCGAAATCTTAAAAGTTTCTGGTCAACCAGATGACGTTAATGTTGTTATTGAAACTGGTGGTGCTAAGTGTTGGAAGACAACACACGGTATTAATAAGAGCTATCTTGAAAGATATCATGTTGCTAATAAATCATTAGTGAGAGATTCTCAAGAAACTAAAGCGAACATGGGCTTAGCCTCTACACTTCAAAGCTTTATTACTTGGGGTGTACAGAACTACCCAGCTGATAGAATTAGTCTAATTCTATGGAACCATGGTGGTGCTATGCGTGGAGTATGTTACGATGAAAACTATAGTTCTGACTGCTTAACCAACTCTGAAGTTAAGACTGCAGTCGCTAACTCATTCACAACATTAGGTAGATCAACATCTGATAAATTTGAATGGATCGGTTATGATGCTTGCTTAATGCAAGTTCAAGATATTGCGGAATTCAATTCTCAATACTTCAACTACATGATTGCTTCTGAAGAATCTGAAGCTGGCGCTGGTTGGGATTATGATAACTGGTTAGATGATGCCTACGCTAAGAAGACTACACCAAATATCCTTAAGGCTATTTGTGATAGCTTCCTTGCTGAACAAGGGTCTAGCAGTGATCAAACACTCTCATATCTTGATTTATCTTATATGTCAGCATATAAATCTGCTTGGGAGACAATGGCGAGTACCATTAATTCAATGATTAGTTCTTATGGTAAGAGTAAATTCCAGACACTTATGAAGACGTGTCAATACTATGGCACGGATAGTGACAGCGAAGGATATAGCTACTTTGGTATCTTAGACGCTAAAGACGTGGTGAATAAGATTAGAGCCACATCTGCATTCTCTGGTGCATCAACTCAAACTAGTGCTGTATTAACAGCATTCGCTAACTTGGTTGCATACTCTAAAGCCGGAACTGGAGCTGGTAATTCGTATGGTTTATGTTGCTTCTTCCCAATGAAAGATGGTAGTGGCTACACGTGTAACACTTCGAGTGTCTATACGGCAAGTGAGACTAACTTCACAAACTGGAGAAGCATCGTAACCTCTTACGGAGACTAATTATCAAATACAACAATAGGGTGACCATTTGGTCATCCTTTTTAATTGCTTGTTATTTACAATATAACTCTACACCGTTATACTATATGTAGGTGATATAAATGTTAATTGATTTATTAAACGAAAAAAAGATGAGTGTCTATCAATGTAGCAAAATAAGTGGCATTCCATATACCACTCTTTTAGAGGTTGTTAACGGAAAAACTGATATTAATAAATGCTGCGCTGAAACAGTGTATCGATTATCAAAGGCTTTAAATATTGATATGGAATCATTATTACAAAGAAATGATATTGATGAGTTTGAAACATTTAAAAGTAACATCAAGCATTTATTAAAAGAAAAAGGTGATTTTCAATTTTTAATAGAAACTTATTTAAATGACGATATTAGGAAATATTGGAATAATTATCAAAAAGCTAAAGCTTTATATTTACTTTCTACTGTTGACTATTTATCAAGAATTAATAATTTACCAATAGCGGAAGATTATAATGACTTAAGAAATTTTGCTTTAACTAAAACCCTTTTGTCGGAAGATTTACGATTGAGCAAAGTTTTAAATGCTGATTTAAATATTGAAAAAAATGCATTAAAGGATTCAATCCCTGAATTTGTGAGATTTAATATTGTCGAAAGAGATTTACGAGATGTTGCCTAATTTTTATTTAGATAGAGATAATTTAGATTATTATCTAACCGCGCTTGGAAAAGAATATAAAAAACTTAGTAAACATCCTGTTCAGATTGTTTTAGTTGGTGGTGGAGCAATTTTTGTTAGATATTCTTTTAGAATGATGTCTTTAGATTTAGATGGTCTATTATATCCATATAAATCTGATAGTTTAAAACACGCGATTAGAATTGTTGCTGATAAATATAACATTCCTTATGGATGGCTAAATGACGACTTTATAAAAACAGATTCATATTCTAAAAACATTTTCATTTATAGCGACTTTTATAAAACATATTCTAATTTGATTGAAGTTAGGATTATTGATTCAATTCATCTAATTGCGATGAAATTAAAATCATTTAGATCATATAAAAGAGATCAATCTGATATTGTTGGAATTTTATTAGAAGAAAAACAAAAGGGTAACATTATAAAAATGGAGTCTATCATCAAAGCTTACGTTGATTTATATGAAAAAGACCCTTCCTCAGAAGAATCTAAATTTTTAACACATTTATGCTTAAAAAAGGATGAATGGGAAACCTTGTTTCAAAATGTAATTATAGAAGAAAACATTAATAAAACTGAATTAAGTAAAAATGATAATAATGTCGAAGCAAATACCGCACTTAAACAGAACATTATTGATTTGCTATTAAATAAACAAAACAAAAAATAAATACGATATTATCAGTATTAGATATATAATATCTATAAATATAGGTATTATGAGACATAAGTTTGTGGCTTTTATATTTGCCTCTATCCTTAGTGGATGTCTTTTTGCTATACCTAAAACCGCTAATAATATTAAAGAAAAAAGCGAATTTGCCGCTCCAGGAATGGTAGCCTATGCTGCTAGTTATTCTAGTGATCCTACTAATGAGCCAAAATATAGCACTCAAAATAGTAAAACTTTCCAATATCTTAATTTAGGCAAAACATTAGATTATTATCGCGGAGATTCTGTTAAAGTTGGAATCATTGATTCTGGAATTAATTATGACCACGAAGATTTTATGGTTGGTGGATTAACCAAAGTAAAAGGTGATTCAAAATATTATGCCTGGGAAAGCTCTAGTTGGGTCCCTTATAAGGCCTCTACTAGTGGTTATTCATATATAGATGACTCCCACGGACATGGCACTAATGTGGCGGCTACAGTGGCTGCTGCTATTAATAGTGTTGGTGGCACTGGATTAGCTCCTAATGTTGAGTTATATGTTTATAAAGTCACTAATGCTAATAATGGTTATGAATTTGGTGCAATCCAAAAAGCGTTAACTGATGCTAAAACATTAAAACTAGATGTTGTTAATATGTCATTTCAAAGCTATGAACACGAAGTTAGTTATGGTGGATCTACTATGCCAGCTTCTTCTGGCTGTTCGACTATTCTATCTTATTGGTTAAATCAGGCATATAACGCCGGAATTACTTTAGTAGGAGCGGCAGGTAACTATAATACTAGTGAACCTTCTTATCCAGGAAGTAATGATCACGTTATTAATGTTGGTTCTTTGAACCAAACTGGAACTGATAAAGCGGGATTTTCTAATTATGGCTCGACCATTGATTTAGTTGCTCCTGGATATGTTCATGTTGCTGGAAAAGATTCTAATTCCCACTATAAAGATACAAGCGGTACTTCTTTTAGTGCTCCTTTAGTGACCGCGGCGATTGCGTTATATAAACAAAAAAATCCAAGTGCAACCCCTGCTCAAATTGAATCAGCCTTATACGCGAGTTGTGATCCAATCGATGATAGTGGTTCTTCTTATACTAATTGGGCTGGAAATGGAGCACTTAACGTCGCCAAATTTCTTGGAGTAGATGAAGATGGCCCAAAAGAGATTATTATTAATAATCCAGAAGTAGTAAATGAAGAATTAGAATTAAATACTGGTGAATATTTAGATTTAGATTATACAGTTAACGGAGTAGGGACATTTGATCACTCTGTTAATTTCTATACACTTAGCGGAGAAAGTAACGTTGTTAGTGTAAGTTCTTCAGGAAGAATCACTGCAATTGGTGAAGGAAATGATTATGTCGTTATTGAAAGTAACGCTGATAGTAGTGTTTATGCTTCTGTTTATGTCACTGTTACTTCTAGTGGATCAACTTCAACAGTGTCTTCTGTTACAGTTTCTCCTTCGTCATTATCTTTAGCTGTATCTAGTACTGGCAATTTAACCGCCACAGTTGATGGCGATAATAATCCAAGCCAGGATGTTACTTGGTCTAGCAGTAATACAAGTGTTGCCACTGTTTCTAGTACTGGGGTAGTTACTGCTAAAGCAGTAGGAAGCGCCACAATTACTGCTACTTCAGTAGCGGATCTTACTAAATCTGGAAATTGTACAGTAACAGTTACTGACTCTAGCGGGGCTACTGATACAACTCAATTCACTTTAATTACTTCTACTAGCGATTTAGAGGTTGGAAAGAGCTATTTGATAACTAGTGGCACATCTGGAACTGTTAAAACAATGTCAAAGTCTAGTAACAATAATAATCGACCTTGTGTTGATTTGACAGTCTCCAATAATAAATTAACGAGGGGTTCTAATGCATTAAGTGTTACTCTTGGTGGCTCAAGCGGAGCATACACTTTTAAAACTGAGAATTATGACGGCACTGCTGGATATTTAAATGCCACTAATACTACTGGAAGTAATTACCTTAAAATTGTGTCGACTTTAGATAATTATGCGTACTTCAGCATCTCTTTCTCTAACGATGCAGCAGTTATAACGTGTACAGGAAAAACTTCTAGAAATATTGTTAGATACAATCCAAATAATGGTTCGCCTATTATTACTTGTTATACAAGTGGACAGTCCCCGGTTTATTTATGGAAGGAAGTTACTACAAAAACACTATCTTCAATTAGTGTTAATACTTCTCCAACAAAATTAAATTACGAGGACGGAGATTATTTTGATCCTACTGGATTAGTCATAACTCGTACATATTCTGATTCTACTTCAGATAACTATACATATAGCGGACATACAAGTGAATTCACTTTTGATCCAACTACATCAACTGCATTAACAACAAGTGACACAAATGTTACTATCACTTATGGAGGCAAATCTTGTAATCAAGCCATTACTGTTAGTGCCGCTAAAACTTTATCATCTATTTCTATAAGTGGGTATACAACCTCATTTGTGGAAGGTGACACTTTTGCTTATGGAGGAATAGTGACCGCTCACTATAGTGATTCCAGCTCTTCTAATGTCACAACTTCCGCAACATTTACTGGTTACAATATGACTACTGTCGGTAATCAAACTGTTACTGTTAGTTATACCTATAAAGGTGTAACAAAAACTCAAACATATGGTATAACCATATCTAAAGGAACTTTACAGTCTATTTCTGTTGCTGGAATGACAACGACATTCCTTAAAAATCATCCATTCTCTTTTGATGGAACTTGTACTGCGACTTTTGCTAATGGATATCAAAAAGTAGTTACTCCTACTAGTGTTACTTCTCCAGATATGAGTACAAGCGGCAATAAAGAAATTACCGTTAGTTATACATATAACGGAAATACCAGAACTGCGTTATATAACATCACTGTTAATTCAACAAGAACGGTTATTGAAGAAGTGGAAAGTGTTCTAGGTACTATTACTTATACCTCAGGATCTGAAGCAATTTCAGTTAATACTTTATCAACGTCGAAAAGTGGTTATACAACTATTGAAAATGGTCCTGACACATCAAATAAAGCATTAAGACTTGGTTCTGGAAACAATAAAGGAACATTAACTATTACTTCTACAACTTCTAATATTTATAAGGTTGTTGTAAATGCACGTACTTATAATACGGATTCCCCTGTTTCTATGACTATTGGTGGAACATCTAATTCGCTTACAACTTCTTATGCGGATTACACAAAGGAATATACAACCGCTACCAATTCCGTTGCTATCGCAACAACTACCAACGGAAAAAGGGCATGGATTAAATCAGTAACAATTTATACCAAATCAGAGCAAGACATTGGACAAACTGAGGACTGTGTTGGTCTTGAATCATTTATTGATACATATATGCATATGGATTACACAGATAACCTCGGTTATTGTAATGATTCTGAACATCATTACTACGCAACTGCTAAAGCAGCATTTAATAATCTTAATGAACATCAAAGAACTTTGTTTTCAGGTAATTCTGCTTATTTAGCAGAGTGGAATAGATTATCTGCATGGGCTAGAGCATCTGGAGATTCTTTAAATAGTTCATCGTTATTAGTTTCTGGGAAAAATATATTAAATATCGCTATAGAAAATAAAGGTTCAACCTTGATTATCATTATTTTAGGTTCCTCAACATTAACCTTAGCAATAGCCTATTTCGTATTTAGAAAGAAAAAACGCGAGCAATAAAAAGTCTTGATATAGTGTATAGAAAAGTGTTTTTATAGAAAACACTAACGCATAGAGAATAAAATGATGTAATATAAAACCTTCAATAAATTGAAGAGAATTAGCGGTAACATATGAAATTATTTAAAAAACTATTTGTTGTCTTATTTGCAGTAACTCTTGGAAGTTGTTCTTTTCCAGGACGAAATAAAATTGTTGATGTAACTGGAGTAGAACTTAACTATTCTTCCTACACCATAGAGGCTAATTCTACTTTCCAACTTGAAGCATATATTAAGCCAACAAACGCCACTAATAAAAATGTTATTTGGAAAGTTCAAAGAGGACAAACTGGTATCGCTTCTGTTAATAGTGATGGTTTAGTAACCGCTAAAGCGGTTGGAACTGCTAGAGTTATCGCTACTACTGAAGAAAGTGGATTTACCGCTACTTGTTCTATTACTGTTGTAGAAAAAATTGTTCCTGTAACAAGTGTTTCATTAAATAAATCGTCTTTATCTATTAAACAAGGCAAAGCATCAACTTTAGTTGCTACAGTTTTACCAAGTAACGCATCTAATAAAGCAGTTATCTGGTCAAGTAGTGATGAAAGTGTAGCTATAGTCTCTAATGGGGTGATTACTGGCGTTAAAGAAGGATTTGCTACTATTACCGCAACATCTGTCGATGGTGAATTTACCGCTTCTTGTGATATCACTGTTACTGAACCTACTAGAGTTACAGGTGTTTCACTTAATGAAGCATCTATATCTTTAAAAGCAGAAAGAACTGTAACCTTAACCGCTAATGTTTCACCAAGTGATGCCTATGATAAGAGTGTTATCTGGTCAAGCAGTAATAACAATATAGCTCAAGTATCTTCTGAAGGTGTTATTACTGCTAAATCAGTAGGTACTGCCATAATATCTGTTACTACTAATGATGGTGGCTATAAAGCTAATTGTACTGTAGTGGTAGAAGAAAAAGGTGCTACTGATGATTGGACTGTTTTAATCTATATGTGTGGTTCTAACTTAGAAAGTAGCATGACTAACGAAGAAGATGGATATGGCTTTGCTGTCAGTGACCTTAAAGAGATTTTAAATGTGAATAATCAACCAGAAGATGTGAATATTATTATTGAAACTGGTGGATGCACTAAGTGGACTACTAACTCAAAAGCTAAATATAGTGCTAACTATGATATTAGTACTTCATTCAATCAAATTCATAGAGTGGAAAACAATAAAATTGTTTTAGATAAACAGCTATCTTCTAAACCTAACATGGGTGATCCAAAAACATTACAAGATTTCCTTGAATATGGTTTAACTAATTATCCGGCTGATAAGACCGCTTTAATTCTTTGGAATCATGGGGGCGGATTACAAGGTGTTTGTTTTGGCGAAACTAGTAAAAACAATTTAAGTAATGATGGCTTAGAAGCTACTGAAGTCGTTGAGGCAGTTTCTGGAGCTTTAAATAAATGCGGAATGACTGGTCAAAAACTTGAATGGATTGGTTATGACGCTTGCCTAATGGCGGTTCAAGATATTGCAGAAATGAATAGTCCATATTTTAAATATATGGTTGCGTCTGAGGAATCTGAGGCTGGTGCTGGATGGAACTATGACACTTGGATTGATGATTTATATTCTGGAAAAGATACTGAAACCATTTTAAAGGCTATTGTTGATGGATTTATCGCTGATAATGGTGGTGTTTCTTCTAGATATAACGACCAAACCCTAGCGTACTATAAACTTCAATATGCAACTGAATATATGAACGCTTGGGAAAATATGGCTTCTACTTTAAAGAGTAAAATTACCAATTCTAATAAATCATCATTCAATAGTTTAGTTGATGATGCTAAGCATTATGCGGATAGTGACTATGATTATTATGGCTTATTTGACGCGATGGATTTTGTAAATATTTTATCAAGTAGCTCAACATTTAATCCTGGTGATTCTATTACTAGCGCGGTTAAAAATGCTTATAAGAATTTATTAGGTTATGCTAGTTGCGGTAAAGGAGCAGGCAACTCTAACGGTTTATGTATGTTCTGGTGTATTGATAGCTCCTATAGAAGAGTTAATCCATATACTGCTGGTGTTGATACTCATTTCTCTAACTGGGCATATTTATCTAACAATTACGGCGGATAATTGCCTTATATAATCGCTAAAATTAATGCCATTAATTTGGCATTATTTTTTTATCTATGTATAATAACTATATAATGAAGCATAGATCCCTTTTATTTATTGGTTTAATCACTGCTGGATTAAGTTTATCTAGCTGTAATTTTGTTGATATTCTATCTGACAAATTAAGATTTATTGAAATCTCACAAGAATCAATTCCTAATTACGTTGTTGGAGAATCATTTTTTGATAAATGTGATTTAGCAATTACAGGAATTTATTATAGTGGTGATACAAAGAAATTAAATAGAAATGAAGTAGCCTTTAATTTAACTCTTAATGGGTCTACTAAAAATATTTATACTCCGTTTACTAGTGAAGGTAGCTATAAGCTAACTGTTAGTAAAGACAATATTAAAAGTAATACATTAACAGTGTCTGTATATGCTGCCACTCAATATGTTAGTGATATCGATGTTAATGGTCAAAACACTATTGAGGAAAATAAAATCGTTCCTTTATCTTTAAGTGTTACCCCAACTAATTTTACTGTTCCTATTACTTATACCTATACTAATCCTGATGTTATTTCTGTTAGTAAAGTTAGCGAAACTTCTTATGAAGTTAAAGGACTAACTCTTGGTGGGGCTGATATCACTTTTAAAGCCTTAAAAGATGAATCTAGTTATTTTGAAAAAGTATTCCATGTTTCAGTTACTGAAAGCCAAAAAGTGAAAATTGAACAAACTTATAGTGATTTTGTTCATAATAACTATTACAGTACATCTAACTGCCCAACTGTTGGCGATGTTAATTTATTAGTTATTCCTGTCTGGTTTAAAGATAGCCAGTCTTATTTCCCTAGTTCCTATCAAAATAATGTTAAAGATGACATTAATAAAGTCTTCTTTGGCACTAAAGAACAAACTGGTTGGCATAGTGTAAAGTCTTTCTACGAAGAAGAAAGCGATGGTTTATTAATTCTAAACGGCAAGATCAGCGAATGGTACACGCCTGATGTAACTTCCTTACAAGCTAATGCCTTCTCTAATAAAGAACAGGCTAGCTTTATTAAAACTGCCACAAATTGGTACTTCAATAATCATGAAGATAGTAGAAAAAAATATGACTCTGATGAGGATGGCTATTTAGATGGCGTGATGTTTATTTACGCTGCTCCTGATTACCAGGTTTATAGTTCATTTTCAGGTAATATGTGGGCTTATTGCTATTATGTACAAGATACAACTTTGAAAAATAAAGATAATCCTGGTGTTAACGGATTTTTCTGGGCTAGCTATGATTTTATGTATGGCTCAAATAAAGCTTATGAGAGATCCGGAGGTGGATATTGTAACGGCGATACCAGTCACTGTTTATTAGATTCTCATACATATACCCATGAAATGGGTCATATGTTTGGACTTGAAGATTATTACGACTATTCTAAAACTATTTCTCCAACTGCTGGATTTTCTATGCAAGATAATAACGTTGGTGGGCATGATCCATATTCCACGATGGCGTTTGGTTGGTCTGATCCATATATCCCAACTGGTAGTTGTGAAATTACAATAAATGATTTCCAATCCAGCCATGACATCATCTTATTATCTCCAAGTTGGAATAAGAATAATTCTCCATTTGATGAATATTTATTGCTTGAATTATATACTCCAACCGAATTAAACAAATTCGATTCAGATTATCAATATGACGGCAATTATCCTCGTGGGCCTCAAAAGGCTGGTATTAGAGTGTGGCACGTTGACGCTAGATTAATGACTGTTGCTGGTAAATTTATCACCGATGCTAAATCATCTGTTAAATTCTATACTGCATTTAATAACACTTATAAGACAACTGCAGAAGATGAAAATGGACGTAATTCTTTCTCGTATGACATTACTTATAGAGATGATTATCAAAGATTTAATTTGCTTCACTTAATTAGACAAGCTAAAAGCGGACAATCATATATGTCTACTTCAGATTTATCTGCAACTGATTTATTTGTCGCAAACAGCACATTCGATATGGAAAGTTATAAGTCTCAGTTCTATAAGAATGACGGCTTACTTGATAGTGGCAAAGCATTAGGATGGAGCTTTAAAGTTAAAAATATCGTTAATGATACTGATGAGTCTTACGCGACAATTGAATTAATTAAAGCTTAATATATTATTTATTTAAAATAAATAAAGGAGATCTTATTCAACGATCTCCTTTTGATTTTGTTCAACTTTTCTTTTATATCTCACTAGCATATATGAGGCAGTTGTGACTCCTATTAATAAGACTATTCCAATAGGGATTTCAATATATAAAGGTGTGACCATTTTAGCTTGCCATTTTCCATAATATTCATAGATTTTAAAATTAAAGAATAAAGCAGGAACACTTCCTAAGACAAATCCTAAAATTGAATAGAAAGTATAATCATGATACTTACTTAGTAAATAATTCATTAGTTTGGAAACAAAATAGAAGCCAATTAAAGCGCCTATTAAGAAGCAACCTAATATGCCGGCTAAATTACCAAAATTTGACCAGTTATGTCCTTGAATACATTCTTTTATGGTGTCAGTTGTATAGTTGATTAATGGAGCGTAAAAGCCCATTAAAAGTAAAAGCATTCCTCCAGATAGTCCAGGGACCACTAATGCTATAGAGGCAACTATTCCAACTGGTATCATTACAAAATAGAACCAAATTGGTGTTTGACCATAAAAATAAATTGAAACATCCGCTTTAGCAAGAACACTTGCAATACCTAAAGCGATCGCAACTAATGCGCTTATTATTAAAATAATAATGTGAACTTTGTTAGGTTTAACATCTTTAACTTCATCCTTAATTCCTGGAATAGAGCCGATGATAAATCCGGCAAATATACAAACTACTCCAAAGACAAAACTATCTAGAGCTTTATCCATTAAATATATAGTTGGAATTAAAGCAAGTACTACACCTAATAAAGTTGGAAGTAACACTCTAAAAGCCTCTTTAAAGTGCTTTAAAATATTACTTACAGCCCAAATAATTTTATTATAGACACCAAAAATAACAGCGATAGTGCCACCGCTTACTCCAGGGACTGCGCTGCCAAAGCCAATCGCCATTCCTGATAATAAAGTCTTTAACCAGTTTTTCATACCTTGTTAGTATATAACATTTTTCAAATTAACATATATGTTTATTTGCTAATTTGATATTATATTAAGCGATTATGAAATTAATTGTTGGATTAGGTAATCCTGGAAAGAAATACGAGCACACTCGTCATAATATGGGTTTTGATGTTATCGACCTATTTTCAGAATTAGCAAAAATCGATATTGATAAAGAAGCTTTTAAAGGTTTAGTTGGAAGAGGCAAGGTATTTGAAGAAGATATATATTTATTAAAACCTCAAACCTATATGAATTTAAGCGGGGAATCGGTTAGAGAAATAGTCGCATATTTTAAAATTCCTACTGAAGACATTATTGTCATCTATGATGACCTTGATTTAGAACCAGGAAAAATTAGATTACGTCTATCAGGATCTAGTGGGGGTCATAAAGGAATTCAAAACATTATTGAAAATCTAGGAACAGAAGAGATTAAACGTATCCGTATTGGCATTGGCAAGCCAACATTTGATACGATTGATTATGTTTTAGGCAAGCCTCTTAAAGAAGAAAGACCGTTAATTGATGAAGCGATTAATAAAGCTGTAGACGCACTTAAAGAAATATTAAAGAATAATTTCGACAGTGCGATGAATAAATATAATCGTTAAGGAGGAAGTTAGACGAACCTTTTTGATAAATTAAAAACTAATAAAGCGATACCCCCCTACTTAGCAAAAAGTGGGCATTTTGTCGTGGACGATTTAGTGGGAATTTCCTTATTGACCGCAGCTTCTATTAAGGAAGAAAAAGGCAAATATCTTCTTATAACTTCTAATTTATATAAGGCCCAAAAACTTTATACTTTTTTAACTAGCTTATTACCAAATAGCAAAATTTCTTTATATGCATCTGATGAATTAATTCGAGCAGAAACTCTAGCGATGTCTAAGGAAATGAGTGCGAATCGTATCTATATTTTAGACAATATTATTAAAGGTAAAATAGATGTCGTTATTGCAAATATTTCCGCAATTAGCAGGTTTTTGCCTGAAAAATCGCTATTTTTAGATAGCTGTTTTAATTTTAGAGTTGGTCAGTCTATTGACCTTAAAGTACTTAAAAGTCGACTTATCCGAGCGGGCTACAGCCAAGTTAATAAAGTTGATCAATCACTTCAATTTGCGTCTCGTGGAGACATATTAGATATTTATTCAGTTAATTATGATGACCCGATTAGAATCGAACTTTTTGATAATGAAATTGAGTCTATTAGATTTTTTGATTTGGCAAGTCAGTCATCAAAAGAAAAAGTAGAAATAGTAAGTGTTTTACCCGCAAGTGATTTCATTCTTTCTGATGATGACCTTAAAGTTATTACTAATCGAATTTATGAACAATTAGAAAAAGATAAGGAAGTACTTAATCCATCTGATTTTTCTAATCTAAGAGATTTAGTGGATAATGATATTTCGGAATTAATTGAATTTCAATATTCTCCAAGATTATATCGATATTACTCACTTCTAGATGATCGACTTTGTTCACTTTTAGAATACACAAAAGAATATACAACCGTTTTAGTGGATGAGGCTTCTATTAAAGCAAGTTCTCAAATGTTAGAAGAAGAGGCATTCTCATTCTTAGAGGAATTATTTGAAAACGGAAAAACTATCTCACATCTTAAGATGTGTTACTCTTTTGATGAACTAAAATTTAATAGAGGTAATCTAATCCGTACTTCTTTATTACAGTCTAGCGATAAAGACATAGTCTTTAACTGTAAGAATATTCCTTTTGAAGTGTCCAAAGATAGTGATGTTATAAATATTATTCATAACTATGTTAATCAAAATTATTTATTAAATATTTCTTTATCTTCTAAACAACATTTAAATTCGATAATTGATTTATTAAATGCCTCTCACATGCCTTTTGAAATGGTTAAAGAATATGGTTTACCTAGTAAACATCTAGTGGGATTATCTATTTCTAACATTCCTTCTGGATTTGTTTTAGAAGATGAAAAGGTGGTTTTCCTTACTTCTAAAGAACTCTTTAATGAGAAAATTAGAATTACTCGCTTTGATAATCGATTTAAAGAGGCAACGATTCTTAAAAGCTACGAAGATTTAACTCCAGGGGATTATGTTGTTCATGAATATCAAGGTATAGGCCAATTCTTAGAACTACAAACTCTTGAAGTAGAAGGAAAACATCAGGATTATTTAAAACTTGCATATCATGGAGGAGAGATTTTATATGTTCCTCTATCTCAGTTCCAATTAATTAGAAAATATTTAGGTAAAGAAGGGGCTAGACCTAGATTATCTAGATTACACACGAAAGATTGGGAAAGAACAAAAGCGAAAATTAAAGAAAGAATTCATGATTTAGCGGAGAGATTATTTAATCTATATGTTGAAAGAAGCCATATAGAAGGTTACGCCTTTAGTGAAGACGATGAATTCCAGAAAGCCTTTGAAGATAGTTGTGAATTTGAATTAACTAAAGATCAAATTAGGTCTTTAAACGAGATTAAGGGCGATATGGAATCGATTCACCCGATGGATAGATTACTTTGCGGTGATGTCGGATTTGGTAAAACGGAAGTGGCTTTTAGAGCAATCTTTAAATGTATTAATTCTGGAAAGCAGGCTGTTTTACTTTGCCCAACTACTTTACTAGCTAGACAACACTATGAAGTAGCGCTTGAAAGATTCTCTAAATTTGATATTAAGATTGCGATCTTCTCTAGATTAATTCCTGAGAAAAAGCAAAAAGAATATATCAAGGATATAGCTGCAGGTAAGATTCATTTAATTATCGGCACTCATAGATTATTATCTAGTGATATCGTTTATAACGATTTAGGATTATTAGTGGTTGATGAAGAACAACGATTTGGTGTTGAACAAAAAGAAAGATTAAAAGAATTAAAATCTAATATTGATGTTTTAACTTTAAGTGCGACTCCAATTCCTAGAACTTTACAGATTTCTTTATTAGGAGTGAGAAATATGTCACAAATTACTACTCCTCCTGGAGAAAGAATGCCAATACAAACTTACGTCACTCCTTTTAATACTCAAGTGATTAAAGAATTAATTCAAAGAGAACTGGGTAGAGATGGGCAAGTATTCTATTTACATAACGATATAGAAACAATTTATGAGATTGCTTCTAGATTAAAAAGAGCAATTCCATCTGCTAATATTGCAGTTGCGCATGGAAAAATGACTAGAAATGATATCGAAGATACGATGATTAAATTTTATTCTGGAGATATCCAAGTATTAGTTTGTACATCAATTATTGAAAACGGTATTGATGTTCCTAATGCGAACATGATTATTGTTGATGATTCCGAAAGATATGGATTAGCGCAGTTATATCAAATTAAAGGTCGAGTCGGTAGAGGAAATAGAATTGCTTATGCTTATTTAATGTATAACGGGAATAAGGCCCTAAAAGAAGACACACAAAAGCGACTTAGAGCCTTACAAGATTTCACCGCTTTAGGTAGTGGCTACAAAATTGCTCAAAGAGACTTAATGATTAGAGGAGCTGGAGATATATTAGGTCCTGAACAGGCTGGATTTATTGACTCTATTGGTTTAGATATGTATATCAAACTCCTTAATGAGGCAGTTAAGGAAAAACTTGATGGTATAGATCATAAAGAAGAGCAATATAACAAGACTTTATCTTTAGCGTTTGATGCATATATTCCTAAAGAATATGCTTCTGATAGTGATAAGATTGAACTATATCATGATATTTTAGCCGCTTCTACGATAGATTCTCTTAGAGAGATTAAAAATAAAGTTAGAGATATTTATGGTAGATTACCTGATGAAGTAGAACAACTCTTTTATAAAAGAGCAATTGATTTAATGGTAAAGCAATGTGAAATCAATGATATTAAAGAAAACAAGATGAATGTTGAATTATATTTAGGAGATAACTTTATTAATATTAAAGGAATTGGCAATATTCTTTTTGAAACTTTAATCCCATATTTATCTATAATAAAGATTAGTTATCTTAACCATAAATTCAAAATTGTGATGAATAAAAAAGGAAATTGGTTAATAGATTTAGAAAATATATTAAAATCATTAGTAAATATCATTAAGACCAATGAGATTATAGTAAAAGCATGAGACTAGATTTATTTTTAAAAGATTCCCGCATTATTAAAAGAAGAACTATCGCCAAAGAATTCTGTGAAAGAGGCTTAGTTAAAGTTAATGATAAAGTCGCTAAACCGTCTTTTGATATTAAAGGCGGAGAAGTCATTTTAATTAAGTTTGGTGAAAATGAATTTGCAATTATTGCTAAAGTCGAAAAAGTAGGTAAAAAAGAGCGAGCTAGTTATGACTCTAAATAATCTAGATAAAAGTAAAAAATATTTATTAGCGTGTTCCTTTGGACCAGACTCCATGGCTCTATTTCATTTACTTAAAGAAAACAATTACAATTTTGCCTGTGCGATTGTTAATTATCACTTAAGAGAAGAAAGCGACTCCGAAGTAAGCGGATTACTTGAATATGGGTCTGAGTCTAATGTCAAAGTATATGTATATGATGTAAAAGAAAAAATCCAAAAGAATGTTGAAGCAACATGTAGAGAAATTAGATACAAATTCTTTAAAGACTTATGTGAGCAATTTGGATTTGACGCAGTATTAGTTGCACATCATCAAGATGACCTTATTGAGACATATTTAATGCAAAAAGAACGACAAAATAGCCCAATTTTTTATGGAATCTCGCCTGAAACGATGATTTATCGAATTAAAGTAATTAGGCCATTATTAGATTATAAGAAGGCTGATCTAGTTGAATATTGTGATAAAAATAATATCCCATACGCTATAGATAAAACTAACTTTGACATCTCAATTATGAGAAATAAAATTCGCCACAATGTTGTTTCAAAAATGTTAGAAAAAGAACGTGAACAAATTTTAAAAGAAATTAAAGAAGCAAATTTAAAACTAGAGAATATGTTTGCTCTGATTGATAATACAAAATTATGTGACGTTAATTATGTACTTAAACTAGATTTTACGTCCCAGTGTTATGTCCTAAATTACTTAGTAAAAATCCTAGATCAATCATTAAGTTTATCGAAGAAGAATGTAGGACAAATAATTAAGATTTTAAAGTCCAATAAACCTAATGGGCAGTTTGTAGTTTTTAGAGGATTATATTTATTTAAAGAATATGATTTCTTTGAATTTGGTGTTAATAAAGCTGAACCTCAGGAATTTAAATATACACTTATGTGTCCAGGAGTTTTAGACACTCCATTTTTCTATTTAAATTTTAAAATGGATACTTCTGATCGTAATGTTGATTTTAACGATTATCCTTTAACTATTCGAAACATTAAAAAGAATGATTTTATAATAATTAATGGATATAAAGCTAAAGCGCAAAGACTATTAATCGATTGGAAAGTTCCATTTAGAAAAAGAATGATTTGGCCAGTCATTTTAAATAAAAATGATGAAGTAATTTATATTCCTCGCTATCGAAAAGATTTTAAGCTGTCTGATGATCTAAGTTTTTATGTAAAATAGAAACTTCGGTTTTACTTTTCAAAATATATAAAAACTAATATAATCTATATATCTTTTTAAGATATCGTATCAATATTGATATGGAGGTCAATTTTTATGCCAGAAAATAATGAAAATCCTAATATGATGCCTAGACGAAGAATTCCGTTTGGCTTTATTTTTTCAATATTATTAGTCGCAGGTTTAATTGCGATTTTTGCTTATCGTATCTTTGGAAATAGAGATAACTCCACACCTTTAACTTCTACTGCATACGTCCAAGCTCTTGTTAACAAGCAAGTTAAAACCACAACAATTACTCATCACTTTGAAGGTAGTTATGTTTCTTTAAGTGGTCAATTTAATGACACAACTTATTCATGTACTATTGATGAATCTACTTATAACAGCGGAGAAATCAGCTATACAGTTAAGGTTGTTGAAGATAAGATTTTTGTTCCTGAATTAGCAACTCCAGAAAATCCTAAAGGAGAATTTGCTAAAGGCGCTGTTCTTGAATTACCTAAATTAAGCTTAAATTATTGGGTTAATAAATATACAACTGAAAAAATTAGCATTAATGACGCCTATCAAACTAGCTGGTGGGATAGTTGGGGACCAACTATCATCATGCTTGCTGGTTCTGCCATTATTGTTATCTTCTTATTCTCTAGATTATCTGGATCTATTGGTGGAGCTAATAGACAAGCCATGGACTTCAATAAGTCACGCGCTAGAAGAATTCAAGACTCTAAAGTTAGATTTAAAGATGTCGCTGGCTGCGATGAAGAAAAAGCTGAGATGGAAGAAATTGTTGAATATCTTAAAGATCCACAAAAATTCACCAGATTCGGTGCTAAGTTACCGAAAGGTATCTTATTAGTTGGTTCACCTGGTACTGGTAAAACTTTACTTGCTAAGGCTGTAGCTGGAGAAGCTGGTGTTCCATTCTTCTCTATTTCTGGTTCCGACTTCGTTGAAATGTTTGTTGGTGTTGGTGCTGGTAGAGTTAGAGATATGTTTAGAACTGCTAAAGCAAATGCTCCATGTTTAGTCTTCATTGATGAAATCGATGCTGTTGGTAGACAAAGAGGTGCTGGTTTAGGCGGTGGTAACGATGAAAGAGAACAAACCCTCAATCAACTTTTAGTTGAAATGGATGGTTTCTCTGACAACTCTGGAATTATCGTTATGGCCGCAACCAATAGAGACGACGTTCTTGATCCAGCTCTTTTAAGAGCAGGACGTTTTGATAGAAAGATTACAGTTTCCTTACCTGATAGAGAAGGTAGAGAGGCTATCTTTAAAGTTCACTCTAGAAATAAGAAACTCGCAAAAGATGTTGACTTTACTGCTATAGCTAAAAGAACCGTTGGTTTCTCAGGTGCTGATATTGAAAATATCATGAACGAAGCTGCTATTTTAGCGGTTAGAAGAAGAAAGAATGAAATTACCACTGCTGAAATTGATGAGGCAATTGATAGAAGAATTGCTGGACCAGCTAAATCCTCACGCTCACTTAATGCACACGAACGTGATGTAGTAGCACACCATGAAGCTGGACACGCAATTATCGGATTAAAACTTGAACACTCTGATAAAGTCCAAAAAATTACAATCATTCCACGTGGAAATACAGGTGGACATGTGCGTATGACACCTGAGGAAGATAGATTCTTATTAACCCGTAAAGAATTAATTGCTCGTATTGTGGGTTATCTTGGCGGACGTTCATCTGAGGAAGTTTTCTTTGATGATATTTCTTCTGGAGCACAAAATGATATCGAAATGGCCACTAGAATTGCCCGTATGATGGTTACCGAATTGGGTATGTCTTCATTAGGTCCAATTCAATACGAAAGAGATACCGGAAGTGTCTTCTTAGGACGTGATTATACATCAAGTCAAAAGAATTTCTCCTTAGCTACCGCTGAGAAAATTGATGCTGAAGTTCAAAAGATTATTAATGAAGCACATGATGAAGCTAAGAGCATCATTATGAAATATAAAGATGATGTTGAATTAATTGCAAAAACTCTTCTTGAATATGAACAAATCACTGCAGAAGAGATTGATTATTTACTCGAGCATCGTCATCTCAAAAAATCTGAAATTGCTAAGGTTGAGGAAGCTGCTCAACCTGAAGCACAACCGGTCGAGGTAGAAGAGAAGGGGGAATAATCCCCTCTTTTTCTTATATGTTTAAAATAGGAAATATTGAAATTAAATCTAATGTTGTTTTAGCCCCAATGGCAGGAATAACTTCAGAGGCATATCGTCATTTTTATGCCAATTTTAATGTCGGATATGTTGTAACCGAAATGGTTTCTGATATGGGCTTAATATATGGAAACAAAGAAACTAAATCGTATATTTCATTTGATCGTTTAAATGTTCCAACGGGAGTCCAATTATTTGGGAATTCTGCAGAAAATTTGGCAAAAGCGACCTTAATTTGTGAAAAAATGAATCCTAATATTGATTTTTACGATGTCAATATGGGATGTCCTGTTCCAAAAGTGACTAAGACAGGAGCAGGTTCAAGTTTAATGAATAATCCGAAGTTATGTGGTGACATTGTTAGAGCAATTAAAGTTGCTACCCATAAACCTGTTACTGTGAAAATTCGACTTGGAGCTAATAACAATAAAGATCAATTTAAAGAGGTCATAAAAGAAGTTATTGCTGCTGGAGTTGATTTAATTGCTATTCATCCTAGAAGTGCAAAAGAAATGTATGGCGGACAACCTCATTGGGAATTAGTTAAAGATTTAAAAAAGAGCATAAATGTCCCATTGGTTGTTAGTGGTAATATTTATACAGTTGAAGACGCTGTTAAAGCTATGGAAATTACAGGCGCTGATGGGGTTATGGTTGCCCGTGGAGCAGTTGGAAATCCTCTTTTAATCACTAATATTAATAACCATTATGATAAAAAAGAATTATTGTTATCCGATTTAGACACTCAAATAAGATATTGCTTAGAATTAGGCAGGCTTTTAATCGAAGAAAAAGGCGAAAATTTAGCTATGAGAGTCTATAGAGGTATAGCTACTAAGTTCTTTGATGGCTTTCCAAAGTCAAAACAATTAAAGTGTAGGTTATCAACTGAACTAAATTCATACTCTGATTTAACTAAGATTATCGAAGAGTATAAAAAAGAAATTGCGATATAAATAAATTTTGACTACAAAGTGGTCAAAGATTCTTATATACTATTTGCGGTGTGGAGGCATTATCTATGGATAATCAAAATCTTAATGATCAAGAACTAGTAAGAAGAGAAAAACTCAAGAAATATGAGTCTTTTAAAGTTGATCCGTTTGGAAAAGCATTTAAAGTATCTCATTTAACAAGTGAAGTTCATTCTTTATTTGATAAGAAAAGTTCTAATTCTTTAGAAAGAAATAAACCTTATGTGACTGTTGCTGGTCGTATTAAAAATTTAAGAAGAATGGGAAAAGCCTCATTTATGAATATCCAAGATAAAAGCGGGAATATTCAGGTATACATGGGCATTGACGTTGTTGGTAAGAAAGCTTATGAGTTATTTAAACTTGCAGATATTGGAGATATCGTCGGTGTTCATGGGCGTGTTATGAAAACTCGTAGTGGTGAATTAACCATTAGGGCAGAAAAATATACCCATTTAACTAAATGCTTACATCCACTCCCAGAGAAATTCCATGGTTTAGTCGATGTTGAAGAAAGAAGTAGACGTAGATATTTAGACCTCATCGTAAACGATGAATCTAGAAAAGTAGCTTTTGCTAGACCAAAACTTATTAGAAGTATTCAATCATATTTAGACCAACAAGGATTTGTGGAAGTTGAAACTGCAGTTTTATCTCCTATCCTTGGTGGAGCTAATGCGCGTCCATTTGTTGCGCACATGAATGCCTTAGATAGAGATTTCTATTTAAGAATTGCCACTGAACTTAATCTCAAAAGATTATTAGTTGGTGGTATGGAAAGAGTATATGAAATTGGTCGTTTATTTAGAAACGAAGGTATGGACGCTACTCATAATCCAGAATTTACTACCATTGAAGCCTACCAAGCATATTCTGATTTACAAGGTATGAGAAAACTTGCCGAAGGCATGATTAGAAAAGCTGCTAAAGATGTAACTGGTAGTGATATCGTTACTTATCAAGATAAAGTTATTAATTTCCATAAACCATTTAGATGGGTTTCTATGGCTGACCTCATTCTAGAAAAGACTGGTGTAGATTTTAGAAAGATTTACGATTTTGAAGAAGCAAAAAAACTTGCGGAATCTAAAGGTATTAAACTTGAAAAACATAAAAACACAGTTGGCCATGTAATGAATGAATTCTTTGAAGAATTCTGCGAAGCAGAACTTATTCAACCAACATTTGTCTATTCTTATCCTATTGAAGTGTCTCCTTTAACTAAAAAAGGTAAAGATCCTCGTTATACTGAAAGATTTGAACTATTTGTTAACGGAAAAGAATTAGCAAATGCTTATACAGAACTTAATGATCCATTTGATCAAAAAGAGAGATTCTTAGCCCAACTTAAAGCTAAAGAGCTTGGTGATGAAGAGGCTAATGAAATGGATAATGACTTCATTGAGGCTCTTGAATACGGCATGCCACCTGCAGGTGGAATTGGAATGGGTATCGATAGACTTGTGATGTTACTTACTAACCAAGAAAACATTAGAGAAGTCATCTTATTCCCAATGATGAAAGATAGATAATCAAAGATTATGGCAGGGACACGAATTGAGAAATATCGCAAATATCGTCAAGCTATTGCCGCTAGAAGTGACAATATCCCTGTTTTAAAAACCCCTTCTACTCACGAAAATTTCGCTGATGAAGCGGGTTTTTTTAAGAAAATCGCTATTAAAAATAGAGTAATTAATTTATCGATAGCTTTAGCTATTGTTAGCATTATCGCTCTACTTGTTATATTTGGAGTAATTGTCTTTTAGGAGGACATAATTATGAAAATTGCTGTTGCTATTGATGGTCCAGCCGCTGCTGGAAAATCTACTGTTGCTAAGGAAGTTGCTAAGCGCTTAGGCTACACCTATATTGATACTGGTGCGATGTATCGTGCATTTACCTGGTACTGTATGGAAAAAGGGGTAGACTGCCAAAACGAAGCAGCGTGTTGCGCTTTAATTCCTGAAGTTACGATTAAATTAAGACCAAGCGGACAAGTTCTTTGTAATGAATTTGATGTTACAAAAGAAATAAGAGAACCTCGTGTTTCTGGTAACGTTAGCTACATTGCTTCTTATAAAGACATTAGATTATTTTTAGTTGATCAACAAAGAGCAATGGCGGCTAAACATTCTGTAATTATGGATGGTAGAGACATCGGAACATATGTTCTTCCTGACGCAGATGTGAAAATCTTCCAAATTGCTTCTGTAGAAACTAGAGCAGTTAGAAGATATGACGAAAATATCGCTAAAGGTATTCCTTGTACTTTGGAAGAAATTGAAAATGATGTCCGTAAAAGAGACTATATCGATTCTCATAGAGAATTCGCACCTTTAAAATGCGCTCCTGACGCTTTAACTTTAGATACATCCTTCATGACTGTTGAAGAAGTTGTTAATAAAGTCATAGAGATTATTAATGCAAAATTAGAAGAGAAAGGTATTAATGGCTAGAGCGGTTGTTGCAATTGTTGGAAGTCCTAACGTTGGTAAATCAACGATTTTTAATCGTATCATTGGTGATAGAAGAGCAATTGTTGATGATGAAGCCGGTATTACTAGAGATAGATTATATGGCACGGCTAGCTGGTTAGGGAAGAGTTTTACTCTTATTGATACAGGCGGAATTGAGGTCGCTAATCGCCCATTTCAAGAACAAATTAGAGTTCAAGCCAATATTGCAATTGATGAAGCCGACATTATTTTATTTGTGGTGGATGGCAAGATTGGAATTACTACTGATGACCATATGGTTGCTAAACTTCTTCGTAAAGTTAAAAAGCCAATTTTATTATTAGTAAATAAGATTGATGAAGGCCTACAAGCCGCTAATGCAGCGGAGTTTTATGCTCTAGGTTTAGGTGAGCCAATTCCTGTATCTGGAAGTCATGGTGTAGGTATAGGCGATGTTTTAAATCGCATCATTGATAAGATTCCTGATGATAAAGAAAAAAATGATGACGACACTGTTACTTTTTGCTTAATTGGTAGGCCTAATGTTGGAAAATCTTCATTAACAAATGCTATTTTATCTCAAGAAAGAGTTATCGTTAGCGATATCTCTGGAACCACCAGAGATTCTATTGACACACCTTTTACAAAAGATGGCGTTAATTATGTTGTTATTGATACTGCTGGTTTAAAGAAAAAAGGAAAAATATATGAAGCCATCGATAAATATTCTGCCATTAGAGCCTTAAAAGCTATCGAAAGAAGTGAAATTGTTTTACTAGTTTTAGATGGGAAGGCTGGTATCACCGAACAAGATAAACATGTTATTCAATACGCTACTGATTTGCATAAAGCCATCATCATTGTTGTTAATAAATGGGATCTCGTAGACAAAGATACAAACACGATGTCATCATATGAAAAAACAATTAGAAACGAATATAAATTTTTAGATTACGCACCAATTGTGTTCTTATCTGCTCTTACAAAAAGAAGGGTAAATTCTTTATTCGATTCATTAACGCTTGTACACCAGGCGTATCACACTCGTATACAGACATCAATTTTAAATAATGTAATCCAAGAAGCACAGGTTATGAACCAGGCTCCAGACTTCAATGGAGGGCGTTTAAAGATATACTATTCTACACAAATCCTTACTGCGCCACCTACAATATCTCTTGTGGTCAACGACCCTGAATTCATGCATTTCTCCTATCAACGATATTTGGAAAATCGATTAAGAGAAACATTTAATTTCGAAGGAACACCTATAAAGATTAGTTTAAAAAAACATAGAAAGTAGTTCAAAATCATTATATAATTTATATACATTAACAAGGAGATAAGGGGATGAAAAAGCTCAATAAGAATGAGATCATCGAGCTTGTCGCTGAGAAAGCACACTTATCAAAGGTAGATGCAAAGGCATCAGTTGATATGACGTTCGACCTCATCATGGAAGCTTTGCTAAAAGGGGAATCAGTCAACATCAAGAATTTCTGTGTGTTCGAGCCTAAAACAAAAGCTGGCAGAAAAGGTACACATCCTAAGAAGCATACAGCAATTGAAATCAAACCTAAGAAGACTGTAACTGTGCATTTAGCCAAAGAATTTAAAGCAAAGCTAAACAAATAATCATCATATAAAAAAATGACCTTCGGGTCTTTTTTTTAACGATAAATAAATATAATATTTATATATGGACAATAAGATTAATTTATTTATTGAGTTAGTTAACTTATTTAATAGACATGGATATCAACTTTATTTAGTGGGTGGATCTACTAGAGATTATTTGTTAAATATTCCTTTAACAGATATGGATTTAGTAACTGACGCGACTCCAATAGAAGTGAAATCTTTTTTAGAAAATGCCGATTATACTTTTGCTAAATACGGAAGTGTGAAGTTTATCTATAAAGATGTTAAGTTTGACCTTACAACATTTAGAAAAGAAAGTGGATATTTAGATTCTAGACACCCTAATCTTGTTGAGTTTACCAAAGATATCAAAGAAGATTATCCTCGTAGAGATATCACCATTAATGCTTTATATTTAGATAAAGATTTACACGTTATTGATTTTGTTAATGGACAAAAAGATTTAAAAAATAAAGTCATTAAAATGGTGGGTGAAGCTAAAACTAGAATTAAAGAAGATCCACTAAGAATTATTAGAATCTATCGTTTTAAATTAGATTTAGGTTTTTCTATTGATAAAGAATTAGAAATAGAGATAAACAAAAATAAAGAATTACTTCTTGAGTTAAGAAAAGAAAAGATATTAGAAGAAATACGTAAATGTCACCATCAAAGTGAACTAAAGAGCATCTTAGAAAAATTCGGTATAAATAATTTATAATTATTATCGAAGTGTGCTATATTACATATACATGATTACTGAAGCTATAGATTTTAGATATTTATTAATCGAGAATTATCGTAAACTCAAACTCAATGAAAATGAGTTAGCGACTATTTTTGTTATTGATCATTTAATTAGCCAAGGTAACCCATTTGTAACCGCGGATTTATTATCTTTAAAAATGACTTTAGATTTAAAAGAAATCGATAAGATTTTAGCTAAACTCATTACTAAAGGTATGTTTGAATATAAAACAGTTGGTAAAAACACCGTGGCTACTTTAGAGCCATTAAAACAAAAACTATATAGAGAGTTCCAATTATTCTTATCTAAAGAAGAAGAGGAAAAGAGCTCCACTCGTATTAAAGAAGAGTTAGAAAATGTTTACACTAATTTTGAAAAACTTTTAGGACGTTCTTTATCTCCTGTGGAAGTTGCTAAAATCCATGAATGGATTTCCTTTGGTTATAGCGATAAGACAATTATCGATGCGCTTAAAGAAGCACTTTCCAAAGGAAAGAAAACTTTGCGTAGTGTTGATAAGATTCTTCTCAGTTGGTCTCAAAGAGATGACTTACAAACCGAAGGCCACACCCCACTTAGCGAAGAATGGGACAAGAATTTAGAAGAAACAATTCGTATTGCTAAAATACCGTGGATTAACAAAGATTGATGTTAACTAAAGAACAATTTAAAGAGGTATCAAACTATTTAGACTCACTTTTTCCAAATGCGAAATGTGAGCTTTTTTATTCCAAGGATTATGAACTTGTGATCGCGGTGATGTTATCCGCTCAAACCACTGATAAAGCAGTGAACGCTGTCACAACTCACTTATTTAAAAGATATCCAACACTCAAATCTTTTGTAGATGCCTATATCAAAGATATCGAAAAAGATATTCAATCTCTTGGTTTATATAAAAATAAAGCCAGGAATATAAAAGGTATCGCTGAAGTTTTATATCATGATTTCCATTCTATTCTTCCAAGTGATAAAGATGAACTTCAAAAGTTACCGGGTATAGGAAATAAGTCAGCTGGCGTTATTCGATGTGAAGTTTTTAAAATCCCTGATTTACCAGTAGACACTCATATTATTCGTATTTCTAATCGTTTAGGAATTGCTAAAAGTGGGGATGAGCCAATTGATATAGAAAGAAAACTTAAAAAAATAATCCCAGAAGAGTCTTGGATTAAATCTCATCATCAACTCATTCATTTTGGTCGATATTTCTGTACCGCTAGAAATCCAAAATGTGAAGAATGTAAAATCAAAAAGTTCTGTAAGAACTAAAAATATAATTTATCGATAGCGTCTATGTATTTTAGACGCGGATTATAACTTCTTTCTACTTCAACCCCAGATTCTAAAAAGCATGAATATGGAATTGATTTTCTTTCTCCATTTTCATAGAAATGGATAACAAAACTTGCGTCTAAAATAAATACTTTATCTAATAATTCAAATTGAATAATAAAGAAAGCAATGCCTCCATGAAGAATGACTCTTTTTAAATGTTCTATCTGATGTTTAGTAATGTTATTTAATGGAAAAGAAGTTTTGTTCTTTGTGTTTTTAGCTTCAAAATCTATATAGCGGCCTTTGTACACTCCGTTATAGTCAGTAGTGGATTGCTCTTCAAAATATGCATGTGTGATTTTTGCCCCTTTAGTGTAATCAACTTTAACAACATTAATTGGCGTTGGTCTTTTGGTAATTAGGCAAATATTCTTATCCTTATAATATTCATTAGAAATATTAATGTCACTTTCAAAATTCATTCCGCGGTTAGCGCTAGAAATGGATAATTCTGTAGAGGACTTTTTTACTTTTTTTGGTTCCCCTTTTTTATATACTTGGCCGTTAGGATATTTAATCATTAGTCGATATATTCTTTAACGAACTCTTTAAATTCTTCTGGAGTAACGCCTTCACCTTTTAATAATTTTTTAATTGCTTTATTAACCGGTTCTGGGCCAATATTGCTTCTATTTAATACTTTATAATATTGTTCTAATACAATATTTTTTTCCTTAAGGAAAACACTATAGAGTCTCGCTAAATTAACAGCGTCATACATTGGGTCATGGGCAGTTCCATCAAACTCAACTCCAAAGACTTCTAAATAATGTGATAAAGATAATGGATTACCATTATCATCTTTAACAAATTCAGAGATCACTGATTGAAAATCAAAATAGTTCTTTTTGATGATGTCGCATAATTCTTTAGGAGCGTCTAAGTTATAGGAACATGATTGATTTAAGATACGCATATCGTGGTTACCAAAGGTGACAAAGACAGTTTTTTTAAATGCCATCCCACAATACTTTTTAATTTCATTAATCGCTTTTGAAAATGGAACCCCATATGTTTCTAAATCTTTTTCAGTGATTCCTGTTAATTCTTTAACGAATCTACCAATAGAGTTTTTACTCTTCACATAATTTCTTATTGGGTTTTTAGCTTTAACAATTTGGCCTTCTTTATTCAAATATGTGAAATAGGCTCCATAGGCAATCATTTCATGAGAAAACTGTGTTCCTTCGAAATCTAAGAAACAGATGTATTTTCTTCCTTTTAAAATGCGATTTACTTTTTTCATCGTTTTCTATATTAACGATAGAAAATATTCTTTTCAAGAAAAAGGAAAATCAAGTTGACTCAAAAATTGATTATATTTATTAATTTTTCATAGAAAAATATCTAGATATAAGAGATAATAGTAGAGTATATGAACAAAGACCTAACTTTTTCTTCTAATTCCCTTCTTAACAAGAAATTTAAATCTGCAGAACGTGGATATGATCCTGATGAAGTTGACGCAGTTTTAGATGAAATTATTGAAGATTATAGGAAAATAGAGGCTTCTTCTACAGTTGACGTTAAAGCTTTACTTAATGAACTTAGTGAACTAAAAAAAGAAAACGCTAGATTAAGTGAAGAGTTAGCAAAACAAAAAGATAAAATCAAATATCTTCCAAAAGATAAGGCTGTTCATATCGATAATTATGAATTACTCCATCGTATCGGGAAGTTGGAGCTATATATTAAAGACCATATTGGTACTATTCCTGATGAACTAAAATAAAAACCTTCGGCCTAGATGATTGCTGACTACTAGTTAGTTAGAGGAAAGTCCATGCTCGCACAATCTGTGATGGTTGTAGTGATTACGCTAACGGAAAAAATAACGTTAGGCATGTAGGAGTACATGACGGCGGAAATTAACCTAAAGGGCAACCCATGGTAAAATTCCTGAAAGTGCCACAGTGACGGAGCTTATTTGAAAGAATAAGGTGGAACGCGGTAAACCCCTTAAGCGAGAAACCCAAATTTGGTAGGGGAGACTTGATAGAGAAACGAATCGATTCAAGTAAGATTATTCTTAGATAAATTATCATCCTAGACAAAACATGGCTTATAGGGTCGAAGACTCACTATTAAAAAGGAGAGAGATTATGAATCTTCCAACAAAAATTACCTTCTCAAGAATTATTGCGACAATAGCGTTAATTGTGACTCTATTTGTTTTATCTTTAATTCCTGATTTAACAACCCCAAAACTCGGAAATTCCCGTATAAACTTAATCTTTTTAATTGTTTTTGTATTTTTCGTGATAGCTAGTTATACCGATCATCTTGATGGTAAACTTGCAAGAAAAAATAACCAAGTAACTGACCTAGGAAAGTTCTTAGATCCAGTAGCAGATAAGCTTTTAGTTAACTCAATGTTAATCTTCTTATGTGCTTATTATATTATTGCTCCTTACGCTATAGAACAAACCGCTTTTATTCCTGTTTGGTGCGTTATTATTATGGTGGCTAGAGATATAGTTGTTGATGCATTAAGATTTATTGCCGCTCAAAAAGGAGTAGTTATCGCTGCTAATATTTTTGGCAAGTTAAAAACTGTCCTACAAATGGTAGCGATTGGTGCGGTATTATTAAACGATTTCCCATTCCATTATATGTACTCAAATAATACAAATCCTTATTTAACTGTAACTGCTTTCTTAGTATATGCCGCTACACTTGTTTCTTTATTAAGCGGTGTAATCTATGTTTGGCAAAACCGTAAAGCATTTTTAGAAAGTAAATAACAATGGATAGTCTAGGTATTAATAAGTTATTTAGAGAAAAAGGTCGAACATTAGGATCTATAGAATCTTTTACTGGTGGCTTATTCGCTAAAGAGATTACCTCTGTTAGTGGTGCGTCCCATTTCTTTAAAGGTGCTTTGGTCACTTACGCTACTGAAGAGAAAAATAGACTTTTAGGGATATCTTATAAAGATATTGATGAATTTGGCGTTGTTTCTAAAGAAGTAGCGGCCCAGATGGCTAGTAACGGCAAAAAACTTTTGAATGTTGATTACTGTGTTTCTTTTACTGGTAATGCTGGACCAACTGCAATGGAAGGTAAGCCAGTAGGAGAAGTTCATATTGGAATTGCCTTTTTAGATACCGCTCAAGTGCATTCATATACCTTAGAAGGTTCTAGAGAAGAAATTCAAAATAAAGCAATTAAAATTGCTTTCGAGCTTTTAGAGACATTAATTTTAGAAAATAATTAAATTTTTTTCACAAATTTTGGAAAAAATCCACTCTGTATATAGTGAGGAGGCCATAATAAATGGACAAAGAAAACAAACTAAATGAAAAAGAACTCGATGAAGTTCTAAAACAAATTCAAAAACAATTTGGAAAAGGCGCCGTAATGAAACTCGGCGAAAGACCAAGTGTTGAGGTTTCCGTCATTCCGAGTGGATCATTACTTTTAGATGAGGCTCTTGGAGTTGGTGGATATCCAAAAGGAAGGATTATTGAGATATATGGTCCTGAAAGTAGTGGTAAAACCACTCTTGCTTTACATGCAATTGCAGAATGCCAAAAACAAGGTGGTAGAGCTGCCTTTATTGATGCTGAGCATGCTATTGACCCTGAATATTCTAAAAATTTAGGTGTTAATGTTGATGAGTTAATCTTATCGCAACCTGATAGTGGTGAGCAGGCTTTAGAAATTGCTGAGATGCTTGCTAGTAGTGGCGCTATTGATTTGTTAATCGTTGATAGTGTTGCCGCTTTAGTCCCACAAGCTGAACTCGATGGAGAAATGGGTGATAACTCTGTTGGTATGCAAGCTAGACTTATGTCTAAAGCAATGAGAAAACTCGCTGGTACTTTAAACAAAAATAACTGTACTATTATCTTCATTAACCAATTAAGAGAGAAAGTTGGTGTGATGTACGGTAATCCTGAAACTACTTCCGGAGGAAGAGCGTTAAAATTCTATGCTTCTATTAGATTAGATATTAGAAGAACTGAGGCTATTAAAACCGGTAGTGATGTTACTGGAAATACTTGCCGTATTAAAGTGGTGAAAAATAAAGTTGCCCCACCATTTAGACAATGTGAAATTGATATAGTTTATGGTAAAGGCATTTCTAAGGATAGCGAAATCTTAGATCGTGCTGTCGAACTTGGCATTATTAAAAAGAGCGGAACTTGGTTTGAATATAATGGCAGCAAGATTGCTCAAGGTAGAGAAACCGCTAAAGAATACATCCATAGTAATGAAGATGTTAAAGAGGAATTATTAAAAGCGATTAAAGAAGCTAAATAATGAAAAGACTAAGACGTTTATTTTATTCTGGATTTATATTCACTACTGTATTTTTATTAATCGAAATATTAGTAGTCGTCTTTTTTGAACTAGGTATTGATACATATATTTTCTCTTCGCTTATATCGAAGTCGCCAAAATATGCACAAGCCTTAGTTATTGTTAACCAGACATTTACAGCGCTTAGAATAATTTCTTTTGTCGCTGCTGTAATTATCTTTTTTAGAGTTATTAATAAATATGAAGATCCAGAATTTAAAATACCGTGGTTAGTGTTCTTATTTGTTTTTCCGTTTGTAACTGTGTTTTTCTTTTTGATATTCAAAAACCATGGATTACCTAGAAAAGAAACAAAATACATTAAAGGTTTCTTAAATGAATTAGAGCCGTATTATGAAAGAAACAAAATAGAGTTTGCAAAGATTGAAGATGAATTAGGTAGAGCTAAAGGCATTTTTTCCTATTTATTAAATACCGCGAGAGTGGGTGCGTTTAAAAATAATAGAGTAACTTATTATCCGGTCGGAGATAAATTCTTTCCTGATTTAATTGAGGGATTAAAGAAAGCTCAAAAATTCATCTTTATTGAATTCTTTATTATTACAGATGGAAAACTTTGGAGCGAAGTGAAGGATATATTAATTCAAAAAGCTCAAGAAGGTGTGGATATTAGAATTGTATATGATGATTTAGGAAGTAATGGGACAATTTCTTATCGCACTCCAAAAAGATTAAGAAAGTACGGCATTAAATGCTATAAATTCCATCCATTAAGACCGATTTTATCTGGTGTTTATAATAACCGTGACCACCGTAAGATTGTCGTTATCGATCATCAGATGGCGTTTACCGGTGGTAATAACCTCGCAGATGAATACGCTAATATCATTACTAGATTTGGTCACTGGAAGGATACAATGGTGAAAATTGAAGGAACTGCAATTTCTGATTTAATCACCACATTTATCGAAAACTATAATATTGCTAGCAAGGATATAGTTCCATTATCACCTTATTTAGATTTTGAATATCCTGAATTCGAAGATGAAGGCTTTGTTATGCCGTTTGGTGATGGTCCTGGATTTTATACTAATGACCATCTAATTGGTGAACAAAATTACATTAACATTATTAACTACGCAACAAAAAAGGTATTTATTTCTACTCCATATTTAATTCCGACATTCGGATTAATGGATGCATTAAGAAACGCTGCGTTACGTGGGGTGGATGTTCATTTAATTGTTCCAGGAATTCCTGATAAGAAATTAGTGTATAAAGTTGCAAAATCGAATTTTAAAGTTTTATTAAAAGCTGGAGTCCATATTTATACATATACTCCAGGATTTAACCATATGAAAACCGCTTTAGCGGATGATGAATTAGGGTTTGTAGGGACTATTAATTTAGACTTTAGAAGTTTAGTTCATCACTTTGAATGTGGCACTTTGTTATATAAGACTCCATGTATTAAAGACATCAGTCAAGATTTCCAACAGATGATTAACCAAAGCGCCTTGGTGCCAATCGATTTTAAACTTGGCATATTTTCCAGATCCCTCTGTGGATTAATAAAAATAATTACCCCGTTATTATAATTTTTAAAAATTATTCTTTCCTATAAATAGATATTTCCTTTATAATGGTTTCGTACCTGCGGAAGGTACTTACCTATAGATTCTCAATCGAGAAAAGTTTTATCAGGGTTTACCCTGTTACATAATAAAAGTCATACTTATAGCAATATTTTAAGTTGATTTAGGTAAATAGTCTTTTGACTATATATTTATATTAGAAAGGATTTATCCCATGCACATTTTAAGTGGATTCATGGAAATTGGTTTACCAATTATCTGTGTCTTTGCAGGTTTACTTGTTGGTATGGCGGTCATTTATTTTGTTCCATTTTTTAAGAACAAAAGAGATCAAAATAAAGCAGGCAAAATTGTTCGTGAAGCTGAAATTAAAGCGGAACATATTGTCAAAAACGCTCAGTTAGACGGTAAACAAGTAGTTAATGAAATGAAAATTGAAGCGGACAAAGAAATCAAAGAAAGAAAGTTGGAATTATCCGCTCAAGAAAAACAATTATTCCAACGTGAACAAAATATCGATAGAAGAGACGCTGCTCTTATTCAAAAAGAAAATACTCTTGATGAGAAGAACGAAACTCTTAATCGTCGATTAAAAGATGTTGATAAGAAAGAAGCTACCTTACAAGAAAAGATTGATTCTATTATTGTTGAACTTGAAAAGGTTGCTCAAATGTCAACTCAAGAAGCTAAAGATGAACTCTTTAAAAGAGTGGAATCTAAGGTTTCTAGAGAAATCGCCTCTTACATTAAAAACAAAGAAGAAGAAGCTAAAGATCAAGTGGTTGCTAAAGCCCAAGAAATGCTTGTTCAAGCAATGTCTAAATACGCTCAAGAAACCACCATTGAAAAGACTGTCTCTGTCGTTGCTCTTCCAAATGATGAAATGAAAGGAAGAATCATTGGTAGAGAAGGTCGTAATATTCGTACCTTAGAAACTCTTTTAGGAGTTGATTTAATTATTGATGAC
This sequence comes from uncultured Erysipelotrichaceae bacterium, assembly GCA_902800355.1. Lineage (GTDB taxonomy): Bacteria > Bacillota_I > Bacilli_A > RFN20 > CAG-826 > UBA2450. The sequence continues at coordinate 44,474 of CADCEE010000002.1, read as the reverse complement.
ACTCCTGAAGTTATTACTGTTTCTTGTTTTAATCCTGTTAGAAGAGAAATCGCTAGAATGTCTTTAGAGATGCTAATTAAAGACGGCAGAATTCAACCAGGAAGAATTGAAGAAATTGTTGAGAAATGCAAACAAGAAGTCGAAGAAAATATTCATAAGACCGGTCAAGATGTGGCCTTTAAACTAGGTTTACCAAGAATCAATAAGGAACTTTTAGATTATGTCGGTCGATTAAAATACCGTACATCGTATGGACAAAACGCTTTAGAGCACTCTATTGAAGTTGCTTATTTAGCAGGTTCTATGGCCGCAGAACTTGGTTTAGATCAAAATCTTGCTAAGCGTGCTGGCTTACTTCACGATATTGGTAAGGCTATCGACTATGAAACTGATGGCAGCCATGTCGATGTTGGTTCTAGACTTGCGAAAAAATATGGTGAAGGCGATGTTGTTATTAACGCCATTGAATCTCACCACGGAGACGTTCCGGCTAAATATGTTATTTCTCACTTAGTCCAAGCTGCTGATACTTTAAGTGCGGCTAGACCAGGTGCTAGAAGTGAAATGCTTGAAAACTATATTCAAAGAATTGAAAAACTCGAAGAGATTTGTAAATCATATGATAGTGTTTATCAATCATACGCGATGCAATCTGGTAGAGAACTAAGAGTTATGGTTATCCCTGATAAGATTGATGATATTGGTGCTTTTAAACTCGCAAGAGAAATCAAAGAACGTATCGAAAACGAAATGACTTATCCAGGACAAATTAAAGTTTCCGTCATTAGAGAATATCGTGCGATTGAAACTGCGAAGTAATTACTTCTAGAAAGAGTTAATTTGAAAATTTTATTTATTGGTGACATCGTCGGCAAAATTGGCCGACGTGTCATTAAAGATCATTTACAAACTTTTGTGGATAAATATCACATTGATTTCGTTATTGCTAACGGAGAAAATGTGACCCATGGTAAAGGTTTATTAAGACATCATTATTTAGAATTAATTGATAACGGCATTGATGCGATTACCCTAGGTAATCACTATGATAGCAAGAATGATCTACGTAAATATATCGATTCTACTGATCGCTTAATTAGGCCACTTAATTTACTACATCCTTATCCAGGAGAAGGTAGTATTGTTTATGAGCTTAATGGAGTCACTATTAGAGTCACTAATGTTCTTGGTTCAGCTTTTATGAATGAAGAAGTAAACAATCCTTATTATTCGTTAATTGAACTTATTAATAATGAGGAGAAAACGGATATTCATATCGTTGACTTCCACGCTGAAGCAACTGGAGAAAAGCTTTGCTTAGCGTATGCTTTAGACGGTAAAGTTTCTGCGGTTTTAGGCACTCACACCCATGTTCAAACAAAAGATTATAAAATCTTAGAAGGTGGAACTGCTTATATCTCTGATGTTGGTATGACAGGCTTTGCAGATGGAGCATTAGGTTTTTCTAAAGAAACTGTAGTTAATAAAATCATTTATGGAGAACAATCTAGATTTGACTTACCAAGCGAAGGTAGAGGCTTATTATCCGCAGTAGTGCTTGATGTTGATGAATTAACTGGAAAGTGTAAAGAAATATTCCCAATCTATTATTTAGAAGAGAAATAAGATGAAAACAAAAATTATTAATTATCCAAATTTAAATGATGCCAAGTTGAGAGCTAAATCTGAGACTGAATTTTCATTATATTCTCCTAATCATCTCAAAGAGATGAAAGAACTAGGTAAAGGTAAGAAATATTATATCCATACCTTTGGCTGTCAGGCTAATATTCGTGATGAAGAAACAATGAAAGGGATGCTTGAATCATCTAATTTTATTCAAACAAGTGATCCTAGCGAAGCAGATGTTATTATTATTAATACCTGCGCGGTTAGAGAAAACGCTGAAGATAAAGTTTATGGCGATATCGGTAATTTAAAGAAATATCGTAGAATCAACAAAAAGCTTGTTCTTGGTATTTGTGGATGTATGGTGGAACAACCAGAAATCTTAGATATTTTAATAAGCAAATTCCCTGAAGTTAATCTATATTTTGGCACTCATGAGGTTGACCAATTATTAGATTTAATTTATGAAGTATATCATAACGATATTAGGTTAATTGCGATTAAGTCAAAACAAGGTGAAGTTATCGAAAATAAAAATGTTGCTCGAAGTAATGCATTTAAAGCATACGTGAATATAATTTATGGCTGTAATAAATTCTGTACTTACTGCATTGTTCCATATACTAGAGGCAAAGAAAGAAGTAGACATTTTGATGATATCATAGACGAAGTTAGAGATCTTAAAAAACAAGGGTATCAAGAGATCACTTTCTTAGGTCAAAATGTTAATGCATATGGCAAGGATTTAAATGAAGGTCATGACTTTGCTGATGTGCTTGAAGAAGCTGCTAAAATGGGCATCCCTAGAATTAGGTTTACAACATCTCATCCCTGGGATTTCTCCAGCAAAATGATAGAAATTATTGCGAAATACGATAATATCATGAAGTGTATTCATCTGCCAGTTCAGTCTGGAAGTAGTGAAGTTTTACGCCTTATGGGTAGACGTTATACTAGAGAACATTATCTTAATTTAGTTAAAGAGATGAGAAGTAAGATTCCTGGCCTATCTTTGTCAACTGATATCATTGTTGGTTTCCCTAATGAAACAGAAGAACAATTTAATGAGACACTCACTCTTGTTGATGAAGTAAAATATGAGTCAGCTTTTACTTTTATCTATTCCCCTAGAAGAGGGACACCTGCTGCTAAAATTAATGACAATGTTACCTATAGCGAAAAAAGTAGAAGATTTAAAGAACTTGTAAAGCATTTAGAGGTTAATATTGAAAAGGATTCAAATTCCTATATTGGCGGTGTTTATAAAGTCTTAGTGGATGGAGTTAGTAAAACTGATAAGAATATGCTTTCAGGATATACAGAATCTAATAAATTGGTCCACTTTAAAGGTGATGAATCTTTAATGGGTAAAATTATCAAAGTGAAGATTGTTGAAAGTCATACCTATTCTTTGATTGGAGAACTAGTGAATGAATGACGCTATTGAACTTGCTAAAGAGTTAAAAGATGAAATTCTTAAAGAGCCGCTTATAGTTGAATACTTTAGAATCAAGTGTCTAGTAGAATCTAACGACGAGATTAACACTTTAAAAAGAGACATTGCTTTAGCAAAAGCACATCACGAAGATGAACTTCATAAAGAGTTATTAACTAAATATAATTCTCATCCATTAGTGGTTAATTACAACACTCTTAAAGAAGAAGTTAATGAGTATCTATCTGAAATTAGTAAAATAGTAAATAAGAAGTGATTGATTTCACTTCTTTTTTATTTATAATAATCTCAATGATTTACGTAGTGATGGGTCCTACTTGTTCTGGAAAGACTGAACTCGCCAATTATCTTATAGATAAACTTAATTGTGAGGCGATTAATTTTGATGCTTTTCAAATCTACAAAGATATGAATATTGGTACTGCTAAGTTAGAAAAGAGCGATCCGCATTATAAAAAATATCATTTACTAGATATTAAATCTCCTGCAGAAACTTTCTCAGTTATGGAATATCAAGAATTATGTCGAAAAGAATTAGCCTCACTACTAGAAAAATATAAAGACGTTGTTCTTGTCGGTGGCACTGGCTTATATATAAGAGCAGCCTTATTCGACTATAATTTTGCAAAAGAAGAAGTTTCAGTTGATGATGATTTGTTAAAACTTAGTAACGAAGAGCTACATAAGCTTTTAGAAGAGTTAGATTTTGAGGAAAGTAAGAAGATCCATGTTAATAATAGAAAGCGACTATTAAGAGCGATATCTCTTATTAAACATTCTAGTAAAAAGAAAACCGAAATACTTAATGAGCAATCACATAAGCCAATATACAAAAACGTTAAATTTATCTACATATCACCTGATAGAGATGAACTATATCAAAAGATTGATAAAAGAGTGTTATCAATGATGGAAAATGGTTTAGTTGATGAAGTAAAATATTTGCTAGATAATTACAATTTATCGCTCACAGCAAGACAAGGAATCGGATATAAAGAAGTCATTGATTTCCTTGAAAATAAAATAAATTACGCGAGTTGTGTCGAGTTAATTCAAAAAAGAACACGAAATTATGCGAAAAGACAAGTGACATTTTTCAAGAATCAATTTGAATCAGATACTTATAAAAATATTATAGAAGCAAAGCAAGGACTGGTGGTTTAATTATGAGAAATATTTATGATGTTGCAAGTGAAGCTGGAATTAAAACAGATTATGTTATTCCATATGGCTTAGACAAAGCAAAAATCGATTTAAAAATTAATGAGGAATTAAAAGACAAATCTAATGGTAAGTTAGTCTTAGTTACTGCCATTACTCCTACTAAAGCCGGAGAAGGAAAAACTACAACTTCAATTGCTTTAACAGATGGATTACATAAGATTGGTGTAAATTCTTTACTTTGTTTAAGAGAGCCATCTCTTGGCCCTGTATTTGGTTTAAAAGGTGGCGCGACTGGTGGAGGACTTGCTAGTGTCGTTCCTTCTGAAGACATTAATCTTCACTTTACCGGGGACATGCACGCTTTAACGAGTTCCATTAACTTAATTTCCGCTGTTATTGATAATCATATCTTCCAAGGTAACGAATTAAGAATTGATCCTTCTAGAATCTTATGGAAAAGAGCCTTAGATATGAATGATCGTGCTTTAAGAAGCGTAACTGTTAATCAAGATGAGAAAAAGAGTGCTCCTAGACACGACGAATTTGTTATTACCGTTGCTAGCGAAATGATGGCTATTCTTTGTCTATCGCGTGATGAGCAAGATTTTATTAATCGTATTAAACAAATAGTCGTAGCGTATGATTTAGACGGTAAGCCTGTCAAATTAGAGGCTTTAAGAATCTCTAATGCGATTTATAAACTTATGAAAAACGCTTTTGATCCAAATTTAGTACAAACATTAGAAGGCAATCCATGTATTATACATGGAGGACCATTTGCTAATATTGCTCATGGATGTAATTCAATCATCGCTACTAAGTTAGCGTTAAAGCTCGCCCCAATCGTCGTTACTGAAGCAGGCTTCGGTGCTGATTTAGGTGCTGAGAAATTCTTAGACATTAAATGCCGCGTTGCTAATATTAAACCTGACGCTGTGGTTATGGTTGCCACAATTAGAGCTCTTAAACTTCATGGTGGAGTGAAATTTGAAGAATTAGATAATGAAAATATTGAAGCGTTAAGAATTGGTTTTGCTAATTTGAAACGTCATATGGAAAACATTGCTAAATATGATGTTCCAACTGTTATCTGTGTGAATCATTTCTCTAGTGATACTGAAAAAGAAACAGAAGAACTTATAAAATTCTGTTCTGATAATCACTATGAAGTTGCATTCTGTGATGCATTTTCTAGAGGAGGTATGGGCGCTGTTGATCTTGCTAATAAAGTATTAGAAACCTTAGCGACAAAAGAAAGCTATTATCATCCTTTATATGAATTAAATAATTCGTTACAAGATAAGATTAGCTCTGTATGTAAAGAGATTTATAGAGCTAAGGATGTTATTTATTCTGAAGAAGCGCTTAAACAAATTGCGGAATTTGAAGCTCAAGGGTATAGAAATTTGCCTGTTTGTATTGCTAAGACTCCGCTTTCATTTACAGATAACGCTAAAATTTTAAATGCTCCTGATGATTTTGATATCACCATTAGAGAAGTTCGTTTATCTGCTGGTGCTGGATTTGTTGTTGCTTTAACTGGTTCAATTATGACTATGCCAGGACTACCTAAGGTTCCAGCGGCAGTGAAGATGGAAGACGAATAATTTGTAAAAAAGTGACCTGCAAAGCAGGTCATTTATTTTGACTAACAATTTTTAAAACTTTTTTTCGCAAGTTTTCGATTTTTTGCCCTCTTTAATATATAGGAGGGTTTTTATTTGAAGACTCTAATAATTAAAGGATTATGCAAATATTTTCCAATTACTAAGGAAAAGTCTTTTACTGCGTTAAACAATATCAATTTATCTTTTGATAATACAGGATTTGTTTCAATTATTGGAAAAAGCGGAAGTGGGAAAACCACGCTTTTAAATATGATCTCTAGATTTGATAACCCATCAAAAGGTGAGATTTATTTAAATAAAAAGAAATATATATCTAAAAAGAAGAAAGATTATTTATTTTATAGAGATGAGATTGGATTAGTTTCTCAGCAATATAATTTGATTCCAGATAGAACTGTTATAGAAAATGTTTCTTTACCTTTATTAATAAGTGGAGTGAAAAAGAATAAAGCAGTTGCTATAGCAACTTCTTTATTAAAGTATGTTGGTATACCAGAGGAATTATATAAGTCAAATGTTAATAAGCTTTCTGGAGGAGAGTCTCAAAGAGTTGCAATTGCTCGCGCCTTAATAAGAAACCCTAAGATATTACTATGTGATGAGCCAACCGGTGCTCTTGATTCTATAAATTCTAAAAAAGTAATGAAGCTATTATCTTCGATTAGTAAATCAAGACTAGTGATTATGGTATCCCACAACCTACAACTAGTTAAACAATATTGCAATAGAATAGTTGAATTATCAGATGGAAGAATAATTAATGATTATGCAAATATAAAGACGGAAGAAGAATTAACCAAACCAAAAGAAGAATATAAAGGACAATATAATTGGATTAGTAAATTTAGTCTTAAAAATTATAGAAAGAGGATCAAAAGAAACCTATTTGTTGTTGCCTCTTTATCTATTTCAATGATCATCACTACTTTAGTGTTTGGATTTATAAATGGAAAAGATTCAGCTATAAAAAACTCAACCTATGAGCAGTTAGATTTTGGATATGGGACTCTTAGTAAAGATGAGATTGTATCTGATACAGGTTTTATTAAATTGACCAAATCAGTACGTCCTAATATTGTTGAGTTAAGAAGTAATGACAAAATTGGTAAATTATTCAATATTTGCCCAAACTTTTCGGCAATTTTGCCACAAAATATTAAAATTTCAATTAGTGACTTAGTATTTGAAGGCTTGTCTTATACACCTATTTATAGCTATCAAGATGGATATTATGATAAGTCATTACTTACTAAGGGAGATATACCACATAGTGATAGTCTCCATGAAGTAATTATTAATTTAAAATGTTATAACCAAATCGCTTCGCTGCTTGGCTATGAACCCCTTAACGAATACTTACATCTATATCATAAATTTGAATCAATTTATGTAAATGAATATGGAGAAGAGATAACAGACTATTTTGAATTTGAAACCGACTGTTTGATTGTTGGGGTGGTGGATGAATTAGACTATTTGAATTCCCCTAAAATATATTATTCTTATTTATCGCTTGAAAGTTATTTGCAAGAATATGTTCTTCTAAACCTATCAACCTACTATGATAGTAAGATTACATGGTACGACAGGGTAATGGACGCTGAAGACTATTCTGTTATTTCTTCTTATTCCTATCAATTATTTTTAAAAGATTATAAAGATCGAAATTTACTATTTGATAACTCAATTTTTGGTGAGTATACATTTAATTCTACTTCATTAGTTATTGCTAATTCTTTGATTGGATTTATGAACGCGGCAGAGTATGCACTGTTTTTGTTTTTAGCAATTGGGGTTATTGGAACTTTATTAATTATTACTATTATTTCTTTTACAAATTACTCTGAGGACCGAAAGATTAGCGCCATCCTTACATCTTTAGGCGCTAAAAATAGCGATATTGAAAATATATATGTAAATGAAAACATGTATTCTGGATTCATATCTTTAGCTTTATCTTTAATTCTTTCTTACCCATTATCTTCGATAATCAATAACGTTATTTATAAATATATAAACGTTAGTAATATTATTTCGATTCCATATTTATCTTTTTATAAAGTTCCATTTTTATATCCTTTATTAATCACAATTTCGGTTGGAGTTTTAATTGCTCTAGCGACTCTTATCCCAATTAAATTTTCCAAGAAACGTTCTTTAAGTTTGGAGTTAAAGGCTAATGATTGAGTTAATTAATGTTAGTAAAAAATTTAATGAACGTTATGTTTTAAAAGATGTGTCTTTATCCTTGCCTAGATATGGACTAGTGATAATTAATGGTCCTTCAGGTTGTGGTAAGACAACTTTGTTAAACATATTGAGTACTTTATTAGATTTTTCTGGCGATATCACTCTTGATGGTAAGTCATATCAAGGGCTTAACGAAGATGAGAAAGAACTTATTAGGAGCAGAAAACTAGGTTTCTTATTTCAAGATTATAAATTATTTGAAAATGAATCAGTAAAATCAAATATTGCTTTAGCAATAGATATCGCATGTGGAGATAAAAAATCTAAAAAAGACAAGCGCATTAATGATCTTCTTAGGCTTGTTAACTTATCTTCAAAAGAAAATCAGATTGTTAATAATTTATCAGGAGGAGAAAAACAAAGAGTAGCATTAGCTAGAGCGGTCGCTAATTCTCCACTTATTCTATTGGTGGACGAACCAACTGGGAATCTGGATGAGAAAAATACTGAAGTGGTAATGAAACTATTAGAAAAGATTAGTTCTTCTTCTTTAGTTATTATGGTGTCTCATGATTTAGAGTTAACTGAAAAATACGCTGATCAGATTATTAAGATGAGCGACGGCAAAGTTTGTGACATCATCTATCAAAACAAGAAAAAACACCAAGAGTATTTACCTGTTTTAAATCTCTCTTTTAAAACACAAACTAGACTTCTTCCTTTTTCATTTTTATTTAGACATACACTTCACACTATTAAAAGAAGGAAATGGAGAACAATGTTTATAACATTTGTAACTTCTTTTGGGCTTATTGGAGTGGGACTTGCTAGTACGTTATCAAATATTATTTCTACTAATTTATATCGAAGTTATTCCTCTATTTTAGATGATGACCGACTTATTTTAACTAATAAAGACAAGGAGATATGTAAAGATATAATTACGGGAGCAGATTATGATGAAGTACTTTCTTTAGCTGATGGCTATGAAAAGGATATTGATTATATTGGGGTATATTACGCCAATGACTTCAATTTAATGTTTGACTATAACGTTGCTTATATAGAAAAGGGAAGTCAGATTAAACCGATTAGTGGTCTCACTATTAGTGACATTAATGAGTTTGGTTTAATAAAAAGTTCATTAGATATTGTTCCTAATAAAGTTAATTCTTTAGCAAATGATGAATTTGTTTTATCCGCTCCTTTTTCTGTTGTCAACGAATTATGTTTTCAGCTTCAAATAGAAAGAACGATGTCTTCTTTTTCTAAATATATAGAACATAATGATTTATATTTCACATTCTTAGTTTCTAATAGTGTTTGGCAATATGAAGGTAGTTTTTCATTAAAACTTAAAGGATTTATCTTATCTAATCAAATTCTTATATATCACTCTAATCCGATATGGAACGAATATATTTTAGAAAACAAATTAACGTTACCAACTACACCCTATCTTAATGTTAATAGCGCTCATCCATGGGATTTAAAAAAAGCGTATTATTTTAATTTCTCTACTAGTAGAGATGAATTTATAAAAGAACATCGCTTTGATTTTAAATATAAAGACTTTGATTTTGAAATACTTAGCAATTTATATTATCCAAAATTATTAGTAAACGCTGATATTTTTGAGTGTTCTAGGGTATTGATAGTTAAAAGAACTAGAAAAGATTATCTTCCTTCTTTTATTGGCCCGTTTTGTAAAAGTAGTAGCCGTTATATTAAAAGTGTGACGTATGGTTCGTCTAATGCTTATGCGATATACGATAAAAGTTTGATGGTGGGATTTTCTAAAAGTACTTATTTATCTAGTAATGAAGTGAGTATTTATGACATTGTGGATTTACTTAGCTATGTAAGATATGAAGATTCGCAAAATATTTCTCTTCCTATAGGCACTATTGAAGGTCACTTTTCTAAAAGTAATATATCAGGATTTTGTTTTGAACCTAATTATAAAATAATTAGTGGAAGAGCACCGGTTAATTATCAGGAAATAGTGGTTTCATCTGCTTTATTAGAGAAGTTAAATATTAGTGAACCTAAAAATAAAACGATATATTTATCTTTCCCATTAAAAGAAAACTTATTACCCAACGGATATATATCTAGAGACTTTAAAACGGTGTCTTTAAAAATTGTTGGAGTTTCTGATAGCGCAAAACTTGCTATTCATCATAATGAAAGCTGGTCAGTTTTATTTTTCCAGTGCATGCTTGGAGTATCCACTTTTGATTTAAATATAGAGAATTTTGCTTTGCAAATAGACACTAATCACGAAGAAGAAGTGATAGCGTCTTTATCTAGATCATTCCCTCAATGTGAAGTTTATTCTCCGCTTAAAGATATTAAAAATAGTGTCGATGAGATTTGTGGTTATATTGAATTAATTTTATTAATTGTTTCTATTTCTAGCATCGTTATCGCTAGTCTTATTCTATTTATATGTAATTATTTACATTTTCTAGAAGTAAAAAAAGATATTGGGTTAGTACGTATTTTAGGAAGCAAGAAAAGTCAAAGTAAGAAGTTTGTTTATTTCCATTCATTTATAATGACTAGTTTCTCTTTATTTCTTTCACTGGTGGAGCTATTTGTTATATCTTTTGTCTTATCAAAAGTTCTAGCAAGTTCACTTCATATTAATTCGATTTTTGTCTTTAATCCGATGTCGATTATCTATATGTTTTTAGTTGATACTTTAATTGCGTTAGTGAGCTCTATTTTGATTTCTAAAAAGATATCAAAAATCCCTCCATTAGAGTGTTTATATTAACGAATAACTATAAAATATTATTTTATCTTTGTCTTATTTAGAAATTTGAATATAATATTCAATTGAAAGAAGACAAGATTATGGGATTAAAAGCAGGAATTGTGGGCTTACCAAACGTAGGAAAATCAACATTATTTAATGCGATTACTAACTCTCACGTGGAGGCTGCTAATTATCCTTTCGCCACAATTAATCCAAACACCCGAATTGTAGAAGTTCCTGATGAAAGATTAGACTTCTTAGTGAATATCTTTAAACCAGAAAGAACTATCCCTGCCACAATTGAATTTTATGATATTGCTGGACTCGTTAGAGGGGCCTCCAAAGGAGAAGGATTAGGAAACCAATTCCTTTCTCATATTAGAGAATGTGATGCGATTGTGGAAGTTGTAAGATGCTTCACTAATAGTGATATTATCCATGTTGAGGGGGATGTTGATCCAATTAGAGATATAGAAGTTATCAATCTAGAGCTCGTGATGGCGGATTTAGAAACTGTCACTAGAAGAATCGAAAAGATTGAAAATAAGGCTCGTATTTTAAAAGATAAAGAGTCGGTGATGGAGATGTCTTGTTTAACTCCACTTAAAGAAGCTTTAACTAATGGAGTGGCCGCAAGAAACGTTCCTCTTACTCAAGAACAAGAAGAAGTGGTTTATAGTTATCATTTATTAACCAAGAAACCAATTATCTATGTCGCTAATGTTGGCGAAGAAGATTTGTTAGATATCAATAACTGTGAGAACTATAACAAAGTTAAAGAATATGCTTCTAAAGAACATAATGAAGTAATTCCGGTAAGTTGTGAGATAGAATCTCAACTCTCTGAATTATCTAAAGAAGAAAAGGTGGAATTCTTAAAAGATTTAGGAATTGAAACTAGTGGACTTGCTCAGTTAATTAAGGCTACTTATAAATTATTAAATTTATCTACTTTCTTTACAGTAGGAGCGGATGAATGCCGTGCTTGGACCTTCCCTAATGGATATAGCGCTCCTAAATGTGCTGGTATTATTCATACTGATTTTGAAAGAGGATTTATCTGCGCTGAAGTATATACTTATGACTCCATTCATGAATTAGGTAGTGAACTCGCGGTTAAAGAAGCAGGTAAGATGCGTACCGAAGGTAAAGGATATTTTCCTAAAGACGGAGATATCATGTTCTTTAAATTTAATGTATCAGGTAAAAAATAATGGAATATCGCGTTGGCTTTTCTAAAGATATCCACAAATTAGTGGAAAATAGAAAATTAATCATTGCTGGAGTGGTGATTCCTTTTGAATTAGGAGAGCTCGCTCATAGTGATGGAGATGTTTTATATCACGCTTTAGCGGAATCTATTTTAGGGGCTTTGGCCTTAGGGGATTTAGGAAAACACTTCCCAGATACCTCTAATAGTACTCTAGATATGGATAGTAGTCTTATCGTTAAAGAAGTAGTAAAGATGATGAAAGATAAAGGTTATAAAGTTAATAACGTTGATATCTTCATTTCTTTAGAAAAACCAAAACTTAAAGATTATATAGAATCGATGAGAAAAAATGTCGCTTCTATATTAGAAGTTGAGCTTAATCAAGTCTCTATTAAAGCAGGCACTAATGAAGAGTGCGGAGAAGTAGGAAGAGGCGAAGCTATTGAAGCTACTTCAATGATTATGTTAAAAAGTTATTGCTAATATAAATTAGTAATAAGTATAATTTTGTGTTAAAAATATGGAAATTAAAGAAGGTTTAAAACTTAATATTCAACAAGCATTAAAGTCACTTAATGTTGATTTGGCTTTAGATCAAATTGTTATCGAGAATTCTAAAGACCCTGCTCACGGAGACTTCGCTAGTAATGTGGCAATGAAGTCTTGTCGATATTTTGCTAAATCTCCAAAAGAAGTCGCTGAACTTATTGTTTCTAAATTAGATTTATCTAATATTGAAAAGGTAGAAATCGCAGGACCTGGTTTTATTAATTTCTTTATGAAGAACGACTCTATTAGTTCTTTAATTAATAATATTATCGTTTATAACAATAATTATGGCAGAAGCGAAAAGAAAAACAAGAAAATAAATGTAGAATTTGTTTCTGCTAATCCGACAGGAGATTTACATGTAGGACACGCGCGTGGAGCGGCTATAGGAGACGCTATTGCAAGAATCTTAACATTTGACGGCTATGATGTGACTAGAGAATATTATATTAATGACGCTGGTAATCAAATTGATCACCTTGGTGAATCATTAATCGAGAGATATAAAGAAATATTAGGACTTCCATTTCTTTTACCTGAAGATGGTTATCACGGAGAAGATGTAAAGTTAGTGGCTAAACGTATCTATGATGAATTTGGACCTCACTTATTAGAAAGACCAGACCACTTTGAATTTTTCAAAGAAAAGGGAATGGAATTTGAGTTAGACAAGATTAAAGAAGATTTAAGAAACTATAACATCGTCTTTGATGTTTTCTCTTCTGAGAAAAAGATTAGAGCAGGTGGAGCGGTTGAAAAAGAAATCGAATATTTAAAAGACCATGTTTATGAATCTGATGGAGCGTTAGTGTTAAAGACCACAGACTTCTTAGACGATAAAGATAGAGTGATTAGAAAAAGCAACGGCGAATATACTTATTTCATGCCTGATATCGTTTATCACGTCAATAAGATGAGCCGCGGCTTTGATCAATTAATTGATGTTTTAGGAGCGGACCATCACGGTTATATTAACCGTATGAAATCAGCTTTAATGATGCATGGATATTCTCCTGAGTGCTTACAAGTTGAATTAATTCAAATGGTGAGAATGATGAAAGATGGAGAAGAGTTTAAACTCTCTAAACGTACTGGTAACGGATATACATTACGTGAATTATGTGAGGACGCTGGAGTTGACGCTGCAAGATATTTCTTTGTCATGAGAAACGCTAGTGGACATTTAGACTTTGATTTAGATTTAGCGGTCAAACAAAGTAGTGATAATCCAGTTTATTACGCTCAATACGCTCATGCTCGCTTATGTTCGATTTTATCTAGTGCTAGCGATATAAAAGTAAACGAATCACCAGTATTAAATATGCCTAGTGAATTAGATTTAGCTAAAGCTTTATCTAATTTCCCGGAAATTGTAAAAACCGCTTCTAAAGAAAGAGCCCCTTATAAAATTACTAACTACATTCATGAAGTCGCAGAAAAGATTCACGCCTTCTATACTGAATGTCGAGTTATAGATCGAGATAACTTAAGTGTTACCTCGAATAGATTAGGCTTATGCCTAGCCTCTAAAATTGTTATGAAAAACGCATTAACATTAGTGGGTGTAAGTGCCCCTAATAGAATGTAAGAAAGGAGACATATATATGTCTAAATCTTTAATTGAATACGCTTATGAATTTGTTTCTAAGCACAAAGAATCTGTCAACTTCAAAGAAATCTGGGAGTATGTCAAAAAAGAATCTGGATTAAGCGAAGAACAAGCAAACGCCAAAGTTGGTCAATTCTTCACTAACATGATGCTTGATGGACGCTTCATTACTCTTGGAGAAAATGAATGGGATTTAAGAGAAAGACACGTCTTTGATAAAGTTCATATCGATATGAGAGATGTCTATAGTGATGTCCAAACTAGCGATGATGATATCGAAGAGAAAGATGAAGAGGAAGAAGAATACAATAAAGTATTCGAAGATGAATCCGCCTCTGAAGTTGAAGAAGAATCCGAAGAAAAGGATGAATTATCCGAAAATTAATTTTAGCTTATGTTTGAACAAATTTGGGATTTAATAAAAAAGAACGACTCTATTGTGATTTATGGACATTTAAATCCTGATGGAGATTGTTATGGTTCTCAGGTTGGCTTGAAGGAAATTATTCTTTCAAATTTTCCTGATAAAAAAGTCTATATTACCGGATCTGGTGTTCCATCATTTTTTGATGTGATTTGTAAGATGGATATAGTAGATGATGAAACTATCAAAAATAGTTTAGCCATTATTGTCGATGGTAATGATTTAGCAAGAATGGAAGATTCTAGAGTCTTCACCGCTAAGGAATTCGCAAAAATTGACCATCATATTGATACTGGTTCTTTTAAGGAAGGACCATTTATTGTTGATGTTGACGCTAATAGTACTTGCGATATTATTACTGGATTAGTTATTGACCATGATTTAAAGATTTCTAAACTTGGCGCTAATGCTTTATTCCTCGGTATTCTTACCGATAGTGCTAGATTCCAATTCGTCTCTAATTATCCTCAGACATTTGAGCGAGCCAAATTCTTATGTGAGCACGGAGCTAATCCAAATAAGATTAATCGCGTTTTAGCTAAGACCGATGAAATCTCTTTAGCGGCTAAAGGATATGTTATGTCTCACTATCAGAAATCTCCAGAAGGTGTTATTTCTATTGTTTTAGACCGTCACACTTTGAAGGAACTTAATATATCTGCTAACCATGCTTCTAATTTGATTAATTTATTAGGAAATATCGAAGGATATCCGATTTGGTGTTCATTTGCCGAATATGCAGATGGTAGAGTAAGAGCCGAATTTAGAAGTAATGGACCAATTGTACAGCCAGTGGCTGTTAGTGTTGGTGGTGGCGGACACGCTCACGCAAGTGGAGCTCAACTCCCATCTTTAGATTATGATCAGATTAACGTTATTATTCGTAAATTAGACCAAGCCATTATTAATTGGAGAAAACAATAATTATGTGGGAAAAAGAATTAAAAGCGGCAATTGAAGCTGGCTTATTAGCCAAAAAGAAAATTATGGAGATTTACGCCCAGCATTTTGATGTGGAAATTAAAGATGATAATTCTCCAGTCACTATCGCTGATAAATCCGCAGATGAAATCATTAGAAATTATCTTCATGAGAAATTCCCTACTCACGCTTTTCTAACTGAAGAAAGTACCGATAATCTAGAACGTCTTAAAAATGACTTTGTGTGGATTGTGGATCCAGTCGACGGCACGAAAGATTTTGTGGCTAAGGATGGACAATTTACCACTAATATCGCTCTAGCTTATAAACACGAACTAGTTGTTGGTGTAGTAGTGGCTCCTGCTATTGATGAACTTTATTTTGCTAGTAAAGGTAACGGCAGCTATTTCCAAAAAGGAAATGAGAAGCCAATTAGAATTCACGTTAATGATAAAGTTAGCGACTTAACAATGTTAATCAGTGTTTTCCATTTTAATGACGCGGAAAAAGAATATATCGAAAAGCACGCTGATAAAATTAAACATGTGGAAAGAAAAGGCAGTTCCTTAAAGCCTTGCGCGATAGCCCACGGCTTAGCGGAAATTACTTTAAGAAGAAGCCCTAACACCAAAGAATGGGATACAGCTGCTTGTCAAATTGTTGTTGAAGAAGCAGGCGGCTTATTTGTGGAACCAGACGGTACCCCGATTAGATATAACCGTGAAGATGTTTATAATCGTAAGGGTTATATAGTGGTGAACCGTAAAGAAAACCTATTCTAATTTATTTATAAAATAAAAGGACTCGAGAAATCGGGTCCGTTTTTTGTTATTTGGCTGGGGTACTTGGGATCGAACCAAGGAATGTCGGAGTCAGAGGCCGATGCCTTACCGCTTGGCTATACCCCAATTATTCCGCAAGTCTTACTTCAACTACACCTGGAACTTCTTCTTGAAGAATAACTTCCACAAGGTCTTTGATATCGCTATAAGCGTAGGAGCAGCCTTGACAGGCTCCAATCATTTTGACATAGACTATTCCATCGTTAAAGGAAACAAATTCGCAGTCTCCCCCATCTTTTCTTAAGAAATGTCTAATTTTATCTAATGTTAAGATAATTAATTTTTCTGTATCATCCATAACCTTATCATCTTTTATTTCTAATTTATATCCGTCATAAGCATCTTTAGCGTTATTTAAGAAGTGAGATGCGACATCTAGGAAGTTAAAGCCATGCTTCTCTCCTTCCCCGCGGTAATGTTTAGTGACTGCTACATTATACCACTGTAAGGAAATATATACTCTCCATAAATAATATCTTTTTATCTGATCCTGGCTAGGATTATCTAAAAAATACTTATCTAAAAGTTTTCTTCCTTCACTCACTAGTCCATTACCAAAACAGGCTACATCATAAATTGGGTCATTATTACCAACAAATTCAAAGTCGATGAAATAATATTCATCTTCTGGAGTTTGAATGATATTACTTCTTTGAGCGTCATTATGACATAGAGTTTTTCTTTGCATTTCTAAATATTCTTTATGAGCAAATAAGAAGTCTCTTAATTCTTTATATAAAGGAGATACTTCACTTTGGAAAGATAAAGCTTCTTTTTCATAAGATTCTGTAAATCTAACAAATGGAGCGTAGTCAGTTTTAGAAAGTACTGGAGAAGAGTGGAGCTCTCTAAATAGCATAGCGACTTTTTCATAATTGAATTCACTTACTCTATCTAAAGATTGTCCTTCAATATATTCGTTAATTTTGATTCCTTTTTCCGTATCAAAATAAACATTTTGACTGGTAATACCAATCGCGGATATGATTTTTTGGTGTTCCTTTTCTAAAGGACGATCCACCATTTCATTAGCTTGTTCAGTAGATATATATAATACGTATTTCTTATTATCTTTATCTTTAATGATGTAGGAAATATTCATCATTCCTCCCACTAAAGGAGAAACGATTTCACTTCCTTTTCCAAGGACTTTTTCAATTAAAGATTTAATTTCTACCATTTCCATAGCAACTTATTATAGCACCCTTTTATTATTTTAATATACAATTATTAATTGTATGAAGGCACGTAAGATTCTCTTTTATATTTTCTTGATATTATCTATTGCTACCAATGTTTTAATTATTGTTGAATCTTCTATTGGAGGAAGCGGCAGTGCCTCTCAATCTGCTTCTTTAAGTGATTGGTTTATGAAAATATTAGAAGCAATCGGAATATCTATCACTGATGTGGAAACGTTTAGATATGTATTTAGGAAATTAATCGGTCACTTTTTATTGTTTGGATTTTCCGGAGTATTTACTTCTTTATCTTTAATAATGAGTGATTATTTAATGAATAAATTTAAATGGAAGAACATATTATTTTGTCTAGGGTTAGGTGTAGTTATCGCTCTTATTAGTGAATTAATACAAGCTTTTGTGCCAGGTAGATTTGGCACATTCACTGATGTCTTTATTGATTTAGCAGGATATATTGGTTTTGCTGGAATTGTTTATCTGATTTATTACTTAGTGAAAAGAAAATCCAAGAAAACAAATGAAGCCGTTTAAGGAAGTAGAAGAGAAATTTAAAAATAGTCAAAATGAGTGGAAGGCTCGTATTAGACAAGATCCTAGCAAGGCTAAAAGATTTTGGAAATGGGTTTGGTATTTATGTGCGTTTCCGTTTCTTTGGATTTGGGTCAATATTAGAGATTGGCGAACCGCATTAATATTTATATTTGTCGCTTTAATTGTCTCAAGTGAAATCTGGGTTCCTTATTTAATTGCGGTTATTTGTTGGAGCAATGAAGCAGTAAGAGTATCGATGTTATCCGTCGGTAGTGCGTGTTGGCTATTTTGGATAGGGCCTGGTACCCCGTTTCTTGTTATTTGTATTGGACTAACAATTGGCATAAAAGCATTATTTAATAAGAACAAATATCGACATAAAAAAGTAAATTAAAACCCTGAATGAATCAGGGTTTTTTACAATTTTGGTGCCCGGGACCGGAATCGAACCGGTACGGTTTATACAACCGCAAGATTTTAAGTCTTGTGCGTCTACCTATTCCGCCACCTGGGCACTATTAATTGGTGACTCGCCGGAGATTCGAACTCCGGACCCCTTGATTAAAAGTCAAGTGCTCTACCGGCTGAGCTAGCGAGTCATCATTGGCTGGGGTGGGTGGGATCGAACCACCGAGATGACAGAGTCAAAGTCTGTTGCCTTACCTCTTGGCTACACCCCAACTTGTGGTGGAGGGGGGCAGATTCGAACCGCCGAACCCGAAGGAGCTGATTTACAGTCAGCCGCGTTTAGCCTCTTCGCTACCCCTCCATTTAATTGGTATAGCTTCGCGTTATTGGTGGATGCTGAGGGGCTCGAACCCCCGACCTCCGCCGTGTAAAGGCGATGCTCTCCCAGCTGAGCTAAGCATCCGCTTTTGCAGATACGCAAGCAATAATATACCATTATGCCCTAGTTAAATCAATAAAAAAATCGCCTTTTTGAGAAGCGACTTTTTGAGTATAAAAACTATTATAGTTTAGTAACCTTTTTTACCTAATAAGTGGAACATGTTTTTCTTATAAATTTCCACACCTGGTTGATTAAATGGATTGATGTCTAATAAATAGGCACTCATCGCACAAGTTCTCATAAAGAAATAAAATAGATATCCTAAAGTATAAGCGTCTAATTTATCAATTGTGATGATATTACAAGGCACTCCTCCATCTTCTTGATGGGCTTTTAAAGTTCCTTGGAAAGCGTTTTGATTAACAAAAGATAATTTCTTTCCGGCAAGATAATTTAAACCGTCAAGATCATCTTTATCACTTGGTATTTCAACATCAAGTTCAGGAGTAACAATGTTAACGATGGTTTCAAATAGAAGTGGAGAGCCGTCTTGAATAAATTGACCTAAAGAGTGTAAATCGGTAGAGAAAGTGGCACTAGTTGGTAATAAACCTTTCTTTTCTTTACCTTCGCTTTCTCCAAAGAGTTGCTTAAGCCATTCAGATAACTGTGACATTTGTGGTTCGTATGTGACAAACATTTCTACTGGTCGATTATGACGATACATATAATCTCTAGATACCGCATAGCGGTAAGCAATATTATTTTTAAGGTCATCATTATCAAAATCTTTCATGGCTTTTAAAGAACCTTCTAACATGGCCTTAACATCCACTCCAGCGACTGCAAGTGGGAATAAACCAACAGGAGTTAATACGGAATATCTACCACCAATATCGTCTGGCAAGACATATGTTGAATAGCCTTCATTATTACATAATGTTTTTAAGGCACCTCTAGCTTTATCAGTAACCGCATAGATTGCTTTTCTAGCTTTTTCTTTGCCAACTTTTTTCTCAAGTAAGTCTTTTAATAATCTAAAGGCAATTGAGGTTTCAGTGGTGGTACCACTTTTAGAAATAACATTAATAGCGAAGTTTTTATCTTTTAGATATTCTAAAACTTGATGGGTGTAGTTAGGAGAGAAGGTTTGACCCATAAAAATAATTTCTGGTTTATCTTGTCCTTTAAGCCCTTTAAGAGCATCTAAAGCGCATTTCGCTCCTAGATAACTTCCTCCAATACCAGCGACTACTAATACGTCAAAATGTTCTCTGATATATTTAGCGTCTTCTAATAGTCTAACTAATTCTTCTTTATCGTAATCTTTTGGCCAAGTAGTCCAACCTAAATAATCGTTTCCTGGACCTGAACGGTCATCAATCATTTTATTAATGCATGTGACTTGACCTTGATATTTAGCAATTTCTTGTTCACTAATGACATTACTAACGTCAACTTTAATCATCTTTTTCTTCCTCTGCTTTCTTTAATGTTTCACTAATCCATTCTGGAAGTTTTTCTTCTAAGTCATGGAAGTCCGCTTGATCAAATTGTGTAAAGTGGTGGACTGATTCATCATGAGTGTTATATCTTTCTTCTTCTGGAATAGCTTTATAGGACACTCTTAAAAATCCGTTTTGTGGATCAATTGAAAGCACTTTCACTTTTAACTCGTCTCCTACGGTGCCGAATTTTTCAATGTCTCGAATATATTTATCAGAAAGTTCTGAGATATGTAATAATCCGTTTTGACCAGTTTCAAAAGTTAAAAATAAGGCATATGGTCTTACTTGGTTAACTTTACCGATTACAACATCTCCAACTTTGATTTCCATACATATTAATGTATCACTACATATGACAAAAATGTATAAAAAAATAGACCAAATTAATTCGGTCTATTATTTTGATTTGATAATTATTTATTCGCTAGAGCGAGTTCTTTAGCTTCTAAGTCCGCTCTTGTGGCGATATCATCAATGATTAATTTGAAGACTTTTTCCATGTCGGAGTCTTTAGAATAATCAGCTTTAACGACGAATTTACATCTTTGGTCTTTTCTGATTTGAGCGACTTTTTCTTTGTTATCTTCAGTATAAACTCCAATAGAGTAACCTTTGTTTTTATTGACTAAAGTCATACAGGCAACATCAGTCATTCCATCACCAATATAAGCGATATTGGTGTATGGGATTCTTAAGCCGTCTCTATTTTTCTCATTAACTGAGTTATCGTCTCTTACATCTGTTACACCTTTAGCGATTCTAAAGAAGAATTGTGTTTTTTGTGTGTAGTTAATCGCGAGCTTTGGCCACACAGGTACTCCGCCTTCGTAATAGAATTCACATCCATAGACTTTAGTGAAGCAGTCATAGATGGAACAGCCTTCTAAAATTTCTTTGGTGCCGCTAGAGACGAGGTAGTGTTCAACCTTAACCCCTTTTTGCGCTCCATATTCATTAATTCTTTGAAACCAAGTTGTGACGCCTGGATGGTATTTAATTGTCTTACCACATTCTCTTAAAACTTCACGGGTAAGTTTAATTCCTTTTTCTTTTGCTTTTGCAATCATCATATACATGTATGAAAGTATTCTTTCACAACCTGATTTTTCAGAAAATTCTCCGGTAGCGCCCCAGAATTCTTCTGGTGTCATGCCGATCATCGGAATGAAGGAATAGTTCTGCATGTCCGTTGTGGATAAGGTTTTATCAAAGTCATACATGATTCCTAATATTGGTTTGGCCATATTTTTACCTCGCCGATTATATTATCACAAAAAGATAATATAGGTCAAATCTTCTTTTTTATGATAATATTACCCTACTAGTTGGAATTTTAGTTGCGAAAAATACCTTTCACATTAATTAATTATTCTTTTTGGTGAGTATATTGCTTGAGAGAAAATAAATTTTCTTTTACAATTATATCGCCTTTGAAAGGATAAAAATTATGGAAAATAAAAAACCAGTCATTCTATGCATCATGGATGGTTATGGCATTAGACATAACCCAGTAGGCAATGCGGTTTATGACGCAAAAAAACCTAATCTCGATGCTTATTTTAAGAAATATTCTTATGCGGAGATCAACGCGTCTGGAGAATATGTTGGACTTCCTGATGGTCAAATGGGTAACTCTGAAGTTGGCCATATGAACATGGGAGCAGGAAGAATCGTCTATCAATCTTTAACACTCATCAACAAAGCGATAAAAGATGGTGACTTCTTTGAAAACGAAAAATATTTAGCAGCGATTGAACATGCTAAAAAACATCACTCCAAATTGCATATCTTCGGATTAGTTAGTGATGGTGGAGTTCACTCCCACATTAATCACATCTTAGCAATGATAGAACTAGCCTCAAAAAGTGGACTTGATGATGTCTATATGCACTGCTTTATGGACGGTAGAGATGTCGATCCTCAAGCTGGAGCTAAATACGTTGATATGATTCAAAAGAAAATGGATAAATTACATTTTGGTCATATCGCTGATATCGGTGGTAGATATTGGGGCATGGATAGAGATAAGAACATGGACCGTGTTGATGTTCATTACCGTTTAATGGTGGATCATGATGGACCAAGCTTTGAAGATTATCATGACTTCTTCAAATATGAATATAATGAAGAATTACCAAAAGTTGGTAAGGCTAGTAGTGATGAATTCTTAATTCCTCACTATAACGCTAAAGTTGATGGCAGAATCTGTGATAACGATGCAATTGTTTTTATGAACTATCGTCCAGATAGAGCGATTCAAATTTCGACTCTATTCACTAATCCAAACTTCTACGAGAACCCACCTAAAAAAGAGGACGGCTCTTTAGCGTGGAAGCCATATAAGCCTGCTCATGCATTAAAGAATATTTTCTATGTTTGCACAATGAAATACGCTGATAGCGTGAAAGGTGTTATTGCTTTTGAACCTCAAAAACTTAATAACATTTTAGGTCAATATTTAGCAGATAAAGGTTTCACTCAATTAAGAATTGCGGAAACTGAGAAATACGCCCATGTCACTTTCTTCTTTGATGGGACGATGAATTTTGATGGAGTAGAACGTCCTGAACTTAAAGGATGTAGAAGAGTATTAATTAACTCCCCTAAAGTTCCTACTTATGATATGCAACCAGAAATGAGTGCACCATTAGTGTTAGAAGCTCTACTTAAAGAATTAAATAAACATGATTTAGATGTAGTCATCTTAAACTTCGCTAACTGTGATATGGTGGGTCATACTGCGGTTCATGATGCTTGTGTTAAAGCGGTAGAAACTGTTGACCACTGTGTTGGTGAAATCATTAAGTGGTGTGACGAAAATGGTGGAACTCTTTTAGTCACTGCAGACCACGGTAACGCTGAAGAAATCTTAGATGAAAACGGTAAGCCAATGACTGCTCATACTACTAATTTAGTGCCATTCTGTATTAATAGAGTTGGTTTAAAACTTAGACAAAAAGAAGGCAAGTTAGCCGATATCGCTCCTACTATCTTAGAACTCTTAGGAGTGGAGAAGCCAAAAGAAATGACTGGTGTGTCATTAATTGAAAAATAAGGAGAAAATCCATGAAAGATAAAAACTTAAAATTTGAAGAATACCCATTTAGGGTACCTACTGAAAAAAGAACCATTAATAAGATGGAATCTTTGATTAAGGATTTAGAGGAATGTGGCAGTGCGCTTACCGCGAAACTCGCAGTTAAACACTGGAATAAATACATGTCTGAACTTTCTACAGATGTTGGTGTTATTTCCGTTAAATATTCTTTAGATACAAGAAACAAAATCTATAAGAATGCTCAAGATAAAGTTGATGAGCTAAGCCCAGTATTTTCTAAATACTCCAATGAATTTGAAAAGATTCTTTTAAAGGCTAAATATCGTAAAGATTTAGAAAAGATTTATGGAAAATATCTTTTCAAGATCTATGAGAATAACCAAAAAGCGTTTGATCCAAAAATTATTCCTGATTTGATTGAAGAGAATAAATTAACTTCAAAATATGATGAAGTATTAGGAACTGCTCAAATTGAATTTAGAGGGCAAGTTTATAACTTATCTCAACTTGGAAAATTTATGTCTGATAAAGATCGAGAAACTAGAAAAGAAGCTAGTATTGCGATGGACAAATGGATGGGCGAACACGAAAAAGAAATTGGTGATATCTATGATAAATTAGTCCATCTTAGAGACGGGATGGCCAAAAAACTTGGTTATAAGAACTTTATTGAACTTGGTTATATCCGTTTAGGTAGAACCGACTATAACGCGAAGATGGTAAAAGGCTATAGAGACCAAATTAGAGAAGAAGTAGTACCTATTGCCCAAAAGTTATATAAAGCCCAAATGAAAGGTTTAGGAATTAAAGACCCTCAAACATTTGACTACAATCTTAAATTCTTAAGCGGTAATCCAACTCCGGTTGGCGATTCTAAAGTCTTAGTGGGACATGCTAAAACGATGTATGAAAAAATGTCTAAAGAATCCGCTGATTTCATTCATTTAATGATTGACAATCATTTGATGGATTTAGATGCTAGAGCAGGTAAAGCTCCTGGAGGATATTGTACATATTTCCCTGAATATAAAACCCCATTTATCTTCTCTAACTTTAACGGTACTGAAGGTGATGTGAATGTTCTTTGTCACGAAGGTGGTCACGCTTTCCAAGCTTACCTCAGTAGTGGTATTAAAATTCCAGAATATCAAAATCCAACTTTAGAGAGCTGTGAAATTCACTCTATGAGTATGGAATTCTTCACTTGGCCATATATGAATTTATTCTTTGGAAAGGACGCCGAAAAATATAAATATTCACATTTATGTGATGCGATTGAATTCTTGCCATATGGTATTACCATTGATGAATTCCAACATTGGGTCTATGAACATCCTAACGCTACTCACGAAGAAAGATGCGCTAAATATAAAGAAATCGAATCCATCAACCTCCCACATTCTAGATATGACTATTGTCCAACTATGAACAAAGGTACTAGATGGATGAGACAATCTCATGTCTTTGGAACTCCTTTCTACTACATTGATTACACTCTTGCTCAAGTAGTGGCTTTCCAATTCTTAGCGGAAGATCTTAAAAACCATGAAAAAGCTTGGAAGAAATATGTCAAACTCTGTAAATTAGGTGGAACACTTCCATTTACTGGTTTACTAGAAAAAGTACATTTAAGAAATCCATTTGAAGAAGGAAATGTGAAAAAGAATATTCACCCACTTCTCAAGGTTCTTAAAGAGTTTGATACTTCAAAATTCTAATAATAAGAAAAGCGCAGGATTTGAATGAACGACCTGCGCTTTTACTTTAGCTAATTAAGACTAGATATTATTGCTTCAACTAGTCCTTTGGTTTCTATTTGATTGACCGCAAACACTCTTTTACCCATATGATTGAGTGATGTTCCCAATGCATAACATAGTTGATCATCAATTATAATGAATCTATCGTGGAAGTTATCAATAGTGGATATGGCGACTTTTCCATATTGCGCGGTAAACTTTTGTATATCAATATTAGCCAATTTTGATTTTTTAGATTTGTATACCCTCTTTTCTATATTTTGCGGTAACTCTTTTAAGAAAGATAAAGCATGTCGATCAAAATATGGGTCAATAATTATAATTTTTGTTTTTGCCATAGATAATATTTCAGATACAAATTCGAATGCATCAAAATAGTTACCATTAAAGAAGATTTTTTCCTTCTCAAGTAAATATAAATTATTTTCTTTCAACACTTTAAGTTCCTCCTTCAACTCCATGTATTGATTATTAAGATTGATTAATCCTTTATAAAATGATGAATCATCGCATCTATCATTAATGGCGCATCCATTAATAAGATAATCTTTCAATATTTTGGTAACCCATTTTCTAAAATCAATCGCAACCTTACCTTTAATCCTATATCCAATAGCGAGAATCAAATCTAGGTTATAATGTGAAACAAAATATTGTTTATTGTCGTGAGCAGTGTACAAGAAATCCTTGTGAACTGAATCCATATCTAATTCGCCCTCTTCAAAAATGTTTTTAATATGGAACGATATGTTTTGTTGAGTAGTCTCAAATAGTGTGGCGATTTGCTCTTGCGTTAACCAAACAGTTTCTTCTTTATGAGAGACGCTAACATCAAGTTTTACAGTCCCATTATCAAAGATAACAATATTATTATTTCCATAATTGTTGTTGGGTTCTTTATATGTTTGGTTTTTGATTATAAAATTTTCAAAAGTTCTAAAGTGTTTGCTTTTTAGCTCTTTTTCAATTTCGATAATAAAACTGTTTCCATACAATGTGATTGGTCTTGTTTTGCGAGATAAACGCAAGATAAAATCATTTTTTGATTTTTTCTCGCTGGATAAAATCACATCACTTTCAATTAGGTTGTAGGTTGACTTAATAACTCGTCTAGCAGTAGCAATGCTGACATCAAAAAGTTTTGCTATCTCGTTTGCTGATAGCCAGATAGTGCCGTCTTCGACAGACACTCTTACATCTAGAGAAATATCTCCGTCAGTAAATTTAATTGTTTTAAAATTGTCCATATGGACCTCCTATTTCTATAGAAAGCAAAATAAGGATTCTTCAATCCTATCCTCATTTCACTTCTCTATCCCAAGAAGATCCTTATGATCTTTCTATGATAATATTATAGCATTATATGCTATAAGAGTATAGTGCTATTTACTAAAAACTGAAAAAAATACAGTACACTTAGTGTACTGTAACAATCTAATGGTGCGCGGGATGAGAATCGAACTCACACATCTTGCGATATACGCCCCTCAAACGTACGCGTCTACCAGTTCCGCCACCTGCGCATTTTCAAGTTGCTTGATTATTGTAAGAAAAATAAAGATAAAAGACAAGTGATTTTTAGTCTTATATTTGTTAAAATATGTATCGCTATAAAGAAGGTATACAAAAATGAAAGAAATATTAGTGGAAACCAGTGCCCGTCATATTCACGTCACTGAAGAACAATTTAAAATTTTGTTTGGTGAAGATGCCAAACTTGAAGTTAGAGCCCCTTTATCTCAACCAGGTCAATTTGTCTCTTTTTCTAGATTAGATATCGTTGGACCTAAAAAGACTATTCCTAATGTCTCTATTCTTGGCCCATTTAGAAAAGCCGGACAAGTTGAAGTCTCCGCTACTGATGCTAGAACTTTAGGAGTTCCTGCAGTTGTTAGAGAATCAGGTGATTTAGCGGGTTCCCCAGCTATTAAAATTGTCGGCCCTGCTGGAGAAGTGGAATTATCTGAAGGCTGTATCGTTGCTAAAAGACATATTCATATGACTCCAAAAGATGCTGAAGAATTCGGCGTGAAAAATGGTGAAATTGTGAAAGTAGAAGTTAATAATCCAGGTAGAAGCTTAATCTTTGGCGATGTTGTTGTAAGAGTTAGAGAAGACTTTGCTCTAGCAATGCATATCGACACTGATGAAAGTAACGCAGCTGGATGCGCTGGAACAGTTTATGGGAGAATTGTTAAATAATGGAAACAATCCATTACTATCCAAAAGGAACTTGTTCCATTGAGATGTTTATCGACCATGAAGATGGAATCATCCAACAAGTGAAGATTATTCGTGGATGTAGAGGTAACACTCAAGGTTTAGCGGCTTTACTTGTAGGTATGTCATTAGAAGAGGCATATAAAAGACTTAACGGCATTCAATGTCGAAACGGCACTAGCTGTCCTGACCAATTAGCCCAAGCTATTAAACAATACTTGAATAAATAATTATATTTATATATCATATTAGTGCTTATCCAGAATCGTGATAAAAAGGATGAAAAAACACGATAGCAACTCTCGGAAGAGTAAGTGCTCCCCTTAGCAAAGTCCCAGAACTTTGATCGATAAGTTGAGAAGAAAAATAACTTCTCCCAATTCTGGGGGAAGTTTTATTTTATAGAAGGTATATCATCATGAAAGAAAAAATCTTATTTACTTCAGAATCAGTTAGTGAAGGTCATCCAGATAAAGTTTGTGACCAAATTAGTGACGCAGTGTTAGATGCGTGTTTAAAAGTGGATCCAGACGCTCATGTGGCGTGTGAGACTTTTGCCACTACAAATTTTATCCTTGTAGGAGGAGAAATTACTTGTAAAGAAAAAGTCGATATCCCGCAAATAGTAAAAGATGTATTAAAGAAGATTGGTTATGATAAACCTGAATATGGATGTGATTATCATACGATTGAAATCGTTGATAAGACTAAACAACAATCTCCTGATATTAATCAAGGAGTAAATCAAAAGAAACCTGAAGATTTAGGAGCGGGTGACCAAGGTTTAATGTTTGGTTATGCCACAAATGAAACTAGTGGGTATATGCCGCTAGCAATTTCTATTGCCCATAAACTTGTTAGGGATGCCTCAGAAAAACGCCATAAAGGGCTTTTTAAGGGCGCTAGGCCTGATATGAAGAGTCAAGTCACTATCGATTATACTGATCCTAAACATATTCGTATTGATAATATGTTAATGTCCGTACAACACGATGAAGATATTAATCTAGATGAATTTAAAGAGTATATTCATAAAAACATCATGCAAGAAGTCGCGAAATCATTTGGTTTAAATACTGACTTTAAATATTTAGTTAATCCAACTGGTAGATTTGTGTTAGGTGGTCCCGCTGGAGATACTGGCTTAACCGGTAGAAAGATTATTGTTGATACTTATGGTGGATCTGCTAATCACGGTGGAGGAGCTTTCTCTGGAAAAGACCCTTCAAAAGTTGATAGAAGTGGAGCGTATATGGCTCGATATATCGCTAAAAACTTAGTAGCCGCAGGAGTAGCGGACCGTTTGGAAGTGCAACTCTCTTATGCAATCGGAGTGAATTATCCATTAAGTGTTGGAGTAAAAACTTTTAAAACTAGTAAATATCCAGATGAAAAGATTTTAGAAGTAATCCATAAAGTATTTGATTGTCGCCCAGGAATGATAATTAAAAACTTCTCGCTTAAAAAACCAACATTTAAATATCAAGATATTTCTAATTATGGTCACTTTGGTCGACCAGATGTTGATTTACCTTGGGAAAAACTTGATAAAGTTGAAGATATTAAAAAACTTTTAAAATAAATTAAGCAAAAAATATATCAATTACTCTATAAATAGAGGACTTTTTAGAGTTATAATAAAAGTGTCTTAAAAATCCTATTTCAGTGATTTGGAAAGGAGATAAATATCATGAAATATGTAATTAGTGGCAAAAACATTCAAGTTACCGAAGGTATTTCGAATGCATTGCAAACAAAACTTGCCAAGATGGACAAGTACTTCCTTATTAACGACGAAGTCGAATGTCGTTGTGTTGTTTCCGCTCATAAAGAAGCGCAAAAAGTTGAAGTCACAATCTTTTTACCTTCTATGCCTTTAAGAGCAGAAGTTGAGCATCAAGATTTATACGCTGCAATTGATTTAGTAGTGGACAAACTTGAAGGACAAATGAGAAAAATTAAAACCAGAATGGATAGAAGTAATGGCCGTATGTCTTTAGGTGAGGCTATTAACTTCGAAGAAATCAAAGAAGAAAAGAAGGAAGACGAAGAAGATGTAGTGGTCCGTACTAAATCTTATTACCTTCAACCAATGTCTATTGAAGAGGCGATTACAAGAATGGAAGCCTTAGGACATGACTTCTTTGTGTATCTAGATGAAGAAGATGACCGTATCTCTACTGTTTATATTAGAAAAGATGGTGGATACGGAGTCATCCAAGCGGAGAATCCAATTAAGTAATTATTATCTTAGATAATAAAAAAGGTCTTAGCAACCGCTAAGGCCTTTTAGTTTGTCTTAATAATTAATAGACCATTTGATAAATGCAATATTGAGTAACATATTCGTTACCAGAAAGATATGAGCCAATATCTATATAGATTAAGCTTTCAGCATCGACATAGTAAGCAAAATAACCTTCATCTCCATCTGCCCATTGACCTGCTTCCGGATCACCATCTTCTTCTACATAATCTGGTAAATAATCAATACCAGCAAGACATGCTTCTTCTAGATTAGAGACACCATCAAAAATAACACTGATGTATGCGTCTTGTCCGTCCCATTCAATATCGCTGGTTGACATCTCTAAAGCACTACAGATATCTTTAGCAATATCTTCTACAGTTCTTTCATCTCCGCCTGGTACAATTGGTGAACCTCCGCCGGAGAAGGTACCTGTGACTTTCATTTCGCTGATACGAATTTGACCTTTAGAGCCTAAAGTAAATATGACTTGACTTGCGCTTCCTTCCCAAGTTGCAGATTCGTTAGTGAAACTGGAAATATTACCAACACTAGCAGTCATTGTTTGATTATCTTTTACTAGAGTAAATGTGAATTCAATTTTGGTGATTTCATCTGCGGCTAAAGTAAGAGTATTTAAAGCATAAAGTCTAATACTAGCACCGCTAGAAAAATATTTTGGTATGCCTGTTGCTTGAGTATTTTTGCCAGGGCCAGCTGCAATGGATAAACCTGGGTCAGCTACAACAGATGGATTTTCATCTTGATCACTCCATCCCATTTCCGACATTGTGAAAGTGTATGTTCCTGTAACTGGATCATCTCCAGGAGGAACAACTCCTCCTCCATCAACATAAATTGCAATTTCATTACCACAAGGGTATTCTTCGGTAGCTTCATACCATTGAGCGTGTAATGTTAATTCACCAGCTTCTGTGGATTTGGTGTAATTGACATAACCTTCTTGAGTTACTGCTGTCCAGCCAGTTCTAATAAGTCTATCACCATAGCCATCTAAGACATTGGTTTCAGAATCATCACCAATGAAATAACCGCTTTCTTCTTCGCTCCATTCATGATATAAGGTTGCTTCGTCGAATTGCACATATGGTAATACTAAACCTAAATATTCTGTCATTTCTGCTTTGATTTCTTGAGACCATTCAACGCTTGATGGTTGTTCGTCTTCACCACATCCAGTGGCAACAAGAGCAAATAAAGCAGGAAGTATTAAAATTTTCTTCATAAGGTATCCCCTCCTAAAAATATTTACTTAAATAGAATAATATTTATTTTGCTATCTAGCAATAATAAGTGGACAATTTCAAATAATTGATAAAACTTTTATGTAGTTTTATATAACTTGTGTATAATATTAGCAGTTTCAATATATTAGAAGTTAATTGTCCGTAGGTGAAGTTAATCTTCCCTAATGTATTGAAGGAGGCTAGTATCATGAAAAACATTAATCAATACAATTTCGACATTATTCACGTTGCTACACATTTAAGAGACACTCTTGAATATGTTTTACCACGTGAACACGAAGAAAAGGTCTTTAATCAAAGAAAAGAAGTTTTAACCAAAGGTTTATCTAAAGAAACCCCACTTGGAAAATTCTTAGAAGCTAATAAAGACAAATTTACTGAATTATTAAAAAACTACGATGAATTATTAGAAGAAGTGTATGGAGATAATTCCACAATCTTAGTGAAGACTGCCGAAGGCAAAATCAGAGTGGATCATTCTCAACACTTAAGAATTTATGAACTCGTGACTGCGATGATGGAACCAATTAGAGATATCATCTATTTCCATGTCAATTTAGCTAGAAAACAAAATGAAAATGAACCAATCATTGAAGAATTAATGCCTTATGATGATAGACAATATCGTTTGTTTGCCTATTTATTAATGATGCAAGATTTCCAAAAATCATTCTTTGAATTCCAAAAAGTGATGGGAGAAGCGGGTGGAAAACCAACTCCACAATCTAACTTTATCGTCCAAAATGAATTATCTAAATATGCAAAAATGTTAAGAAACATCAGAGAACACACTAGATTCACTGATAATGAAACATTAGATGTTTTAGATAAGTGTTTACAAGTCGTGGAGATGTCTGAAGGAAGAAGAGACAGAAGAGACAATAAGAACTTCCCAGATTTATTTAAGGAAGCCTTAGAAGGTGTTAATGCGAAATTCGCATTAAACGGACCAAAATGGCAAGAGAAGTTCAATAAAGCCCTTCAAGAAATGCTCTCTGATATCCGTAATAACTCCGCTGCAAAAGCGTAATTACATCAATTGGAGAATAAAATATGAAGAAGAAACTAAAACAACTTTCTATTTTTGAAAAAATTGCCTATTGTCTATTATTACTTTTAGGATTATGGGGATTAATTTACACCTTACTTGGCTTTGTTTGTGAATTCTTAAGCGTTAATAGTGGTCTTAGATACGCAAACAACTACATTAAAAACGTATTTGGAACTGGCTTCCTTGCTTGTGGATTAATCGTCTTAGGTGTTAGTGTTGTCGCTGCTGTTATCGTCTTATTGATTAACGCTAAGAAAAGTGATCGTGATTTCGAAAAAGCTCAAAGAAGAGCGGCAAGACTTAAAAAGAAACCTGAATCTGAAGTTGTTGATGTTACTTCTTCTCCTGCTGAATAATTAATCTATTTATCAAACCAAGAAGCTCTCAAATATAATGAGGGCTTTTTTAATGCTTAAAAATGCGATATAAAAGACTTTTATAAAAACATGTGTATGAAGTCATTATTTAAACTAAAGCCTCTTAGAATCGAAATATAGAAGTGCGTTTAAAGTTGTCTAATACATATTACTAATAATCAGATTCTTGTTTTATAAAGCATTAAAAAAATATATAACTTATTAAATAGGCTAAAATAAAAGACCCGCCAAAGGCGAGTCTAGTATTTAGAATTATAGTAAATTAAGCGTTAGCAGGAACTTCGTAAGCGATAATTGTAAATTCGCCTTCTGAAACTGAAACTAAAACACGTACATTATTGAAACTACCTTGTTTAATGAATGTGCCTGCTTCTTCTTCATCTTCAGTCCAACTTTCGGAAAATTCAAAACCCTTTAATTCTTCTAAAGCATAGTCACAGTATTGTTCCAAAGTTGCAACTGGAGCTGGAACTCCTCCTTGAAGAGTGAGAGTTAAGCTTAGACCATATGCAGGACTGATTCCTATATATTCAGAAATATCTTCTGGTGTGAATGATTGACCTAATGCAGAATTCCAGAAGTTAATGAATGCTTCTGCAGCAGTATACGCAGTCCATTCTGTTACTGGGACAGCACCACTTACTTCAAAGACAACAAGTACAACGCCATCTCCCATATCAGCGACTTGGAGTCTAACCATTTGCATGCCTTGTTCCCAATCTTCAACTAAGAAGACATCGGCATAGTATTCAATCTTTGTAGGATCTTCTTCGCTTGCGTATTCTTGGTGTGCATCAGCATATAATTCATAATATGCTGGAACAGCAGCTTTTGCGGCAGCATACATTGTTTCGATATCAGTATCTTTAAATTCGTTAGTAATATCGTAGTAAATAGATTGATCATCCGCTGTCATTTCTTTAACTGCAGATAATGGTAAGCCAAGATTATGGGCAATTGTATTGGCAACATATTCGTTATCTAATTCAGTGTCATAATCTTCATACCAAGTAAATCCAACGATACATGAATATGGTTCTTCTTCGTCGCTAAGATAGTTACTAATTTGACATGTAGCATGTGTACCTGGTAAATAGAAGGAATAATCTTCACCATCGTCATACCTAACTAACCATCCACCAGCAACTAATGCATCAGCATAAGCACTGATTTCTTCTTGAGTAGCACCAAACACATAAGTTGATGTCATTGCTAAACCATATGATCTATAAACTTCTTCTTCATAAACAAACATTGCATCTTCTGAAGCAACTTCAAATTCAGGTGGGATAACAACCTCTTTTTTGTTGCTTATGTAGTTGAAACATTGTGCAACAGGAATTGATGGGAAGGAATCATATGCTTTTTGAGCAATTTGAATATCAATTTCATTGCCTGGTTCTAAGCCTTCAGCAGCAGCTTCTTCTGGAGTAAAATAAGAATAATAAACGTCGACTACTTGAGTTTCAAATTCTTTCTCAAAGATGTAGCCATCTTCGGTTAAAATTGGTTCCCAGCCAGCATTCATTAAACGTGTTCCATAAGTGATAAGTTTATTTTCGTAGTTATCGTCATACATATAAACATGCATGCCAGTTGTTTGACCTAAAACTAAACTATCTTCATCAAAGAATGCATAAGGAAGCACTTCGCCGATGAAAGAGGTCATAACTTGTTGAACTCTATCATTCCATTGACCAGTTGGTTGTTCAACATAGAAATACTCAACACCTAACACATTATATGTTGGTTCTGGTAATGGTTCTGGTGGAGTTGGTGGTTCTGGAATGTCTCCGCCTTCACCTTCTGTGGCGTCTCTTTTAATCCTTTCGGTTGGTTCTGTTGGATCTGATTCTTCTTCACCTGTGAAATAACAATCAACCTTGATTTGAGAAACGCTTGTTTCTTTATAGTATGCTTCAGATTCTGAATCGAAAGTAAATCCTGCGGCAACTAATTTTTCGCAGTAAGCATCTGCTAAGTTTTTGTCGCTGCTTTCATATTCTGCGTAGAAAAAACCGCCGAAATCATCGTTTCCATAATCAACTGAAGCTTCGTCAAATTCAAAGTAAGGAAGAACAAGGCCAATTTCCTTATTCATGAACTCTTTTACTTCGCTTGACCAATCTTTTGCTGGTGTAGGGTTATTGCCACATGATACAGCTAGCATAGCCGCTACAACAGGAACAATTAATGTCTTCTTTTTCATAAGTAGTTTTTTTCTCCTTTCATTAATTTTTAAGATTTGCTTATAAATATATTTATCTAAGAAAGTGATTGCAAGCATTTTTTATATAAAGATTGTTACGCACGTGAGATTTTTGTCTCTTTTACTAATATTGATTTTTCTCCTATAATATATCCGTTATGGTCGTTGTAATAACTGGTGGAAGTAGTGGAATTGGATTAGAAACCACTAAAATATTTGCAGAAAATAAACAGTATACTGTTTATATTTTGAATAGAAGTGAAGTTAAGCTAGATAATGTTAATTGGATTAAATGTGATGTCACTAAGTCAATTGATATTAGTAACGCAATCGATCAAATTGTGTCAAAAGAAAAAAATCAAATAAATTTACTAATAAATAACGCTGGAATGGGTATCTCTGGAGCAGTTGAGTACCATTCAGAAGAAGAAATCAGAAGAATAATTGATGTTAACTTGGTAGGTTTAGTTAACGTCACTAGAGCGTGTTTACCGTTTATGAAGAAGGGTAGCAAGATTATTAATATCTCTAGTGTGGCTGGCCCGATTTCTATTCCTTATCAAACTATGTATTCAGTCACTAAAGCAGGAGTGTTAGCCTTCTCTAATGGACTTAGAAATGAACTTAGACCTTTAGGAATTAAAGTCACATCAGTGTTACCAGGAGACACTAAAACTGGATTTACCGCTTCTAGAGAAAAAAGTGTAGATAATGGAAGATATGGAGACCGTATTAGTAAATCAGTTTCTAAAATGGAAAAAGATGAATCTAACGGAGTGCCTGCTAGTAAAGTTGCTAAGAAGGTCTTTAAGATAAGCAAAAAGAAAAACCCAAATACTTATTACGTAGTGGGTTTATCTTATAGATTTTTGGTTTTTCTTTCACGTATCTTACCAAAAAGACTCGTGAACTGGATTATATTTAAGATTTACGGTTAATCCGCAAAATCGTAATCTAAGACAACAAAGAATTGATAATTTTTATGTAATTCACTTAGTTCTTTAATAAGTGAATTTTTAATTTCTTCTTGATTTGATGCAGCATAATCAATAATTATGTCGAATGAAACAACATTAGTTTCAACATCAACATAGAAGCCGTGCACTTGTTTAATTGAAGGATAATTTTTCACTAGGCGATATAAGTCTTCTCTAATAGCCTTTACTTCCGGTACAGAAGAGTTTGTCGCGTAGATTCCTACTGTTAAAATAACTCCAAATTTTTCATAGGCCGCTAAAGAGATTTTTCTAGTTAATGGATGAATTTCTTTCGCGGTTAAATCATCTCTAACTTCGATATGAATGGAGCCGATTGATCTATTTGGTCCATAGTCATTTAAGATTAAATCGTAGGAACCAATTACTTCTGGGAAGGAATTTACTAATTGTTTAATTCCTAGAGCAATTTCTCTTTCGGCACGTTTACCAACGATGCTGCTAATAGCGTTAAGTAAGAACTCAATACCGCTTTTAATGATAAATAAGCCAATTAATATACCTAGATATCCTTCAATATGTACTCCAGCATACATCGCTACTATCGCACCTACTAAAGTAGAACCTGATAATAATGCATCAAACAAAGCATCAACACCAGAAGCTTTTAAAGCATCGCTTTTGGTCTTTTTGCCCATTACTCTAAAGAATAAACCAAGAGCGAGCTTAAATAAGATTGCAACACTAATAACAATTAAACTGATGTAGGAATAATTAGCTTTACTGCCACTTATTAAAGAACTGATAGATTCATATATGGCAGTGCCACCAGCAATCAAAACGATAATAGCGACTATTAAACTAGTGACGTATTCTATACGTCCATGTCCATAAGGATGGTCCTTATCTGGCTTTTTAGTAGATAGTTTAGTGCCAATAACAGTAACAATGCTACTTAAAGCGTCAGTTAAGTTATTAATAGCATCTAAGATAATTGAAATAGATCCGGCAATAATACCAATTGTGGCTTTTGCGGCAACTAGTAAAACATTACCTAATATACCAATAATACTTGTTCTAATGATTAGTTTTTCTCTATTCATCTTTAAAACCTTCTAAGACTTTATATAGTAAGCGATATAGCTCCTTAGCCTCTTCTTGAGATAGTTTAACTTCTTTCGCAATTTGAGGTGGGATAGCGTATGCTTCTTTTTTTAATTCTAATCCTTTATTAGTTAAAGAGATAATTAATTCTCTATTATCACTTGGCAAAGCTTTTTTAGATATATATCCTTTTACTAATAATTTATTAAGCAAAGGAGTTAGAGTGCCGCTATCTAGATAGAGCCTTTCTCCTATTTCTTTTACGGATATATGGTCTTTTTCCCAAAGAACCATCAAAACAATATACTGAGTATATGTAATATCTAATTTATCTAAAAACGGTTTATATTTCCTGGTGATCTCTTTTCCAGAGGCATATAAAGGAAAACATAACTGATTAGATAATTTTAAAGTATCGTCAGGATTAAATTCCTTCATTATTTTGCTAAAGCTTCCTTGATTTGTTCTTCAAACTTAAATGGTTTTTCGGTTGGTTCAAATCTACCTAAGACTTCGCCTTCTCTAGAAACTAAGAATTTAGTGAAGTTCCATTTAACTTTCTTATATTTACCTTTTTCATTTTGTGAACATAAATAAGTGAATAATGGTTCAGCCTTCTCACCTTTAACATCAACTTTTTTAAATCTTGGGAATTTGGTGTTGAATTTTAAAGAACAGATTTGATTGATCTCTTCATCACTATGTGGGGCTTGATGGAAGAATTGATTGCATGGGAAATCTAAAACTTCAAAACCTTGTTCGTGATACTTCTCATATAAGGCCTCTAATTCTTCATATTGTGGGGTAAATCCACACTTGGTAGCGGTGTTCACAATTAATAACACTTTACCCTTATATTGACTTAAGGAGACATCTTCTCCTTTTTGACTTTTAACTACAAATTCGTGAACTGACATATATAAATCCTCCCTTATGTCAAATAAATTGTATACAATCTAATTTTGTATGTAAAGATATTTTTTATTTCCCTATATAATAGTGGAGATGACTATTAAAAAGTATTTAACCAAAATTGAAGATTTATCTAATCAAAAAATTGTTCTTGTAGGGGGAACCTCGGGAATTGGTTTGTCCTTCTTAAAATATTTAGTGAATAAAAACGCTTATGTTATTTTACTTGCGCGTAATATTAAAAAAGCAGAAGCAATAGTGAATAACTTTAATTATTCAAATATCGATATTATTGAATATGACCAGTCTTCATATGAGTCTATTAAAAAAGGAATCGATGTTCTTTTAGAAAAATATCCTAGTGTAGATTCAATTGTGTTAAACGCTGGAGTAATTAGTAGAACTAAAGAGTTAATGGAAGGCCATCCTTATAGCATTGGAGTTAATTATTATGGAGTTAGATATTTTATTGAATATATTGCTCCTAAATTAACTAGTAAAACAAAAATCATTGTTCAAGGTTCTTTAGTAGCGGGATTTCACCTAAATAAAAAGACCAATATCAACAGTAACAACTTCAAAACATTTAAAGAATATAACATCTCTAAAATGTGTGTTGAGGCCTATACATATAAATTAATAAAAGACAAACCATACCCAAATATAGATTTTGTTTTAACTGAACCTGGAGTTACCGCGACTAGTATAACTAGAGATTTGGACTCATTTTTAAAACATGTGGGTAAGATCTTTGTTTCTACATTTTTCCATAGTGTAAATAAAGCCTCTTTAACTTTGTTAGAAGCAGTCACAAGTAGGGCGAGTCACGG
This sequence comes from uncultured Erysipelotrichaceae bacterium, assembly GCA_902800355.1. Lineage (GTDB taxonomy): Bacteria > Bacillota_I > Bacilli_A > RFN20 > CAG-826 > UBA2450. Next base: position 6,082 of record CADCEE010000002.1, on the reverse strand, counting down.
TAGTTATATTGTTCCTAGAGGATTATTTACAATCTCAGGATATCCTAAATATAAAAAATTCCCTCATAAACGGGAGAGGGAATATTTAATTAAATAAAATATTTAATTTTTCTAATTCTTCGTTATATTTTTTCGGCTCTTTTAAGAAGATGATATTTGCTTTAGGAAAGAGCTTTTTAATTTTCTTTTCGGCTTTTTTACCAGCACCGCTACCAGAATAAAGCACAAATGTTAATTTCTTATTAGTGAAGTCTGTTTCTTTTAATATTGAGTTTGTGGTTGGATTTAATCTAGCGTTCCAAATTGGTCCACCAACAACGATCTCTTCGTAATTTGAGATATCGTTATTATAATCTATAAGCTTTCCTTTTGAATGGATACTCGCTCTGAATCCACCTACCATCATTGACCAGAAAAATGATTTTGGCATCTTTTTCTTTTCTCTCACTTTCCGCAAATCATATTCGTGAGATTTAAAGACGTCAGAAACAATTTCTCCATTTCCTGTATAAGAACAATATAGGAATAACCTTTTCATACCTACATAATAATGATTTTATTTAATTAATAAAACTATTTATTTTTTGATTTAATCTCGTATAATGTATGTCTTATGGACAAAAAAAGACGCTTTAATACAAGAATGATTGCCACTACAGGAGTACTGACCGCAATTGAAATTGTTCTTCAAGTGATTGGCAATTATGTTGTTCCAGGTGGATTTACTTCTTTAAATTTTAGTTTAATTATTATCACTCTTGGAGCGATGTTATATGGACCAGTAGTGGGTGGCTTTTTAGGATTTGTTTCTGGAACAATGACTATTTTAGCTCCTTCCACATTATCTTATTTTTATTCTGTTAGTCCTTTTGGAACAATTCTTACTTGTCTATTAAAGACCACTTTAGCGGGTGTTGTAGCGGGATTAATCATGATGTTATTTAAAAAATATAATAAAAGGACTACGGGTAGCATTATTGCTTCAATTTTAGTTCCAATAGTGAATACTGGAATATTTGCCATATTCTGCTTAGTGTTTTTTATGGATCTCCTAACTAAAGATATGGCTGTTGTTACACCTCAGAATATCGCTAGTGCGTTATTCTTAGGGATGATCGGAGTGAATTTCATCTTTGAAATATTAACAACCGCGATAGTTTCTCCATCTTTATTAAAAATAATGGATCAAGTATCTACAAAAAAAGAAGAGTAAAAAAGCATCGAGGAATCTTAGAAAACTCGATGTTTTTTATTTCGTTAAAACAAAATAACTCTTTTCTTTATGGCTTATTAGTCTATATAATAGACAAGCGTTTATTTAGGAAACGCACACTAATGATTGAGATTGTTGAAGCTAAAAATAAAAAACAAATGAAGCTATTTGCAACCTTCCCTGTGAAGTTATATAGCAAATGCAAATATTATGTCCCTAGTATTGTCGAAGATGAAATGGTTATCCAAGATGAGACTAAAAACTTTTCTAAAGGCACTAGCGACTGTAAATGCTTTTTAGCGTATAAAGATGGTAAGCTAGTGGGTAGAATATGCGGTATTATCAATCACGAATCGAATAAGAAATTTAATGAAAAATGCATCAGATTTAATCGTATTGATTTTATTAATGATGTCGAAGTCGCTAGAGCGTTAATAAAAGCAGTGATGGATTATGGAAGAGAAAATGGATTAGACACAATCCATGGACCTTGGGGATTTAATGACACTGATCGAGAAGGAATGTTAACCGAAGGTTTTGATAAAATATCAAATTATGCGACCAATTATTCTTATCCTTATTATATAAAGATTATGGAATCCCTTGGCTTTGAAAAAGAAAGTGAATGGGTTGAATTCCAATTTGATATTAAACATACTGACCCAAGATTCCATGAAGTCGCAGAGCAACTTCGTAGTCAAGGATATCGTGATTTATGTGACACTCTTACAGTTAAAAAAATTATTAAAGAGTACGGAGATAAATTCTTTGAATGCTATAACCGAAGTTATGCGGCTTTAGATAATTTTGTTCCTGTAGAAGGAGAATCTAAAAAAGCAACATTAAAACAATTTGGCACTATTTTAAATAGAAACTATTTCTCTGTCATTGTTGATAAATACGATAACGTTGTGGCTTTTGGAGTGGGTTTACCATTTATTGGTAAAGTCTTAAGAAACGCGAAAGGAAGAATGCTTTGGGCTGCTATTCCTTTACTTTTAACTATTAAAAATCCGAAGGCGGTGGAACTTGCCTTAATTGGAGTTGATCCAATTTATCGTAATTACGGCATTCACGCTTTAGTAGTGGACCGCTTTATTAATTCGTTTAAGAAACATCATATTACCGAAATATTTATGGACCCAGTATTAACCACGAATAGTAAAATGCTTCAAACCTGGAAAGGGATGGAGAAAACTGTCCGTCAAAGAAGACAAACATTTAAAAGGCCAATTGGAGAGTTATAAAAGAAAACCGCTTATGCGGTTCTTTTATTTCTCAAAGAATTTCAATAACTCTTCGTAGACTTTTTGATTCTCTTTTTCGTTTAGAATCTCATGTCTCATATTATCTAAGGTAACAGCTTCAACAGCTTTATAGCCTACTTTCTCTAATAAGGCTTTAGAGGATTCTCTACCTTTATCAAAACCAGTACAAGGATCATCTTTACCAGCAATTAATAAAATTGGAGTGTCTTCTTTTACTGATTGATATTTTTTAGCTTTACCCATTTTCGCTAATAAGCTCATTAAGGCATCAAAACTGCCAAGAGTGAACTCCACTCCACAAAGTGGATCAGCAATATATTTATCAACATTCTCTTCGTTATAGCTAAGCCAATCTAATGGGGTTCTTGGGTTTTCAATTGTTTTATTAAACGCTCCAACAGCGAGGCCATTAATTAATTTAGAGTGACCTTTTGGACCCTTAAATAATTTAATGCATTTAGTTAATGCTTTACCAACTCCGGCAATTGGATTTGGATTAACATATCCGCTTAATGCAATTTTAGAATATTTGGAGCCATCGCTTTGCATTAAAACTCTAGAGATAATTGTGCCCATGGAGTGACCAAATAAGTATAGAGGTAAGTCCTTATCATATGTTCTTTTAATATATTTTCTAATTTCTTTTTGGTCGGCAATGATTAATTTATCGCCTTTTTTATTGGAGATATGAGAAAGAAGTGGAGCGGATTTACTGTGTCCTCTTAAGTCAGAAGTGACACAAGTATAACCTTTAGAACATAGATATTCTGCAAATGCATCGTATCTTTCTTTATATTCTTCCATTCCATGGATAAACTGAATTACCGCTTTTGGGTTTTTAGCTTCAAAGACCGCTAATGATAAATCATAACCATCAACACTTTTTAGTGTTAGTTCAACTTTTGACATATTAACTACCTCGCTTAACTATTATAGAGCAAAAGAAATAAACTTGCTCATATTGTTTGCAGTTTTTCGCGCTTACACGCATAATATATGTGTTATGAAAATGAATAAGTGCTTTGAAACATTTCCTAAAAGAAATGAAGTGAAAGAGTTTTTAAAAGAACTCAAATCCTATATGTATCCTAATTATTTTGAGGATGCCGGAGATGATATATCTTCTTTTAAAAAGAATAAATTAGAAATTATCAAAAAGATTTATCTAAAATCTATTTGTAAAACTACTTGGGATAAGTTCTCTTTGGTAATTGATGATATTAAAGTTAAATTAGATAAAGATTTAGATTTCTTCTATGAAGGAGATCCTGCTGCCGATAGCAAAGATGAAATCATCATGGCTTATCCTGGATTTATGGCCATTGCTTATTATCGCATTGCTCATGAATTATATAAATTAGGGGTTTGCTATGTCCCTAGAATCATTACTGAGATTGCTCACTCTAAAACTGGGATAGACATTCACCCAGCCTGTAAGATTGGTTGTCCTTTCTTTATTGACCACGGCACTGGCGTTGTTATTGGTGAAACAAGTGAAATTGGTAACTATGTGAAGATGTATCACGGGGTGACTCTTGGCGCTCTTTCTTTAGAAGGCGGTCATACTCTTCACGGGGTAAAAAGACATCCAACTATTAAGGATTATGTTACTATCTACGCGGGAGCCTCTATTTTAGGTGGAGAAACAGTAATTGAAGAAAGAGCAGTCATTGGCTCTAATGTCTTTATTGTTAACTCCGTAGTTAAAGACACAAAAGTTATATATTCAGAAAATAATATAAAAATTAAATAATTTATTATTTAGAGGTATCGTCATGAAAAAAAGTTTACTGTTAACAGTTCTCGCGTTAGGACTAGTTTTACCTAGTTGTGGAGAAGACACTCCTCCAGCTCATACTTTAGATCATTTATCTTTATCAGGAACTTATCAAACTGAGTTTGTGGTAGGCACTACATTTACTTATGACGGTTTAATTGTTAACGCAGTGTATAGCGATAATGTTTCTGTTCCTGTTAGTGATTATCGAGTGACTTCTCCTAATATGGAAGTACTTGGCTATCAAGATGTTACTGTTCAATATCTTTCATTATCTACGAGTTATAAGATTAACGTTATTGAGGCGAATTTAACGGGTATCTCTTTAAGTGGAACTTATAATACTAATTTCACTATTGGAGATAAGTTTGACTATACCGGATTAGTGGTAACCGCTACATATAATAATGGTAGAACTTCTACTGTTACTGATTATCAAATCTCTTCTCCGGATATGACTATTTTAGGAGAACAAAAAGTGACTGTTACTTATGGAGGATTTACTGCTTCTTATAACATTAATATCGAGGATGTTAAAAGCATATTTCCTTTATCAAGTGTCGTGTCTTTCTTATCTAGTAGAGGAGTGGAAAATCCTACTAGTTACTTAAAAAGTAAAATTTTAGAAATTGAAAATGTTTCTTCTTATCAATTAATAGAAGATGATGACCGTCCATATTTTGAAGTTATCTTTGATATGGAACAGTCTTATCTAGATGATATTTATAGTGAATTAGCTTCTAGTGACTGGGAGAATTATGACGGACAAATTTTAATAGACTCAGGACACAACGTTGGAGTGTGCTTCTATTATAAAAATGATGAATGTCATATTGAGTTTTACGCTTATAGTGATTTAGTAGTGGTCCCTCCTGAAGAAGATCCTGGAGAAGAAGGAGAAGACAAAGAACTTGATTTCCCTCTTCAAAACGCGGGATATATCGCTAAAGAGACTGATTTAGATAATAAGAGTTATACATTTAATCAAGACTTCACATTCTCTTTTGCTAAAAATGGTGGTACTACTCCAATTTCTACAAAGTCTAATTATGTTGCGTTATACACAAATAATTCATTAACAATTTCTTCTAAATATGAAATGAAGAAGATTGAATTCACTAATCAAGATTCTTCTAAAAATGGAGACTTAACTGCTGATGGAGTTAACTTAGTTAAATCAGATACTTTAACTACTTGGAGCGGTAAATCTAACTCTATTGCTTTTACGGCATCTAGTCAGTATCGATTCTCTAATATCAAAATATATTATTTTGAACATGTAGAACCAGTTATCGAAGGATTAAAAACTATTAAAGAAGTATTAGAGTTTGCGGAAACCGTTATTTATACCCCTACTAATGGATGGTATTTAACTAATAATACAGTCACAGTTAAAGTAAAGGCTATTGATGCCATTGATAGTGTCACCACCAGCGGATTAGACGCTAATGCTCGAGGAAAAGTGTTATGTGTTGATGAAACTGGATATATTGTAATTTCTAGTGGAGTGAGTAAATCTAATCCAATTGATTGTAACTCCTTCACAAGAACCTTAAATGATTCTGGAATTCCAGGAGTTGGAATATTTTGTCCCTTAACTATAGCTTCATAAGCTTTAACTCTTCCAACTACATCGTCAGATTTAACCGTCAGAATTTCTTGCAAACTATAAGCCGCACCATAAGCTTCAAGAGCCCAAACTTCCATCTCACCAAAACGCTGACCTCCAAACTGCGCCTTACCTCCAAGGGGTTGCTGCGTAACCAAAGAGTAAGGTCCAGTTGAACGCGCGTGAATTTTATCATCTACCAAGTGATGAAGTTT
>CADCEE010000001.1 GCA_902800355.1 uncultured Erysipelotrichaceae bacterium | reverse complement strand
TGATAAACTACTTTCGTCATCATTCTTATGTGACATAATAAAAACTCCTTTCTATGACAAGGCAACTGAACATGCATTATTATATCAAAGGAGTTTTTATTTGTTATTGAACGCTTCCGCTTTTTCATTTCTCGCCCCCAGAGGAGGCGGTTTTATTTACGGCCACCGCTTTGACGCTGTCCGGTAAATAAAAAAGACTGAAATTAATCAGCCTTTTAAAGCGTCTTAAGAGTTAATTAATCAACTACATCTGGAAGTGCAATAGAAACTTGACCAAATTGAGATAAGATAATACGCGCTTCTGCGCTCATTCTAATGGTTTCAGTTTCGCTTGCAGGGACATCACCATAAGTGTGGAAATAAATATCTTTTGGAGTGTTTCCATTAAAGGACACTTTAACAACGTCGGTGTACATAGTAACACCTGCTTGAGTTTGTTTAATAGGTTCTTTTAATTGATAAACACCGCCGCTAAAAGAGAAATCAGAATAATCTAATCCAGAAATAAATGTAAGTCCGATCCCTTCAGTGGCAATTAGAAGACTATTAATACCCATAAATTCATTGGATAATTCAACATTTTCATAAGTACGCACTGTATATGGAACGGTAGCTTTATTAACTTGTGGTGAATATAAATCAAACGTAAAAGAGTTGGAACCATTACTTCTTGTGAAATCAAAATAGTAAGGTTCGTTTACACGATTATGTAACACTTTGACTTTTTTATTAGCGAAGTCCATTTGTCTAGCAAAAGTCACATATGCAGAATCTGGTAATCCGGTTTGATTATAAGTAACTTCAGCGTGGTAGTTACTATGTAACAAAATAGAATCGAGTGAGAATGCTTGTTCAAATACTGATTCGCTTACTTCATCTCCTGCAGCAACAGCGTCGATTGCATCTCCTCCGCCACAGCCAGTTAAAGCTAATAAGCTAGATAAGAATAAAAGTTTTGCTTTCATATAATATGTACCTCTATTTAACAAAATTATTTTACTTTATAAAAACTCGATTTTCCTTAATTATTTGTAATTACATTAATGTAATCGATAGAATTTTTCATGACATCTTGTCCAAAAACTTCATCAAACTTCGCGATTAACTCAATGGCTTTGCCCTTAACGTAAACAGGATTTTGAGATTCAAGTTTACGTAAAATTTTCTTAGAAATAATATCATCAAGTGCCTCGTCTTCATTACCGCCACAAGCAATAAATACTGGAACAAAATTTCTAATTTGCATCATAATACGATTACCAAATGTAATTCCAAATGTATGAATAAGATATTCGTCTAAAGCCTTAATCTTTCTTTTTCCCTCTTCAGAAAGTTGATATTCCTTTTTGGCTTCTTCTACTAAAGAAGCAAATAAAGTAGCACTCACGTGGGCACTATTAACATTTCTATTGTGAGAAAACCTATCAGCTCTGTTATTTAAGTTCATAACCATGGCACGGTCATAAACTTTATCAGATATAGCAAATGTCGAGTCATCGTTATTGGCAGTTCCTAAGAACCATACATTATTAGGTAAAACAATACGTCCATGGCTCATTTTCTTAGGATCGCCTTCGGCACCACTACTGGCGATTGAAATCTTTCTTTCACTATTAGGAGGTAATTCTAATAAAGAAAGGAATTCCGAGAAATAATATTCCACTCGAGCAATATTCATTTCATCTAAAACGATAATAAAGATTTTATCTGAGAAATTAGCCTCGTATAGTTTCTTTAAAATTGTTGTTTCATTGAATTTCCCAGTAAACTCATTATAGTAACCTAATAAATCACTCTTTTCTTTCCACATTGGTTGAACAGGAACGACCGTAGAAAGATTATTGATATATTTGCCAAAGGCTACCGCAATAGAGGTTTTTCCTGTTCCGGACATACCTTGTAAAATCATAATTTTAGATACTGCTAGAGAAGCAATAAATTTACGAATATCACTAATGGAGTAATATAGCTTTAACTGCTCAGCGTTATAGTCCATAAAGTCTTCACAAAGTGACTTTAAAGTTACTCCTTCATCATTCTTTTCTTTTTCAAAATCTTTATGTTCATTATCAAAATCTAATAGTTCTGGAAAACGTGATTTCTTTTTTAAATAAGCAAATCGATTTTGCGCTCTTTTAAATTCATCATATGTTGGCATCATATCACGTCCTAAAACATTAATAACCACTACTCCAGCAAGCAGGATTATCAAAAGGAACATGATGCTGAAAAACACATAAACGATTGGTCGTGTATCAAAATAAAATTTTTCGTATGGTGAAGATAAAATAATGATAAGCAAAACAATTAAAATAATTGTTGCAAGAACACTGCTAACTAACAAAATAGTGTGAGTGATTGCAAAAGGTGCACCTAAATAGTTACCTTTTTCCGCTTTTTCAAATTTTGGGCGACGTTCTTTTTTCATAACTACTTATCTCCTTTCTTCACTTTTTCTATTTTATAGTGTTTCTTTTTGATAACTTTCTTAGCGTTTTTCCAAGCTTTATCAAAAAGTTCATCGATAATGGCTTTTTGTCTTTCTAATTCATCAAATGCTTCTTGAGTAGATAAATCATTTAAATCGAAGCCTTCGCGATTATCATCATATTTTTTAGTTAAGGCAAAAGCCTTCATAGTGTCTAATTGTTTAGTTAAATCTTTAATTTGGGCAGTCTGTTGTTCATCCTTAGCTAAAAATTGTTTCTTAGTTTCATCTAATTCATTTCTTAAAGAGTTAATCTCTTCTTGTTTAGATTGATTTCCTTCTTCTAAAAAGGCAATCTTATCACCAAATTCTTTATTTAAAGCTTCTCTAGTGTCAATAAGATGTTGGGCCATTTCTTGTTGTCTTTTTTCTTCTAATTCCGCTAAAGCGATATCGTGTTCATCTTGAAGTTTAGCCACTAACTCATCATGATATTCATTTAACTTATCAATCTCTTGTTGATGTTTTTCTTCTAAGTCGCTTATTTCTTGTTGATGTTTTTCAATAAGTTCTTTCATCTCATTTTTAGCGTCTTCCACTCTTTGTTCAAGAGCCTTGAAACTATTTTCTAAAGCAAATAAATAATCACCTAAATCTTTTCCTGACTTACTGGCTTTATCAATGAGTTCTTTGACTTTCTTAATATATTCATCATCAATTACTTCTTGTCTTCTTTTCTCTTCGAGAAGATAGTTCTTATGTAATTGTTTTTCTAATGAATTATTAAATAAATAAGTTAGGAAGGAAGTTAAAAGAATAATATCAGTGAAACAGTTTTCTTGCGCTTCAGTTAATGGTGAAATACGCTTTTCTGTTTCTTTAATAACAAATCCTGGTCCGTTATATGCACATACATAATCAAAAACCGCTAATGATTCTTTAAAGTTGGTATTCATCTTTAAGACATTTGTCTTAGTAATTGGGCGGCTAACCATTGGGGCTTTGGACACCTCTTGCATCAATGGTGTTCTTAAAAGAACAAGCACACTATTAAGAATCATATCAATTCTTTTAATTTTATCCATTGCCGAGTTTCTTGATAGGGCCAAAGGATCGTTATTTTGAATATCGTTAATGTTTAAATTAACATCAACAGTCCGATATCCAAGTTCAATTTTCTTTTTAATTTGTACAACCCCGTTATAACGGTTTGTAGCTTCTTTAATTTTATCTAATCGTGAGGCAATAAAATCTTTCAAATATGAAAGAGTAGTATATACTACACGATTTTCATAAATCGAATAATCGTTCTCTCTTTTAATCATTAAAAGTTTTTCAGGAACAACATTATCTTCGACGTCTTCTGGGACTCTAGTAATATAATTACTATGCTTAGATAAATCGACGATCGAGTCTTTAGAAACACGTCTAATCTTTTCAATTGGAAGAACCTCACCTTCATTTCTAATGAACTGGCGGTCTTCTTTAATGGCTTTATTAATATAATGCAGTCCTTTTTCAATTGTTGCGATCCACTCTTCATCGATTTCACATTCCACAACAATCATAGATAAATAATCATCAGGACTTTTTCTTGAGTTCACTCCTTTTCTAAATAAGTGAACATCACGATTATCTTGAAGTTCTTTTTTATAACGCTCGTAAGCTAAATAAAATGTATCGTTTGTGGTCATAATCATTATCCGTTATTTGAAATCTTACGAATGTAATCGATACAATTTTCCATAGCGTCTTGTCCGAATATTTCGTCTAATCTAGCAATTAATTCTTCGCTGTTATTTCTCACGTAGACTGGGTTTTGAGATTCAAGTTTACGTAAGATCTTTTTGGAGATGATATCATCAAGCGCTTCAATCTCACTACCTCCACAGGCAACAAAGGCAGGAACATATTTATCAATTTGCATCATGATACGATTACCAAACGTCACATGGAATTTCTCTACTAAATAAGAGTCGAGATCATGAATCTTTTTTCTACCTTCATCTGAGAGTTTAATATTAGCCTTTGCCTCTTCCACCATTTTAAAGAAATAATCACAACTAATATGAATAGTCTTAGTCTCTTCATTAACAGAGAATGGTTCAGCACGATTATTAAGGTTCATGACCATGGCACGGTCATAAACTTTATCAGAAATAGCAAATGTTGAGTCATCGTTATTAGCTGTTCCTAAGAACCATACATTGGTTGGTAAATCAATCTTACCATGGCTCATTTTCTTAGGATCACCACTAGCACCAGCTGCAGCAACCACTAATTGTCTAACACTAGTTTCTGGAAGCTCAAGTAAGGAGAGGAATTCTGAGAAATAATATTCCACTCGAGCAATGTTTAATTCATCTAAAACAATGACAAACATCTTGTTGGAGAAATTAGCTTCATAGAGTTTTTCAAGAATGACAGTTTCATTAAATTTCCCAGTAAATTCATTGTAATATCCCAGCAAATCTGACCTTTCTTTCCACATTGGTTGAACAGGAACAACTGCTGAATGGTTATTAATATATTTACCAAACGCTACCGCAATAGAGGTTTTTCCTGTTCCGGACATGCCTTGTAAAATCATGATCTTAGAAACAGCAAAAGAAGCAATAAATTTACGAATATCAGCAATCGAATAATAAAGCTTTAATTCCTTTGCAGCGTAGTTTCTAAAACCTTCACATAAGGACTTTAAAGTTAATCCTTCATCGGTAGGTTCTTCTTCAAATGTTTTATGGTTATGGTCAAATTCCGTTAATTCTGGGAATCGAGTTTTCTTTCCGCTTTTTTCTTTTTCAGCATTTTCTAATTTGTTTTGTTTGCGGAAGTTACTCTTCTTTTTAATATCAAGAAGTGTAGTAAAAGCTATGACTACTATCAAAAGTGCAAAAATAGAAATGTACACCGCGATAGCAGCATTGCTTGTAAAAAAGTTAACATCTAAAACTCTCATAAAATTCTCCTTTTATGTTATTCATTATTTTCTATAACCCAGATAACAGGTTGTCCGTTGACATAATGCCAATACTTTCCTTCTTCTTCAGGCTCTGATTCAGATAAGAAATAGACTGTTCCGGTTTGAACAAGCCTTGAGGCAAAATAATTGTTCCAGTCACTTTCAGAACCTTCAAAATATATTGTGGTGCCTACAAATGCATAAGCAGAGATATCTGGAGAGGAAGAAGGATTACCAATAATTACAGATCCCATATTCGCATATGCATAGTCCGCAATGTTAACGCATGTCACTAAATAATAGTTCAAAGAAGAACAATTATAAAATGCTTGGTAGTTTACAGAATTATAATCAACAGTAACCGACATTAATGATGTACAGTTATAAAACATCTGATTTCCAATATAACTAACAGAACGCCCAATACTTGCAATAACAAGTGATGTACAGTTATAGAATAGGTAATCAGTGTAAATTTCTATTACAGAACTTGGGATGGCGATTGAAGTTAAAGATGTGCAGTTACGGAAAGTTCCTTCTCCTAAATAAACAAGGCTATTAGGTAAAGATAATTCTGTTAATGCTGAACATCCATCAAAAGCATAACCATAAATATATTGAAGTGAATCAGGGAGCGTAATTGAAGTTAATGATGTGCAGTTATGAAATGCATAAGAATTTATCGAATAGAGGCTATTAGGCAAAGATAATTCTGTTAACGCTGAACATCCATCAAAAGCAGAATTATAAATATATTGAAGTGAATCAGGGAGCGTAATTGAAGTTAAGGAAGTACAGTTATAGAACATATATTCCGCTATATAGTTTTGACTTTTAGGAAGTTTTATAGTTGTTAAGGAAGTACAGTCATAGAACATGTAAGAACAATTCAAATTACAATTGTCATTAAATTGGATTTCAGTTAATGAAGAACATCCATAAAAAACATAATCACCTGTCCATGTAATATTGGAAACGTCAATATCGGTTAGCGATGAACAACCACGGAAGCACTCAGTACCTAGCTGATTTACATTAGCAGGAAGATCAATACTAGTTAATGAAGTACAGTCATAGAACATGTAACTGTCTATCGAACTAAGATTATTAGGTAGTTTTATTGTTGCTAGAGAGGTGCATCCTCTAAACAATTGATACCCGTTTAAATAATTAACGACTTTAGATAAATCAATTGATTTAATCTTTGAACAGCCATAGAAAACTCCATCTTCAATGCGGTTAACAGTTGCAGGAATCTCAATGTTCTCTAATTCTGAACACCAAGAAAAGGCATAATATTGAATTGTAGTTAATCCGTCATTAAGTGTGATTGTATTTAACTTATTACAATTAGAAAAGGCATAATAGCCAATTGAAGTCGTTGAAGAAGGCATAGAAATTGATGTTAGACAACTACAGTCATAGAAGGAATAACTGCCAATACTAGTAAGTGTATCTGGAAGCGTAATTTGCTCTAATTGATCGCAATCATAAAAAAGGTATTCAGATAAGTTTTCAATTGAGCTTTCACTCAGATCAACCATTTTTAAATTGTCATTACCATAGAATGCTCTATCTCTAATAGTAATAAGAGAAGATGGAGCTACATAAGAGGTAAGCTTAGATGGAGCTAAAATTAGTTCACTCATATCTTTAGAATATATTGCGCCATCAAGCGAACTATATTTGGTGTTATCAGAATCAACTTCAAATGATTCAACATTAAAGCCCCTCCAAATATTAGTATCGATATTGCCTACAAAATTAGCATCGACATGAAATGTCGTGCCGTGACTCATAGGGTAGCAGATAACCGACAAGTAATCTTTTGTAAACACAACACCGTCAATGGAAGAATAAGTTTCATTTTCGCTTGAAACATTAATTGCTTTTAAACTGCTACAATAAACAAATGATTCACTGTAAATTAAAGCGACTGAACTAGGCAAATCTACAGTCTCTAATTGGGAGCAAGATGCAAAGCAATAATCTCTTAATTCTTTTACAGAATCACCAAAATTGATATTTTTTAGCTTATTGCAATTATAAAAAGCATAAGAACCAATAATACACGGACAATCCGCAAATGTTATTGCAGTAATTGCAGTGTTATAGAAAGCGTATACACCAATTTCTTTGGTAGAAGTAAAAGTCAATTCTCCGGTTAGATTATTGCAAGAATAAAAAGCATATTTTTCAATTTTTTCTACGTTTTCCGGTATTTGAATAGATTTAAGCCTATAGCAAGAATAAAAAGCATTTTCTCCAATTTCTTCTAGAGAATCTGGGAAAACTATTGAACGCAAATTTTGATAGTTATAAAAAGCATTAGATTCTATTCGTTTAACTCCGTCAATTATTGTATAAGTTGTTTTCTTTGAAAACTCAGAACTATTGACAGGGAAATAAAGTGTACTTTTATCTCTGTTATAAAGTATTCCGTCTTCATAAGAGAAGTAAGGATTTTTGCTACTTATCTTAATTGCGGATAAATAATTGGTAAATCCATAAAACGTATTTTTATTGATAGAATCAACTGTAGAAGGAAGTGTTAAAGAACTTACTTTGCCACAATAACGGAATGCATTATCTCCAATACTTCTTAAAAAATTAGGGAGTCTAACGTTTACTAACTGTTGACAATCTGAAAAGGCATATGCACCAATATCTTGAATATTATCCTCTAAAAAGATGGAAGTAATATTTTTATTTTGGAAGGCATAGTCGTTAATTTTTATAACTTTAAGTTCGCCATACGCTCCGTTATAGACTTTAGGAACAAAGACATCTTGCGAAAAACCATCATATCCATCTACACGATATGCATTTGATTCTTCAATGTAAGAAAATCTTAAACCATCAGTTGCACTTCTATCAACTTTATCAAAGAGGGCTCTTAATTCAATGTTTCCGGTAATGTTTTCTAAAGATCCACTCCAATTAGAGAATACATAATCGTATCTACCTTCTGGTGGTCTAGTAGGAGTTGTCCCACCATATACAGCGTCTTCTCCATAATAAACTTGGCATTCATCTAAAAGTGAACCGTCATAATTAACAAATGTAACGCTTAATAGACGATCAGATTCACTATATTGAGCGTGTATCTCAGTATCTTCCATGATATTGATTAATGGTTTATCCCAGCCAGAGAATGAATATGTATATCTTCCTTCGTCTGGTCTAGTTGGTTTATCGCCTGTATATGTTACTGTGTCACCATAAAAGACAGTTTGTATATCTAAAATAGAATCATCATAGTTTAAGAACTTCACGGTTTGTTTTCTTTTAGCGCTGCTATAGTTAGCAACAAAATTCGAGTCTTTATTTATATCAGTTAAAGTTCCACTCCAACCTAAGAATGTATAAGTATTACCATAAGAGTCGTCTGGTCTAGTTGGAATAGGACCTTCATAAACCGCATCGTCACCTTCTTTAACGTAGGTTTCATATAAAATGGTTCCATCATAATTCACAAATCCGACATAATAATATTTAATTAAAGTTTTGTCATATGTAGCGGTTAAAGTAGTGTCTTTATCTATACGAATTTTGCTAGATACGCTGTAATCGATAGAATTGCAATTCCAGCCAGAGAATGAATATGAATATGTATCATCATCATTTCTAGTTGGGGTTGGACCTCCATATAAATCAGATAAAAAAGTAAAAGTATTTTCTAAAACATATTCAGAATAAAGGAAGGCGCCATCATAATTTTGGAATTCAACACGATAATAAGTTTCAACTGGACTAACCGGTTCATCTGGATCTTCTGGCTTACTAACTGTACAAGAAGAAATTATCAACGTTAACGCTGATAAAGCCGATAAAACAAAAAGTTTCTTTTTACATTTCATAAATCGTCACCATCCCAAAAATATAATTAATATTGTAATAACTAGTTACATCTAATCCGTCCGAATTCTTAATCACTAAACCACTTATAGTGTTTTTAACATTAGAGCAAATATCAACAATTGATAAACGGGTAAATGAATCTATATAATCTCCAGGTGCTAAAGATCCACTTGCGACCCAAAGGAAATCATCATCGGTTAAATCTTTTCCAAACGCTTCTCCATCATAAATCTTATCTCCGCCACAAGTTTGGAGGGTAAGATTTCTATTTATAATAGAAAGTCCATGAGAAACAATCGATATTTCAAAATCAGAATTATAGGCTTCGACGCCACCTGAACAGGTCACTTGATAATCATAAGTAAAGTTATTTTGTTCATCATATGGATATCGGCAATTACTATATGTAACAGAGAATGACAACTGCACTCCAGTTGGTAATTGGCCATAAGTAATATAAACATTACTACTATCTGAAGTTACATTTTCTTCTGAAACATTTAATGTATGCATCCCACCATCATAAACAATATCATGATTAAATACTCCAACAGAAATCTTACAAGTTTCAATAGTTATTGAACCAGGAATAAGGGTAATTTTATAGTCATTAGTAACATCTAAATCATCGGAATTATAAATAGATACTGTAAAGTCATTAGAATAAGTTCCAGCATGAATATAATCATTATCAAGAGAATTCATAGAATTAATAACAATACGGTCACCACTAGCTAAAGAACCACTGGTAATTTTAAAAGTCGATGACTTATCAATTGGAGTGCCGTCAAAAACTTTATTAAGCGATGCGGACTCAATTCCGATTGGTCTAGGTCTAATAGATAATTCTCCGTGCGCTAATTCAGTGATTTCATAGTTTTCAGTGACATCTGTGCCGTCATTCATATGAACAGTCATTGAACTTGGTTCATTAGTAACAGGCCCTTCCCAGACGTGAATAATAGAAGGTAAACCATCAAATTCAAAATAGTCACCATTAAGTAAACCAACCGCGGTGTACGCGCTTGAATTAAGTGGGGTGCCATCATAAATTCTACTAGAGCTATTTAGTTTAACGCTGACTGGGCGTTTGGTGATTGTCACTTTTCCACTATTTATATAAGTTACTTCGTAATTACTAGTCACATCATTATTTTCCCCATCTTTAATTACTAAAGAAGTTTTATCAATATCATAGTCATAAGAGCCAACATTAATTCCTTCACAAGAAACATCAAGATTAGTAACCTTATGTCCTTCTACTAATCCGTCTCCAGTATCAAGAACTTCAAAAGTTTTAACGCTCTTATCAATAATCTTTACACGGTTATATACGTGCTCTGAATCAATGGTTTGAATAGAAATAGAACGCTTAGTAATGTTAAAGTTGCCATCATTAAAGGTTACTTCGTAATTGCTAGTAACATCTATATCATTATCTATATCTTTTTCTTCACCAACTTGGTGATAAATAACAAATTCTTTTTGAATCACATACTTTCCAGCGTCTTTTGGATCATTTACATAATTAAACGAAATATATTCATCTTCCGCTAGAGTGCCATCATTAATTTCATAAAGAACTTCATCTTCCGCAAGTGTTTCTGACATGGTCTTAGCATCATATAGTTTTTCTTTTGATAAAGAAGAAACAGTAATAGGACGCTTAGTAATTGTCATACTCTCTTCACGGTCAACAATACTAAGATTGTAATTTTTAAGATTATCTAAACCATTACTATCTTCAATAGTAGCGTCAAAATCCATGTTATCATAAACACCGACATCAATCATTTCAGGGCTAACAAGCACCGAAACAACATCATCTTCGACAAGTTCACCCTCACTAATAGTGTATGTATTTTGATGAGGTTTACCGTCATAAACCACTTCTTTTTTATCTAAAGATAAAGTGATATCGACTTTATTGATTGTGATTTGTCCATAGACATAATTAATGTTGTAGTTAGAAATCATATCAGCTTTTGTTGTTTTATCTACGATTGAAAAAGTTAGTTCATTATCATAAACTCCGCTATCAACATATTGAGGATTATAAGTAACTGAAAGTTCATCTTTTTCTGCTAAAGAACCACTAGTAATAGTTGCTGTATCAACTAAGTGTGGTTTTTTATCATAAGTAAATGATCCACTATCACTTTTAATTTCTAAATCGCGCTTTTTAATGACTGTGGAACCAAAATCATATTCGATAGAGTAGTTATTAGAAACATCAACGTCCCCGTTATAAATTTTCGCCTTGAAAGAGTTTGAATATTGTCCAGCGTTAACAAATTCATTGCTATCTTTATATTCATAAACAATTTCTTCTCCACTGACGAGTCCATCTCCATCGCTAATATAAACATCATCAAGAGAAAACTTCTTATCTAAGCCATCATAAGTAAACTCTTTATTTGGAGAGCTTATAGTAAGATTTCTCTTAGTGATATTTAATGTTCCTTTTTGTAATGAAATATCGTAATGTTCAGTCATATCTAAATCATCAGCACTCTTAATTTGATAAGTGTGTTCATTAGAAATGCTTCCGGCATTAGTAATAGAACTAGACGACGCTAAAGAAATACTATCCCCTTCCACTAGTGAGCCGCTAAGGATATTAAATTGGTTATTTGTTAAAGGACTACCATCATATTGTTTAGAAGAGCTACCAGTAGATATAGTTAAAGATCTTTTTAATATATCCACAGATTTACTTTGGGCAACAATCTTATAGTTATTAGTGACATCTTTACCGTCTTTAGCAAGAATCTTAATTGAATCAGCGTTAGGAGTGATTGACCATTGATCTTGTTCACGGTTTTGGCAATTCATTGTGTAACTATCCACAAATACATCGCCATAACATAAACCTTCTAATTTAAGAGTAGGTTCATCTCCATAAGTCATTTTATCTTGTAAAACAGTAGCGACAATTTCCTTAGGAGCGATTTTAAATTCTTGAATATCACCGTAGTAATATGATTTAAAAGAGTTCAAACCACGAGAACGCATCTTATATTCGCCTACTAAGTAAGGGGCAACTTCACTCCATTCGCTACTATTAACTTCTGCAAACTCATAAGAAGCGGTGCTCATAAAAGCGGTTGATAAATAAGATAAAGTATCGCCATAAATATAAGTAGCCTGCAGTCTTCTTTTTTCACTAACTATGCCTTTAGTGCCAATTAACACTCCGGCGGTAATAATGCCTAAAGAAGAAACAATAATTATTGGAAAACGAAAACGATAGATTGTTTTACGAATCTTGGCTCTTTTAATAATTTTCTTCTCGTACTCTTCGTATCTCATATTACCTGATTCTTAAATTACCGTTATGAATAATTACCTTGTAATTATTAGAGACATTAACGCCGTTTCCATTTTTAATGATGTATTCATTAAATACATTTTCTGCGGTACCTGGACGTGTTAATGTGGTACTTGATAACACTAACAAGGTATCGCCACTAACAAAGCTACCAGAATTGATAATGAAGTCAGTGCAACTTAAAGAAACATTTGGGCCTCTATCAATTTCCGCACTTCCGGTTGTGATTTCTATTGTGCGTTTTGTAATTGAATATGTATGGTAATTCATCTGCACCATGCCAACGTATTTCTTGGTGACATCTTTTCCTTCTGCATTATAAATACGTGGTCGACAACGAGTGACGTATGAACCGACATCAGTCTTCACATCAGAAACATTAGCCTCAAAATAATCACCTTCATTAAGGAATTGTCCACTAACTTCCGCTCTAACTGACATTGGAGTGCCATCATATACTTTAGTCGATTGTTCTGGGACAACATCAATGGTTAATAATGGTTCATCTAATAAACATTCACCAAATGGGTTGTATGGATTTCTTGGAATTGGATCTTCTTCCTCTTCTTCAGAAGAATCTCCATCAGCATCGCCATTAGTAGCTCCACCCGTACCGTCAACATAAACCCAACCAATATCGTCTAAGAATATTTCTGTCCAAGCATGAGCAAATTTTTCATTAATATCCCTAGATAATCCTTCGCTGGCAGGCTTAACATAATAACCAACAGTGAATCTTGCTGGTAATCCAAGGGCGCGATATAAAAGTGTTAAAGAAGTAGCGAAGTTGTTACATATACCTTCTCTAGCTTCTTTTAAGAAATAAATGCCGTAGTTGCTATCTTCTGGATAATCTTCAGCGGATAAATTATATTTCGCATATTCGGAAATAAATGTTTTACAGTTAATGATTTCATTAATGTTGGAAACAGAAAGATTATTGTCATTAGCAAATTCAGTAAAGAATTCTCTTTCTTCATCATTAACGGTGAGATATGTATTGTATACATAATCTTTATAATCTTCATAGTAAGTGATATTTGCGGTATCGCTATAGCTATATTCTTTAAGTTTAAGATATCTTTCTTCATTTATTTCAAAAGGAGAATAAGTAAAGGAAAAATCATTTGCTGCGATTGGATCATAAGCATCATCTGAGAATGATTTAGGGAATGAAAGATTATACATCGGAGATGGAGTATATGAACGGTATTCGTTAAAATGCATGTCCGCAGTATATGATTTAAATCCAGCTTGATTCACTAAATCAGAAGTAAGATTTAAAGGTGAGAAATCCGCACTCTTATTAGAGTATGGTCTCACATCTTCCCATTTATTATTTTTAAAGTCACCAAAACTTCTTTCTCTTAAATAGACGCTACTACTATAGGCGGTAACCATAGTGCCAACAGATTTATCGACTGGCTCACCACCGAATTTGCCAGAAACACTACCAGCATCACCTTCCATGTCACCATCTCCAGGGATAAATCCTCCAGAACCACTATTTGCAAGAGAAAAAGTCGCATAAACAGTATAAGAACTTGTACATCTAGTTAATGGTTTATCCCAACCAACAAATATGTAGCCCTTTAATTTAGGAATCATACCATCAGGATAAGTTGGTAATTCATTTTCTTCACAAACACATTCATATAATAATGTGCCATCACCATTTCTAAAGGTAACAATATATTTTGTAAATATATCTTCTTTAATCACATATTGGGCATAAGTAGTAATGTTACTATAAACTGCACTTAAATCTTTATCCCAAGAGCAGAACTCATAATTAGTGTGTCTTTTGTCGTCTGGTCTAGTTGGTATTGGTTTAGTATGATCATATGGACATGGACGCCCAGGAACAATAACTTTATGAGCATCTAGTTCTTCACCATCATAATTTTTAAACAATACACTAAATTCAGTTGCTGGTGGTCCTACTGGAGGATCACCTGGATCTGGATCTGGATGACCATGATCTCCCTGATCTCCACCTTTTCCGTCTTCAGAATCACCTTTGTTTTGTTCTTTTGGCGTTGCTTCGTATATAGCAACAACAGTCATATCTTTAACGACAAAGGAAACATCATCACTCCAACGTTCAAATTGATAAGTATAAAAATCATCATCAGGTCTAGTTGGCACTTCTAGATAATATTTTGTAGCGTCATCTCCATAAGGGACATCGACTTTTGCTAATTCTGATTCATCATAATTTAAGAAAGTGACAGTATATTCTTTTAGATGTTCTTCAAATACTGGATAAACATCAAAGCTACCCGTGACCGCTGAAGTATCTCTATCCCAACCAGCAAATTCATAAACATATTTTTCGGTTTCTGGTTTAGAAGGTTCTTCTCCAGCATAAACGACTTCAGAACCATATTTCACATGATGTTTTTCTAAAATTGTGTCATCGTAGTTTTTAAATACAATGTCACAATCTGGATTGGTTTGTCTAAATAAAGCGTAAACTGAAGTATCTTCGGTAATATTATTAAATTCACGGTCCCAACCAACGAATTCATATGCATAATCTTCATCAGGCTGATGGTAAGGGGTTTGTCCGCGATACACTCCACTATCACCATAAAATACATGGTCAACATATAGGACAGTATTATCGTGGTTATAGAATGTGACTGCGTATTTATTTCTAACTAATTCAAAAATAGCGATAACCGCTTTATCTTCGGTAATAGAGCTAGTAGAATCACTCCATTCTTTAAATTCATAAGAATAGCCTACTTCAGCGGTTGGGCCAGTAAATGTATCTCCTTTATAAGTTGAGGTTGCTCCATAATAAACTGTATCAACATATAAAAGGCTTTCATCATAGTTAAAGTAATATACTTTATATTTTTGCTTAACTTTCTTATATTGAGCTACAAAAGTAGTGTCTTTAATAATGTTTGTAGTTGGCTCATCCCATCCAGTAAAAGCATAGCCATATTGAGCGTCGCTTGGTCTAGTTGGATTTTCGTATGGATAATGGACGCTATCACCGGCTGTAACTAATGTTTCGTATAAAATCTCACCATCATAGTTAACAAACTTCACAGTGTAGTCATTGCTCTTTTTTTCATATAAGGCATGATAAGTCATGTCGCATCTAATAGAAGTCAAATCATTATCCCAACCAGAGAATTCATAACGGTAATATGTAGAATCTGGTCTAGTTGGTAAATTGCCTTGATATATAGCGTCATGAGTTGGCTCAACACGTGTTACGTATAGTAAAGTGTCATCATAATTATAGAATTTACAAGTATAGCGTAACTCTGGATTAGTAATTTGCATTTCACCACGAATTGTTTGCACCATTAAACCAGCGATTGTACCGCTTGTAGCAATAGTGCCGGCAACAATTAAATGAGATAGAAGACGTTTTAAAACTATTTTCATAAACTAGACTCCTCTTTCTCATACACTGGATAAACAGTTATTGAAGAATTGATATTATTAAGATCTTTATCCCATCCTATGAAACCGTTTTCAGGAAGCAAATATTCATATAATGGACCTCTATATGTTGATTTTTGACTGCCGTTATATTTATATATATAATCTTCAAAAAGAAGTTCACCCCAAGGATTACGGTAAGTAACAATATAGTAGGAATCAGTTTCAAATTGAGCAAACACCTTCATATCATCATAGACTTCATCAAAGCTCTTATCCCAAGAAGAGAAATAATATGAGCCATAATCCGAAGAATATGGTCTATCCGGTGTTGTCCATTCATAACTAGCGTTTGTTCCTTTTTCGACAATATCGCAATCTAAAGGTTCTCCGTCATAATTATAGAAATAAACTTCAAAATATTCTGTTTTTCCTCCACCACCAGTTTCATAAATCTCAAACTCAGCAGTAAAGACTGTGTCTGAATAAATATTCTCTAATGGCTTATTCCATCCGATAAAGCGGAAGACGACGTTGACGTCGGTCTCTTTTATTGGAGTATCTCCAATATAGACTGCAGTCTCCCCAGCAGGAACATATGTTACATATAAGATTGAGTCGTCATAATTTTTGAATACGCATTTATAAGTTCTTAATTCTTTAGAAAATACAGCGTATGTGATTGTTTCTTCAGTGATGTAGGAAACGTCTCTATCCCAACCATCAAACTCATAAACATACATATCATCTTCTTCTCGATATGGCATTGCTCCAGCATAAAAGGCTGGCTTACCATAATTTGAATATGCGGTATATAAATAAGTGTCGTCATAATTATAGAAATGAGTAGGAATAAGTCTTTCAGTTGTAGTAAATTGAGCAACAGTACTAAAACTACTAGTCACATTAGTTAATTCACGATTCCAGCCATTAAATGTATAAGCATAAGGACCTTCTGGCTCTCGATATGGAGTGGAACCGACATATGTCGCTGTTCCATGATTTGAAACATAAGCGGTATATAAAAGCGTAGAATCATAATTATAGAATTCAACTGTATGCGTTATAGCCTTTTCTTCGAAAAGAGCATATGTTTCAAAGTCTGAAGACACTCCAGTTAATGGTTTATCCCAACCAACAAAGACAAATTCTGTTGAAGCAGTGCGTTCTTTTGTTGGTTCTAAACCTCGATATGTCGCTGTACCTAAATATGGAACGTGATCACGATAAAGGACATCATCCCCATTTTTAAATGTTACTGTATAATTAACAGGAGTGGCCTCATATAAGGCGGTAATAATACGGTCTTCATTAACATTAGTTAATGGTTTATCCCATCCGACAAATGTATAAGAATTATGTTCATCTGGTTCTCTAGTTGGAACCGCTCCAACATATTCGGCGGTTTTTCCTTTGGAAACATAATCAACATAAAGTTCTTTATGATTCCAGTTTTGGAATGAGACTTTATATTCTTTAATTTTATTTTGGAATTGAGCGTAAAAAACGGTATCAGTCAAAACGTTCTTCAATGATTTATCCCAGCTTACAAAAGTATAGTCATACATATCGTTACTTGATCTTTGAGGAACCGCTCCACCATAAACAGCGTTACTACCAGCAGGGATAACATCTTTCCATAAGAAAGAATTATCATAGTTCCTGAACACTACTTTTACTTCGTCAGCAAAAACATTAATCACTCCCGCTCCTTGAAGCGCAAACATTGTTGCAGCTGAGGTGCTAGCGACAATAGCTAATATACAAACACTAGTAATGATACTTTTTTTCATAAATTAACTCGCTGTTTTTACCTTTTTAATTAAAAGCTTCGCTTCACTAGTAGAACACTCTAAAACAGTGAATGCATAGCTAAAATCATCATCGTTATTAAAGACTCCATTAACCCCAGAGAAGAAACGTAAAGTTTTTCCATTAACTGTCCAAGAATCACCTTTTTTAAATAGCGAATTATTAGAGGAATAACAAGAATCTAATTCTGGGCTCTTATTATCAGCACCGATTAAAGTGATTAATCTATTCATATTGTATGGTTCAGAACTAACTAGAGCACGGCTTGAAGAATTAGCGTTTAAAACTGTATATCCAGAATGTCTCCTTGATAATGGAATTGAAATATCTTGAGATATTTTTCCAACTTCTCCTTCAGAAAGAATATTTCTTACTGACTCATCGCTTAGATAATAACTATCAGTATCTTCATTCATAACTATATCAGTTCCACTAACGCCATTATTTTCTGCACTAGTGAAATATTTGAATTCTCCTAATCTAGCGTCAATATGATACATTCTAATACCAGGCTCAGAGAAATAAGTTGGTCTAAAGTTATAAGAAGTCGATGAATCCAATTCATTAAGTCCAGTTGGAGTTTGTAGATCAAGTAATAGATATTCATCAAACGCGGTTCCGTTCCAAGAATTAGCAAGAATAATACAATCTCCTGAAGATTCGTTTGGTTTAAGTGTGACAATACAGTCTTCAGTTACCACATATGGGTCATACCATCCAAATGCCATTTTGCTAAATGCATCTTGATCACCAATATTTAAATCCATCATCGCTAAGCCACCTTGTGGGCCAAAACTATTATCGTAGGAATAATAATCTGGTAAGGATAATAAGTGGCCAGTTTCATGAATAAATGTATGAGCGTCAACATTAGGGGCATCAGAACCTACTAAAAGGAAATCAATACTTGCCCAGGCAAAGCCATGCATATTTGGGGAATTAAAATTTGGTTCTGAACTATAATCATGCCAGCAGAACGCCCAGAAGACACTAACTTCTCCTCCATAAGCGCCGGTTGAATAATCAGGTGCACTATAAACCATCCACACAGCATCAATATAACCATCATTGTCATTGTCATATTTTCTAGTGGAGGTAACACCATTTTTCTGTTTAAAGTTTTCAATCGCACGATTTCCAATAATTGCAGAAGCATAATCTCCATTGCTTATAAAGAAACTAGAACTTTCGTTAGATTCATACACATCGGCGATATCAAAATTCAAATTAAGTTGGCCGTTCGATGCTTTCCTATAATAAGAAGAAATTGATTCCCAATAACCTGTATCTTTCGCTCCATCTCCTTTAAAGGCTCTAGTAATTGCGCTAACATAGTCATTTCCATATCCCGCACTAGCAAATGGATAGTCGGTGATTTCTACTGGAATGACTAAAACATTAATATTACCTTTGGTTGGAAGAGATAAATTACTCAAGCAAGAATTCTCAAAGTCATGATAAGTAAATCCATCTGGGATTTCTGATTTCTTTGTTAAAGTTTTGCTTGGAGCTTCTTCCACTTTGAAGTTAACAATATTTGAGACAATTGTTTCGTCCTGAGTTAATTTGATTTGTAAAGTGTAGTCACCAGCTTTTTCAAATGGAGTGGTGTGATCAATGATATTTCCATCACTATCTTTAATCACGAAATTAAAATATGTATGGCGATAGGAAATATCTTTTTCTGCTCCGTTATAAAATAACTTCACTTTTAAACGATAAACATCATCAAAAGTTTCACCTAAATAGTAACTATTAGCGAGGTCAGTAACTTCAATATGATTTTCTTCTTCAATTGGGTCAATTGGATCAATTGGATCAATTGGGTCGATAGGATCAATTGGGTCGATAGGATCTATAGGGTCAGGATCACCAGGAATATCAGGGATGTGAATTCCTGGATCATTATTGATCACTCCACACGCCGCTACTGATAATAAAGAAGTAATAACGACTGATAAGAATAATTTTTTTATTACCATAATGTCGGTACTCCTTCAACATAATGCCAACAATCGACTTGAGGGGTTTCAGAATAGAAATATCTTTTCGCATTGCTTATTAAATATGAATTCGAATTTGAAAAACCACATTGATAATATTCCTCTTCGGTATGCTCATAAAAAATAGTCGCTATTGGTGTTACATAAGAATCTCTGCCATCCAAAAAATACCAGTTAACGTAGACAGTATCTTTTTTGACAATCAAAGTATCTGAGAAAGAAAAATCAAATATTAATTGTTTTGAGTTTATTGAATATAAAGCATTTTTATACACTTCAAAATATTGACTGCCTTCTTCAACTACAATGCTAGTAATGTTATAGTCATAATTGAAGGTGATTTCATTGATATAAGTTACAGATTTTGGAATAAAAATCGAAGCTAAATTCGTGCAATTGCTAAACGCACAATATTCAATAGTAGTAAGTGTATCAGGTAAGACTAATGAGGATATCTGAGTGTAGGAAAAAGCATAACTGCCTATATATGATAATGATGTTCCAAAATCAATATTGATAATTGATGTTCCTCTAAAACAATAATTGCTTAATGACTTAACGTTATTTAATTTAACTGTGTAACCGTTGTTACCAATAATGTAATTAGTAAGAAGATAGCTAAAAGCTTCGGAAGCAACTATTTCACAATCATCCACAAATTCAATAATATCTGATTCAAAATAATCACTATCTGGTCCTAGGGCAACACAATATGGGTTATCCGGATTACCAACATATTTGATGTTCCCATAAGAATGAATCATTTGATTACAATTTTCAAAGCATCCTTTATTAATAGCAGTACATCGATCTAATCCAACAATTTCTTCTAGAGCAAAACAATTGTAGAAACATTGGTTATCAAGACGCCTAATATTCTCTGATAAAATTATTCTTTTTAAAGACTGGCAATTGTAAAACATACGATAATAGGCACTATTGCAATCTTTAGATAAGTCAACTTCTTTAAGATTGACACAATTATAAAAACAACCTTCATTAGAATTATCAGTATTATTTAAATCAATAGATTCCATAGAACAATTAGCAAATGCAAATGAATTAATAACTTGAACTGAATCAGGAACTATAATATTGGAAGCGTTTTTGTCTATACACATATATAATTCGAATTGGGAAGAGTCTAATAAAAAGCCATCTTTAACACATAAAGCATTATTTTCGTCTTCAATAGTGACTTCTGTGATACATGCATTCTTGAAAAGAGAAGACGGAAAGTAAGTTACATTTTTACCGATATTGAGTTTGGAAATGCTTTCGCATTCATAAAACACCTCATCAGAAGATGAATACGGATTAGCACTGAGTGTTATCTCTTCTAAATTTGAGCAATATTCAAATGAATGATAGTGAAGGGCGTAATTAGAGTTTGTTGGAAGAATAACAGAGTTCAATTCTTCACAATGATAAAATGCATAATTGTTAATGTAAGTTACTGAAGATAAATCAATTGATGTAATACCCGAATACGCAAATGCGTAATTTGAAATAGTATTTACTGAAGATAAATCAATTGATGTAATACCAGAATACGCAAATGCATATTCATAAATATTAGTGACTGAATCTGGCAAAACAAAAGTCCCTTCTTTGTCTCGCGGACAGAAATATAATGTTGTCATCCCTTTGTCATAAATAGCACCATCAGATTCAGTAAAACGAGAATTATCTTTGCTAACTCTTATCGTTTTAAAAGTCGATAGTTGCGAAAATTGATAAAAGCTAATTTCCTCACAATTACCAAAATAGATTTCTCGGAGTTTAGACAAGTTATAAAAATAGAATGGAACATAAGTAAAATAATCATTTAATTCCAATACTTCGATATTAGGAGCGTACCAATATAACTCATAATATTGTACAGAAGTCACATTCCTTCCTAAATGCAATTCGGTAACATTAGAATGTAAACAGTGAGAATCTAATTGTCTAACCGGCAATCCATTATATTCATCAGGGACATAAACAACGCTGATGTTTTCTGGCACTTTAAACAAACGATAGTACGAGTTATCAACCAATCTATAATCGCAGCTATTGATACATTGCTCATAAAATGATGGAACTTTCTTTGTGTATGTGAAACCACATTCTTCACAAGTAAATTTTTCAACGCCAGCTTCAAACATTGTTGGTTGTACTGCAATTTCTGAATCATAATTATGCGAGGAATAGCCAATTTTTAAATCATCATATCCTTCATCACTACAAATGTGCCAATGACCCCATGCATCATTTTCCCATTTATCAAAGTAATGATGTTCTAGTTTATCTACTTTTTCATCGGTATATTTAAAACCACATTCTTCACAAGTATGAACAGTGAATCCTTCAGAAGTGTAAGTTGGATCCACTACCTCAGAAGAGAAGGTATGTTTTTCATAATCACCCTTTAAATCTTCGTAACCTTTATCGATACATGGATGCCAATGACCTTCATCATCACTAGCGTATTTGTCAGAATAATTGTGGTCGATTGGATTAATTTCAACATAATAAGAATATTCACATTCCTTACAAGTATAAATTGTGCGGCCTGCTTCTTCATAAGTAGGAGACACAGTTTCTATTTCATAATCGTGAATAGCGTAGTCAACTACATCATCGGTGTATCCTTCATCGATACAGTGATGCCAATGACCATGTTCATCGTAATCCCAATCACTTGAATATGAGTGTGTGAGTTTTGGGATGCTTATTGAATAAGAATAGCCACAAATAGAGCAAGTATATTCTTTTAATCCGTCTAGTTCAAATGTAGGTTTTGTAATTGTTTCAACAAAAGAATGATCCTCTAAATCTTTGCGGACGCTTTCATATCCTTTATCAGAGCAAGTGTGCCAATGACTAGTACGATCGCTTTCCCAGGAAGAAGAATAGTTATGTGTGAGCACTGGAGTAATCTTAGTTTCAGAATAGTAACAAACTTTACATGTATAAACCAACTTGCCTTCTTTTTCAAAAGTAGCAGGAGTCTCCACTACATCAAAATCATGGAGTTCCTCATCTTTTCTTATTCCACTGTGTTCACATGTAGAAGCGTGCCAGTGGGTTTGATTATTAAAAGACCATGAGTCACTAAAAGTATGTTGATGCTCAACAACTGGTGTATCGGTGCCATCAAAAATATCCTCTTTTTTAGGAGAAGTTGTACATCCAAATAGTAATAGTGAAACGATAGGCAAAGCTAAGAATCGCAAATGTTTACTTTTCATAACTATTTTTGAAATAAATATTTCACCTATTATTATATGTATAATACACTCTATATAACAAACAATAATTGATTTAGCATCAATATTTGTTTGATGAAACTAAAAAATTTCATCCATTTTAGGACTTAAGCAAGCTATGAACAAGCTGATAATAATCAGCTTTTATTTCACAAAAACTCTTCCTTCTTTAATGACTTTTGGTGCCGGTTTATAACCTTCAGTTGGATAGCCAATGATCACGTGGCCAATTCCGATATAATCATCAAAATTTAAACCAGTGAAAGATAATATCTTTCTGCCTTCTTCTAATTCTAATTCTTCTTTTGCTCGATGGATCCAACAAGACGCTAAGCCTTGGTTAGTAGCCTCAAGTAACATATTTTCAATTGTAGCGGCCCCGTCATGAATCGATAAGCCATCTTTATGAGCGGCTACTAGTAAAATTACAGGCGCTCCATAAAAAGTATCCATTTCTCGACCCATAATCTTACTATTGAGTTTCATTAAGTCATCTCTAGTTTTTTTATCTTTAATGACGATAATAATTGGAGTTTGTCTATTCATTCCACTAGGAGCGAGTAAACCAGCCTCCACAATCTCTTTGATCTTATTATCTTCTACTTCTCTATTAGAGAATGAGCGGCACGCTCTTCTAGTTTTTATAACATTTAACATACATGAATCCTCTTAGAGACATTATAGCAAATGTTACAAAGTCAAATTAAGAAGCAAAAGAAAAACACCAGCGAATCACTCCACCAGTGTTTGTCGTTTTATTAGTAACCTGATTCCACTATTCTACAGGCTGGTCTAACACCAATATAGTTAGAATATTCAACTATGGTTGTATAGCATCCTCCGTCTGCTCTAACGTGCCATGGCTTTCCGCTATTAAAGCTTCTTGACCAATAATGCATAGAAATTTTGCCATCGCTTTCAGCGTAACCGCTTGAAAGGAAATCATATTCTTGACTTCTAGCATAGTCAGTGGAATAAGCAATTCTGTCGGTTTGATTATGTAAGCCCCACTTACTATCAGAATCATATAAGGTTGTATATGTTAATGGGAACATTCCAGTATATGGACTATAGTTTTCTGGTCCACCACTTAATTCGTAATTGTATATTCTGGTGCTTTTGCTAGCCGGTAACATCTTGTTATATAGTTCATTCATAAATTGTCCAAGTGCTGTGCTAACTGTATAGCTGGTTGGATTGTTACCTGCTACATCAAATACTGATGTGCCTAAAACCTTTTCAGAAACGACTACATTACATAACTTTTTAAGTGTGCTCTTATTGTACTTATAATCTAAGAATTTCCATGTTACTGGTTCTACTTCAAACCAATAATAATCATCAATGACATATTCGTTGTTATATCCAGTACTCTTGGCTTGCACTCTAGCGTATGCTTTATTATTTACAAAGTAATATCCATTAGTTAATTTAGTCCAAGACTCATCATATAAGCTATATAGTTTATATCCAACTTCTGAATCTGGATCAACAAGTGTTTGTGGATAATATCCATAAGTCCAAATATTACCATTTTTGACTGGATCAGTAGCGTAAACAGAATCAAATTTAGAGTCTAGGATTGATTTATCATCAATAGATTCACTACAGGTGTAGTTAATAGTGATGGATTGAATAAGAATTGCACTATTAGTGGCGTTCCACACCTTGTTGAGCTTGAAATATCTAGGGGAGACATCGCTTAAATCAAGAGCTTCGCTAGGAGAGACACTTCTAGCGCTTTCATATAATAAATTCCCCGAAGAATCAACATATCCCCATTGAATAGATAAATCTCCTGCTTGCCCAGCCTCAGTCACACTAGGAGCGCTGATATAATCAGGACATCTTACATAATTAACAGTGATTGATTCAATACCGGTAATCGCATGATAAGTACTGTCTTCTTTTTCAACGTTAATATATCCAGTACCAGTTAATCTAATTTTGCTATTTTGTGCAAACGTGCTATATTCGCCACGAACACACAATTTCACGTAGTTACCATTAGAAGTAACAACACGATATGTTTTATACGTGCTACTAAGTAAATATAAATTATTACTAATGGTTAATGAATTCGTCACACCTCTTTTTGCAGAGTTTAACATCAAGGAGGATGTTTCTTCATTATGAGGCATCAATGCGATAGTGCCAACCGCTAAAGATGTCGCAATTGTGGTTAGTAATAATAGAGTTTTCTTTTTATTCATAAAAAATCTCTCCTCTTTATAATTGTTTTAATTATAAGAATAGAGAGAGAGAGAGAAGCAAGCACTTTGTGTTGAAGACTGCTAAACAAAAAGGGCAGAAAAAAAGCGGATTTTCTCTTTTCCGCTAACCGTTATATTGTGCAGGGATTTTCACCCTGTCACAACATCCAAGTTAAGTTCCTTTTGGCTGGTGGTGCTTCTTGATTTTGATACGTTTTGAATTGAATAGCGTATCGATGGCCAGCTTCCTTTAGTTATTAACTTCAAGGCTGTTTTCCTCTTTGTCATGTCCGGTGCTGGGTTTACTCCGTCAAACTTTAACGCGGAGACCAGTGATGTTGCCATCAGGGAGGAACGTACCGATGATTAGAATCTCTTCTAACCCTTTGCTAGTGCAATCATTTAACTGGAAGCTTTTAATTTCCAGAGGTCCCCACTCAATTCAAGGACCTGATTGTCTTACCTAGTCTTAAGCTTATTAATCCGTTTCTGCTTAGAAAGTACCAGGAGTTTGTGATCTTTCTAAGTCTCACCACACTTTGAGTTGAATAATGTGGATTAGGCTTTTCCTATTCTTTTTAGTTAATAGGACTTCTTTTTTACCTCTTTGATCGTGTCCGGCGGTGGATTTTCTACACTGTTAAGCTCTAACTCAGTGACCACTTTAGAAGGGAGGTAGGCCGTTTAGTCATTATTACTAATGCCAAGTTAACTGCAATCATTAACTAGATGTTTTAATTCTAGATGCCTTACTATCAACGTCGTGTAATGGGCTGATTGTCTGACGTTAGCTGAACTTCGAACCTTTTTCGTATTGAGTATCTTGCAATCTCAATTACTTATTTCACGTTTTAAGTTGATTTTAGCGTGATTCGGTCGTGGATATGGCTATTACCTCATATCGGTCCTCTTTGATCTTGTCAGGCGGTGGTTTTTCAGCTGTTAAGTTCTAACTCAGCGTCCACTGTAACGGGGAGGATGTGCCTTGATAAATCTGAAGATCTATCGTGCTGGAGCAATCATTAGTCTAAGATTCTTGTTTTAATTCTTAGTAGTCCGCTGTATCAACTTCTTCTTTTCGCGGTGATTGACTTATCCAGTCTTGAGAGTTAATTAACTATCATTAATTTACTCTCACCCAAGCGCCTTTCGGTGTTGGATGTCTACAAGTATGCGCCTTTTAGAAAACTATTTCAAGCGTTTTTTTTAAATATTTTTTCACTTTTTTTATTAATACATTTTTAATTTAACTTTGTTAAATTACTTTTTTGAAAATAATTTGAATATTCGCAATATATTAGTGATTTTTATTAATTTTTCATATTAGAAATATAAAAAAATAATAAATATATAAATTATTATAATAGAAAATCGCACGCGTAGGCATACGCGTAAAAAGAATAAAAAAATATCTCCCGATTGGAAGATACTTATTCGTCAGCCATGGCAGTTAACATCCTGGATCGCTACATCCATTCCCGAAGGAATGCGTCGAGGTCGCACACTGGTTCTCCACCTCTGGCGATTTTTTTATAGCAAACTAACAAATGAAATAAATAAAAACTGATGGATTGCTCCACCAGTTTCTTTACTATTAAGTATCAACTATTTGTATTCTCTAGTTTGAGGTAAGAAAGAGTAAACAACGAGTCCGCCTAAGCAAGCAATCGCGCTGATTAAGCCTAAGATTTGTAAGGCATTCATTTCTGTACCTTTTGCATAGTAGAAGATTAAGCCAAAGATTGTTAATCCCGCACCGACAGTAATTAATACGGCTCTAGCCATTTTGCCTTCTAAAGACTTCATACCAGAGAGTTCTACTAATAATAAGCCAGCACCAAAGATTAAGACTCTAACGATAGCTAAGCTGTTACCACCAAATAAGTATTCGCTCCAAGCTTCTCCACTAACACCGACAATCATTAAGACAATGATATCGATAAAGATAATAAATAAGAATTTAGCAACGATAACAATCGCACATTTAACAATAGCCTTATATGGTTCTCTTTTGTTAAAGATAAGTAATAATAAGTTAACAATTGGAACCACTAATAAGAGAACATTTGTTAATAAATATAAGATAACAGTAATAGATGTTCCAATTTCAGGTCTACTAGCGAATGATAGGCTACCTAATGATTCAAATAGCTTATATTGATCAACCATGACGAGAACGCCAAAGATAATCGCGAGGGACACTAAAATGAGTCCCATGAACTTTTTGATATCTTTCATGATGAAAATCTCCTAAAAATATAGACTATCTTCTATCAGATGGGAGTTTATCGTGGACAAATAATGCCATGACTGCTTTAGCAGTGTGGATTCTATTTTCAGCTTCTTGATAAACAACAGATTGTGGTCCATCAATAACTTCATCAACGACTTCGTTAACTCTATCAGCTGGAAGAGCGTGCATATATCTACATCCAGGTTTTGCTAAAGCCATCTTTTCTGGAGTACATTTCCAAGCTTTTAAGGCTAATAAGGCATCATCAACAACGGTTGTGGATTGGTTAGTAACCCAGCTACCCCAGTTCTTAGGGAAGACGACATCAGCGTCTTTATAAGCGGCATCCATATCATGGGTAATAGTTAAACTACCACCATGTTCAGCTGCGTTCTTTCTAGCTTTTTCAATAACCCAGTCTGGTAAATCATATCCCTCTGGATAAGCAAGAGTGACATCAATTCCGTATCTTGGGAAGAGCAAGACTTGAGAAACTGGAACAGAAATTGGTTTCTTATGAGTTGTAGCCATTGCCCAAATAACAGATACTTTTAAGTGTTCAGTATGACCGAATTCATCTTCGATGGTCATTAAATCTGCAAGAGCTTGCATTGGGTGATATAAATCACATTGTAAGTTGATAATTGGGACTGTGGAATATTTCGCCATTTCGCGAATATATTTGTTACCTAAACCCCAGTTACAATAACGGCAAGCAATCATGTGGCCAAAGCTAGATAAGATAACTGCAGTATCTTTGGCGCTTTCTCCGTGAGCGATTTGCATCATAGAGGTGTCTAAGAAGGTAGCGTGTCCGCCTAATTGGGCCATACCACTTTCAAAGGAGTTACGGGTTCTTGTGGATTGTTCAAAGAACATTAAGAATCCGGTTTTGTTAGTGAGCCAATCTGTTGGTTCATTAGCATAGAATGCATTTTTTAAGTCTCTAGAGACTTTGAGCATGTAGTCGATTTCTTCTTTGGTGAAATCTTCTAAAGTAATTAAGTGTCTACCAGCAAATCTTGGTGCGACTTTTTCCATAATTTAATTTATATCCTTTCTTAATAAATTATTTCTTTAAATTTTCTAGATAGAGGCCTGGTAAAACTGCATACATTGCTGCACAGATAACGAGGTCTTCTTTTCTAGTTTTTTCATTTGGTGCGTGAGCTTCTTTTTCATCACCTGGACCAAATCCGATACAAGGAATACCGTATCTTCCCATAATGGAAACACCATTAGTGGAGAATGTCCATTTATCGATAACAGGGGCTTTTTTAAATAAGCCTTCATATCCTTGTTTCATGGATTGGACAAATACTGATTCTTCAGGAATGACCCAAGTTGGGAAATAACATTCTGTTGGGTAAAGTAAACCAGTATAAGATGGTCTTTCATAACGATACATCTCAACTTTGGCGTTAGCGGCTTTAACTCCTGGAAGAGCTTCGATTTCCGCGATAGAGGTTTTATCGTTTTCACCCACTGTTAATCTTCTATCTAAAGAGATCCAACAGCCATCAGCAACTGCGCATCTAGATGGTGATTTATGGAAGATCTGAGAAATAGTGACTGTACCTTTACCTAAGAATGGGTCATAAGCAAGTCCTTTTTCATTGAGTTCTTTAACTTGCTCAATGATTGGTGCCATCTTATAGATGGCGTTATCGCCTCTTTCAGGGGCAGAGCCATGGCAAGAGATACCACGAACAGAAACTTTGATTTCCATTCTTCCTCTATGTCCACGATAAATTCTACAGCTGGTTGGTTCAGTAGAAACGACGAATTCTGGTCTGACTTTATCTTCTTCGATAATATATTGCCAGCAAAGTCCATCACAGTCTTCTTCTTGTACTGTACCGGTAATCACTAAGGTATAGTCATCTTCTAAACCTAAATCCTTAATGATTTTAGCAGCGTAGACCATTGAGGCCATACCGCCTTCTTGGTCAGAAGTGCCACGACCACCGATATGGACATCATCTTCAAATCCTTTGTAAGGATCAAATGTCCAGTTTTTGATTTCGCCAATACCGACAGTGTCAATATGAGCGTCCATACCAATAAGGTGTTTGCCGTGTCCAATATATCCTAAGATATTTCCCATTGGATCGATAACAACTTTATCAAATCCTACTTTTTCCATTTCTTCTTTAATGCGGAGAACGACATCTCTTTCTTCACATGATTCAGAAGGAATAGCGACCATGTCTCTGAGGAATTTGACCATGTCAGCCTTATAGGCTTGGGCTTTTTCTAATACTTTTTCAAAAGGTACTTTCATTATTAAATTTCCTTTCCTCTAAGTTCCTTAATCTTTTTATCGTAAGCATGAATCTTGTTATATTCTTCTTCCCAGAATTCTGGTTTCTTCATGCTATCGAGATATTCTTTAGAATAACCAAATGGTAACCAGTCTTTTTCTTTTTGAGCGAATAAGGCTTCTTTAGCTTCTTTACCACGTGTATCTAAAACCATAGAAGTATCCGCGCCCATAAAGACGTCTTCAAACCATCTTTCTAAGACGTTAGGAGTAACTTCTAATTCTCTTTCTTTTAAATTTTCAATAACAGAGTCATATCTATCAAAGCTATCAGTAGCGATAGTGACAACGTTATCTTCAGGACCTAATTTGAGGTATTTTGCCATTTTAATGGCACCTAAGATATTACAAATACCGGAGACACCGAATAAGTTGACCATAGATTCGGCCACTTTCTTGTCCACTCCGTGTTTCACTAAGATATCAGTACCTTCGTGAATAACTTCTAAGCCTCTTACACAGTTATCATCAACGATTTGAGTAATGAAGTCGGTAGTTAAGACGTTGTGGATTAATGTACACATCTTATCTCCGATACCTTCAATACGGTGCTGTCCACGACCACCATTGGTGAGTGTACTACATTCATGTGGTTCTAAAGCAACGATTTTACATTCTGGGAATGCCACTTTGATTTGATCACCAGCTGCTAAAGTTCCTGCACTACCAGGAGCGCTACAGAAAGCGGCAATTCTACCATTACCAATGCCCTTAACAGCTTCGATACAGCTATTACCGGTGACGTGTCTATGGAAACGATAGTTAGGTAATAATTCAAATTGAGCCAATGTTCTATTTTTTGGATCTTTCTTTAATTCGTAAGTTCTCTCTAAAGTTAAGATAACGTCAGATTCACTACCTGGAGTTAAATCTAATTTTGCTCCATACTTTTGAATTCTTTG
This sequence comes from uncultured Erysipelotrichaceae bacterium, assembly GCA_902800355.1. GTDB lineage: Bacteria > Bacillota_I > Bacilli_A > RFN20 > CAG-826 > UBA2450. The sequence continues at coordinate 69,037 of CADCEE010000001.1, read as the reverse complement.
ATATCTTTCTTTAGACATATTGTCTGGCATAATGACAATCGCGTCATACTTCATTAAGTTAGTTATATAACTAACTCCGATACCGAAGTTACCAGTACTTGGACCTAAAATTGTGTGTTTTCCTGGGATAATTTCTCCATCGACACATCCTTCGATTAAGGTGGAATAGGCAGGTCCGACCTTATGAGATCCACTTGGGAAATATTTACCAAGTAAGACAACGATATTTGCTTCTACACCAGTTAAGGCTTTTGGAAGCACAATCTTGTTAACTTCGTCCTTTTCATTTTTCCAAGTAATGTTAAAGAGATTGATTGGATCGAGTTCATTCTCTTCTTTTGCCTTCAATGCCTTTTTTCTTACTTCAGGGTCTTGATGGCTTGGGTTCAACATTTCATCATATGTTGGACCAAATGGGATTTTTGACATATTTAAATTACTCCTTTTTCTTTTAAGTAAATGTCTAACTTTTCAATGTTTGGCTCCATTAAGTCTGGCTTAACGATGGCCTTTTGAGCGTTATTAGGATCTTTCAGTCCGTTACCAGTGACAATTATAGTAACTGATTCATCTTTTTTGATGATTCCTTCTTTAAGAGCTTTAGCAAGTCCTGCCACTCCTGTGACACCTGCAGGTTCTCCAAAGATACCTTCAGTTTTTCCTAATAAACCCATAGCTTTAATGATTTCTTCATCAGGAACACTAATCCAAGCGCCTTTAGAGTATTCAACCGCTCTAAGAGCTTTAATTGGATTTCTTGGAATACCAACCGCGATACTATCCGCTAAAGTATTCTCATCACATTCCTTAAGAGGTTCATGATTTTTAGCAGCAACAACGAATGGTTCGCAGCCTGTAGACTGCACACCTAAGATTCGTGGAACTCTAGAAATAAGACCTAACTTATGAAGTTCATTAAAACCTTTATAAACTCCACCAATTGTACAGCCATCTCCTACGGAGACAACCACCCAATCAGTCGGTTTAAAATTAAGTTGTTCGGCAATTTCTAATGAAACTGTCTTTTTGCCTTCCACCATAAATGGATTAATGGCGGCATTTCGGTTATACCAACCATGTCTTGCAATTGCTTGTTTAGATAAGCTAAATGCAGCTTTATAATCTCCATCCACAATTACTAATGTGGCTCCATATAAAGAGATTTGAGTTAATTTACCAATTGGAGCACGTTTAGGAACAAAAATTACTGCAGGTAAACCCATATGAGCAGCGTGACAAGCACAGCTACTAGCAGCGTTTCCAGTAGAAGAACAGGATATAACTTTCGCTCCTGCTTCAATGGCTTTAAGTACCGCTACTCCACTAGCTCTATCCTTGCTACTTCCACTTGGATTAAGTCCGTCATCCTTAATATAGAGTTCTTTAATTCCTAACTCTTTAGCTAAATTACGCGACTTCACAAGTGGAGTCCAGCCGATACGAAGCATTTCATCTATGTGATCTTCTTTAATACCCATAAGCGGAGCGTATCTCCACATTGAATAGTTACGATTTTTCTCAAAATAGTCTTTCGTTAAGACTTTTTTAAGGGCTTCATAGTCATATTCAACATCTAAAATGCCTTTTTCACCGCAATCAGGGCAGGTTAAAAGTGCTTCTTGAGTTTCAAAGAATTTTCCACAGATTGTACAGCGGTATCCTTTAATATAATTCATTGCCCACCTCCTTTAAATTTATTTGACATGTTTGAGGAAATCCCTCAACAAATTCTTAGCAACTTTTTTACGATATTCCATCGTTGATCTTTGGTCAGTAATTGGTTTGATTTCATGGTCATATTCGTTAATGATATCATCGATTCTCGCTCTTAACTCATTAACGGATTTTCCTTGATATTTCTCTTCAATAAAGTGATTTCTGACGACTTTTACGGAAATACTTCCAAAAACAATACGTAAATCTTTAATCTTTCCGCCTTCAATTTTATAGCCGCCCATAAGCGAAACTTTAGTGATAGATTCTGCTTTTCTAGAACCGACTTTTCGATAGTAGAAATTTAAGTCGCAATTAGGAATAATCACTTCAGTAATTAATTCATTTTTCTGACGGTCAATCTTTCTAACACCTTGAATGAAGTCTTCTACTAAAACTTCTCTATTTCCTTTAACGCTAGATAAAACAACACGTGCGTTAAAAAGGTTAAGAGGTAATAAACTATCTCCTGCAGGAGAAGCATTAGCAATATTGCCCACTAAAGTCGCCATATTTCTAATATTAGGTGAGGCAATTTCTTTAAATACGGTCTTAAAGATATCTGGGACTAGCGATGAATTCATAAGTTCACAGTATCGATTCATCGCCCCAATACGTAAATTACCTTCCGCGTCAGTTTTGATATAATCAAGTTCTTTAATATTCATCACATATAATACGTCTTTATCAAAATTAGGTAACAAACCACTGCCTCGATGTTTTTGGACCATTAAATCAGTGCCACCAGCCATAATATAGCAGTCACGCTCATCTAAAATCTTTAGAGCTTCTTTTAATGTGGTAGGAACAAAATGTTGAATCATAATTTAATTCCTTTCACTGCTGCTACTTTCACAGCATCAACAATCGCTTGATAGCCAGTACATCTACATAAGTTACCGGATAAAGCAAATCTAATTTCTTCTTCACTAGGATGAGGATTCTTTTTTAATAAAGAATAAGTCACTAAAATCATGCCAGGGGTGCAGAATCCACATTGAGATCCACCTCTATCGGCAAAGGCATCAGCGATGACTCGATATTCATTAGTTTCCCTAAATCCTTCAATAGTCATAATGTTTTTATTAGCAGCGTTTATCGCTGGATATAAGCATGAATTAACAGGTTCTTCGTTAATTAAAACGGTACATGCTCCGCATTCACCTTCTCCGCATCCTTCTTTAGTGCCTGTTAAATGTAATTCATTACGAATAACATCTAATAAACGCATTGAAGGTTCAACATCGAGAGATACTTTTTTATTATTAATAACAAAACTAATTTTCATGATTCATTAGCTCCATAATATATTCTGGTGTGGCTGGAATGTCGTGGACTTTTTTGCCAATTGCTTGCTCTAAAGCAAGAGCAAAGGCAGGAGCTCCACCAACAAAAGTTAATTCTCCAGCACCTTTTGCCCCAAAGGCTCCATATTTAAATGGATTATCAAGGACTTCAGTTTCCAAAACAGGAAGATCCATAGAGGTAGGAATAGCATAATCAGACATTGTTCTTTGTTTAAACATTCCGTTTTCCGCCACTTCTTTTTCTAAATATGCCCAGCCTAAGGCTTGCGCTAAGCCACCATCTGCTTGACCCATGATAATTCTTTCATCAATGGCGTGTCCAACGTCATAAGTTGACCAACAGCCTTCAACATTAACTTCATATGTTACAGGATCAACAGAGACTTCAACAATATTCACTCCCCAAGCATAACCTGGATAAGCGTCCCCTTGCATAGTGGCCTCATCCCATTTGATATAAGCAGGACCAACATATGGTTCGACGATTTCTTGTTCTTCTCCATCTTTCCAAATGCTCTTTAAATGTTGAGCTGCTTTAGCAGCAAGTCCACCAACGATGATAATAGTTCTACTAGCAGCAGTTGGGCCAGTAGAAAGAGTTTCATTAGTGTCAGGGGCGTCATAGATGACGTGATCTTCAGGAATACCTAAAGTATCAACGACAATTCTTTTTAATGTAGTTCTATTACCTTGACCAAAATCAACTTGAGAAGTATAGAAAGTCACAATATCGTTTTTATCTTTCTTGATTCTTAATTGCGCTTTAATTAAATCGGATTCTCCACTTCCAGTGAATCCACAGCCGTGCAAGAACATCGATAAGCCAATTCCGCGATATGATTTTTCTTTAGAATAAAGTTTAACTTTATGTTTATAGTCACTCATCTCCATAGCTTTATCAACAAGTTCTTTTAAGATGATTGGGTCTCTAAATAAACCAGAGGTAGAAGTGATATCACCTTGTTTTACAAGATATTTCATTCTTAATTCCATGCGGTCTACTTTTAAATAGTCAGCAAGGTGATTAATAAATAGTTCAAATGCGAATATTGATTGAGGTGAACCAAATCCACGGAATGCCGCACTTGGAACTTTATTTGTGCAATATGCATCTCCACTAACACTAACATTTTCAAATGTATAAGTATTAGTCGCAGCGATTAAAGCACGTGATAAAACAACCATAGAGCAACCAACATACGCTCCGCCATCAATACCAACATGAATCTTCACACCAATGATGTTATTTTTTGCGTCCACATAAGCAGAAATCTCTGTCTTAGATGGGTGACGTTTTGTGGTATAGGTAATGTCTTCTTTTCTATCGAAGAACATCTTAATTGGTTTTTTAATTTTCACAATTGCAGTGGCAAGTTGAGCAGCCATTAAAGATGGGTAATGTTCCTTACCACCAAATGCACCCCCTACCGCTGGTTGAATGACTCTTACATCCTTCTCTTTACATCCCAAAGTTCTCATGATCGCTTTATGGATATAGAAAGGACACTGCATTGAGGCTTTAACCACGATTTGATCGTTTTGAATATACATTAACATGGCTTGAGGCTCTAAATAGACTTGTTCTTGATAGCCGGTAGTGAATTCTTCTGAGAATACTTTTTTTGCGCTTTTAAATTTAGAGACGTCACCTTTGGTGAATTCTTTATGAACGTAAGAATTCTTCATCTCAAAGACTGGCTCTAATTCTTCATATTCCCCTTTGACTAGGCTTGCTAAATACATACACATGCCTTTATCAGGACCAACGATTAAACCAATAGCCTCACCAATATAATTTACTTTCTTATCAGCGAAGACTGGCCAATCGGAAGCAATAATATTCACAACGTTTTCTTTAACGATGTCTTTTGCAGAAATGAAATAGTAATCTTTAGGAAGTTTAGGGACATAAATTCCTTTTAACTTCGCATGGGCTTTTTCACTTCTAACTTGTATAGCGAAATAGGCATCATCCATTTGGATGTCGCCAGTGAAGATGGCTCTTCCAGACATCTTCTCTTCGTTATCTACTTTTTTAACTGATGTATCAAACTTTTTCATTTTCATTACTTACTAAAACTTAATAGCTTTAACTGGACATTTAGAGGCACATAATCCGCATCTAAAACATTTAGATGCATCAAATACTGGCACCTTTTCTTCATTCATTTCAATCGCGAAATATGGGCAGTTTCTCATACACATTCCACAGTGAGTACATTTTTCTTTGTTAACACAAGGCATTTCATGTTCATAAGTCACTTTATTTGTTAAATGAGTATCAATAACTTCTTGAACAGATTTAAATCCATATTTCTCTAATTCTTTTGGTAAGTCAGCGATGACTTTAGCATATAATTCTTTGCCTCTTAACATAGGGGCGGATAGCATACCTACCGCACTTGCACCGGCTAATAAGAATTCAATCACATCTTTAGCGCTAGCAACTCCACCAACACCAATAACGGTTAAGGATGGCTCAGCTTGTTTAATAGTATAAACAGTAGCTAAAGCTAATGGTTTAACCACTGGACCTGACATCCAGACAAATCCTTTATCATTTGAACAGGCCATTTGACGTTTTTCGACATCAATAACCATGCTAGGACCAAGGGAGTTAATAGCAACTACTCCATTAGCTCCATTTTCTTTAATAGTGTGGGCAAAATGAGCAGGATCAGGGATGTGTGGTGAGATTTTCATATAGAAAGGTTTTTTAGTATGCTTTCTAATGGTTCTAACAACTTCTGCCATCATTTCATGGTCAGTGCCAACATAGTGGCAGCTCACTTCAAAGGCATCCGCAAATTTATCTAAAACAGGAATAAGGACTTCCATATCTTCTTTGGTGTAACCAACAGAAATAATTAGAGGTGTATCTCCTTTTTTCGCCACTAATTCTGGAAGGAATTCATTAATCCATTTTTCTTTTGGATATTCTGTCCAGAGTTCGCAGTTAAAGATCGCATTATTTCCTTCTCCGATAATACATGGATGTGGAATATGAGCGTCTTTTGTGGAAATGGTCTTAGCCACTAATGCACCTAAACCTTGTTCTTTAAGCCAAAGCATTTTTTCAGCGTCACCAACAAGTGGTCCCGCTGCTGGCATAAGTGGGTTTTTAAGAACTAAGCCATCAAATTTTGTAGATAGATCCATAATTATTTCTCCTTTACTCTTTTCCAAAGAGTTTCACTATATTTTCTTGATTCTATTAATTCAGTTTTCACTTTAGGTGAAACTAATTCGCCAGATTTAACTAGATGTTTCCCGTCAACATAAACATCATTAGGTCTAAAATTAGGGAATAAGCCGTAGAATATATGACCAAAAGCGTTACCACTATTCATCTCAGTGAATGGGGTGTAGTTAACTAACATAAAGTCAGAAACGTAACCACTTTTAATCTTTCCTAATTTAATTCCTAATCTTCTAGAAGCGTAATCATAAGCATTATTAATCATCGTTAAAATGTGACTAACGTTTAATGCAGTTGGTGATGCATTTTTTAAATGAGTTAAATACATCGCATTTTGATATTCAATCGCCATAGAAGAAGATAAGCCATCATTACCAACCATCACTGGGATACCTTTATCAATAAATTTCTTAATATCAGTAATTCCAACAGCGTTATTTAAGTTACTAGTAGTATTAACAACCATATAAGCTTTTCTCTTTTTTATAATGTCGAGTTCTTTATCGGATAAAAACACTCCATGAACAATTAAAGAATCTTCGTTTATAAGATTATGCTTATCTAATCTTTCAATGATTGAAGTGTGATATTTGGCTTCGCTATCAACCACATCCATATCACTTTCTGCAACATGAATATGAATTGGTAAATCCTTTAGCTTTTTAGAAATCTTCTTAAGAGTTTCTTCGCTTAAACTCATAGAGGCATGCATACCAAATAACCCGCTTACGTGGGAGGTATGATACCTATTAGCAAAGCTAATATTTTCTTTAATACATTCATTAATGTTATATCTATCACTAGTTTCAAAACATAAGATGCTTCTTAAGTGTAAGGTATTATCAAGAGCTTTCTTTAAAGCAGTTAATGAACCTAAAATATCTTTTCCAGAAGCGTGATGATCAATAATAGTAGTCACTCCATTAAGTAAAAATTCACTTCCCGCAGCAATACCAGAATAATAAGAAACTGGGTTATCAATTTCTCTATCAATCTTCCACCACATCTGGTCTAAAATCTCTTGGAAGTTCTTTGGATTAAATGGAAGAATAAGTCCTCGAGCAAAAATAGAATAAATATGTGAATGAGCGCATACAAAATTAGGCATGAGTAATTGACCTTTTCCGTCTATCACTTTATAACCTTTATTTTTGAAATCACTCATCTTACCGACTTCTTGAACATGTTCATCAAAAACAACATATCCAGATTCGATATAATTCTCATAATCAAAAATTCTAACATTAATTAAAGCGTTCATAATCTTCTCATCTCGCATTTTATAAGTTGACCTTTATGAGGATAGAATTTACCGTCTTTTAACACAAACTTACCTCTAGCAATTGTAGAGACAATCTTGTTAGATAAATGCATTCCTTCATATATAGAATAGTCCACGTTTCCATGTGGCTTACCAACGATTTGTGGGTCACTAGACATAATCACTAAATCAGCATAATTTTTAAGTTTTATACCGTTTTTGTGCTTAAATCTTTGAATTTTCGCGGTATTTTGACACATTTTGGAAATAACTTTATCACCAAAAAGTTCATACATTGATAAGAAGCTAGATTCGATTCCACCGACTCCTAATGGATGTCCATTTAAATGTGGATGAGACTCTTTATCTAGTTTATTAAATGCGCAGTGGTCTGTACCAATTGAACTAAGGTAATCGAAATATTTGCATAACTTTCTACGTTCAACTTCACTTCTTAAAGGTGGAGCGAATGTATATAAATAACCATTATCTTTTTTGAGCACCTCATTATTAAACATAAAGTATTGTGGGCATGATTCGATAAAGATGTATTTACCAAGATATTTACCATACGTATTCACAATGCTTTCTAATGTATAGCCACTAGAACAGTGAACCATATATAACTTGCCTTTACTCTTAACAGCCATCTCGCATAATTTCATGGCTTCAATAGTTTCCGCAGCGCTACTTCTAGCTTTTGGTAAATCTTTATAAGTCAAACCTTCATCGTGCTTGATCAAACTGTTTTTTTCAATATGAGCACAAACAACAAATTTATATTTTCTGGATAGCTTTAATAATTTCTTAATATCCTCATCTTTTGTTTGGCGGTGGGTCTCAGAATAAGTAGTGAATAACTTCACTGTATTAATTCCTAAATCCTTCATCTTTAAGACGTATTCTTCTAAATCACCATCAGGCTCTTTAATACAAGCATGAAAATGATAATCGACGTTACAGCCTTTAGCTTCTTTTAATCGTCTATTATAAGTTTCCACTAATTCTTTAGCGTTTCTACTTGGGTCTAGGAAATCCACTATTGTGGTTACCCCTCCGTATATGGCAGATTTACTGCCACCGACAAAATCGTCTCTACTAGTAATAGTGCCGCAATATAAAGCAAAATGAACGTGTGGATCAATAAATCCAGGAAGGATACGGTTATGGTGAACATCGATTACCCTAGTGGCGTTAGGTGTTTCTTTTCCTATATAGGAAATACGCTCACCAGAAATACCGATATTCACTTTTTGATATCGTTCATCTATATAAGCAAATCCGTTTACTAGAAGTAAGTCGAGCATATTATTTTTTAAGTTCTTTAATTCCCTTTAAAATCTTTTCTGGGGTGATTGGTAAAGTATGTACACGCACACCAGTTGCGTTATAAATTGCGTTACAAATAACCGCTGGAGGAGTATCAATACCAATTTCACCAACTGATTTAGCACCGAATGGACCTGTTGGTTCATAGGAGTCTGCAAATTCAGATGTTAATTTATGAATCTCTTTATGAGTTGGGATGTGATAACCAAGGAAGTTATTACTAAGTAAATTACCTTTCTTGTCGTATTTCACATCTTCAAAACAGGCCATACCTAAACCTTGAACAATACCACCTTCAACTTGGCCTCTTGCAAGCATTGGGTTAATGGTGGTGCCACAATCCGTAACAGTTACATAGTTAAGGATATCGTATTCACCAGTTTCTAAATCAACTTCCACTTCAGCGTAAGCTGCCATAAATGGAGGTGGAGAAACATGTCCATAATATGATTCAGTGATACTCACTTGATGTAAGTTCTTATTATATAAGAATTGAACACTTAGATCATATAAAGAAACTTGTTTATCTTTACTAGTAAAGATCTTGCCGTCGAATTCTACATTTTCAGGTTTCTCGCCTAAATATTCAGCAGCTTCTTTAATAAGTCTTTCTCTCATCTTAATAGCCGCTCTCCAGGCTGCATTACCACTAATATATGTGGTAGAGGAAGCATAAGCACCACAATCAAATGGAGTTAAATCTGTATCTGAGGAATAAATTAAAATGTTATCCACTGTTGTTTGTAATTCTTCAGCAACGATTTGAGCAATTAAAGTATCACTACCTTGGCCAATATCAGTAGCACCAACAGTAACGTTATAGCTACCACCATCGTTGAGTTTGATAGAACAGCTACCCATATCCATAAATGGAATACCACTACCTTGCATAGCAATTGCCATGCCATATCCTCTAACTTTAGTGTCGCTAACTTTGACTCTTGGCCATTTTTTATCCCAGCCGATGAGTTCCGCACCACGTTTGATACAGTAAGGAAGTTTGCAAGATTCCATAATCATTGCTGTACCTTTGGTACCTTCACCCATAATCTCAAAGATTGGTGAAGTTTCTTTTTCTTTCATGGAGTTCTTTTCTCTAAGAACTTTTGGGTCCATGCCAAGTTTTTCTGCGAGAATATCAACAGTAGCTTCTAAAGCATAGTTACCTTGAATAGCGCCATATCCACGATATGCACCTGCTGGAACGTGGTTAGTATAAACAACTCTTCCACCAAACTTCACCGCATCGACTTTATTATATAAAGGAAGAACTTTACTGCCGACAATCATAAAGACGGTCAAGCTATGTTCTCCATAAGCACCTGTATCACTTAAAGAACGACAATCAATTGCGTTAATTCTTCCATCTTTCATCGCTCCAATACGCATACGAATACGCATTGGATGACGTGTATATGAAGCACCAAAGACTTCTTCTCTAGTGTAGACTAATTTAGATGGCTTTCCTGTTCTTAACGTAGTTAAAGCACAGAACATTTCTCCATGGAATGCTTGTTTACCACCAAATCCACCACCAACACGAGGTTTAATAAATCTAATTTTAGAGACTGGTAAACCTAAAGTGGTGGCCATAATTCTTCTCATATGGAATGGAGTTTGAGTAGAAGAATAAATAACTAATCTATTATGAGTGTCTAATCTAGCATTACTAGAATGAGTTTCAAGCATCGCATGAGCTTGTGCTTGGGAATAGAATGTTTCATCGACGATGACATCAGATTTAGCAAGTTCTTTTTCTACATCACCAACTTCCATTTCATAACTAGCAGCGACATTCTTTTTAGGATCAAAACCAATTGGGAACATCTCTTTAATGCCGTCTTCTGGATGGATGACTGATTTATTTTCATAAGCAGTTTCAAAATCTAAAACAGGTTCTAAAACTTCAAATTCCACTTTGATTAATTTAAGAGCTTCTTCTGCTACTCTTTCATTAATTGCGGCGACCATTGCTACTTCATCACCAACGTATCTCACATATTCATCTAAGATGAATTTATCATGTGGAGATGGTTCTGGATATCCTTGACCCGCTCTAGAGAAAGAGACATGTGGAACATCTTTATAAGTTAAGACTAACTCCACTCCGTTTAATTTTTGGGCTTCGCTAACATCAATTGATTTGATATGAGCAAAAGCATGTGGAGATCTTAAAATCTTAATGACTAAAGAATTTTGTTCAGCAAGATCGTCAGTATAATAGCTTCTACCTTGCATTAAACCTTGACCATCAATTGAATGGGTCTTGTTATTAACAACTTTTAATTTCTTCTTATCGACAGCCATGACTTATTCCTCCTTTAAGTAGGCTTTAATTGCATTAAGCTGACTTTGAAGCCCACTACAGCGGCATAAATTGCCAACGATATAATCAATTATTTGTTCTTCAGTAGGATTTTTAATGGTTCTCTTAAGAGAATAGACCACTAAAGCATAACCTGTATTACAGAAGCCACATTGATCTGCTCCTTCTTCAGCGAAGTAGTAAGAGATTTTAGCAGCCTCTTCTTGAATACCTTCAACAGTGGTCACGTGTTTACCTTCAATAGAAGCAGTAAGAACACTACAAGACATCACTGGTTTATCATCTAATAAAAGGGTACAGCTACCACAAGTAGATTCATTACATCCAACTTTTACGGATTTAATACCGTGGCTACGTAATGTTTGCGATAAATATTCATCAGGTCTAACATCATAACTAACCTGAGTGTTATTTAAATAAAATGTCACTAACATTATTTACTTACCTCCTCTAATCCTCTTCTAACGTAAACTTTCGCTAAATCAACGCGATATTCTTTAGAGGAATCTTTATTATCCATGAAGGAAAGTTCTTCGACCGCTAATTCTGCGGCTTTAGCAAAATCTTTTCCTCCGTTATTTAAATATTCCATAGCCTTGTAGCTTCTAGCGGCCACCATTGGTCTAGCACCAACAACAACACGATATTCTCCGCTAACTTTACTAACAGCGATATTTACAATTGGGAAATCTAATGCGGTAGTCTTTACTTTTTTAAAGTAACCTTTACCTTCACCCTTTTTAATATGAACCGCTACCAAAATAGCGTTCATTTTCCCTTTATAGTTTAAGTATTCTTCTAAACTCATTTTTTGAGCTGGATAGAATTCAAGTTCTACATCATATGGAAGTAAGCCAGTAATCACATCAGAGAATGGATATCTTCCCATGATTGATCCTCCAATAGTAGCGAGATTTCTAAAATTCACTCCCATCACTTCTCTTACCGCAAATGCAGGTGCGCCCGCGTATAAAAAAGAAACGATTTTGGAATTTTCAAAATCACGTTGAGTGACCATTGATCCAACGACTACTTCGTCTTTTTTGTCTTCAATCTTATCTAAACCAAGTTTTGATAAATCAATAATAGTGTCATAACTCTGACCCATTTTTTTCATCCAAAGACCACCAGCGAGAATCGCATTTTTTGGTGAGGCTTGGAGTTTTTGATAAGCATCTTCTAAAGAAGACGCTCGGTAGTACTCATTAACTTTCATACTATCTTCCTTTCTCAGTTAGGCAAATGATAAAAATCTAATTTATTATTTAGATTCATCCCTATATTTTTGTCTTCAACAAATATTATTTCACATTTTTTGCTATCGCGAAACATTTTTAGATTATTATCTAATCCAAAAGTTAACAATTCATCTTTATATTTCTTTGATATATAAAGGGGGTGACCTTCTAAATCCCCACATTTTGGGTAACGGATTTCCCCTTTTCCTTTTAATACTTTTTCAAACGTTTCCTTTTTAACAAAAGGACAATCTCCAGGAAGCACCATAAAATCATCTTTAGTTTCTTTTACACCAGTTAAAACACTAGAGAACATCCCTGACTCATAATCCTTGTTATAAACAAAAGTGACTTTTTCTTCTTTTAAAGCTTCTCTAATTTCTTGATCATATTTACCAGTAACAACAATAATTCTAGTAACAAATGGTCTCACACTTTGGATGGTATACCAAAGTAATGGATGACCTTTATAATCTAAAAGCATCTTATTAGAGCCCATTCTGGTAGACTTGCCACCGGCTAAGATAATGCATTCCGCCATGCAATAATTATATGTTTATAATTAATAACAAGCAATAAAGACAAACAAAAACAGCCATCAGGCCATTTTTGTTTTCTGCATTTTGAATCTAGTTCCAAGGTGGATATTTTTCAAATTCATCAATAGGAGTTTGATTGATTTCTTTTAATGATTGTAATAGTGATACATTTTCGACTGTTTCAAGCATTTTTAAGTAACGCTTTTCACTTAGCATTATAACGTTCCCCTTATCGGTTTTAATTCTATAAATTGAGTCGTCTTTTATGCATTTATCAAAAATATCGTTAAAATTTTCAAAAGCAGAATGGATGCTGATATTTATCATAAATAACCTCCAAATATTATGTTTACATAAAATAGGTAGTTATAAAAGAATATTATTCTTTAAAATATCTGTCGTTTCTTCTTAAAACAAACCAGTAAATTAAGAAAGTATAGGCCACTAAAACTAAAGCGATCACCACCGCGGTTAAATAGAAAGCAAAATTAGAAGTTACACATCCCATATATTGATATAAGACTGTATTAAAGAAATTAAATGCAAAGTGGAGTAAGATACAAGCCGGTAAAGAATAAGTATATTCATAAACAAATCCTAATAGGATTCCTAGTCCAAAGCTATAAGCGACTTGAATTAAGATAGTGACAAGTCCATCTACTGTAGAAATATTTACCATATTCAGTAAATGGAATAAAGCGAATATCGTTGCTCCATAAATGATTCTTTTTATAGATCCCACTCTAACTAAAGCGCTTTGAATAAATAATCTAAACAAGAACTCTTCCACTATCGCTCCTAAGAAATGGAAGATAATGAATAAAGATAAATATCCAGGTGTCATTGTTACACTAGCAAAGTGACCACCGTCTAGGCCAAAGGCAATTAAATTAGAGAAACAAGCAAGTAAAAATGGGAGGAATAAAAGTAATCTTTTTAAGTTATAAAACTTAAATATATTAATTCTATTCACAAAACAAATATAAATATAGTAAACAAGGATAAGAGTTCTTAAAGAGATATGAATCAATAATTTATAAGTCTCATCGATACGAAATAAATCCACTGGAAAAGCAGCGACAAAGATAAATAAAAGGGCAAAAATCAATAAATCTGAAAACCTAAATTTCATCTTTTTTAAACACTTTCTTCTGATAGAAATAAATGAGTAGACCCGCTAGTAAAAAGAGGATGATGCACCAATATTGAGAAGGAGATAATCCCGCTAGTTGGCCTCTTTCATCTCCTCTAAAGAATTCTATAATAAAGCGGAAAATAGAATAGGCAAATAAATAGATAATCGCGGTGTAATTTGTAACGTGCTTAAAAGCAAGGAAAACTAATATACCACCTAAAATGAATAAAAATGCCATTTCAATAAGCTGAGTTGGTAGATGCTCTCCAATTCCAGGGAAATTAACATCTAAATGAGTGTGAGTGGTGATCCCATAGCAACACCCACTTAAAAAACATCCAATTCTTCCAAAAGCGTGACCAATAGCAACACTTCCAGGAGCAATCACCAAAATCTTTTTAAATATCGGTGGATTATTTCTTAAATAATAGTAGCGGTACATAAGGATAAAAGCTGGTATACCAAACACCAATCCTCCATAGAACGTCATTGCCCAAGTCCATTTAGGGGCAACGTTATTTACTGAAGCTTTAATCGCTTCATAAACATTCTCCACTAAAATAGCGAAAATAATACCCACAATCACGGTAACGATAATCACAATCGACAAATCTAAAAATGATTTCTTCTCTACTCCGTTTTTACTTAAGTAGATAAAAAATATAACTGAAGCAGCGATAACTCCTAAAAAGATCATCACCACGTAAGAAAAATCATTAATTCCAAATAAATTTGGGTACATACGTTTATAATACTATTTTTTGTTTATTTATTCATTAATAACTCTAATAGGTATATTATTTTCTCGAGGTAAAAATTAAATGTCTAGATATGTAGTTAGTTTAGGCGGTAATGCATTAGGCAATAACGCCGAAGAACAAAAAGTTTTAGTGAGCAATGTAGCCAAATACATTGTTAAACTCATGAAAGACGGACACGAAGTTGTCATCGTCCACGGTAATGGACCACAAGTAGGAATGATCAACAACGCATTTACAGACGCTAAAAGCGTCCCAGACATGCCATTCCCTGAATGCGGAGCCATGTCTCAAGGTTATATTGGTTTCCATTTACAAAACGCCCTACAAAACGAATTAAAAGCACAAGGTGTTAAAAGAAATGTCGCGACTGTTGTTACTCAAGTTGTCGTAGACAAAAACGATCCTTTATTCCAAAATCCATCTAAACCTGTCGGTGGATTTATGTCTAAAGAAGAAGCAGAAAAAGTCGCTAAAGAAAAAGGATGGACTGTTAAAGAAGACGCTGGTAGAGGCTATAGAAGAGTAGTCCCATCTCCACTTCCAGTGGACATCGAAGAAAAAGAAGTTATTTCTCAACTTGTGAAATCTGGTAATGTCGTTATCTGTGCTGGTGGGGGCGGAATCCCAGTTATTAAAGAAGGCAACAAATTAGAAGGTGTTGCTGCTGTTATTGATAAAGACTATGCTTCAGCATTAGTTGCAGAACTCGTAGGAGCTGATTATTTAGTCATTCTCACCGCTATTGATAATGTTTGCATCAACTATAAGCAACCAAATGAAATCAAGTTAGAAAAAGTTTCATTAGACGAAATTAAAGAATATCTAAAAGGCGATTATTTCGCAAAAGGAAGTATGTATCCAAAAGTGAATGCCTGTGTGAAATTCTTAACTAGATGTCCAGGTAAGAAAGCAATTATTGCCGCTTTAGAAAACGCTGCTAAAGCATTTGAAGAAAAAAGCGGAACCATTATTAAATAATAGAAATTTAAGCAAACGAAAAGGAGCGAGAAATCGCTCCTTTAATTTGTAAACAAATTACATTAATGAAATAATTAATTGAGCAAGCTCATTAGTAATTGGTCTATAAGTGTCCATTTGCGCTTCGCTTAAAGTCTCCATAGTCGCTTGATCGTTATATGAAACAGTTAAACTAACTGAGCCGTTAAATGAGAAAGAGAAACCTTCCATATTACCAGACACATTTGCTGATAAATTTAACTCTTCAAGAGCGTAATCTTCTGAGCCTTTATCTACACCAACAGAAAGTAACACTCCTGCCACACCATTAACAGGCATTTGATTTTCTGGAATTCCCATAGCAGCAGCAACTTGGCTACTACTTACATTCATAACAATAGAAGTCTTTTCTAAGCCAACAACATCAGCACTTTCTACTGTATATTTAGTTCCCACAACTGGAGAGAGTGCTGGAAGAATATCTTCCATTAATTCGTTGAAATCAATTCTAATACTTTCCATTTCTGCATCACCCATAGAAAGAAGATAGGTAATTGGGTGTTGGAGTATATCTTCTGAAGATGGTTCAGCGCCTTGAGAGGCTCTATATTTATCAATTTGTGTAAATAAATCAACTAAATCAATCGCTGCTAAACCTGGACGATATTCACTTCCTTGAGTTTTTTCTCCAAGTAAAGTATCTAGATATTCATTAATATCTTCTTCTGCTAATCCACTAGAAACAAGTGCATTTTTAGCTGCATCTTGAAGAGCGTGATTTGATAAATCAACAAAGCCAAAGGCTCCTAATTCTGATTCAAATCCATAGGCAAATAAATCGACATCTTTTATAGAGATGTTTTCAGGAACTGGCATTTTCTGTTTCATGCTATCAGGTAAGCTAATATTAGATTCGACTGTTAGACCAGACACTTTAAGAAAGACTGAAGAATAAGGGATTTCTTCTATAACATGCACATCATAGCCAAGAAGTACGTTACCTTTAACTCTAGCTGAGCCAGTAAAAGCGCCGGCTTCAGTTGCTCCATTAAGAGATAAACTTAAATCGACTGATAAGCTATAAACTGCTTTATATTCTAAAGAATAGAACATTTCATTAAATGCATCAGAAATATATTCATCGATTACACCTTGTTCCACTTGGCTAGGGTTAACCACATCAACATCGCCTGGTAAAGATTTACTTACTTCCGCTAGTGGGTCGGCTTTCCCACAGCTAGCTAACAAAGCAATAGTAGGAATGACCATTAATAATCTTTTTTTCATATATTCAATAATCTCCTTATAGGTTCTACCTACATTATAATTCAAAAGTTACTTGATTCAATCAATAAAAAAACAGATGTCATTTTATTAACACCTGTTTTATAAATGAGTTATTTAACTAATACTTTGATAACGTTTGGCAACGATTCAATAGCCTTAACTTCTTTAACTTCTTTATCTAATTCTACTAAAGTAGCGCCGAAGTTCCCTTTAACACCATTAACCATTTTAACAGCTTTTAAACCTAACTTCTTAACGGCTTCCATTACTTCACTAGAAGCATCACCTTTAGATAAGACTACTAATCTAGGACCAGCTTTTGCTCCAAGAGTTAAGTTAGGATAGTTAACTGAGTTAACAATATTACCATTTTCTACGAAGTCTACAACTTGGTTAGCTGCCATCATCGCACAGTTATCTTCAGCTTCTTCAGTAGAAGCACCTAAGTGAGAGATAGCAACAACACCTTCGGTATTAGCGCTCTTAGCGTTAGGGAAATCAGTAACATATCTTCTGACTTTGCCTGAAGCTAAAGCTTCTTTCATATCATCATCATTAACAAGAGCATCTCTAGCTGCATTAATGACAATAACGCCATCTTTAGCTTTAGCTAATGCTGCTTTATTAATCATGCCTCTAGTGGCATCCATAAGTGGGACGTGAACAGTGATATAATCACTGAATTTAAGTAATTCGTCTAATTCTACGAACTCAACACCCGCTAATAATTCTTTATAACGTTCTCTAGTTCCCATTGATGGTTCAACACCAACAACTTTCATCCCGAGTTTTCTAGCTGCATCAGCCACTAAAGCACCAATAGCGCCACAGCCGATAACACCTAAGGTCTTCCCTAAGATTTCAGTTCCAGCAAAAGCAGACTTTGCTTTTTCCATGGTCTTATTGATTTCCGGATCTTCTTTATTAGCTTTGACCCATTCCATGGAGCCTCTAATGTCTCTTGCAGCAAGTAACATCATGGCGATAGTTAATTCTTTAACAGCGTTAGCGTTAGCCCCTGGGGTGTTAAATACCACAACACCTTTTTCGGCATATTTATCTAAAGGGATATTATTAACTCCTGCTCCTGCTCTAGCAACACAAGCTACTGATTCAGGTAATTCCATTTCATGCATTGCCGCACTTCTAACAAGTACAGCATCACTACCTTCTAATTCTTCAACTACTTTGTAGTTACTTGGAAGAACAGCTAAACCAACTTTTGAAATTTTGTTTAAACAATAAATTTTTCTTTCCATTGTGATACCTATTTATGTTCTTCTTCGAACTCTTTCATATATTTCACTAAGGCTTTAACCCCTTCAATTGGCATAGCGTTATAGATAGAGGCTCTTAATCCACCTGTAGATCTATGACCTTTTAAGTTAGTGAATTTATATTTTTTCGCGCCTTCTAAGAATGCAGCGTCTAATTCATCACTTGGAGTTCTGAAAGTAACGTTCATTAATGAACGTGAATCTTTTTCCACGCTTGGTTTATAGAATGAAGAACTATCTAAATAGTCATATAAGATCTTGGCTTTTTCTTCATTTAATTGTTTTCTCTTTTCAAGTCCACCAGTAGCGAGTAACCATTTGAAGACTTTACCACAAATATAAATGCCATAAGTTGGTGGAGTGTTATACATAGAACCATTTTCCACATGTGGAGCATATCTTAAATAGACAGGAAGTGGTAATTCTTTACTACGTTCCACTAAATCATCTCTAATGATGATGATAGTCACTCCAGCTGGGCCAACATTCTTTTGCGCACCAGCGTAAATCATTCCAAACTTTTTAACATCGATTGGTTCAGATAAGAAACAAGATGACATATCACAAATTAATGGGACTTTACCTGTATCAGGATATTCTTTGAATTTAGTTCCATAAATTGTGTTGTTATCACACATATAGACATAGTCTGCTTCAGGATCTAATTTAAGTTTATGAACATCTGGGACATGTTTAAATTGTGCATCTTCACTACTTCCCGCAACATTAACTTGACCAAAGAATTTGGCATCTTGCATCGCTTTTTTGGTCCAGACGCCAGAATGAATATAGTCCGCTTTCTTATTAACGGTCATTAAATTCATTGGAATCATACCAAATTGAAGTGTGGCACCACCTTGAAGGAATAAGACACGATAATTATCTGGGATACCCACTAATTTTCTTAAGTCTGCTTCCGCTTCATCAATAATTTGTTGATAAACCTTGGATCTGTGGGACATTTCCATGACGGACATTCCACATCCACGGTAATCAAGCATTTCCTCTGCAGCCTCTTTTAATACTTCTTCAGGAAGCATAGCTGGACCGGCAGAAAAGTTATAAATTCTAGCCATATTTTTCTCCTTTAATAAATTAATTTATTATTCTCTTGGCTTCGAGATAATAGCGTTTTTCATTTGCGTGCCCCATTGAGAATGATTTTCTAGGAAGCACAGTGCCAGAGGCCAAATAATCAAATAAGTCCTCTTTAGTTAAAGCAGGCATTGCTATAGCAACACTGCCAGGATTTTTATCACATACCGCAAGTAGTTCTTCTTCATCATGAATGAAGTCGATTTTTGCTTGTGGATGTAGTCTTAAATAAACATCCAAGAAAGTTTGCACCATTAAATATGCTTTAGGAGCGTTCTTTGGAAGTTTTAATTCCTTCTTTCCTTCGCTAGATGTGTATGTAAAGGATTTAAATTCACCAGTGCATACGTTTCTTAACTGTTTTTCAAAATCTTTTTCGACATTAAATAAGACTCTATGAATTGGTTCAAAGATGATTCCATCATCATATAAATTATTAGCTTCCACTAAAGCAAATCTGGCTGGATGATTTTCTCTTTCTTCAGGAGATAAATCCTTTTTTACAATTTCCCAGTGTGCTTTTGCTGTAGCTAAGGAGTGATTACCATCACCAACAATGAATAACAACCCATTGTTATTCCTAAGGAATAAATCATCAAACTTAGTAATTACTTCTTTAGTGTTAATAACTTTATAACCGCGGATATGACCACCGTCTTTATTAAGTTCAAAGTCATAGACTTTTTCTAATTTGTCCCTTTGAGCATATAACTCTTCAACGATAGTCTTCTTAGGGTCATCGAATAACACTAAAATATGCGGTAATTCAATTGGAGCGTCTTTTCTAATCTTTAATCTTGGAGGAATTCTTTCTACAATTGTAGCCTCACTCGCTCTAATTAAAGCGTTAGTACCTTTTTCATAAGAATAGTCTTCTAGATCTACCGCTAAGATAAGACCTAAACGTCTTACTCCATAAGAAGTAACTCTTTCTACGAGAATAAAACATTCCCCAATATCTTCCAAATCATTATTTCCTAAATAATGAGCAATGTTTTTATTGATACCTTCAATGTATTTATCGTTGTCGGTATTTTCTAAATACGCTTCTGGATAAATCATGTTGAAAGTTGAGACCTCATTACCAATTTCTTTTTTAAGAGAATCCCAATATTCAAGATTAGAAGTGTATTGGTCACAGGCGATGACCGCATATTTAGACATATCTACTCCCTTTCTAGGAAGCAAGATATGAGGAGCCTTAACAGTTTTAATCATTAGCAAACACCTTGAGCAAGCATGGCGTCATAGACTTTTAAGAATCCGGCAATATTAGCGCCTAAAGCTAAATTACGTGGTTGACCAAATTGTACTGCAGTATCATGACATGCTTTGAAAATCTTCTTCATGATTTCTTCTAATTTTTGATCAACTTCTTCAAAGGTCCAACTTAAATGCATAGCATTTTGGCTCATTTCAAGTCCTGAAACGGCCACGCCACCAGCGTTACTAGCTTTTCCTGGAGCAAATAAAACATCATGGGTATTGAAATATCTAATTGCTTCAACGTCAGTAGGCATATTTGCACCTTCAACTAACATATAGCAGCCATTAGCCTTTAAAATTTCAGCTTCTTTTAAAGCAATTTCGCCTTGTGTTGCACATGGAAGAGCAATTTCACATGGTACAGACCATAATCCTCTAGGTCCTTCGACAAATTTTGCACCTTTATGTGTCGCAGCATATTCCTTAGAGAACATGCCTTTCTTTTTACTTAATTCAACAATATAAGGAACATCTAATCCGTTTGGATCGGCAACATAGCCATCGATATCACTCATACCCACTAAAATTGCACCAAGTTGATGGGCTTTTTCAGCGGCCATTCCGCCGACCTTCCCACAGCCAGAAATAATGATTTTCTTGCCTTTGAAGTCGGTTTTGTAGTAAGTTTTGAGCATTTCTCTAGCATAATAGAGTAATCCATAACCTGTTGCTTCAGGTCTAGCAAGGGAGCCACCATAAGAGAGTCCTTTACCGGTGAAAACACCACTCCATTCATCTCTTAATTTCTTATACATTCCAAACATGTAGCCGACTTCTCTAGCACCAAATCCAAGGTCACCAGCAGGGACGTCTGTATCTGGCCCAATATGTCTAAATAATTCTGACATGAAGGATTGGCAGAATCTCATAACTTCTCCATCACTCTTTCCGCGTGGGTCGAAGTCTGCTCCGCCTTTACCTCCTCCCATAGGGAGTCCAGTTAAACTGTTTTTAAATGTTTGTTCAAAACCTAAGAACTTAAGAATTGATAAATTAACAGATGGGTGGAATCTCATTCCGCCTTTATAAGGTCCAATCGCAGAATTGAATTGAACACGGTAGCCGGTGTTGACTCTAATTTTTCCACTATCATCAACCCATGGGACTCGCATTTCAATTACTCTTTCAGGGACAATTAATCTTTCAAGAATAGAATATTCTTCAATGCGTGGATCTTTCTCTACTAAAAAATCCATTGAATCAAAAAATTCTTCGACCGCAGCAACAAATTCTTTTTCGTTGCCGTATCTTCTTTTGACATCTTCTAACAAATTATTTAAATACTCACTTTTATACATTGAGTCTCCTTTCTTGAGCGCATGAAAAAACCGATATTAAAAAAATTTAACAAATCGCTCAAATAAATAATTTCATCTACATCTAATAGACTATCACTTTAAATTCTTTTTACAAGTAAAAGAAAAAGCGGACCGCTTTAATTATGTGTCCGCTTCTTGAAATTAATAAATAGTATGATTGAGTCTAGTATATTCGCCGTAAAGCTTTAGACAAGCTTTTCTATCTAATTCGATAACAAGTTTTTCTCTTTCACCAGGTTTTTGCATTTCATAGAATTTTGCATCTCTGAAACCTATTTCTTCGGTGTCAATTATATTACACCCGTAATATACTTTTTCAATATTAGCCCATAAGATTGCTGACATACACATTGGGCAAGGTTCGCCAGTGGTATATAATTCACAACCACTCAAATCATAAGTTTTAAGAGCTTTACAAGCTTTATGAATTGCCATCATCTCGCCGTGGCAAGTTGGATCATTATTTTTTAAAACTTGGTTATGCCCTTTTCCAATAACAACTCCGTCTTTAACAATAACAGCACCAAAAGGTCCTCCATGACCAGCTCGGATACCTTTTCTGGCTTCGTTGATAGCCATTCTCATGTATTTATTCATTTTTTCTACCTCGTTTCTTATTTTATATTTTTTTGTTTCTTTTTTGAAAGCCATTTATCGTAGACTCGGAAATAATAGTCCTTCCAAGTCTTCTTTAATATATCCTTATTATAGAAATTGGAAATAAATTTGGAATTTTCGGAACACTCTTTGTAGTAGGTTATGTCATTCTTGAGTTTTTGAAGTTCTTTTGAAAACTCATCTACTGAATTTCCTTTACAGTATTTTTGGAATAAAATTGGTTTATATAAATCAAGGTCACGGACCAAAAATGGTTTGTTAACATTACAAGCTTCAAGGATCGTCATTGGGAATAATTCAATGAACGAAGGCATAAATAATACATCGCAAATATTAAATACTTCATTCATATATTTTCTATCAATAATAGGTAAACGAAGCATATTTTGTGGCAAATTTTCCAATAATTTCTTATATTTTTTATATCCATCTGTATATTTGCCGAAAGAAAATCCGCCCACCCAGACAAACGTAATATCTGGATTTTGAATAGCGGTTTTTACAAAATCATCAAACCCTTTTCTTGTTTGGATTTGGCCACATCCTAAAACAACAAATCTATCAAGTGGAATCCCGTACTTATTTTTTAACTCTATAATTTTGTCCCTTTCAAGTTCTTTAAATTTATCGTGGTCAACAAAATTAGGTATATAGGTTATCTTTTCTTTTGGGATTTTTATTTTTTCGAGCTCTTGAATAAAGCATGGGTTCACCACAACGACTTCATCAGCCTTTCTGTATGTTCTAATAACGTGCCTATTAAAAACCCAATTAGCAAATTTAGGTAATTTTAAACTTCCATCATTCTTCGTAGGAACAAAATGGACATATATTATGTTCAAATGTTTTTTAGTCATCCTAATTTTGAACTTTGGATCAACAGTATGTATGTGATATATATCGAATTTAGAGGATCTGGAATTAATCGCTACTTCAAAATCTTCCTTCATCTCTTCGATTAAAGTGACTTGTTCTCTAAAAGCACTAGCAACACCTTGCCCTTTAACGGTTTCAGCGCTGCTAAGCATATTAATACGTAACTTCATGACACTTCTATTTTAATAGAATGACAAGAGAATAAAAATCTTTATTTTAAAGATATTATTATCTTAAAATATATATACTTTGTGAAGGAGGCTAGTCATGATAAGCAAAAAATTAGCTATAGAAGTTCTTAATAAGATGTTAGAAACTGGCGCTGACTACTCTGAAATCTTCTTTGAAGATAGTGTTGGAAGTGGTCTTACTATTGAAAATGGTAAGGTCTCTACTTCTTCTACAGGAGTCACTTCAGGAGTCGGCTTAAGAATATTGAAAGAAAATAGATCAGTGTATGGATATACAAGTGACTTAACTAGAAAAGGATTATTAACTCTCGCAGAGTCTTTAAATAAATCCTTTGTTGGAGAAAGAATCCTTACAGTAGATCACTTAGATTTAATTAAAGCTCCAAATAGAAATCCTATTAAAAAGAGTTATAAATCTTTAAGTCAGGAAGAAAAAATCGCCTTAGTTAGAGAAGGTACAAACGCAATTGAAGAATTAAAAGATCCAAGAATCGTAAGATACATTGGTAGTTTTGGAAGTAATTATCGTTTTGTTGCTATCTATAATTCCAAAGGAAAATGGTTTAAAAGAGAAACAGAATTTGCAAGATTAGCCTATTCTGTTGTCGTTGCAAATGAAAGCGGTATGGAAACTGGATTTGAAGGACCAGGTGCCCAAGAAGACATTTCCTATTTTAGAACAAAAGTTAAACCAAAAGAATCAGCACTTAAAGCTGTTAAAACAGCTTTATTGATGCTTAACGCTAAAGAATGTCCAAGCGGAAAAATGCCAGTTGTTATTGGTAATGGTTGGGGCGGAGTATTATTCCACGAAGCATGTGGACATCCACTAGAAGCTAGTGCGGTTTCAAGAGGTTTGAGCTGTTTTGCTGGTAAAGAAGGAGAGATGATTGCGTCTCCAATTGTTACCGCAGTTGATGATTCCACTATTCCAAATGCCTGGGGATCAATTGATATTGATGATGAAGGAAATCTCGGTACAAAACGTGTTTTGATTAAAGATGGAAAATTAGTTAATTTCATGATTGATGATTTTAATGGTAGAAGAATGGGCAAAGAAGGAAATGGTTCTTGCAGAAGACAGAACTATAAATATTGTCCAACCAGTAGAATGAGCAACACATATATTGATAATGGAAAATCAAAACCAGAAGATATTATCAAAGCTACAAAATTAGGATTATACGCTGTTTCATTTAATGGTGGTTCTGTTGATCCAACCACAGGCGAATTTAACTTTGGTTGTTCAGAAGCATACATTATTAGAGATGGAAAAATCGCTGAACCAGTTAAAGGCGCAACTTTAATTGGAAAAGGTGAAGATATCCTTAAGAAAATTGATATGGTGGGTAATGATTTAGCCTTAGCACAAGGTATGTGTGGTGCCGCAAGCGGTAGTATACGTACAAATGTTGGGCAACCTACTATTCGTGTTAGCGAAATATTAGTTGGCGGTAGAGGAGGAGAATTAAAATAATGAAATTCGATAGATTTTTTGAACTAGCTAAAGCTGCTGGAATAGAAGAAGCTGAATTTAGTTTTTCCTCAACAACATCTTTATCATTCTCTCTATTCCATGGAGAGATTGATTCTTATTCAAACAACAAATCATTTAGTTTTTACGCACGTGGAATATATAAAGGAAAAATGGGTTCAATCTCAAGCGATGTCTATAACAATAAGATGGCTGAATATTTTGTTGAGCAAATTATTGCTAATGCATCTGTTGTAGAAAATGATGATCCTGTTTTTATCTTTAAAGGAAGCGAAAAATACAGAAAAATTAATACTTTTAATCGTCAATTAGGCAATATTCCAGTAGAAAAAAAGATTCAGATCGCGAAACAAATTGAGGACGAATTGAAAAAAGCTGATCCTAGAATTATTGAAGTTGCAACAGTTGCTTATGATGAAACAAGCAGTTCATCAACTATTATAAACACTCATGGATTAAAGCTTTCTCAAAAATCAAATTTCTTTGCGTATTACGGATCTGCTGTAGCAAAAGAAAAAGAACAAACCAAAACCGGATTTGAGTTATATTTTGGAAATGATTTTGATAAATTTGTCCCAAGTGATTTAGTAAAGGCAATAGCCAAAGAAACCGTATCACAATTAGGTGGATTCCCATGTGAATCAGCAACCTACAATGCTGTTTTAGCACCTTCAGTTGTTAGTTCATTAATGTCTGCGTATGTTTCTAGTGCTATTGCAGAAGACGTACAAAAGAATTCTTCATTATTTATTGGTAAACTTGGTCAAAAAGTTGCTTCTAAGCATGTCACAATTGAAGATTTACCAATTAATAAAACTGTTTTTGCAAAATCATTTGATGATGAAGGCGTTGCTACCTCAAATAGAGCAATTATCAAAAATGGTATTCTACAAACTTATCTCTATAATTTAACTACCGCCGCTAAGGACGGAGTAGAATCTACTGGTAACGGAGTTACTGCGGGTAGCAAAGTTTACACATCTCCAACATATTTAAAGATGATGCCTGGAAGAAAATCTCAGGATGACCTTTTCAAAGAAATTGGAAATGGGGTTTATATCACTGATATATCTGGTTTACATGCAGGATTAAATTCTAGAACTGGCAATTTTTCTTTACAATCAACCGGATTCTTAGTTAAAGATGGAAAAGTTGATCATCCACTCGATATCATTACCGTATCTGGTAATTTAGTTAGTTTATTCAACTCAATTGCATCAGTCGCTAACGACAGTAGAGAATTCATGAGCGGAACAAACTGTCCTTCAGTTATAGTTAAAAAACTCGTTGTATCCGGTAAATAATAAATAAGAAAGTTGATAGCTTAACAAAAAAAGTTTGTTATCAACTTTTTTAATGCTTATAATTTGTGTAAGTATGGAAGAAATTGAAATTGAAGAATTAAAAGAACAGCTTTTGACTGCTATCAAAAAAAGAGATCGAAAAACAGTCATCGAGATTTTTGATACTATTCCAAACATCGATATTGCTGAAGCAATGGAGGATGTTGATGATGTCAAAATACTTTTATATATCTTCAAAGTTGTAAATAACGAATACGCTGCTGAATTTTTCGCAGAATTATCTTCGGACCAACAAGAATTAATTATTAATGCATTCTCAGATAAAGAACTCGTTGATCTTATTAACGAATCATACGCTGACGATATTACTGATGCTATTCAACAATTACCAGCAAACATTGTTAACAGGGTTTTAAAAGTATGTCCTAAAGAAATGCGTAATGACGTTAACAAACTTTTAAATTACAAAGAAGATACTGCTGGAAGTGTCATGACGACAGAATATATCGAAATGAAGGAAGACACTTCAGTTAAAGATGCAATTAAGTTAATTAGAGAAAAAGGTAGAGATGCTGAAACTGTTTATACAATCTTTGTTAGAGATTCTAAAAGAACTCTAACAGGTACTGTTGATTTAGATGATTTAATATTTGCAAAAGAAGACGAAATCTTATCCGATATTATGAATAAGGACTTTGTCTCTTGCAATGTCAACGACGACCAAGAAGATGTCGCTAAAATGTTTAAACGTTATGACTTAACAGCAATGGCGGTCACTAATGATGAAAACAAGATTGTCGGTATTATCACCATCGATGACGTTGTTGATATTATCGAAGAAGAGACCAGTGAAGATATCGCTCACATGGCGGCTATCTCTGATATGTCTGATCCATATTTAAAGACACCAGTTCATAAACTAGTATTGAAATGTGTTCCATGGATTATCACATTAATGATCTTACAAGTGTTCTCCACTTTAATTCTTTCTGGATTCGAAGCTGAAATTGGTAAATTTGCTATCCTTGCGGTATTTACTCCACTTATTATGGACGCAGGTGGAAACTCTGGTGGTCAAACTACTACAATGATCGTTAGATCATTATCTCTAGACGAATTTGATAAAAATGACTTTTGGAAAGTCGCTTGGAAAGAATTTAGAGTCGCTGCCGTTATAGGTGGAATAGTATCTGTCTTTGCTTTTGGTTGGTTAATGTTTGAAATGAGTGTTGGTATTGTTGATACTAAATCCATTTCTGATGTCACTACTAATGTAGTCCAGGGTAAATTACTTATCGCAGCCTTAGTTGGCGGTACATTATTTGTCACAATGATCATTTCTAGAATGGTTGGTTGTTCATTACCATTCTTAGCCAAATTAATAAAATTAGACCCAGCAGTGGTCTGTGGGCCTTTTACAACAACTATAGTTGATATCGTATCCTTAATTACTTATTTCTTAATTTGGACACAATTAATTAATCCAAGCTTCTTCGGATTATAATTATTCGTAGAGTTTATAAATATCTAATTCCCATTTAGGGTGTGCTTGGCACACCTTTTCTAATGCATCATTAAATAACACTAGTTCAGGATGTTTACGGCTAGGAATAGTGTTTTTATACGCTTTAGCGACCTTTGAAAGAGCCAATGCACATTCACTTCTTGATTTATCAAATAAACCCGCCATTAAGATATATGTTCTAATACCAATTAAGGTACGATCACTAGAGATATCTCTTTTTAAAGATAAGGCGACTTCATTATCATAGTATTCACTCATTTCTTCATGAGATAAAGTCATAATCTTAATATATAGTTTTTGTTCGTTAGCCTCTAAATAACCTTTATTAGTTAATTCATCTGGTTTAGCTAATACTTCTTCTAATAAATTAGAAGCTTCTTCATATTTCTTTTCATCAATTAATGTCGCTGCCGATAATAATTTTCCTTCGACTCGATTAAGATTAATTTGTTTAACTGGTTTATCACCTTTTTTAGCGCTAGTTTCGACTACGACATTTCCGTTAGAGTCATTTCTAGCAAGTAATAAATCATTATAGGTTTGATAATCTTTACTCTTTAATAAAGAGAATAACCAATATCCGTTCGTAGTAACATCGCTTTTAATAGGAACAATATCATAAATTAATAAAATTAATGAGATCAAGCCAACAGTTAAGAAAGCATACGCCATATCGCCATCAAAGTTAGAACCGT
Source organism: uncultured Erysipelotrichaceae bacterium (assembly GCA_902800355.1). Lineage (GTDB taxonomy): Bacteria > Bacillota_I > Bacilli_A > RFN20 > CAG-826 > UBA2450. The sequence continues at coordinate 40,324 of CADCEE010000001.1, read as the reverse complement.
TTTTGTAGTAGAAGAAGCAGAATAATGCTCCCGCAAACCACGCTAGATTAAATATTGGTCCATATATTAAATATGGAATTGGATTTGGTTTCTCTTTCTTTTCATAATTTGGAACAATTAAGGTTTCTCCAGTTAATCCATCAAATTTTCTAAAACCAAACTTGCGTTTGCCTTTATCAGAATAAATAGAGAAATACAAAATTGTAAATCTAACAATTTTATATCCACCAGCTTTCGCCCCAAGAGCGTGGCCTAACTCAAATAAAATTGCACTAATTAAAACTCCAGCAACAATACATCCGATGATATATATAGCGTATTGCCAGACTGCAGTCATCGCCGAAGACTTAAAATGAGTTTGGAGAACAGTAAAACCATACACCACCGCGAATGCGAAGATGATTAGATACATAATAAGTCCAAAAACGTTCTCTTTTTTCATAAGTTGTTATAAACAAGAATAATATATTTTTCTCGCTACTTCATCATTTATTGGTTTTGTGTGATGAAATACTGTACGAGTGTTATTATTAGTAACTTTGTTAACTAATACATCGATGTCTTCTTTTTTCACACCTAAATCTGATAGTTTATGAGGAAGATTCATACGACCAAAATATTCTTCAAAAGCGTCAATAGTTGCTAAAGCATCAGCTTCTTTATCTCCTGAATAAATATCAAACACTCTTTCTCCAAGAGTAGTGAATTTCTCAATATCATATTTATAGTAATATCGACACCAAGCAGGAAATAAAACTGCTAACCCTAAGCCATGCGCAATATTTGGGAAAGTTCCACTAAGTGGATGTTCTAATTGATGTACTGGGAAGCACATTTTTTTACCAATGTTGGTTAATCCATTATGCGACAAAGATGATGCAAGCATCAAAGATGCTTGATAATCATAATTATCTGGATTTTGATATGTTAATAAACCAACTTCTAAAACATTTTTAATAAGTCCAAGAGCGAATTCATCAGCAAGTTCATATTTTTCGCTTGGTGAGAAATATCTTTCTAATGTGTGCATTAAGATATCGACCACACCATAAGCAATTTGTTCTTTAGGTAAGGAGAATGTTAACTCTGGATTTTCAATAGCAAAGACAGGTCTAATAAGATCTGAATTAAATCCAACCTTAATTCCGGTTTCATCATCTTGAACAACACAAGAATTAGACATCTCACTTCCCGCTGCAGAGATAGTTAAGATAACTCCAACTGGTAATGCCTTAGTTGGCTCAGCTCGATGAAGATTAATTTCTTTGACTCCTCCATTATGATAGTAATTGACAGCGATACATTTCGCGGTGTCAATAACACTACCGCCACCAATAGCGAGAATGAAATCAATCTTGTTTTCTCTAATTATTTTTAATCCTTCTTCAACTAAATCAAATGTTGGATTTGCTCTTACTCCTCTAAGTAATTCAAAAGGAATAACAGCCTTACTTAAAGAGACAACTACTCTTTCTAATAAACCACTTCTAATGACTGAATTTTTGCCAATGACGATTAAAACTTTGCAAGCGCCATATTCTTTTAAAATCGCGCCAACATCGTTCTCTTTGCCTGGTCCAAAATATATTTTAGTAGGAGATACAAAATTAAAGTTTTTCATTATTTTTTCTCCAAATTAATGGCTTTTTGCACATTTTTCTTGAAATTTTCCTTATCAATGAAGTTAAAAGAGTTCATCAAACCAATGAGTGTTTTGTTTTTATAGTTAGTCAAATAATAGACAGTGGAATTACCATATCCATAGGCATAAAATCTCGCAATTGATTTCTTGGTGTTAGGATGGAGAATATTCTCTTCATCGATCTTTTTGATGAACTTTAAAGCAGTTGTATAAAACACGTTATAAACAAACTCTGAGAATAAATCACTGCCTGCACTTTGAAGGGTCGCATCAACAAAGGCTTGGTTATCTTTATAGTATTCAAAAACAAAGACAATCAGTTCTTGGAAGGTAGTCGCGTTATTCACTCCTGGAATTCTTTCTTCTAAAAATACCTGAGTGAGTAAATCATAGGTATCGTGATAATGATAATAGAATGTTTTTCTACTGATACCACACTTTTTAGACAATTCTAAAACGGAGATGGTTTCAAGTGGTTGATGAGCCATCATGTCTTTTAAAGTAATTGCTAAAGCATGTCCAGTTTTCATATCCTATTTAATCTTACAGTATTCTTTGGCGACTTCACTACCGACCGCCGCGTTATTTAACACTAATTTTATGTTGCTCTCTAAAGAGTCCCCACCAGTTAAGTCAGTAATAGTCTTAAGTAAGAATGGGGTACATTCTTTTCCTTTAATGCCTTGTTTATCCATTTCTTTTAAAGCTGTATCAATCGCCTTATCGATAACGTCTTTAGGCATTTCATATTGTTCTGGAATTGGATTAGTAAGTAAAATACCACCCACTAAGCCATTTTCACGTTTTGATTTGATGATTTTGGCCATCTCATAAGCAGATTCTACTTTATAATCAACTTTTAATCCGGAATGGGAATTATAAAAAGCAGGAAGTTCCTCGGTTTTATATCCTAAAACCGGAACGCCCATAGTCTCTAGATATTCTAGAGTAAGAGGTAAATCTAAAATTGCTTTTGCACCCGCACATACGACTGTGACATTAGTCTTAGCGAGTTCTTGTAAGTCAGCAGAAATATCCATGGTTTCTGTCGCCCCTCTATGGACACCACCAATACCACCAGTGACAAATACTTCAATACCAGCTTGAGCAGCAATAATCATAGTGGTTGCTACAGTAGTAGCACCCCATAACTTTTTAGCATATACAACAGGTAAGTCTCTTCTAGAAACTTTTAAAACACCTTTTCTTTTACCAAATTCTTCAATTTCTTCTGGAGTCATACCAACAATTGGTTCTCCATCAATAATTCCAATAGTGGCAGGTACCGCTCCATGACTTCGAATAGTCTCTTCAACTTTTAAAGCTGTTTCGACATTCTTAGGATAAGGCATGCCATGTGAAATAATGGTGCTCTCGAGAGCAACTACTGGCCTATTTTCTTTTAAAGCCCTTAATACTTCTGGATTAATCTTCATTTTTATTTTCCTTCTTTTTAATAGCCTGTAATGATGTATGAATACTATTTATAGTAACCCCTAAGAAACCTAATACTGCAACTATCACAATAATTGCCGCCCAGTTCTCTCCGGTCAATCGAGCAAAATTAATATTTAAAACATTGGTTTCTCCACCTGCAAAGTTAAAGGCAAGGATAATACCAATTTGTACAGCGGCAAAACTGCCTACCACAATTCCTCTATAGAGGTTTAATGGCTGACAAGTAAGATATAAAACAAACATCGATAAGATAGATACTGAAAGTATGGCGATTGTGGTAGCACCGTATCTTCCTGCTGCTGTATCTAATATAGATACACCATATTCTCTAACTCCAGTATAAAGCCCATGTTCATTTAACACTAAAAGCATATAGCTTGCTAATACCGCTACTAAAAGCAACGCAGCATAAGGTATCGAGTTTCTCATGATGTTTCTTAAAAAACCTGGTCTAATTGGTTTACTATCTGGCTCTAACGCAATAAAGAAGGAAACTAATCCAATACCAAAGACTTCCCAAAGAATCATATTATTTGTGGAGAATGGATAAATGATTTCTTTATTAATTAAAGAAGCAATTAAGAAGAAGATGCTAAGAGCACCCACAAATAAAGTCTTAGTAACAAATAAAGATCCAGTTCTTTGTAAGTTATTAATAACTCTTCTTCCTTCTCCTACTACAGAAGGCATAGTAGAGAAATTATCATCTAATAAAACAACGTGAGAGACGTTTCTTGCTCCTAAAGAACCAGAATTCATCGCAATAGAGCAATCCGCTCTTTTAAGAGCGAGCATATCATTAACTCCGTCACCCACCATCGCTACAGTGTGTTTTGCTTCTTTTAAAGCAACCACTAAAGCTTCTTTTTGTTCTGGGGTGACTCTTCCAAATACGACATAGTCGTTAGCGATCATTTTCACCTCGTCGATAGACATGCCTTCTAAAGAAACATATTTCTCCGCTCCATTAATACCAGCCACTCTAGCGATTTCGCTAACAGTTAAAGCATTATCTCCAGAAATCACCTTAACTTGGACATTATTATCTTGGAACCATTTAAATGTCGCTAAAGCGTCTTCTTTAACATGGTCTTGTAACACAATAAAGGCTAAGGCTTCTACTTCATCAGTATATTTATCCCCATTAATTGGCGATTTTCCTTTGGAAAGAATTAATAAACGGAAACCTTTAGAGGTATATTCTTCACTTTGTTTAATCAAAGCGTCTTTATTTTTAACATTTAAAAATTCAATGGCACCTAATAGATAGGTGGTACCTAATTTTGTGGATACACCAGAATATTTATTATCACTCATGAAAGCTAAAACCTTTTCACATTCAAATGTTTTAGCTTTACCAAAGCGTTGTAATAAGGCTTTAGCGGTAGCGTTAGTATCTCCAGTAGCGACTTCAATGGAGTTAATAATTTGAGCGATTTCTTCATCACTTAATACTGATAAATTCACCACTTTAGAAACATTTAAATTCCCATCAGTAATCGTGCCAGTTTTATCAACGCATATGACATCACTTCTAGCAAGCATCTCTATAGAATAGAAATCTTGAACATTTGCTCTTTTTCTAAATAAAGAAAGAACACCACTAGCTAAAGCTAAAGATGTTAATAAATATAATCCAGCTGGAATCATACCAACGAATTGACCAGCGATTGGTCTAATCATTCCTGCAAAACTTTCAACAGAGTTAAATAAGCCTAAAGCACCATAGGTGGCAAAGATAATAACGGCAAGGATAATAATGATGATGCCAAGATATCTAAATAAGATTTTTAAAGATCTTAAAATTTGAGATGGATTTCTTTTAAAGGCTCTAGCCTTTTCAGTTAAAGATTCGATATAGTTTTCTTTACCAACTTTTTCTACTCTCGCATAGCAGCTACCACTAGTTAAATAGCTACCACTATATAAAGTGTCACCTACTGACTTACCAACATTAAGACTTTCTCCGGTTAACATTGATTCATTAACAAAGACATTACCTTCTAAAAGCACACAGTCAGAGGGAATTTGTTCTCCGGCAGAAATTACTAAGATATCATCAATAACAATCTCGCTTGGTTGAATTTCAATAGTCTCACCGTTTCTTACCACTTTACAACTACTAGTGGTAATAACTTTAAGCTTACTCATCAAGTGTTTAGCTTTTAAATCTTGATATAAGCCAACAACGATATTAGTTAATAAAACTATTACAAAGAATAAACCTGAATACCAATGGGTTTTTCCAGATGAATCCATAGCGTTAGCAAAGATGATAAATCCTGCAATTACAAAAAGCATGATGTTAAAGAATGATAAAACATCAGTGCGAATAATTTCCCAATATGTTTTACCCGCAATCATTTTGGTTTTATTAATTAAGCCCGCTAGTTTTCTAGCTTCGACTTGTTCTTCGTTTAAACCAACTGATACATCCGTAGATACTCTTTCTACTTCAACGTTTGCTTTTTTCTTTGAAAACATAGCATACATTATACAATAAAAAACTTGGAATTAACCAAGTGTTTTATTTTTTCTCTTCTTTGCGAAGTATTGTTTAACAATATTTGAGCATTCATCCTTAAGGATGCCTCCTTCAATATTAGGGTAGTGATTTAGATTTTTTATTTCACTAACTTTTAGTGAACTGACTAATCCCCCACCTTTAGGATCTTCGCTTCCATAATAAACATTTCTAATTCGAGATTGAATGATGGCTCCAGTACACATAATACAAGGTTCAATTGTCACATATAAATCGCAGTCAATTAGCTGCCAATCATTAAGTTTTTTACTAGCTTTTCTAATAGCCTCAATTTCCGCATGACTAGTGACGTCATTTTTCGTTTCTCTTTTATTAAATCCACGAGAAATAACTTTGTTATCTTTAACAATCACGCAGCCAATAGGAACCTCATCAATTAAGGCAGCTTTTTTGGCTTCTTTTAACGCCAAGGACATATATTTTTCTTTTAAATTTTTCATCTTATAAAAACCGTCGCACATGACTAAGTTACTTAAGGCTGCTACATTCCTGTCCTGACCTGGTTCATAGTTAACCATCGCAACGGCATATCTATTATATACAATTTTGTTTATAAAAAGATACCCTCTAATAATAATTAGAATAATTGTTGTCACAATAATTAAAAATAAGTATAATCTTTGTTGCGAGTTGAAAAACTCACATGGGTCTATAGCTCAGTTGGGAGAGCACCTGATTTGCATTCAGGGGGTCGAGAGTTCGAGTCTCTTTAGATCCACCAATATGGCTGAGTAGCTCAGTTGGCTAGAGCAGGAAGTTCATACCTTCAAGGTCGGCGGTTCAAATCCGTCCTCAGCTACCAAACGTAAATATCCTCGAATTAATCGAGGTTTTTTATTGTCAATAAAAGAAAGCTCCATCTATTAAGATGGAGTCTTAAAATATTTCGCTAGGATTTCTGGATGTTTTCTTTGTTTTTCAGCAGCTCGATGCGCTCTTCTTAACAAGCGTTTATCTTTTCTTCTAGGTTTAGTCGAATGTAAATCTTTTCCTTCTTTTTGCTCGTTATAAGCATCAATAAACATTTGTTCTAAAGCATCAACTTGATAGGATAAAGCGTATTTCTTAGATTCTTCAGCGTATAACTTTTTAAGTTCTTCCACTTCACTTGGATGTTCGATGAACCATTCGATTTTTCTACATAAGTCTTTGGATGAACCGTGTCTAAATAAACATTTCTCTTTATCTAAAGCGAAATCTTTAGTGGCGCAGAACTTATGATTTGAAATAAGTGGTACCGCTCCACATGTAATCGCTTCAATACAAGAGATACCTTCAATCTCATAATCGGAAGCATGGATATATAAATCAATATAATTAAGAATATTTCTTAACTCTTCTGGTTTACAGAACTTAATTTGAATTGGATTAGCAAGACCTTTTTTCTTAGTTAATTTCATTAATCTGTCATAGTTAGGACCTTGTCCACATAATATGACTTGGATTTTTTGATTATATTTAGATCTCGCTGCAGCTTTGATTAATAAATCTTGTCGTTTTTCATCTGTTAATCTACCAGACATACAGATGACAAACTTATCTTTATATTCCTCTGGTTTTTCTACTCCTTCAATTTTATGGAAGAAAGGAATAACTCCATTAGAAATAACTTTTGGAACATTGTTTTTAAAGTGATGCTTCATCATTAAGTCCGCGGCCATTTGACTTGGGCAATGGACATATCTAACTTGGTTATAAATATAACGTTTAAAGGAATAAAGTATTATCCCATTAATGAGTTTAGATTTTGCTAAGTGCATACAACCCGTAATGTTTTGTGGAACAATATGGAAAGCGGTAGTACAGGCAATACCTTGTTCTTGGGCTAAAAGTCTAAATACATTTGCGAGCTTAAAAGGTAAGAATAGATGAACTAAATCTTGTCCTTTTAAAGCTTCAAACATTGTTTCATAGACTAATTTACACAATATAAAACCATCTTTAACGATGAGGTTATCGGTAAATGGGTATTTATATTTAGGGAGCCCATAGTAGCGGTGCCACTTCTCTCCAATGATACGGTCACAACCGATAATGGTGATTTCGTGGCCCTTCTTTTCGAGCTCTTTAGCAAATCTTAAACAAGTCGCTGTCGTGCCGTTAGTGGACTGGTTAGCGCACTCTAAAACAAATAATATTCGCATTTAAATTTATTTAGCCGAGTATAAACCGTGTAAATTACAGTGTTCTAAAACTTCCAAAACTTTTTCACCTGGGAGTAAAGCAAATTTAGCTTCTGGTTTTTCACCTGGTTTTAAAACTTTTCTTTGATTACCAAGATTGGTCTTAACAGCGATCCATTCAATATAATGGTTGTCTAACATTGGGTGTTCAACACTTCCCACTTTAACATGGACAACATTACCTTTAACTTCATAAACAGGAACGTGTTTTTCAACCGCTCCATCAGAAGTATTAGGGACCATCTCTTCCATTGGTTGACCACAGCAAATAGTAGGAACTTGACGTTCGTTGACGACTGCGACAATCTTGCCACAGATTTTACATTTTAAAAATTTCATAAAAAATCCTCTTATAACTATTATACTGATATATGGCATTTTAAATAAGTATATTTATTTATTTGAGCCTATAATATACAATACATACTATGAAATTCATTCGAAAAGACGGTTCTATAATTTCGTTTCAAGAACACCTTTCTTTAGTTAATAAAGACACTTCTCCAATTAAAGAAATTATCGCTAGAAACGATCTTTCAGAGTTTTATTATGTCGATGAAGACACAATTTCTTTTAAAGATATTGTGCAAATCCAAGTCAACGTTATTGATGTCGGAGTAATGATTTTCTTATTTAAGTCTGCTTCTTTTGATAAAGAAACATTTATCGCTGAGGTTTCTAAATTAAAAGAAATCCAAATCAATTCTTTTTATGACGTTCTTAATAAGATGAAATCTTTATACGTTGTAACTGAAACATTTAATCCGTTATGTGTTATTTATGTTCCAAGTGGAAAATATAGTATCTATGTAGATTGTTTTAAAACAATCATTGGTAATATTGATACTTTATATGTCACCCAAGAAAAACTGGAAAATAATATAGAAGAAGGCATAGTTCCTTCAAAAGATAAACCACAGATTAATAAATCTGATAAAACAAAAAACGGAAAATCTAGTTTTAAAGAAACATTTACTCAAATAGTTAATATTTTCAAAAAAGAAAAGTTCCATTTTCTATTTGCTTTTATCGCTACTTTCTTATTAGGAGTAACGTTAGCGATTGGTATTTTTGATGCTTATGCTGGAAAAATGATTTGTATTTTCTTCTTTATCTGCTCTTTAGCCGGAGCGTTCCTCAATTTCATGATTTATAAAGATACTTATAAACAAGGTGGTTTTAAAACCTTGTTTAATATATTAACTATTTGCTTATCTTTAATCGGTATTTTTGGTGGCTTTGGTGTTTATATGGCCTTTAAGGCAATCACTAAAGATGTACCTGCGGTTATGCCTAACACTTTAATGATTATTGGTTCAATGGTGTTACTCTACGCCATATCAATGTCTTTACCTTTATTAGTAATCTATATAAAAGAAAAGAAGAAGTAATTACTTCTTCCAAATCTCTTTATTCACAACATCAATTTTTGTTTTGATGTGATTTACGACTCTTGCCGAGACGTCAGTGACGTCATAATTTTCTGGTGTCTTAGCGAATTTATATCTCATTAATTCAGTATCAATCGCAAGCATAATACCTTGTCTATCGATTCCAGAAACAACAATACTACCAGCTTCCACTCCCTCTGGTCTTTCAGTAGAAGTTCTAATAAGAACTGCTGGGAAGTGTCTCATTGCACTTTCTTCTGTAAGAGTGCCGCTATCGCTTAAGACGATAAAGGCATTTTCTTGTAATTTTACATATTCTAAGAAACCTAGTGGTTTTAAATTCCTCACAAGTGGATGCATCTTGAAGTTATTAGCCTCTAATCTCTTTTTTGTTCTTGGGTGAGTAGAGAAGATAACAGGCATTTGATACTTCTCAGCGATATCATTAATTGCAGGCATTAATTGATTGAAATTCTTTTCAATATCAATGTTTTCTTCTCTATGTGAAGAAACCACAATATATTTACCTTTTTCTAAGCCTAATTCTTCTAAGACTTTACTAGCTTCAATTTTATGATTTTGAGCATTTAAGACTTCAAGCATTGGAGAACCAGTAACAAATGTAAATTCTGGTTCAATGCCTTCTTTCATTAAATTAGCGTAAGCGTGATTAGTGTAAGGTAGATTAATATCAGAGATATGGTCAACGATCTTTCTATTAATAGTTTCTGGAACATTCCAGTCACCACATCTATTACCAGCTTCCATATGGAAGATAGGGAGTTTTAACCTTTTAGCAGAGATGGCACATAAAGCAGAATTGGTGTCACCTAGAATTAAAACCGCGTCTGGATTAATTTCTTTTAGTAAATCATATGATTTAGCAATCGCATTACCAATGGTTTCACCTAAATTTTTACCAGCACAGTTTAAATAATAGTCTGGCGCTCTTAAATCTAGTTCTTCAAAGAAGATTTGATTTAATTCATAGTCATAATTTTGCCCAGTATGAACTAAGATATGTTCGATCTCTTCATCTTTATCTAAAGCTTTAATAACTTCGGATAGGCGAATTATTTCAGGGCGGGTACCAATAATGGTTACTACTTTAATTTTCTTTTTCATTTTTCCACCTCTTCTTTAAATGTATCGTGTGTATCTGGATTATATATTTCGCTGATCCACATGATTGTGTGTGTATCAATTTTACCAATGTTGGTAATTTGATGGGTATAGCCTACTTTAATTTCAATTGGTTCTGGGTTGGTTCCACTAACTTTATTAACAATCATTTCATTAGTTTTGATGTTTCTTTGTTTAATTTCACTTTCCCCAATAACAGTGTAGAAGATTTCTTTTTTATAAGTGTGATAATGCCCACCTTTAGTGATTCCTGGGAAAGCTACATTATCAGAGATTTGTCCCCACTTCTTTGATTTATATAATTCTTCAAAACTTCCTCGAGCATCTTCAGCGTAGTTGAAGGTATAACCTTCATCAGATAAATAATCACAGAGGGTTTTGAATAATTTCAATTCAAATTCATCATGGATAAGTGGTAAATGTCTACTAGATTCAATTTCTTGTTTAAAGTAATAAAGTAAGTCTGCAAGTTTTCCTAAAGAACAATCATAAACTGGTTTAACAGATAAGATTTCTTTAGAACCTTTAGATTCGGATTTAATCACTCTAATAAATTCATTAACAATATCGTCGACATAATTATAATGAACAACATATTCTCTATCTCTAATAGAGATATCTAAGTTATGAGCGATGTTATAGCAAAATGTCGCTGCGGCAGAATTATAGTTTGGTCTACACCATTTTCCAAAGACATTAGCAAGTCGATAAACGTAAACTGGTAAACCTGAATTAAATAAATAATCCTCTCCCATTTTCTTACTCTTACCATAATCATTATCTAAAGCGGCTTGAGTAGAGCTAGACATAATAACTGGTAGCTCTAATCCCATTTTAGTTTTAATTAAATCAATTAAGTACTTTGTAAAATTAGTGTTACCTTCATAAAACTCTTCAATAGTTAAAGGACGATTAATGCCTGCTAAATGGACTACAAAATCACATTCAGAAACATATTTATCCAATTCTTCATAGGAAGAATCGACGTCATACTTAAAAACAATATATCCAAGTCTTTCTAATTTAAGACAAAGATGTTTTCCGATAAATCCTTTTGCGCCAGTAACTAAAATTTTATTCATGTTGTCTAACAGGTCCACCAAATAATTCGAGTTTCTTAAGAAGTTCTTTCATTCCTTCAACATCTAATCTACCAGTGTTGTGGGATGTATAACTTTCGCCTAAATTAAGTTTTTTATTTCCTTTAGAGAAATATTTCTCGTAGTTAAGATCACGATTATCCGCTTTAATGCAGAAGAAGTTGCCCATATCTACTGATTTGAGCATTTCTTCTTGTGTAACAAGAGTCTCATATAGTTTTTCACCGTGTCTAGTGCCAATATATGAAATACCAGTTTTAGAACCAGTTAATTCAATAATGGCTTTAGCAAGTGTATCAATAGAGGCTGCTGGAGCTTTTTGAACAAATAAATCACCTTGTTCGCCATTTTCAAAAGCATATAACACTAAATCAACCGCATCATCTAAAGTCATCATGAATCTAGTCATATCTGGATTAGTAATAGTAATTGGCTTTCCTTCATGGATTTGATTTAAGAATAAAGGAATAACTGACCCTCTAGAGGCCATAACGTTACCGTATCTAGTTAAACATAAGATAGTGTCACCTGGAAGAAGTTGTCTACTTCTTGCAATAACGTTCTTTTCCATTAATGCTTTAGAGATACCCATAGCATTAATTGGATAAGCAGCCTTATCAGTAGATAAGAAGATAGCCTTTTTCACTCCATTACGGACACAGGCAGTAATAACATTATCACTACCAATAACATTAGTTCTTACTGCTTCCATTGGATAAAATTCACATGAAGGAACTTGTTTTAAAGCAGCAGCAGAGAAAACATAATCAACACCTTTAAAAGCATCGATAATAGAATCTAGATTTCTCACATCTCCAATATAGAATTTTAATTTGGAGTTATTATATGCCTTTCGCATATCATCTTGTTTCTTTTCATCACGAGATAAAATACGAATCTCTTTAATTTCAGAATCCAAGAAACGGTCAACAACAGCGTGACCAAAACTACCAGTACCACCAGTAATTAATAAAACCTTATCTTTTAAGATAGAAGTGTCTTTACTAGCGTGTTCTAATAAACGATCTTTAATACCTTGTAATTTGATTTGATCCACTTCTTTTTCTTTAGTTTCATAATCAACATAAGTTCTTAAAGGCATGCCAACAACATCGCTAGCTTCCTTTTGAGTTAATTTGCAGTTTTTGCGTATTTCTTTAAGTGTCATAATGCTCACCTCGTCATTATATTAATATAAATAAGGATATATAGTAAAGAAAAAGTGCAAATTTCGCACTTATTCAAATAGTAATGTGAAGATTGCCAACTTCTCTTTATGAGTCCAAAATCCATCGAATCGATAGATGATTTGGCCACTATATTCTTTGATATATTGTTCATCATATTTATACATTATTTGGCCACCGAATCTTTTAATCTGTCCTCCAGCGCATTGTAGACAAATTCTTCCATAGAAATCTTTAATGACGTCCCCTTCAATCTTATAAAGGATTTTTCCACTCCACTCTTTGATATAATCTCCATCTAGTTTGTATTTATAAACACCACCGAATTCTCTTATACCTGAGCTATTGATTTCTAATATGATTCTGCCTGAAAAATCTTTTAAATATGCCATAGAAACATTATAACAAAAAACCTTCTCATAAAGAGAAGGCAATTTGCATAATCTTGATAATTATTTTTTAACGGGTCTAATGACTTCAAGTCCGCCCATAAATGGTCTTAAGACTTCAGGGACAACGACTGAGCCATCTTCTTGTTGATATTGTTCTAAGATAGCAGGGAATACACGGCTAGTAGCAAGTCCAGAAGCGTTTAAGGTATGAACGAATCTGGTTTTACCAGTAGCGGAGTCTCTATATCTCACTTTTCCACGTCTAGCTTGATAGTCTCTAGCGTTACTAGCAGAGCTAACTTCTTTATAAATACCAATTGAAGGAATATAAACTTCAATATCATAAGTTCTAGCCATAGAGTGGGAGATATCTCCAGCAGCTAATTTAGAAATTTGGAAATGTAATCCAAGTTTATCCACTAAGCTAGCGGCTTTTCCCACTAATTCTTCAAAAGCCTTATCGCTTTCTTCTGGTTTGGTATATTGCACCATTTCGACTTTGTCGAATTGATATCCTCTAATCATACCTCTTTCTTCGGTACGATAACTTCCTGCTTCTCTTCTATAACATGGAGTATAAGCGAAATATTTTCTTGGAAGATCATCTTCACTCATAATCTCATCTCTATGAAGATTCACTAATGCTGTTTCTGCAGTTGGGAGTAAGAATCTTTTTGGTTCAAGTCCCTCAAGCCAGAAAACATCTTCTCTAAACTTTGGGAATTGACCAGCAACGTATCCACTTTGTTCACTTAATAAGTGTGGTGGTAGTATAAATTCATAACCATCCTTTAAGTGCTCAGAAATGAAGAAATTAAGTAATGCCCACTCAAGTTGAGCTCCTAAATTTGTGTAGACCCAGCTCCCTCTACCAGCAACCTTAGCACCACGGTCATAATCGACTAATCCTAAGGAAGTTGCGAGTTCAACATGGTCCTTCATTTTAAAGCTAAATTCTGGCTTCTTGCCGTACACATGAATGACCTTATTATTTTCTTTTCCACCACCTACTAAATCATCATCTGGAATGTTTGGTAAAGTTTCAAGAAATTCGGTCATTTTAGCGGAAATTTGCTCTAATTTTGCCTCAAATTCCGCATTTTTCTTTGCAATTTCTTTAACTTGCATGAAGATCTTAGAAACATCTTCTCCAGCTTTTTTAGCAGCAGGAACAGAAGCTGAAAGTCTATTCATTTCTGCCTTATTATCTTCAACAACTTTTAAGAGTTCTCGTTTTTCTTTATCCCAGGATAAGAGTTCTGTGAAATCTGTATCCCAGAGTTTCTTTTTAAGAGCCTCTTTAACGTATTCAGGCTTTTCTCTAATTAAATTAATATCTAACATACTATTTATGTCCTTTATTTAACTAATAATTAGGTTAATTATTCTAAAGAAGTATCTTTAAATTCTTCCACTGCTGGAGCAGCTTCAGTTTCCGCTTCTTCAGCTTCAACTTCTCCCTCTTCAGATGGTTCTTCATGAGGAACAATGGCGATAGAAACGATTTTTTGTCTACCTTCGAGGTTCATAATTTTGACACCTGAAGTATTTCTACCACAAATTCTGATTTGAGAAAGTGGAGTTCTAATAACAATACCAGCAGAAGTAATGCACATTAAGTCATCTTCTAAAGAGACAGCCTTAACAGCAATTAAATCACCAACTTTGTCAGTAGCTTTTAAGGTTGTAACACCTTTAGCACCACGTTTGGTAATTCTATATGTGGTATCTCCGTCCGCATCAAAGACAGGAGTGAGTTTGCCAAATCCTTTTGTGGTCATCGCTAAGATGTGTTCACCTTCTAAGGATGTAGTAACTCCAACAACTTCCTCGCTTTCAGCGAGTTCGATACCTTTAACACCACTAGCGGTACGACCCATTGGTCTAACTTCTTCACCTTTAAAGTTCACCATCTTGGAATTACTTGCAGCAATACCGATAATGGTATCCTCATGGACTTCTTTAACTGCGAATAAGGTATCGCCTTCTCTCATAGAGATAGCAATCTTACCATTTTGACGAATGGATTCATATTCACTAATAAGTGTTTTCTTAACAACACCTTTCTTGGTAAAGAACATTAAATAATGATCTTCTTGATATTCATCACAAGCAATAATAGCTTTAACGTTTTCGCCTTTTTCGATGTTAATTAAGTTAATAATTGGAACACCCTTACTAGCTTTAGAGAATTCTGGGATCATATAACCACGAATTCTATAGACTTTACCGAAATCGGTAAAGAAGAGTAAGTCGGTATGGGTTTTGGTATAGACCATATTGTCCACAATATCATTTTCATTAGTGGACATACCTCTAACACCACGACCACCTCTATTTTGTGCTTTAAAGGAATCGGATGTTAATCTCTTAACATATCCACCACGAGTAATAGCAACAACGATATTTTCTTGTGGGATTAAATCTTCATCGTCGATGTTAGCGGCATCATTAGTAATTTCAGTTCTACGTGCATCTGCGTATTTCTCTTTAATTTCTAATAATTCTTTAACAACAACTTCAATCTCATTTTCTCTAGAAGATAAGATGTGGTTATATTCTTTAATGTTAGCCTCAAGTTGAGCTTTTTCGGCTTCAAGTTTATCGGTTTCAATACCAGTTAATCTTCTTAAAGTCATTGCTAAAATAGCTTGGACTTGAGCTTCAGAGAATTGATATTTTTCCATTAAGACAACAGTAGCGTCTTCTGGAGTTTTACTTGCTTTGATGATATCTACGATTTCATCAATGTTATCATGACATTTAATTAAACCAGCGACAATGTGGTGTCTTTCTTCATCTTTTCTTAATAAGAATTTAGTTCTTCTTTCAATAACTTCGACTTGGAAATCTAAGTAAGTTTGTAAAAGAGTTCTTAAAGGAGCAATTTTTGGTGCTCCATCAATTAAGCAAAGCATGATAATGCCGTAGCTAGTTTGTAACGAGGTATTTTTATAAAGTTGATTGAGTAAGACTTCAGGAATGATATCTCTTCTTACTTCAATAACAATACGAATACCTTTTTTATTGGTTTCATCTCTAACTTCGGTAATGCCGTCCACTACTTTGTCTCTAGCGAGTTGAGCAATAGATTCTACTAAAGTAGCTTTGTTTAAACCATATGGAATTTCATCAACGATAATACGTTTTAATCCGTGTTCGCCTCTTTCTTCAATATGGCATTTTGCTCTTAAACCAATACTACCAGTACCAGTTTCATAGGCATCTTTGATGCCTCCACGTCCTAAAATAAGGGCTCCAGTTGGGAAGTCTGGTCCTTTAACATATTGCATTAATTCTAAAGTGGAGATTTCTGGGTTATGGGCAATAGCAACAACACCGTCAATTACTTCACCTAAATTGTGTGGTGGAATATTAGTGGCCATACCTACGGCGATACCACTAGAGCCATTGACTAATAAGTTAGGGAATCTAGATGGTAAAACACTTGGTTCTTGTTCACTACCATCATAATTGTCGACAAAGTCGACAACATCACAGTCGATGTCTCTGACCATTTCTAGAGCGATCTTTGTCATTCTAGATTCGGTATATCTCATAGCAGCAGGTTCATCACCGTCAATGCTACCAAAGTTACCATGCCCATCAACTAAGCAGTGTCTCATATTCCAATCTTGAGCAAATCTTGCTAAAGATAAGTAAATTGCAGAGTCACCGTGTGGGTGATATTTACCCATGACGTCACCAACAATACGAGCAGATTTAACGTGTGGTTTATCAGGAGTAATTCCAGATTCATCCATGCCGTAGATAATTCTTCTATGGACAGGTTTTAAGCCGTCTCTTGCGTCTGGAATAGCACGAGAAACGATAACACTCATTGCGTAATCAAGGAAGGATTCTTTGACGATATCAACAGTGTTAACATCTTTTAAGCCAGATACAATACCAGCTTCGATTTTTTCGAGTTCTTCTTCGTTAACTTCAGTTTCTTCTTCAGATTCTGCAGCTTCGTTTTCTAACTTTTCTTCTTCGAACAACATAACTTTTTCCCTCCTTTGATTAGATGTCTAAGTTCTTAACGAACTTAGCGTTTGTATGAATGAATTCTTTTCTTGGATCAACATTGTCACCCATTAAGTCAGTGAAGACTTGTTCAGCGGCAATAGCGTCATCTAAAGTGACACGGAGCATTTTTCTATTTTTAGGATCCATTGTGGTTTCCCAAAGTTGTTCTGCATCCATTTCACCAAGACCTTTATAACGTTGGAATGGATATCCAGGTTTAAGGTTGAGTTGTTTTTTAAGAACCTCTAATTGCTCATCAGTATAGGCATAATAGTCTTTTCCGTGATACGCCACTTTATATAGTGGAGGTTGCGCAATATAGATGTATCCGTTTTCAATTAATGGGCGCATAAAGCGGTAGAAGAATGTTAATAAAAGAATACGGATATGGCTACCATCGACATCAGCATCGGTCATAATAACGATTTTGTGATATCTGATTTTGCTTAAGTCGAAGTCTGGATCAATACCGCCGCCAATAGCTTGGATCATGTTTCCGATTTCCGCATTAGCGAAGATTCTCTTAGCTTGAGCCTTTTCGACGTTTAAGATTTTACCTCTAAGAGGTAAGATAGCTTGAATTTCACGGTCACGTCCGTTTTTGGCAGAGCCGCCAGCGGAGTTACCTTCAACGATATATAATTCACATTTGGATGGGTCTTTAGATGAACAGTCAGCGAGTTTACCTGGAAGAGTAGTAAGCTCAAGTCCACCTTTTCTCATGCTATCGCGTGCTTTACGAGCAGCAAGTCTCGCGTTAGCCGCCATAACAATCTTTTCCATGATAACTTTTGAAGTCTTTGGATTTTCCATTAAGAATCTATTTAATTGGTCACCAACGATACCAGAAAGAATCTTTCTAACTTCAAAATTACCTAACTTAGTTTTGGTTTGTCCTTCAAATTGAGGGTTTGGATGTTTAACACTAACAATAGCGGTTAAACCTTCACAAATATCATCGTAGGTTAGGTTATCTTCATTCTCTTTTAAGAATTTATTATCTCTAGCATAAGCATTAACCACACGAGTTAAAGCAAGTCTTAAACCTTCTTCATGGGTACCGCCTTCATGAGTGTGGACGTTATTACAGAAGGAATAAACATTCTTGCTATATCCATCGTTATATTGCATTGCAACTTCAGCATAGACGTGTGAAACACTTCCACTAGCGAGTTCGATTGGTTCACTACCTTCACAGTAGATGACTTCTTCAAATAGTGGAACTTTATTGTGGTTAATGAATTGAACGTATTCTTTAATACCACCTTTATAACAGAACGATTCTGTCACTGGTTGTTCGCCTCTAGCGTCAGTGACAACAATGGAGATACCTCTATTGAGGTAAGCAACTTGTCTTAATCTGTCTCTAATTGTAATGTAATCATAAGTTGTGGTTTCCACAAAGATTTTTGGATCTGGTTTAAAGGTAACTTTTGTACCAGTATCTTCACATTTGCCAACTTGTTGTAATCTGCCAGTTGGATGTCCACCATTTTCAAAGCGCATCTTGTAGATGCCACCATTCTTGTGGACTTCAACTTCTAACCATTCAGATAAGGCATTAACAACAGAGGCACCAACACCGTGAAGACCACCGGAGACTTTGTATCCTCCACCTTCACCGAATTTACCACCAGCGTGTAAAACTGTATAAACAGTTTCAACACCAGATAAACCGGTCTTGCCAACGATATCCACTGGGATACCACGACCATTATCAATAACAGTAATTGTTTCTCCTGGATTGATGGTAACACTGACTTCAGTACAGTATCCTGCTAAAGCTTCATCGATAGCGTTATCAACAATTTCCCAGACGAGGTGATGTAATCCTGGACCTGCGGTTGTACCAATGTACATACCTGGTCTTTTTCTAACAGCTTCCAAGCCTTCGAGAACCTGGATGTTAGTGGCGGTATAGCTAGCGTCAGCTTTTTCGAGTTCTACTTCATTTTCGTTCATTTCTGAAACAGAAACATCTTTAGCGACAAAAACTTCTTCTACAGGCTTTTGTTCTTCACTAGGAACCGCTTCAACTTTCTTTTCTTCTTCCATTAGAAGACCTCCTTTGATTTTGTTAATTCAATATGGGTTGCCCCTTCTATTTCCAGTTCTGTACCAGTGATAAACACTTGGGAGAACTTTCTTAGAAAACTGATTAGTCGTTTTTGATGGACATCATCTAATTCCGACATCACATCATCTAGAACAACGACTGGTTTTTTATCTTCGTCCTTAACCATGAAGTAAGGAGAGATTTTTAAGGCAAGAGCGACAAGTCGATTCTCACCTTGAGATCCATAAACCCCAATATCTCTTCCGTTTAGGCTCACAGAGATATCTTCTCGATGAATGCCTATAGAAGTTGCCTTATGCTTCAAATCGCTGTCTAGAACGCGATTAAATGCTTCTAAAGCTTGGGTTTGATAATCGCTACTCATTGGGATGAAAGGTTTGTAATGAATTTCAATTACTTCTTTTACGCCCGTGAGTGCGCGCGTTATTTTTATAAGGATATCATTGATATCCTTGACGTACATGGCCCGATAATTGATAATTGGACCAGCATATTTGACGAGTAATTCAGTGGTGGTTTTTAATAGATTTTCATCATATTTTCCACTTTTAAGTAACTCGTTTCTTTGTCTAAGAGCCTGCTCATATCTAGACATATATTCAAGATACAAAGGAAACTGTTTAGACAAGTTAATATCCAAGAAATTTCTTCTATCTCTTGGTGAGCCTCTAAACAATAGAACGTCTTTTGGCTCAAAAAGGAGCACATTCACGCATTTCGCTAGGTCACTTAACTTTGATACCTTCTTACCGTTTACGAGGACGGAACGCCCTTTTTTAGTGATAAGAATGCGAATGTTGCGTTTAACATCACCTTCAATTACCTGAGATTTGATTTCTGAGAATTCTAAACCTCGAGTAATTAAGTCTTCATCATCCACCCCTCTAAAACTTCTTGCCAAGGAAAGATAATAGATGGCTTCAACAACATTAGTCTTTCCGCTAGCATTCGGTCCAGTTATTACATTGATACCTGGCTCAAATACAAAGTCTTTAGAAACATGGTTACGGAAATCGCGAACAAGAATAGTTTTAACAATCATGGTTATTCGACAATTAACTCAGTTTTGTTCACCTTCACCACATCTTTGCGATATAGTTTGCGGCCTCTTCGAGTATCTCTTTCTCCGTTGACGTAAACCTCATTTTCAATTAAGAACACTTTGGCGTATCCGCCAGTATCGATAATACCTGCCACTTTAAGCAAATTTCCAAGTTCAATGTAATCTTGATCGGCATGAATCTTAATTCTCTTTAGTGGCATAAAATGTTCCTTAAAAGTATTATACAGGATATAAATGAAAAATGGAATATATTATTCCATAAATTATTATATGTGAAAAATAGAGTTTTTAAGGCGTTAAAAAAGGCGCTGCCGAACGTTTGGAGCGCCTCTATACATTTTTCTTAAAATTAATAAGTCCTCACAGGAGTGACGATTTGAATAACAGATTCATCTTGTGGATTTTTGACCACGAATGGTTTCATTTCACCAACAAATAAGAAAGTCACATCCTCGCTATTTAAAGCCTTAATTGCAGATGATACAAACTCACTATTGAAACTAATTTGTAGGTTACTTCCTGAGAACTTGAATACATCTAATCTCTCGCTAGCAGAACCAACTTGAGTGGATTTAGCACTAATTTCCACCACATCATCAGAGAGATATAAATCAACAACGTTTTCTCTATCGATAGAAAGAATATTGACTCTGTCAATTGCCTTTAAGAAATCAGAAGCGTTAACTTCTAAGGAATAGTTTGTAATACGTGGAACGATATTCTTGGTGTTTGGATAATCTCCAGCAATTAATCTAGTAGCTACAACTGTGGATTCAAATTCAAATAACGCTTTCTTATCAGAAAGAGCAACTTTAACAGCTTCCGCTCCTTCTAATAAGTGATCAACTTCCACCATCATCTTAGCTGGAACGTTAGCAAAGAACTTTAAATCGGTAGAAATAGAGATTTGTTTTCTAGCTAATCTAGCACTATCTGTAGTAGTAGCAGTTAAAACCCCATCAGCGGCCTCTAAATTGATTGCAGTTAAAATTGGTCTTTGTTCTTTTAAAGACGCTGCAAAAGCGGTTTGAGATACTAAAGATGAGAATTCTGTATGGGTGAGATCAATTTGAATACCATTTGGTTCTAAATCAATATCAGGATATTCATTAGCTTTAATGCAATTTAAATTATATTTAATCTTTCCGGCTGTAATAACTGCGATAGTGGAATCAACTACTTCAAAGTTAATTTCTTCTACATCAATTTTTCTTGCCATATCAGTAATGATTTTGGCGTTAACTAAGGTAGCACCTTCTTTAGCATTTCTAATGATTTCAACGTCGTTACGTGTATATGGAATAGTAGTTTTGATTGTTAATTCATAGTTACTTCCAGTTATAGAAAGACCTTTTTCATCTAACTCTAACTTTAAATTAGCTAGAACAGGGACTGCAGATGATTTTGAATTCACTGCTCTGCCTGCGACTAGCAAGGCTTTTAATAATTCATCTCTTTTGATTACAAATCTCATGATTCAATACCTTCTTTTTTTATTTATATTATTTATAATAATAATTATTATCTGTGTGGATAATGTGGATAACTTTATAAATACTTATTAAATTCATTCTATCACACATCAGATTTTACTAACTATTTATTTTTAATAAATCTTTTATTTTAATTTTGCTTCTAACTCTTCAATAGCTTCTTGGAGTTGTTTATTAGTTTTCAACTCTTTATCCACTTTAGATATTCCAGACATAACTGTTGTATGATCTTTACCGCCAAACATATCACCAATTTTCTTTAGTGGTACATCGAGATGTTTTCTAATTAAATACATTGATATATGTCTAGCTAAAGCGATTTGTCCTGTTCTAACCTTCCCAGTTATATCACTTGGAGAAATGTTGTAATAGTCAGCAACAACGTTAATAATCTTTTGTTCGCTTAATTGAGCGGCGATATTTTTACCACCTTTAATTGAGCTAACAGCTTTAATTGCAACGTCCATTGTGATTCTTTCTTCATCAGATAAATCAAGGCACGAGAAGAATAAATTTTGAACCGCGCCCTCCAAATCTCTGACATTACTAGAATACTTTTCTGCTAAAAATAAGAGGACATTTGCGTCAAATTTCTCAATATCCATTCCGTTTGCGATAATCTTACGTTTTAAAATTTCTACACTGGTATCTAGATCTGGTTCGTCGATTTTAACAGTTAGTCCTTGAGAGAATCTAGTGATAAGTCTTTCTTCAATTCCTTTTAATTCGCTTGGTTCTTTATCTGAAGTGATGATGATTCTTTTTCCGTGGTTGAACATATCTTGGTAGATAGCGAAAAACATTTCGGAGGTTTTAACCTTCCCAGCAAGAAGTTGAACATCATCTAAAAGCAACACATCAACACTCTTGAAGAATTGTTTCATTGATTGAGATTCTTTCTCACCTCTAACGAATCTAATGTATTCTTCTACTAAATCGTTGGTATCGATATAAAGGATGTTTGCATTTGGCATTCTTCCTTTTTTAATTTCATTTCCGATTGCGTGAAGTAAATGTGTTTTACCTAAACCGGAATGAGAATATATAAATAAAGGATTAAATAAGGAACCACCATTTTTAGCAACGTATAATGCAGCTTTATGTGCTTCTTTGTTACAATCACCAACAACAAATGTGTCAAAAGTTAATTCTGGTTTAAGAATTGAATCTTTAAAAAATACTGGTTGATCATTGTTTTGAGGAACTACTTTTTGAGCAGCTTTACCTGATTCATGTTTTTTGTCTGACTGCAATTCATCTTCGGTTACGATACGAATTGTGTAGATATCATCTTCAAATTCTGAGATTGTATCGAGGATTAAATCTATATGTTTGTTATTTAATTCAGCCTTTGCGACTGTACTTTGGGCAACAATGATTAAAGTATCGCCATCTCTACTATCGATATATGAGTTAGCGAAGAAATAATCAAATGTCCATTTATTGTCGATTTTAGATTTAATGCTTTTGAGAACGTTGTCCCATAATTTTGTCATCTCAGATAATGTTGTTACCATAAAGTGATATCCCCAATTTCGTTACTAAATTATAGATGAAAACAATATAGATTTTAATGATAAAATCAGTAAAAAAAGTTTTCCACAATCCACAAAAATCAAATAGGCGACGTCAAATCAAGAAAAATGACCGATTTTCGAGTTTTCCACATTTTTTCGATGTGGATAAAAAGTGGATTTTTGGTGAAAATTGTGAATAATTGTGGATTGATTTTTATGTAGTTTAATAGAAAATATATGAATAAGCTTTGCTTATTCTTATTACACTACAAAATGATTTTTGAGCATTAATTTTTTTGTGGAAAGGGCAAAAAGAGGAAATGTGGATTATTTTTTCTAGTTTCTCTTAAAAAGGCTCTTGGATAACTATGTGGAAAAACTGGACACACCGATTACGTGAAATGTTTTTTAATTATTATAAAAAACCATATTCCTTTGACTTTGGTTTATAAATACATTTATAATCTATACTGCGTAAAATTTGGAGGAAACGTAAATGAAAAGAACTTATCAACCAAGTAAAGTAAAACATGCTCACAAGGCTGGATTCAGAGCAAGAATGAAATCCGCTAATGGACGTAAAGTCTTAGCCAGAAGAAGAGCTAAAGGACGTAAACAATTAACTGCCTAATTTTCGTTTGGAGAAAAAATGAAAGTTATTAACCGTATCAAAGATAATCAAGAATTTGTGTTTACGGTTAGAAAAGGTAGCGTCCTTAAACACAATCCCTTTTTAATTCATTATATTAATAATGATAAGAATGTTTGCCGCATAGGGATCAGTGTTAATAAGAAAATCGGTAATGCCGTAACAAGAAATCGTGTCAAAAGGCAAACTCGAGCTATGTGTGACTCGCTCGTAGAATATACTTCTCACACATTCGATATTGTTATTATTGTTAAAGCAGAATTTCTGAATAGTTCTTTCAATGATAACAAAACAATTCTCAATAATTTATTGAGTAAGATAGGAATTACTAAATGAAAAGAAGAACAAAATTAGGACTAGCCTTAGTCACAACCGGCTTAGGTGTCATTGCTCTTAGCAGCTGTACTACTTCTTTTTGCTCTGGTACTGATGTATCCAGAATGAAATACGCCTTTGAACCAGGTGTTGTTCGTATTGTTAAAAGTGAAAACACATCAGATGAACTTGTCTTTTATGGTGAAACTAATGATTATGTCATTAAGGGTGCTAAATTAGTTACCGCGAACTGGGTTCCTAGTAATACTGATGAACATATTGGTAATTTTGTGTACCAATATCATGATTACGAAAAAGGTGAAGATGTAAAAGAAGAAGTTAGATTTTTAAATAGCATTATCAAATCTTCTAGAGAAGCTGGCTTCAAAACTATTGATGGCTCCGCTCTTGCATACATGCAAAGATTTGATTTCTTAGCATTAAATACTATTTTTGGTAAAGTTGCAGACCTTTCTAATAGTACTTTAGAGTACATTTACGAAGATTTTGGAAAAGCCACCGTTGAACGTGACTTATCTTATTACAGCTATTTAAGATTCTATAGTGGTGGTTCGGATGCTCTGGATAACTGGAACAAATTTGATACCACTGCTAGACAAGAAGTTGAACTCGATTCGCCACTTTCTAAATTAATCGCTAAATATGGTATTGATGGATCAGGAATGGGTGTTCTCTCTCCTGATGCTTGCCCTGGAAGTGACTTTATAAGAGGCTATCATGCTCAAATTGATTCATGGGTTTCTGCTTATAGAACTTGTTTTACAACCAAAACTGATAAATATGGATCTTATGGATATGAAACTAAAGGCGTTTTCATGGATGAAAAGACATGGGGATACGCTTGGGGAAGAGGATTCTTTGAAGGATTACTTGTTTATCCAATCGGTTGGTTACTCGATAGTATCGTTTTAGGCTTCCGTGGAACAGGTGCGACTGCGGGTTTAGCCGCGTTCCTTGGTATTGTGTTTGTCACATTTATTATTCGTGCAATCATGTTGCTTGCAACATGGAAACAAACTCAATCCAACGCTAAGATGACTGAGTTACAACCAGAAATCTCCAGGATTCAAAATAAGTATCCAAACTCCAATGCGAATAAAGCTGAAAAAGCTCGTATGGCGCAAGAAATGCAGGCGCTATATAAGAAACACCATATTAATCCATTTATCACAATCATTGTGTTGATTGTCCAATTCCCAGTCTTTATCTGTGTCTGGGGTGCTTTAAGTGGATCTGCTGTTCTTACTGACGGTAGTTTCTTAAACTTAACACTTTCAACAACTATTAAAGATGCGTTGTTTAATAGTGCTAACTGGACATCAGTAGGTGGATATTCTGCAGTTACTGCCTTGTTCTTATTCTTATTAATGGCGGGAGCACAAACTGTCAGTATGCTCTTACCTCAATGGATACAAAAGAAGAAAGCAAAGAAAGTTGCTAAACTAGGTAAAAACCCAACTCAAAAACAACAAAACAACCGTATGAAATGGTTCACGTACATTATGCTTGCGGTCATCATTTTTATGGGCTTTACACTTGTTAGTGCGATGGGTATTTACTGGTTCATCGGTGCGGTGTTCTCCATCGTTCAAACACTTGTTATCCAAGTGATTACCGATAGAAAAGCTGCAAGAAAATAATCGGAGATTATAAATATGGAAATTTATACTGGAAAAACAATCGAAGAAGCACTTCAAAAAGCTTCTGAAGAATTAAATAAACCTGTTTCAGAACTCATCTATATCGATACAGGTAAAAAATCAGGACTTTTCTCTAAGAAAGTTCAAGTCGAAGTTTATGAATTAGCAGATATCATTAGATACGCTGAAGACTATTTGCTTAATGCGACTGACGCTTTAGGAATTGAAAGTTCTGTAAGAACTAAATTAGATGATGATGTTATTCACATCACCTTAGACAGCACACATAATCCAATCTTAATTGGAAAAAACGGTGTCACCTTACAAGCTCTTAACGAATTAGTGAAACTTGCTACAAGCAATCACTTCCATAAGAGATTTAGAATCTTATTAGACATTAATGGCTATAAGGACAATAAATATTCCCGTTTAGAAAGACTTGCAAGAAAAGTAGCCAAAGACGTCCAAAAGACAAAAACTACTTATACATTTGATCCAATGCCAGCGGATGAAAGAAGAGCAATCCATAATGCATTAAATGGATGGCATAACATCAAGACTGAATCTACAGGCGAAGGTACACATCGTCAAGTCCAAATTATCTATGTTGAATAATTATTAGCACCCTTTGGGTGCTTTTAAGATTAAAAGAATATGGAAACCATTGTTGCGTTAGCTACCGCTCCCCTTAAAAGTGCGCTTGCCATCATTAGAGTGTCTGGTGATGATGCTTTTGATATTGTTTCTAAGTGTTTCTCAAAAGATATAAGAGAAATAAAAGAAAGAACGTTACTCTTTGGTAATATCGTTAATGATAACAAAGTTGTAGATGAAGTTGTTTTAGCGATTTATAAAGGCCCTAAATCTTTTACTGGAGAAGATCTAGTGGAAATTATGTGCCATGGATCAATGGTGATCGCTAATGAGATCATCGAATTATTACTTTCTAAAGGAGCAAGATACGCAACAAATGGAGAATATTCTTCTAGAGCCTTCCTTAATGGTAGAATTGATTTAATCCAAGCAGAAGCCATTAACGATGTGATTAATGCATCTAGTAAAGAAGCTAAAGAATTATCTATCCTTTCTTTGAAAGGAAAGACATCTGAATTAATCTTACCTATTAAAAAAAGAATCGCAGATATCTTATCTTTAATTGAAGTGAATATTGATTATCCTGAATATGAAGATATTGAAGTCGCAAATAAAGATCACGTTATCTCTTTAGCAGATGAACTAGTTCCACAAATTAACTCTTTGGTGGATTCTGGAGAAAAAGGATTAATTATTAAAGAAGGTATTAAAGTCGCTATAGTGGGAAAGCCTAATGTTGGTAAGTCCTCTTTATTAAATGCTTTGTTAGGCGAATCTAAAGCGATTGTTACTGATATAGCAGGAACCACTAGAGATGTTGTAGAAGGAGAGATTAATCTAAATGGAGTTATACTCCACTTATTAGATACCGCAGGTATTAGAGAGTCTAAAGACACTGTTGAATCTATTGGAGTTAATAAATCTAAAGAAGTCATCTCTAAAGCGGATTTAGTTATTGTCCTTTTAGATGCTTCGAAAGAACTAGATAAAGAAGATAAAGACATCTTGGAGTTAGTGAAAGACACTCCCCACGTAGTGGTTTATAACAAAGCAGATAAACTCAAAGATAAAGATGATAATAAACTCTATATCTCCGCACTTAATAATGATGTTAATCCTCTTAAAGAGGAAATCTATAAAGTCTTAGGAATTAAAGAAGAAGCATTTAGAACTCCTTCTTTAAATAATGTAAGACAATTAGGCTTATTAAAAGTTGCTAAAGAGGCGTTATTACAAGCTAAAGAAGATGCTTCTAATGATTTATCTATAGATTTAGTAAGTGTCTCTTTAATGAATGCTTATAATGCGATATTAGAAATCTTAGGAGAATATAAACAAACAGATATTTCAAAAGAAATATTCTCAAGATTCTGCGTTGGTAAATAAATATGATGTTTGATTCCCATTGTCATTTAAATGATGATGCCATTTATCCAAGAATAGATGAAGTGATTAGTGACGCTAAAAAAACTGGCGTCAGTAAATTTTTGGTTGTGGGATATAACAAAGCATCAAGTGAACTAGCAGTAAAAATCGCAGAGAAATATGAAGAATGTTACGCTGCAATTGGATTTCATCCTTGTGATATCTTTGATATCACTGAAGAAGAATTTCAGAATACATTAAAACTAGTATCTCATAAAAAAGTAGTGGCAATTGGAGAAATAGGTCTCGATTACCACTGGGAAAAAGAGCAATCTAGAAGAGATTTACAAAAGGAATATTTCATTAGACAAATTGAGTTCGCTAATGAACATCATTTACCAATCTCCATTCATAATAGAGAGTCAAATGAAGACTGTTTAAGGATATTAAAAGAACATAAGCCTCTATTTGGAGGTGTAATGCACTGTTATTCTGGAAGTGTTGAGATGCTTAATGATGTTTTAGGATTAGGTTTATTGATTTCACTAGGTGGACCGGTAACATTCACTAATGCTAAAACCCCAAAAGAAGTGGCAGAAGCTGTCCCACTAGAAAAATTATTAATTGAAACTGACTGTCCTTACTTAACTCCTCACCCACATAGAGGTGAGAAAAACGAACCTAAATATATTTGTCTAGTAAGTGAAGAAATTGCACGTTTAAAAGACATCTCTAAGATGCATGTTGATCAAGTAACTTACCAGAACGCATGTAGATTATTTAATATTCATGAATAAGTATTATTTAGATGGTGTTTTAGTGGTTGAAGGTAAAAGCGATGTAAGTTATTTATCTTCATTTATAAAAACTCATTATTTCATTACTAATGGTTATGAAATTTCAGAAGAAAAACTCGAGTTTCTAAGTCGAGTATCTGAGAAACGAAAATTGATTATTATGACTGATAATGATAAAGCTGGAGAAGACATCGCCAACAAGATTAAAACAAAAATTAGTGAGGTATTTGTCGTAAAAAGCGCAAAAATTACCAGAAAAACTTACAAAAAGTGTGGTGTTGCAGAAACTGAATATGAAGCAATTGTGGATGCTTTAAAAGATCACTTAAGTCCATATAAAAAAGAGCTAGATGTTAAAGTTGATTATGAACTTAATTACATCATTTCACTAAGTGATAATCCAGAAACAACAAAAAATATAATCATTAATGACTATAGGTTAATATATGGGACGAATAAATTTTTGGAAAATCAATTACAAATGCTAGGTGTTAAACCAGAAGAAATTATCAAAAAATATGGAAATAAATAGATCAAACATTTTTGAAATATTAAAGAATACTGATATCCGCCCAGATAAGGATTATGGGCAGAACTTTTTGCTTGAACCTGAGATTGCAAAATCAATCGTGGAACTTGCGGATATTAAAAAAGAGGAAAAAGTGTTAGAAATCGGACCTGGATTAGGTAGCCTCACTCATTTTATTGATTTAAAAGACTCTAATTTCACCGTTTGTGATATTGATTATCGAATGATTGATTTCCTAAAGATTTTTTATATAGACAAAATTATTTATCTTAACGACGATATAAGAAAAATTGATGTTTCTAACTATGACAAAATAATTGGTAATCTTCCATATAACATCACAACCGAATTAGTGGAGTTCTTATTAATTAACGCTAAGCAAGCTAAAAAAATGGTTTTAATGATTCAATTAGAGGCTTTTAATCGTTTCTATGAATTAAGCGGAGAAGATTATGGGGCGATTTCTATTTTAACTAGATTAATGTGCAATGTTGAAAAACACTTTGTGGTTAAACCAGGTAGCTTCCATCCAGTTCCTAAATGTAAATCAGTAGTCTTTACATTAACTCGCAAAGATGATGTTGATTATGATTTAGTTATTGGAACTTATAAACTCGCTAAAGCGTTATTCTTGAACAGAAGAAAGACCATTTATAACAATTTAAAGAATTACCTAAGTAGTGGAGATAAGGCAACTGAGTTATTATCTAAATTAAATTTAGATCCTAATCTTAGGCCAGAAAATATAAAACCAGAAATATATTTTCAAATGTATCAACTGATACAAAAATAGATATAATATAGGTGAACTAATATGAGTACTAAAAGTATTAAGAGCTACGCGAAAATCAATATTTCGTTACGCATTGTTAACAAAAGAGAAGATGGCTATCACGAATTAGATTCGGTGATGGTTCCTATTGAATTACATGACTCCATCATTATTTCTACTTTAAAGAATAGTGGAGATAATTTCGTCACTGTCGATGATTTCTCTAATGGACTTGTTCATTATAATCTCGCTACCGAAGGAATTAATGCTTTAGCTAATAGATATGGCTTCTCCACTAAATTTAGAGTTTATATACATAAAGTTATTCCAATGCAAGCTGGATTAGGTGGAGGAAGTAGTAACGCTGCCTTTACCATGAAAGCAGTTAACCAAATGTTAAAACTTAACGCCACTGATGAAGAATTAATTGATATGGCTAAAACTTTTGGAGCGGATATCCCATTCTTTGTGAAATGCACTCCTGCTAGATGTCATGGTATTGGTGATATTATGGAACCAATTGAAATTAAGAATAATTACTCAGTCTTAATAGTCAAACCACGTAATGGTTGTTCTACTAAAGAAGTATTCGCTATCGCTGATAAGAAAGAATATAAATACGTTGATGTTGATGCAGTTGTTAAAGCTTTAAAAGAAGGAGACGATGATTTATTAGCGGAATCTATTGGTAATTCTTTAGAAGAAGCAGCATGTTCATTAGTGCCTGAAATTAAACAAATTAAAGATACACTTAAAGCTGCTGGATTTAAGATTGTGTTAATGTCTGGAAGTGGCTCAACTGTGTTTGCGTTATCAACTGATTCTTCACTTGTGAAGAAAGTTGCAAAATCATTAGAAGATAAATATTTTGTGGAAGTCACAAAAGTGATAAAGAAATAAGGAGAATATTTATGATTGAAAAGTATGTCGTCATTTTAGGAGCAGGTAGAGGCTCTCGTATGGAAAGTAGGGATCCTAACCATTCTAAGGTTGCTTATCCAATTTTAGGTAAGCCATTAATTAATTATGTGATTGATGCTTGTAAAGCCATTAAACCAAAAGAAATATATACTGTCGTGGGCTATGGAGGAAAACACACTGAAGAATGTGTTAAAGACTACTCTAAAGTGGTGTGGCAAAAAGAAATCCTAGGTACTGGACACGCCTTAATGCAAGTGAAAGAACTCGCTAACAAGGAAGGTGATGTTATTGTGGTAGGAGGAGATACTCCTTTACTTACTTCTGCAACATTAAATAAGGTCTACCATAAACATCATAAAAACGGTAATGTCTTAACCATTTGTACTTCAGTACTTGAAAATCCTACTGGATATGGTCGTATCTTAAGAGAAAGAGGCTCATATCGCTTACTGGAAATTAGAGAAGATAAAGACTGTAACGAAGAAGAAGCGGAGATTAACGAAGTTAACGCGGGTATTTATATTATCAATAACAAATTGCTCCAAGAATATCTTCCTAAATTAAGCACTAATAACGCTAAGCATGAATATTATTTATCTGAACTCGTTAAACTCTTTAGAGAAAAGAATTTACCGGTTGAAGCGTATGTTTTAGAAGATGCTCAAGATATCTTTTGTGTCTCTGATAGAACCCAACTTGCTTACGCTGCTAAGATCATCAAAAAGAGAGTGAATAAACAATTAATGTTATCTGGTGTTTCAATTGAAGATCCTGATACCACATATATCTCCCCAGAATCAGAAGTGGGTAGAGATACAGTCATTATGCCTAACACTACAATGTTAGGAAAATGTAAGGTTGGAGAAGGATGCTATATCGGTCCTAACACCACATTAATTGATGTTAAAGTTGGCAACGACGCTCACGTCAAATTATGTTATCTCGAGAAGATGACAGTTAAAGACGGAGAACACATCGGACCATACTACACAAATAGAAAATAGGCGGGATCCTGCGTGTTAATTATCGATTCCTTTGGTAGAAACATCTATATCGATGACCAATTGGTGGGCTACATTGGTGAGAATGTTTTATATATCAATGGACATAAATTTGCAGAGATCACCGACGAAGGAGAAATATATTTCCCTCCTAAGAAAATTGGTTATGTTGATGATGATGGCTCCATCATAGTGAACGACAAAGAAGTTGGCTATATAGATGGAGACAACAACTTCGTGTTCTATAAATCATTAGCGTTTAATAAATAGACTTTGTATAATCTAAATAGAGCCTCACCGACACATATATGGTTATTGTAGGGGAGCTCTTTTTTATTGCAAAAGTAAAGGCGCCCAAGTTAATGGACGCCTTATTTATTTAATTGGCTGAGAAAGAACTATTTCTTTCTTGGGAATTTGATTGCGGCTTGTGCAGCAGCGAGTCTAGCAACTGGGACTCTGAATGGAGAACAAGAAACGTAATCTAATCCGACTTTGTGATAGAACTCAATGGAGTTCGCTTCACCACCAGTTTCACCACAGACACCGATGTGTAAGTCTGGTCTAGTAGCTCTGCCTTGTTCGACAGCCATCTTGACTAACTTGCCAACACCTTTTTGATCTAAGGTCTTGAATGGATCTTCTTCTAAGATCTTATTGCTGTAGTAATCTGGTAAGAATTTAGAAGCATCGTCTCTAGAGAAACCAAATGTCATTTGGGTTAAGTCATTTGTGCCAAATGAGAAGAATTCTGCTTCTTCAGCGATTTCATCAGAGAGTAATGCTGCTCTTGGAATTTCAATCATGGTACCAACGTGGTATTTCATGTTAACTCCAGCAGCTTTAATGACTTCGTCAGCGGTCTTAACGACGATGGCTTTAACGAATTTCATTTCTCTAATATCTAAGGTAAGTGGAACCATGATTTCTGGTTCGATATGTAAGCCCATTCTCTTATTAACAGCGATAGCAGCTTTAATAATCGCGCGGGTTTGCATTTCACCAATTTCTGGATAGGAGACGTCTAAACGGCAGCCTCTGTGACCCATCATTGGGTTGAATTCGTGTAATTCATCAATTCTCTTGTGGATGAATTCGACAGAGTGTCCGGTTGCTTTAGCAAGTTCGGCAATCTTGTCTTCTTCTTGTGGTAAGAATTCGTGTAGAGGTGGATCGAGTAAACGAACGTTAACATTGAGTTCGCCCATTTCTTCAAATAAACCTTCGAAGTCTTTTTGTTGTAATGGTTCGATTTCCGCTAAAGCAGCGACTCTTTCTTCTTTAGATTCAGCAAGAATCATCTTTCTGAAGGAGAAGATCTTGTCTTTATCGAAGAACATATGTTCTGTTCTACATAATCCGATACCTTGAGCACCAAAGACTTTTGCTTGGTGTGCATCTCTAGGAGTATCAGCGTTGGCTCTGACTTTTAAGTCACGGGCTTCATCAACCCAACCCATTAATCTACCAAAGTTACCTGAGGATAGATCTGGTGCAACTTTCTTAATGTCACCTTCATAGACGCAACCTGTGGAGCCGTCTAATGATAAGACGTCTTTATCGGTATAAACTTTATCACCAATCTTTAAGGTTCTAGCTTCTTCATCAATGATGGCAGCAGCGCAACCAGTGATACAGCATTTACCCATACCACGAGCAACGACAGCAGCGTGAGAAGTCATACCACCTCTCATAGTGAGAATACCTTGGCAAGCAATCATACCAGCTAAGTCTTCTGGAGAGGTTTCTGCTCTAACTAGAACTACCTTTTCTCCAGCAGAGTGTCTTCTTTCAGCTTCCTCAGCTGTAAAGGCGATAGCACCGGTTCCTGCTCCTGGGCCTGCTGGGTTTCCTTTAGCGATTAATCTTTCTTTAGCTTTAGCTAAATCATCTTTATCGAAGTTAGGTAATAATAACTTATCGAATGAAACTGGATCAATTCTTAAGACAGCTTCTTCTTTAGAAATTAAGCCTTCATCGACCATGTCACACGCCATCTTTAAGGCTGCAGCAGGGGTTCTTTTACCTGAACGGGTTTGTAAGAAGTATAATTTGCCTTCTTCAACAGTGAATTCCATATCTTGCATATCGCGATAGTGGAGTTCCATGTTTTTAATAGTCTTAACGAATTGTTCGTAGACTTCAGGCATTCTTCTTTTTAATTCATCAATGTGAAGTGGGGTACGGATACCAGCAACAACGTCTTCACCTTGAGCGTTTGGTAAATATTCAGCAGAGATTTCTTTTTCTCCAGTTGCAGCGTTTCTAGAGAAAGCAACACCAGTACCAGAGGTTTCACCTTTGTTACCAAATGCCATGGATTGCACGTTAACGGCGGTTCCCCATGAATATGGAATAGAATATTGCATACGGTAAATATTCGCTCTTGGGTTATCCCAGCTTCTAAAGACGGCTGCGACAGCTTCCATTAATTGATCTTTTGGATCAGTTGGGAATTCTTCACCGAATGTTTTCTTGTAGTATTCCTTGTATTTAGCCACTAAGACTTTTAATTCTTCTGTAGTGACTTCTGTGTCTAATTTGTATCCTCTTGATTCTTTTAATTCATCAAGCATCTTATCCATTTCAGTTCTTGGATGTCCTTTAGCAATGTTTGTGAACATGAGGATGAATCTTCTGAAGCTGTCTAATGCAAATCTTTCGTTGCCTGTTTCTCTTGCAAGAGCAGCAGCAGTAACATCATTTAAACCTAAGTTTAAGATGGTATCCATCATACCTGGCATACTGACACGAGCACCAGATCTAACAGAAACTAATAGTGGATTATGTTCCCCACCGAATGTTTTTCCGGTTTTCTTTTCGACTTCTTTAATTGCCGCGAAGATTTGTTCTTTAACAAATTCTGGGATTTTCTTTCCACTGTCATAATAAAGGGTGCAAGCTTCAGTTGTGATTGTAAATCCTTCTGGAACAGGAACGCCGATATGGGTCATTTCTGCTAAACCAGCACCTTTACCACCTAAGAGTTCTTTACCTAATCCATAGGCTTCATCAAAGGGGTAAACATATTTCTTTTCAGCCATATTTTTCCTCCTATAAGGCACGTAGAGAGCGTATATGTATTCGCTCACCAGCGCTAATATTCTATTACATATGTGCCCGTATAGGAAAGAATTTCCACAAAAATTTTATTTGTGGACATTCTAGGCACGTGAAAAACAATTTTTATATATTTGTTGCGTGTACACGAAAAGCGTGTATAATAATAGTATGATCAGAAGTTTTAAAGATAAAGAAACAGAAAAAGTATTCAATCAGCAATTTTCGAAAAAACTACCTTCGAACATTCAGAAAATAGCGTTAAGAAAATTAATAATGATTGATGTTGCTGAAAGCTTATCTGATCTAAAAGTTCCTCCAGCAAATCATCTAGAACCTCTCTCTGGTAATAGAATAGGTCAATGGAGTATTAGAATTAATGATCAATATAGAATTGTTTTTGTACCATCCGATGACGGAAGAATATATGACAATGTTGAGATAGTTGACTATCACTAAGGAGAAAGAGATGAAACGTATTCCTACACCAAAAATTAGCGAAATTTTAAAAGAAGAGTTTATGATACCTCTTCATATTTCAGCATATCGTTTAGCTAAAGATATTGATGTTCCTGTTTCTCGCATACAAGATATTCTTCATGATAGAAGAAAAATTACTGCCGAGACATCAATTAAACTTGGTAGATATTTTGGATTAAGTGATAAATATTTTTTAAATCTTCAAATCGATATAGATATTAGAGAAGCTCAGAGTACATATAGTGATAGTATTCTAAACATCAAGCCTTTAGTAATGTAATTAGCGGAACATGTGTGGATACTTTTTACACATGAATTCCATGTCTTTATCTCCACGTCCACTTAAACAAACTAAGATTGATCCGCTTTGCATAGTGCGAGCACATTTGATAGCGTACGCTAAAGCGTGTGCGGATTCAATTGCGGGAATAATACCCTCTAATCTAGAGAGTAAGAAGAAAGCTTCTGCAGCTTCATCATCAGTGACTGATTCATATTTCACTCTACCGATTTCATGTAAGAAAGCATGTTCAGGACCAACACCAGGATAATCTAGCCCACTAGCGATAGAATAAGCATCAGCAGGTTCTCCGTTTTCTTTAGTTAATACTAAAGAATTAAATCCGTGGAGAACTTTTTCTTTTCCAAGAGTAATCGTTGCAGCGTTTTTTCCAATTTCAACTCCTTGTCCCATTGGCTCAACACCCACAATATGGACTGGCTCTTCTAAAAATGATTCAAACATTCCAATGGCGTTACTTCCTCCACCAACACAAGCACAGACAATATCTGGAAGTTCTCCAGTCATATCTATAAATTGTTGTTTGGCTTCGCGACCAATAATTTCTTGGAAGTCTCTAACAATTAAAGGATATGGATGAGGTCCAACTGCACTACCTAAACAGTAAAATGCATCTTTATATTCTTTGGCGTACGCTGCAAAAGCTGCATCTACTGCTTCTTTTAAGGTTTTAGTTCCTTCTTTTACTGGAATAACATTAGCGCCTAATACTTTAATTCTATTCACATTAGGGGCTTGCTTTTCCATATCAACTTCGCCCATATAGATATCACACTTAAGCCCGAAATAGGCTGCCGCCATAGCTACCGCAGAGCCGTGACTTCCTGCCCCTGTTTCAGCGATTAGTTTTTTCTTACCTAAATATTTAGCAAGCAATGCTTGCCCCATTGCATTATTTAATTTATGAGCGCCACCGTGGTTAAGGTCTTCTCTTTTTAAATAGATTTGGACTTTACCAAAATAATTACTTAAATTCTGGCAGTGATATACCGGAGTAGGTCTACCCTGATAGTTCTTTCTAATTTCTCTAAGTTCAGCGATGAATTTCGCGGATTTAGCGATTGTTAAATAACCGTTATAAACTTCTTCCATTGCTTTAGATAAAGTTGGGGATAAAAATCTTCCTCCAAAGCGACCAAAATAACCTTCTGAATTTGGAAATAATTTACGATAATTCTTAAAATCAAAATTTATTTTGTCTAAAGGAGAATCTTCAAAACATCTTTGTCCTTTATATCTTCTATCTAAAGGTTTATTCGCGGATTCAGGAATTAGATATTTATGACCCTCTAATTTTACTCCTTCAATACGTTTTTCTTGAATTAAAACACGGACTCTTCTTTCGTTAAGATTCCATTTCTTTGCTACTTCACTTACGGATAAATACTTCATACCTTTATTTTCCTTTCGGTATATTCTTTATTCCTATTATAGTTATTATTTTTTCTTAATCAATAGATATTTATAAATAAATAATTTAGATATAAAATATGTAATTGAATGGATGATAGAACTATGGAAAATAAATCACCTTTAGTATTAACAATGGATTTTGGCACTCAATCTGTAAGAGTGGCTCTTATTAATAAGTCTGGAGAAATTGAATCAATAGTTAAAAGAAAATATTCTCCTGCTTATGTTTCTATTGAAAAAGGATATGCAGAACAAGACCCTGATTATTATTACAACATTCTTATAGAATGCTTAAAAGAACTCGCTAAAACTTCTAAAGATAAATTAGAAAGAATTAAAGGAAGCACAATTGCGACCTTTAGAGATTCTTCAGTGCAGTTAGATATAGATAATAAGCCAGTAAGAAAATCTATTCTTTGGTTAGATCAAAGACTTGCTAAGGCAAAAGAAAAATTACCATTTGGGTATAGCACTCTTTTCTCTTTGGTGGGTATGCAAGATACTATTAAGTTAAATAGAAGTCGCACAATGGCGCACTGGATTAAAGAAAATGAACCAGATGTTTGGTCTAAAACAGTCAAATACGTGAACATCTCCACTTATCTAACTTATAAGTTAACTGGAGAATTGACTGATAGCTGCGCAAACTTAACTGGCCACTATCCAATCAACTTCAAAAAGAGAAAGTGGTGGTCAGAAAAAGCATTAAAAGGAGTTATCTTTGGTATTCCAAGCAGAATGTTATTTCCACTAAAGCAACCTGGTGAAGTTATTGGAGAAATTTCAGAAGAGATTTGTAAGGCTACCGGATTACCAACTGGTATTAAACTTTATGCTTCAGGTAGCGATAAGGCTTGCGAGACTATTGGACTAGGAGCATTAAGTAAAAATATCGCTGCTGTATCATATGGAACAGCTTCTTCTATAGAAGTTAGTAATCAAAAATATCATGAACCAGAGCCATTTTTACCAGCTTATCCTGCTGCGGTACCTAATTGGTATAACATGGAAGTTCAAGTTTATAGAGGATATTGGATGCTTTCTTGGTTTACTAAAAACTTTGCTAGTGAATTAATTGATGAATCTAAAATTCAAAATATGGCGGTTGAGGAAATATTAAATAAAGACTTATCTAAAATTCCTCCAGGAAGCGATGGCTTAGTCCTTCAACCATATTGGGGACCAGGCTTAAGAAGACCACTAGCCAAAGGTGGCATTATTGGATTTAGTGATGTTCACACTAGAGAACATTTATATCGAGCGATCATTGAAGGTATAGCTTATGCCTTAAAAGAAGGACTAGACGGAATAGAAAAAAGTCAAAGACACAAGGTCAAAGAAATCAGAATTTCCGGTGGTGGATCTCAAAGTGACGCGATTTGTCAAATCACTGCGGACATCTTTAATTTACCTGTATCTAGAGTTCAGACATTTGAGACAACTTCCTTAGGCGCAGCAATATCAACGTTTGTCGCTCTTAAAGAATTTAGTAGTGTAAAAGAGGCAATGGATAATATGTCGCACAAAACCGTAACTTTCTACCCAAATCCTAACGCTGCTGAACAATATAAAGAGTTGTATAAAAAGGTCTATTTAAAAATCTTCCCAAAGCTTAAAAACGTATACAAAGATATTAATAAATTTACAAAGAGATATTAGAAAAATAACTGGAATTTGTGTGTAAAAGTAGTCAAAATTCCAGTTTTTTTGTTCGTGTTACATCGCAATATGATCAGTGATTTATGGTGTGATGTTTATGCTACAAATTATAAACATAAATAGTATCATGTGTGGATCTATCTTTTGCTCTATGTTCTATATAATTATTATCAATAAGTGAAATATTGTTAGTGTTTTTGTTTTTTAAAAAAGGTTAATCTCAAATATCGAAAGAGTTTGTCAAAATTCATTCTATAATGTTTCGTTTTCCACGAAACTGACATATATTTTGATGTGTCTTACCACGAAACTGAAAATGTCATATTGCGTCAACATGAAAACGTTGATTACATCTTGATATATTTTTTTGCTATTTGTTTATAGATATAAATAGGTTATGATTTTTGTGTTTTGTGAGGTCTAAATATGAAAAAGTATTTTGGAACAGTGTTAACAGTGTTAGTGGTCATTGCAGTTTGTGTACTTGCAATTGTTTTACCACCAGCGTCTCAATTTGGTTTAACTCAATTACAATTAGACACTTTAATGATACTTGGAATTATTTGTGGTGGCAGTGCTCTATATTGCTTTGTGGTTGGTGAAATCACCATGAACAATTCTCAAATGGATAAATTATGGAGCATTCTCCCAATTGCATATACCTGGGTAATCGCTACTAAAGCAGATTTCTCTCCTAGAACCACAATCTTTGCTATTATCGTTACCTTATGGGGACTTAGATTAACTTATAACTTTGCCCGTAAAGGTGCTTATAGTTGGAAATTCTGGACTGGCGAAGAAGATTATAGATGGCAAGTTTTAAGAAGAAAGAAGATTTTAGGCAAAAGACCAGCATGGATGATGTTTGATTTATTCTTCATTTCCATTTATCAAAATGCATTAGTGTTAGCGATTTGTTTACCATCCTTAGCAGTTATGGAAAGTGGAATGGTTGCTCTTAACTGGGCTGATTATCTTGCTATAAGCTTTGCTTTAGTATTCTTATTTATTGAAACTATTGCTGATGAACAACAAATGGCGTTCCACACTAATAAGAGAAAATTATTAAATGAAGGAAAGTCATTAGAAGAATTACCAGAGCCATTTAATAAAGGATTTAATACTACTGGCCTATGGCTTAGAAGTAGGCATCCTAACTATTTAGGTGAACAAGGTATTTGGCTATCTTTATTCCTGTTTGTTATTGGAGCAGGATTAACTAGTTATGGCATTTTCCATTGGTCAATGGTGGGCTCCTTTGTATTGGTGTTACTCTTCTTAGGAAGTTCTATTTTCCAAGAAGGTGTATCTAGTTCTAAATATCCTGAATATGAGTTATACCTCGCTCATGTCAGTAAATATCTTCCATTATGGAAATATAAACCAGAGAAATATAAAGAAGATTAAGGCGTTAAAATTAACGCCTTTTTCTTGTCTGAGCCATCGTGCGAACGATGAGCGAGTTAAAACCCCCAGATAGTCTGGGGTGGAGGTAAAACTTATAGTTTTGCCCAAAAGAAAAATCTCCTTACAATATTAATGCGGACCAACGCGTTAATATGAAAGGAGACATATGCCTCGAGACGA